>NZ_CP060092.1:3638928-4242500 GCF_014217335.1 Teredinibacter purpureus | reverse complement strand
GGGTAGAGCACTGTTTGGGCTAGGGGGTCATCCCGACTTACCAACCCCATGCAAACTCCGAATACCGAGGAGTACAATCACGGCAGACAGACAGCGGGTGCTAACGTCCGTTGTCAAGAGGGCAACAACCCAGACCGCCAGCTAAGGTCCCCAATATCAGTTAAGTGGGAAACGATGTGGGAAGGCTTAGACAGCTAGGAGGTTGGCTTAGAAGCAGCCATCCTTTAAAGAAAGCGTAATAGCTCACTAGTCGAGTCGGCCTGCGCGGAAGATTTAACGGGGCTCAAACTGATAACCGAAGCTGCGGATGCCTTAGGGCATGGTAAGGGAGCGTTCTGTAAGCCTGCGAAGGTGAGTTGTAAAGCTTGCTGGAGGTATCAGAAGTGCGAATGCTGACATGAGTAACGACAAGGGGAGTGAAAAACTCCCCCGCCGGAAGATCAAGGTTTCCTGTCCAACGCTAATCGGGACAGGGTTAGTCGGCCCCTAAGGCGAGGCAGAAATGCGTAGTCGATGGGAAGCGCGTTAATATTCGTGCACCGGCTGTTACTGCGATGGAGAGACGGAGAAGGCTAGATCGGCATGGCGTTGGTAGTCCATGTTTAAGGTAGTAGGCTTATGGTTTAGGTAAATCCGGACCATACCCTTTAATGGGAAGGCTGAGAACTGATGACGAGCTCCTTTATGGAGTGAAGTGATTGATGCCATACTTCCAAGAAAATCTTCTAAGCTTCAGGTAACAGACGACCGTACTGTAAACCGACACAGGTGATCAGGTAGAGAATACCAAGGCGCTTGAGAGAACTCGGGTGAAGGAACTAGGCAAAATAGCACCGTAACTTCGGGAGAAGGTGCGCCGCTGATGGTGATGGGACTTGCTCCCTAAGCTATTGGCGGTCGAAGTAACCAGGTGGCTGCGACTGTTTATTAAAAACATAGCACTGTGCAAACACGTAAGTGGACGTATACGGTGTGACGCCTGCCCGGTGCCGGAAGGTTAATTGATGGGGTTATCTTCGGAGAAGCTCTTGATCGAAGCCCCGGTAAACGGCGGCCGTAACTATAACGGTCCTAAGGTAGCGAAATTCCTTGTCGGGTAAGTTCCGACCTGCACGAATGGCGTAACGATGGCCACGCTGTCTCCACCCGAGACTCAGTGAAATTGAAATTGCGGTTAAGATGCCGTATACCCGCGGCTAGACGGAAAGACCCCGTGAACCTTTACTACAGCTTTACACTGAACTTTGAACCTATTTGTGTAGGATAGCTGGGAGGCTTTGAAGCGTAGACGCTAGTCTATGTGGAGCCAACCTTGAAATACCAGCCTGATATGTTTGAGGTTCTAACCTAGGTCCCTTATCGGGATTGGGGACAGTGTATGGTGGGTAGTTTGACTGGGGCGGTCTCCTCCCAAAGAGTAACGGAGGAGCACGAAGGTTGGCTAATCATGGTCGGAAATCATGAGGTTAGTGTAATGGCACAAGCCAGCTTGACTGCGAGACTGACACGTCGAGCAGGTACGAAAGTAGGTCATAGTGATCCGGTGGTTCTGTATGGAAGGGCCATCGCTCAACGGATAAAAGGTACTCCGGGGATAACAGGCTGATACCGCCCAAGAGTTCACATCGACGGCGGTGTTTGGCACCTCGATGTCGGCTCATCACATCCTGGGGCTGAAGCCGGTCCCAAGGGTATGGCTGTTCGCCATTTAAAGTGGTACGCGAGCTGGGTTTAGAACGTCGTGAGACAGTTCGGTCCCTATCTGCCGTGGGCGTTGGAAATTTGAGAAGAGTTGCTCCTAGTACGAGAGGACCGGAGTGAACGAACCCCTGGTGTTCGGGTTGTCATGCCAATGGCATTGCCCGGTAGCTACGTTCGGACGGGATAACCGCTGAAAGCATCTAAGCGGGAAGCCTCCTTCAAGATTAGATTTCCCTGGGATTTAATCCCCTAAAGGGCCGTTGAAGACTACGACGTTGATAGGTTGGGTGTGGAAGCGCTGCGAGGCGTTGAGCTAACCAATACTAATTGCCCGTGAGGCTTGACCATATAACAGAGACAACTGAGCGACGTACAGCGATGTACAGAGCCGAGGCTTTGTGAATAAGTTAAGTTGACTAAAGCTAACCGTGTTTAACGACACCGTTGGTAGTTACAATTTGAGACGATAATTGAGTTATTTACAGATTATCGAATGCTGTTCAGCAACATTTTTGGATAAGCACTTAAAGCTTAAGTGTCATGTTTTACATCATCGGTTTTGTAGCAAACAAAACACGATGTACCTGCATCCTTGTAGGCATTTCTTTCTTTTCCCCTTATTTCACTGAAATTGTATTGTCCAATTTCCCAAAGTGATCGAGAGATCGCCAGTAGTTAACCGCTGTATAGGGTTAAAGTGACACCAGTTTGCCTGACGACAATAGAGCATTGGAACCACCTGATCCCATCCCGAACTCAGACGTGAAACGATGTATCGCCGATGGTAGTGTGGCGCTTCGCCATGTGAGAGTAGGTCATCGTCAGGCTTTAATTTAGAAAAACCCAATCAGGAAACTGGTTGGGTTTTTGCTGTGGGCGGTAAAAACGGTAGTACGGGGCGCCGGCGCCGGCCTTGATGGTTTTATGTACGGGCTAGTTGGGTTTATACGCCCCGAACGGCCCTGATTGCCGTGTTCGATAGTGTGGCCCGAAGGGTTGAAGTATTTTGGTGTGGCACGTTCAGTTTTTGGTCCCGTATAGACTCATATTTTTACGGTGAGCAGTGTTACGCGTCGCTCTGGTAAAAAACAGCGCTCTATTTGTGTGAGTTATTGTTTTGTCTAGATGGGTTTGCCCGCATTTTATAATGTGTATTGTATTCTTTTGGTACTGTTAATGAGCCGTGCCCGTTGCTTTAATTATTGTCGTGAGTAAAAGTGTCTTTGGAGGTTCAAGTTTTTTGGCGAAACGCGAACCGATAACGCTACATCGTTTATTGAGATTGCGGTAGTTGGAGTAAATCCTGAGTAAAACTGTATGAGAAAAAATAAACCTGCTTATTACAATCAAAATAATTCTACTTTCTTGATGCTCGTCAACTTATTCCTATTGATGATTAATAGTCGTTGCTAATTCCGCCTCTCTTTTATGGCCGTTTTACTCTCTCTTAGATCTTATTCTGTTATACCTTTAATTCTTCTACGATTTAGGTAGTGGCCATACTTATTTTAGCCTTTATCTCTTCGTTTTCTTTAGCGCTCGAAGCGTGGTTTATTATGCTATAGCTCGACATTAGAGGCGCTATTCTTTCTGGTTGATCCGAAACAATTCCGCCGACTCGATTTTTATATTTCTAGTCTATACGATATTTTTATGTGAGCGCCTTTATTGATACGGTAAATGTATTTGTGTGGGGATGTTTAATTGTATTTAAATAGAATTCTGAAAAAGATTAACTAGAGCTCTCAGTAAAGCCTTATAAACGATAAAAATAGTGCTGTTAATAAGGTTATATATTGGCTTGCGACTAAATCGATAAATATGCTGTATTGTTTGGTTGGCAGTATGGCTTAGCTAATATTTTCTTGGCTAAATTTATATGCATGATTTGGTTTTTTGGGTGCAGGCTTATTGCTCTGTTTAGTTGCCGCATGATCTTCGCTATTTAAAACAATAATATCTAATGTGCTAAGGAGAAAATAATGGGAGCTTATCCAGCTAATTTTAAGAAGAAATTGCTCGTCACGAGTATCTCTTCGTGTTTACTTGCGTCAGCGGGTTTGGTCGTCGCGCAAGATGACCCGATGGAGGAAGAATTGATCGTTCGTGGGATTAGGAGTTCGTTGGAACGGTCTATTGATATTAAGCGTGAGTCCAATCAAATTGTAGAAGCCATTACCGCTGACGATATTGGTAAAATGCCTGATCAAAACGTCGCGGAATCTCTGCAACGATTACCCGGCGTACAAATCGATCGGCGTGATGGTGAAGGCACCAAGGTGCGTATCCGTGGTTTAAGTCAAAACGTAACCTTATTGAATGGGAATGGTTTTGTATCCGGAATGGAGTACTTCCAAATCGGAGAAGCAAAAACGGAATATGGTGGTTCTTTGGAGGGGATTCCTTCAGAGCTATTGGGCGGGTTAGAAGTCTATAAATCGCCTACTGCATCAATTATCGAAGGTGGTATGGGGGGCGTAGTCAATTTAAAAACGCGCGATCCTTTAATGTTGAAAGACACCTTATTCGCAGCTAATCTCAAGCTTGATCAAGGTTCCACCTCGAGTGAAGTAAGCCCATCAGGTTTTATTGTTGCCGGCAAGGCGTGGGATGATTTCGCCGCTATAGTTTCGTTAACGGCTAACCAAAAAACAGTTGCGACAGATGTTTACGATGCGAATACACGTGGTGTTCGCATGATAACTATGCCGTCGACTTATACGACTACTGATGGTGACGGCGAAGAAGTTACGTTGCCGATTATGTCTAGCAATGCTGGGGAGAATTACGTCGCACCGGCTTTAGCCTATATTTCTGACCACCAAATGGAGCGTGAGCGTGTAGGGGCTTCGTTAAACTTGGCGTGGAATGTTAGCGATTCCGTTACACTTGGTTTCGATTGGTTTCACTCTGACTTAAATATTACTGCCGAAAGCTATACCGTAAAGCACACGTTTCGGGATAACAATGACAACCTAAATGATCGAGACGAGGTTGTTGACGCAACATTGCTTGATGTTGGCCAAGACTTCAATATTCTCACTGGTGCCCGAGTTTCCATGGGCGAAGGTGAAACGAATTCTGCGGGCGAAGTATTTGAAAGCACTTCTGATAACTTTGTATTTAAAATTAATGCAACGCCTAATGATCGGGTTACGCTATCGGGCGATATTACCTATGCTACTTCAGAGGTTGATCAGCGCGCAGGCTATGCGGATACTCGTTTCGATCAATATCGGATGACTCGCTGGGTAGGCACCGATGGGGATGCCGGAGGCACCCCAACAGGTTGGGGACCAAGCCCTGCAGGTAACCCTTCTGCTCCAGTAAACTCCGTATTCTTCTATGACTCTTCATCGGGTGGTATGCCGGTAATTGGTTTCGAGGACACTCAATCCTTATCGGACGTTAATGGGCTGTTGTATAAGTCCCATTGGGCGTTGGGATCGACGGCTAAGGTTGACAATATTGCGGTACGTGGCGATGTTGAGATCGATATAGATGGTAACCGTTTAAAGACAATGAAATTTGGTTTCCGTCACGCTAATGAAACAACTGAATTTGATGAGTTGCGTTATATGTCTGATTACAGCCAGACAGAAGGCGCTATGAGCCCTACGTTGTACAACTCAGACGGATCAATTGCTTCCGCAACAACATTCAACCCCAATGTTGCGCCAGGCGAAAATATGAATAATGTCGGTATTCGCGAAGCCGTTTATTACGATCTATGCGGCAACGGCGGGTTACCTGCCGGCAGAACATGCGATATCAATGGCGATGGTTTTGATGATAACCAAACTTTCGGGCCTTATGGGTACTTTATGGATGCCGCGATTGGCTCCAAGTCTTTTGATCTACTTGAGCGACTCTATATAACCGACGCTGATGGTGATGTAACTGATCCCGCGGTGGTTGCTGCTTTTGAAGCTGCTGCACCTAATTGGTTTGCTGCAGATCCTGGCGGCAAAGCGTACGCCTTGGATGAGGACGACGAAGTTGTATATCTTGCTCGTCCAATGTCTGTTTCGCTGTATGGTATTGATACTGATATCGATTGGGAGCGCTGGAGAAACTCACCGGGCTACTTACCGTGGGAAACATATGCTGAGAATCCTGGCCGGTCGACCGTTGTTTCGGACTTCTACTCAAGTGGAGCCTATAACACACGGGACCTAGTCGTAAGCGATGCATCACAAATTACCTCAGGTGTAGAGGCCTGGCGTGCGAGTTTAACGCCAAACACCCCAGGGAGCTGGTTCCAAGTGCCTTTCGAATCTTGGAAAGTGGAACAAGTCACGGACGCGTTTTACTCTGAATTCGATTTTGAAGGCGTTGATATTCCCTATACCTTAAACATGGGTGTACGGGTGGTAGGTACAACTGTCTCAGTGACGAAGGCGACCGTTGACAACCCCGAAGCGACTACGTGGTCTATAGCATCAGACGGCTGGAATAGCCAAGGTGTATTATTGGATTGGGGTACGTCGACGGAAACAACAACTTACTGGGATGTTCTACCAAGTCTGAACTACAACTTGGATCTCACCGACGATACTAAATTGCGTGTAACTGCTGCAAAAGTTATTGCACGGCCAAGCTTGCAAGATCTCGGTAAAGGTTTCTCGAAGAACTTCACACGAAACGATGAGTCTGGCTCAACGTTCTACCAGTTCATTGGGGGAAGTGATGGTAACCCAACATTAGACCCCTTCCGAGCCAAGCAAGTTGATGTAATGTACGAATGGTATTTTGGCGAGCTCGGTATGTTATCCGGTGGGCTTTTCTTCAAATCAATTGACTCATTTATCGAAGGCGGTAGTGTCGATCACACAGAAGCCGACGGTAACCCCATGAGTGACGATGGTACCAGTACGGCACCCGTAACCAAGCCTGTAAACGGTGACGGCGGCAGTGTAAACGGAATGGAACTCCAGATTCAGCAAGCCTGGGATAATGGGTTTGGCGCGTCGTTTAACTACACCTATTCGGCCTCAAATACGACATCCTCAACTGATTCCGATCAGAACTACGGCTTACCTGGAGTCTCTGAGAACGCATACAACCTAATGGCTTTCTATGAAACAGAAATGATGAGTGCACGTCTTGCCTATTCTTGGCGTGATGACTTTGTTTCGCCTGATAGAGCCAATAGTGGTGTTGCGAATTCGCCCTACACTCTGACTGAGAAATTTGATGCCTATGGTCAGTGGGACGCGCAATTGACGTACAACGTATTAGATAATCTATCGGTTACGGTTGAAGGTATCAACTTAACAGAAGAAGATCAAAATGCGTACATGGGATGGAAACAGCTACCGTCTCAGTATGTCAACCAAGAGCGACGATTGGTATTAGGTGTGACCTATCGTATGTAAACGATTGAAATAGCGACCCAAGGGTTGAATATTAACACTCACGAAGCGCATCGCAAGATGCGCTTTTTTACATTGGGCTTCTATTTTTTTCGTAGCATGCTTGGAGATTAAGGGGTGGTAATAGACTGCTTTTCCCTCTTTCAGGTAACTTTCAGAAGCATTTATGGTCACGAGGTACTAGTCTTACCGGTAATAATTGGCGTTGAATGACGTGACGCCACGCAAAGTTAACGGTCACTAGAGCGTTTTAGTTCGATGCTTTGTAGTAATATTGCAGGCCCTCCCTCTATAGCTAAGTCTTCCTATTTTATGAGTGTAAAATTTGTACATTTACGTGTTCGCACGGAATTTTCATTAGTCGACAGTATTGTTCGCGTGAAACCGCTTTTGGCACGGGTGGTCAGCGAAGGGATGCCGGCGTGTGGCATAAGTGATTTACATAATTTTTTTGGTTTATTGAAGTTTTACCGAGCGGCACAAGGTGCTGGGGTAAAACCTATATGTGGTTGCGATTTTCGTCTACACAGTAGCGATGACGATATTCGTCCACCCCTCATTACCTTGTTTGCGCGTAATGTCGAAGGTTATAAAAACATAACCGCACTGATTTCTCGCTCCTATCAGGAAGGTCAATACCATGGAGAACCCTATCTCGATCCGGAATGGTTAAAAGAACATTCATCGGGCGTTATAGCGCTTTCGGGAGCGAAATTTGGTGATATTGGCCAGTTGTTAGTGACAGGAAAGCTTGAAGAGGCAAAAACACAATTATTGGCATGGATGGCGATTTTTCCAGATGCCTTTTATATAGAGTTACAACGTACAGGGCGTGAGCACGACGAATTATACTTACATCGTGCTGTCGACCTCGCCTCAGATGTCGGCTGTCCGGTTGTTGCTACCAACGACGTTCGTTTTCTCGACTCATCCCAACATGAAGTGCACGAGGCGCGAGTGTGCATTGGTGAAGGTAGGGCGCTGGATGACCCTCGTCGTGAACGAAAATATAGTGATCAGCAATATTTTCGAACGGCGTCAGAAATGGCTGAGCTTTTCTCAGATATTCCCGAAGCGTTAGAAAATACCTTAGAACTCGCAAAACGTTGTAACCTCGAAATTGAGCTCGGCAAGTATTACCTGCCTGAATATCCGATTCCTGACGGGTTAACAGAAAATGAATACTTCGCCAAGATTAGTTACGACGGCCTAGATAAACGTCTTCTAAAAATTCTTGATGTAGAGGCTAGCGACTACAACGTTCGAAAGCAAGATTACCTCGACCGTTTGAAATTTGAATTAGACATCATAATCCAGATGGGTTTCCCTGGTTACTTTCTTATCGTAATGGATTTTATTCAGTGGGCGAAAGACCATAAAATTCCCGTTGGGCCTGGGCGTGGTTCTGGTGCGGGTTCCCTGGTCGCTTACGTGCTCGACATTACCGATCTAGACCCCTTACAGTACGATCTCCTTTTCGAGCGGTTTTTGAACCCTGAGCGAGTATCGATGCCGGATTTTGATATCGATTTTTGTATGGAAGATCGTGACAAAGTTATCGGCTACGTGGCTGACAATTACGGGAGAGATGCGGTTTCTCAGATCATCACTTTTGGTACTATGGCCGCTAAAGCAGTGGTGCGAGATGTTGCGCGTGTTCAAGGAAAATCGTACGGTTTAGCCGACAAACTTTCCAAAATGATTCCTCCTGATGTAGGTATGACGCTTACCAAAGCGTATGAACAAGAAGACATTTTACAGGAATTTTTAAAAAACGACGGTGATGGACAAGAAATTTGGGATGTCGCCTTACAGCTAGAAGGCGTTACTCGAAACGTTGGTAAACATGCGGGTGGTGTGGTGATAGCACCAACGAAGCTCGTTGATTTTGCACCCTTATACTGTGACGAAACCGGTAGCGGTTTGGTTACCCAGTTTGACAAAAATGACGTAGAAGATGCGGGCCTTGTTAAGTTCGACTTCCTTGGCTTACGCACGCTCACGATTATTGACTGGGCGATAAAAATGATTGATTGCCGCCGAGAGACCCTTGGTGAGCTGCCGCTGGATATCACCACCATACCGCTCGACGACGCCCAGACATTCGCCATGCTCAAGCGCGCGGAGACTACCGCTGTATTCCAGTTAGAATCACGCGGCATGAAAGATCTTATTAAGCGGTTACAACCCGATACCCTCGAAGAAATGATCGCACTTGTGGCGCTGTTTCGTCCCGGCCCCTTGCAGTCTGGCATGGTTGACGATTTTATTAATCGTAAGCACGGCCGCGCAAAAGTGGCTTACCCCGATGCCACCTATCAGCATGACAGCCTTAAGCCAATTTTAGAGCCGACTTATGGCGTTATCGTGTATCAAGAACAAGTGATGCAAATTGCCCAAGTGCTCGCCGGTTATAGTCTTGGTGGTGCAGATTTACTGCGTCGTGCAATGGGTAAAAAGAAGCCAGAGGAAATGGCCAAACAGCGCGAAAGTTTTGAGAACGGCGCCAAGAGTTTGGGTATTGATCCAACGCTAGCGATTAAAATTTTCGACCTTGTTGAGAAGTTTGCGGGTTACGGATTTAACAAATCGCATTCGGCAGCATATGCTTTGGTGTCTTATCAAACGGCGTGGCTAAAAGCGCATTACCCTGCACATTTTATGGCTGCCACCATGTCGTCGGATATGGACAAAACTGACAAGGTTGTGACCTTCATTGAAGAATGCCGCAACATGAAAATGCCGTTATTGCCGCCGGACGTCAATAATGGAGAATTTCAGTTTACGGTCGATGACGACGACAATATTATTTATGGTTTAGGCGCGATAAAAGGCTTAGGAGAAGGCCCTGTCGAGAATATTATAGACGCTCGAGCAAATGGCCCGTTCACAGATTTATTTGATTTTTGCGCTCGAGTAGACGGGCGTAAAGTTAACAAGCGAGCCCTTGAAGCCTTAGTGCGCAGTGGCGCTTTCGACAAAATTGGCCCAGGTCTGGATATCGATTACGACCGAGCCGTTATGTATGTTGCCATAGCGGAGGCGGTTAAAGCTGCAGAACAAAAATCGGCCAATGCCAGTGCTGGGATGAGTGACCTATTCGGAGAGGTCGTGCCAAGTGGCGATGACAACAAGTCAGTTTATCAAGATTTTCACCGTGTGCGTCGCTGGAGTATTAAAGACCGCCTAAACGGCGAAAAAGAAACCCTCGGCCTATACCTTACTGGTCACCCTATTGATGAATACGAGCAAGAACTGTCTAACTTTGTATCCTCCCGTATCGCACAGTTAAAAGGGGATAAAGGCAAACAAACAGTGGCTGGGTTAGTCGTTGCGTTTCGGGTTATGAAAACCAAACGTGGTGATACCATGGCGTTCATTACTTTAGACGATAGAACCGGTCGTTTAGAGATCGCTGTATTTGCAGACACCTACAACGAATATAGGGACAAACTGGTTAAAGACGCAATGCTGGTCGTCGAAGGACAGGTTAGCAATGACGACTACAGCGGCGGTTTAAAAATGCGAGCAGACAAAGTGTCTGACCTAACCGATGCTCGTCAGGCCTGTGTACGGGCAATAAAGTTGGCATTTAACAGTGAAAGTCTACCGCTGAACTACGCCCAGCAGCTGCAAAAAGTATTGGCAGGGCATAGAAAGGGTGCGTGTACTTTGTGGGTCGAATACCAAAAGGCTAGCTTGGGTGCACGCTATACTCTGGCCGATTGTTGGTCTGTAGCGCCAACGGACGAGTTAATGGAGGATTTACGGATACTCTATGGGCATAGCAATGTAGAGCTCGTGTACCATTAAAATACCGATTAACGAATGAGCGAAATCGATAATGGGTTTATCAGTGCGTGATTTAGGGCACACGCATAGTTAATAAACCGCTGCAATTAGACTTTATGATCACGGCAAACAGGTGGTAAACTTGCCCACCTTTAATGACAGACCCGCCCGTTTAGAAGGGCTTTCTGCACGTTTTCCGCTCAATTTAGCTGCAAAGGTCGAACAGTAACCATGAATTTAAATTATCTCGATTTCGAACAACCGATTGCCGTTCTCGAAGGCAAAATTGAAGAGCTTCAATTGGTCGGAACAGATAACGATTTGAACATTGGCGAAGAGATAGGCCGATTACGTGAAGAAAGCACTAAGCTAACAGAGCGTATCTACTCTAATCTTACACCATGGCAAATTGTTCAAGTCGCTCGACACCCTCAACGTCCCTACACTGCCGACTACATCCCGCGTATTTTTGATGATTGGGATGAACTACACGGCGATCGTCATTTCGGTGACGACAAAGCCATTATTTCAGGTATAGGCCGTTTAAACGGCAAGCCCGTAATGGTCATCGGTGAAGAAAAGGGACGCTCTGTTAAAGATAAAGTCATGCGTAACTTCGGTATGCCCAAGCCCGAAGGTTACCGTAAAGCTCTACGATTAATGGAAATGGCCGAGCGTTTCAAGCTTCCAGTCTTAACCCTTATCGACACACCAGGCGCTTACCCTGGCATTGATAGTGAAGAGCGTGGTATTAGTGAATCCATTGCTCAAAACTTGGCTGTAATGTCGCGTTTGCGTACACCGATTATTTGTACTGTTATCGGCGAAGGCTCGTCTGGTGGTGCGCTTGCGATTGGCGTGGGTGATCATCTCAACATGCTGCAATATTCAACTTACTTCGTAATCTCGCCAGAAGGGTGTGCGAATATTATTTGGAAAACAGTTGAAAAAGCTCCTCTTGCCGCTGAAGCAATGGGTGTTACATCCAGTATTTTACAAGATTTAGGCATTATTGATGAGACAATCGAAGAGCCCCTAGGTGGCGCTCATCGCGATATGGACCTCATGGCCGAGCGTTTAAAAGAACGGTTATCCGAACAGTTGGACCAGTTACAATCCGAAAATATAGACACCCTGCTCGATCGTCGTTATGAGCGCCTAATGTCTTACGGCAACGTAAAAGACTAAGCGATTAAACCGCTTCCTCTGATAATCGGCGCCCAAATCAGCCATTTGAGCGCCGAAACTCCATGTACTCGTTCTCCCCTTCTTCGCTGAGAATTGTTCACCGCGCACAATTGATCTCTAAAACGGACGATTCCCTTATTTCGCCTATACTCATCCTGAAAGAAACCTTCAGGGAGTAACTAATGCTTCAACTTAGTTTGCGGGCCAAAGTAATGTTACTTGGCGTTGTGAGTGTCGGAATTGTGGGATTGGTGTCCGTTATCACCTTTACCATTCTCAGTGTTCAAACGGATGATTATCGAGCCATGCTTGAGGAAGAGGTGACGGCCTCTTTCCTTATGGATCGCACAGCACTGAATTACAAGCGTCAAGTACAAGAGTGGAAGAATGTGCTTATTCGTGGGCACACTAAAAACGACTTGGATAAGTACTGGTCTCGTTTTCAGGGGCTACAAACCGAAATCCAGTCGTTTGCCTCCGAAATTTTGCGTAAAGATTTGCCCACAGACGCGCAGCGAATGGTCGAAGAGTTTAAGCGTGAGCATGGGGCCATCTACTCAACGTACACCAGCGCTTATGGCACATTCGTTAGCTCGGGCCATGATTATAAAACCGCCGACTCCAGTGTGCGAGGGCTTGACCGCAAGCCCACCGAAAACTTGGAAGAGGCCGCCAATATTATGGAAGGTTTAGCTCAAGAGCATTCCAGTGCACTGAAATCTCAAGTGGCGAGCGCCATTACCACCAGTATTGTAATTGTCTTTATCGCCGTACTCATTGTGGGCTTTGGTGCGCATATGATTGGTCATCAACAAATATCAAAACCGATAGGTATGATGACCACAAATCTACGCCGTTTAGCCAACGGAGACTTTAAGTTTGAGGTTGATCGATTGTCGGAAGATGAGCTTGGTGAAATGGCTCGCTCTATCGACGGGCTGAGACAGAAGCTAGTGGCGAGTACAGACGATATTTATATCGTTATGCAAGAGCTGGAACGTACGGATACACACTTATCACAAGTGTCACAAGCCATTCAGCGCGGCACGCAAGATCAATATGCGAGAACGGATCATGCTGCTTCCGCAATGACTGAAATGGCCTCTACGGCGAAAGAAGTCGCAACGCATGCTGCTGAGGCGTCGTCTGCTTCAAGTGATGCCGATGAGGCCGCCGTGAGTGGTGAACGTGTCATGAATTCAGCCATTACCACAATGAGCCGCATGAAAGACCATATCTCCAGTACAACTGACGTGATTCTTAGCTTAGAGCGCGACACGACCGAGGTTGGCAAAGTGTTAGATGTTATTCGCGGCATCGCAGAGCAGACAAATTTACTCGCGCTTAACGCCGCCATCGAAGCCGCGCGCGCAGGTGAGCAGGGGAGAGGCTTCGCAGTAGTGGCCGACGAGGTGCGAACACTCGCTCAGCGTACCCAGGAATCTACGGCAGAAATTCACCAAATGATTGAAAGCGTTCAAAATGGCGCGCAGGAAGCGGTGAAGGCGATAGAGACTGGGGGAGAGCAATCGCAAGAAAGTATGAATAGAGTCAACGAGGCGGGGGAAATGCTAAAAGCTATTCGTGGCGCGGTAGATAAAATAACCGGCGTCAACCAGCTAATTGCGGCCGCTGCGCAAGAGCAGGCGCACGTTGCAGAAGATATTACCCAGAATATTACAGGTATTACTGATATCGCCAATGTTACTGCAGAGCAAGCGGGGGAAGTTACCGAGTCGGCTGAGCAAATGAGGGCAACGAGGTTGAACCTCGAAACCGTCATCGGTCAACTTCGACAGACGTAGCGAGGCTGTATGTGGCGCCATGAACAGAGCCCGTTATAAGCGGTGTGTAAGCACCGTTAGTTCAGTATAATGCGCGCTCAAATTAGAGCGCGCATGGCCAATGATATCTTCCGAAAAACCTGATAACTCCTCGTTAAACCTTTCTCAACGTGATTCTTCCAATGAAGAACCCCTAGCCCGCGAGCTGGTTATTGCGGCGTTAGAACAGGTGAGCTTACGCGATAAACAACGGTTAGAGCGACTATGGCAAACCGTTGAAAAACAACAACTGGGCCAGCAGCCGGCCACTAAAAAAACGCAAGAGCTACGGGATAGGCTCGTGGCAGCCATTTCCAGGGTAGAGTCTCGTCACGCCGGTTTACCGGCTATTACCTATGATGACGCCTTACCAATTTCGGCTAAAAGAGCCGAAATTGCTGAGCAAATACAGAACCATCAAGTGGTGATTCTTGCTGGGGAGACAGGTTCGGGTAAAACCACACAGATTCCGAAAATATGCTTAGAATTGGGGCGGGGTATAAAAGGCATGATTGGCCACACCCAGCCCCGTCGAATTGCTGCCCGTACAGTTGCGAGCCGAATAGCTGAAGAATTGTCGGTGAACCTAGGTAATGAGGTTGGCTATCAGGTTCGTTTTTCGGATCACTCCGACGAAAGCACCTACATAAAACTAATGACAGACGGTATTTTGCTTGCTGAAATACAGCAAGATCCGTTGTTATTAAAATATGACACGCTCATTATTGATGAAGCACACGAGCGTAGCTTGAATATTGATTTTCTATTGGGGTATTTAAAAGGTCTATTAGTCAAACGCCCTGAACTAAAAGTCATTGTCACCTCGGCTACAATAGACCTAGAAAAATTTTCTACACACTTCACATTAGGCAATAAAAAAGCCCCCATAATAGAAGTTTCTGGTCGAACATTCCCTGTTGAAACAATCTATCGTCCTTGGGATGAAGATTATGAAGATGTGACCGAAGCGATAGTGGGTGCTGTAGACGAAATCTTAAAATGTTCTCGACAGCACGGTGGCGATATTCTCGTGTTTCTAAGCGGTGAGCGCGAAATTAGAGAAACCTCTCATGCGATTAAAACAGCGAGCTTTCCCCACTTAGACATATTGCCGCTTTATGCGCGCTTAAGTTTAGCGGAGCAAAACCGCGTCTTTCAAAATCATAAGGGTCGGCGCGTAGTATTGGCGACCAACGTCGCCGAAACATCGCTTACTGTACCGGGTATTCGGTATGTTATTGACCCCGGTCGTGCGCGTATTAGCCGCTACAGCGTACGAACGAAAGTCCAACGTTTGCCAATTGAGGCTATATCTCAGGCCAGTGCAAATCAGCGTAAAGGACGCTGTGGTCGTGTGGCAGAAGGGGTTTGCTATCGTTTGTACGACGAAGACGATTTTAATACCCGCCCAGCGTTTACAGATCCTGAAATTCAGCGAACCAATTTAGCTGCGGTTATTTTGCAAATGTTACAGCTGCGCATTGGTGATGTGCGTAAATTCCCCTTTGTAGAAAAACCTGAAAACCGGTTAGTGAATGATGGCTATACATTGCTCGAAGAGCTGCAAGCCGTCGATAAGCGCGGGCATGTCACATCTCTAGGTCGACAACTACAAGGCTTGCCGGTAGACCCGCGTTTTGCTCGTATCGTAATAGCTGCGGCAAAACAGGGCTGTTTAACTGAAATTCTAATTATTATCAGCGGCCTAAGTATTCAGGACCCGCGCGATAGGCCCAACGAAAAGCGCCAAGCCGCCGATGAAAAACACCGTCGATTTTGGGATGAAAATTCTGATTTTAGTGCTCTGGTGAATTTATGGCGTTACCTGGAAGAGCAGCGCCAAGAGCTGTCGCAGAATCAGTTACGAAAACTGTGTAAGTCTGAGTTTATTAATTACTTGCGGGTGCGCGAGTGGCGCGACTTACATCATCAACTGCGTTTAGCAGTCAAATCACTTAAATTTACTGAAAATAGTGAAGCCGCCAGTTACGAGTCGATACATCGCGCGCTGGTCACGGGTTTACTTTCGAATTTAGGTTTGAAAAACGAAGAAACCAAGAGTGCTGGCACCAAAGGCGATAAACCCAAAGGGCGTGCCGTGACGGAATACTTGGGCAGCCGAAACCGAAAGTTTCAGATATTTCCAGGGTCGTCCCAGAATAAAAAACGACCGAAATGGTTGATGGGTGCGGAGTATATTGAAACAAGTCAGTTATTTGCGCACATGGTGGCGAAGATAGAACCCAACTGGGCGCTCGATAACAGCACACATTTAGTTAAACATCATTATCATGAGCCATTTTATGATGCGTTAAGTGGCCAAGTGATGGCCTATGATCGTATAACGCTATTCGGTCTCGTACTGGTAGAGAAAAAACGCGTAGCGTACAACAAGATCGATAAGGCAGAGTCTAGACGATTATTTATTCGGCAGGCGCTAGTTGAGGGCCGTTATGCCAAGCACAAATCCTTGCGCAAGCTTCTCGAAAAGGAAATACAGTTAAGAAAAAACACAGCGAACGAAAGCAATAGTGGTCATTTCTTTATCTACAACGAGTGGTTGTTAAATGAAGTACAAATACTTGAAGCCAAGGCGCGTCGTCGTGATATTTTAGTCGATGATGAAGTTGTCTATGATTTCTATGATGCGGTTATACCCGACGACATTACCACGCTTGCGGGGTTTGAACATTGGCGAAAGAAGGCCGAGGAAGACGCACCTGCACTCTTAAAGTTGGAGCGCGAGCAATTAATGCTGCATTCGGCTACTGATGTGACCGAAGCACAGTTTCCAAGCCTGTTGGAATGTGATGGTTTGAGTTTGCCGCTTTATTATCATTTTGAGCCAGGACACCTAGACGATGGCGTTAGCGTGCGTATACCGGTTGAGTTCTTACATGTATTGCCCCAAGGGCGGCTAGAGTGGTTGGTGCCAGGGTTATTGCGGGAAAAGTGTATCGCGATGCTAAAAAGCTTACCAAAAGCTATCCGTAAAAAATTAGTGCCGGTGCCGCAGTATGTTGATAGAGCGTTAGCAAAATTACAGCCGAGTAAGCGAGCATTACACGATCACCTAGGTGAAGTGTTACAGCAACTGGTGGATGTTAAAATCACCGAGGCTGATTGGGCACTTAGTGATCTCGATTATTTTTACCGTATGAATATTCAAGTGGTGGATGCGGTTGGCGACATCATCGACCGTGATCGTGACCTCGATAAATTGCGCGAGCGTTATCGTCAGCAAGTGAAGCAAACGTTGAGTTCCGTTCACCATAAGGTTGAACGCGAGGTCGTGAACACGTGGGATTTCCACACACTTCCAACGGAGGTTCAGATGCCGCGTGGGGGTGTTCAAGTTAAAGGGTTTCCCTCACTCGTCGATAAAGGTGAAAATGTTGCCATCTCGGTTATCGATAACCCCTTAGAGGCTCGTAGCCAAACACGGCAAGGGGTCGTTCGTTTAGCGCGTTTATCTTTATCGCCCACGGTAAAGTATTTACGTAAAGAAGTGCTCAGAGGGAAAGACATTGGTCTAGCGGTACTGAATTTAGGGCATAGAGATCAAGTAATAGACGATATTATTATGGCCACCGTTGCACGTGCTTGCTTTGCAGAGGTTGACCCAAGCACCGTGCGAGATGAAGACACTTTTAAACAGTATGTTGAGAAAGGGCGGGTGCATATTGTCGATATCGCTCGAGACTATGAAAACCTCCTAATTGAGGTTTTACCCTTAGCGGTTGAAATTAAAAAACAAATGAAAGCGAATAAAAACGCACTGGTATTGGCGTTTACATTTGGCGACATCAATTATCAGCTCAGTGAGTTATTCTTGCCCGGTTTTTTACAGTCCACACCGTGGAAATGGCTGCAACATTTTCCTCGCTATCTACGTGCTATTCTGGCGCGGTTAGAAAAAGCACCGCAAAATACGCAAAGAGACAAAACGCATATTGCCGCTCTTGAAGGGCATTGGCGGCGTCATAAAGACCATTTGGAGCGTATGGGGCATGCGCGCTACGAAGAGATAACGTGTTGGCGTGACTACCGGTGGATGACAGAAGAACTTCGTGTATCGCTTTTTGCGCAGGAATTAAAAACCCAGTTTCCTGTCTCGGATAAGCGTTTAAACAAGCAGTGGCAACAAATAGTCGACATAACGGGTTGATGCCATTTTACCTGGGGTTAGATGTACATTGCATGAGGCAAGGCATGAGACAAAATAGTAACATCCGAAAGGGATTTGGGCGTTTTTTGGCGCTGTTTTTATATATCGTCATGGTGATAATGTGTGGTTGCGCGACATCTCAAGCGCCAAATGCAGTGGATAATGAAACGATTGTGACGGCAGGCGCTGCTGATAACACAAGCGAAACGAGGCAGCACGACAGTATTGATCCATTTGAGCAGTATAATCGTGCGGTTTTTGATTTTAATATGACGCTTGACCGTTGGTTACTTAAACCAGTCGCAGTGGGTTATATCGCAATAACGCCAGATGCCATGGAAACTGGTATTGATAATGTGTTTTCCAATTTAAATGAAGTACGAGATGTTTTTAATGATGTGCTGCAATGGAAGTGGAAAGCCGCGGGTACCGACGCTAGCCGATTGGTTATCAATTCGACCGTAGGTATAGCGGGTATATTCGATGTTGCGAAACATGCCGGGCTAGAAGAAACCGAACGCGAAGATTTTGGGCAAACTTTGTCGGGTTGGGGGCTGCCTCAGGGGCCTTACATAGTGCTGCCCTTTCTAGGTTCCTATACTGTAGCGGAAGCTATAGGCATGCCCTTGGACTGGGAGTTAAACCCCGTATCGTATTTGAAATCGAATACTGCGCGCTATGCTATTTTTTCAATTGATCGCACGCACCTTCGCTCGAGATTTTTAGAAACGGAAGAGTTGATGTCCGGTGATGTGTACGTCTTTGTGCGCGATGCCTATATGCAGCGGCGGGAATACCTTGTGAAAGATGGCCTTGTCGAAGATGATTTTGGCAGTGGATTTAACGACGGCGGGGAAGAATCGTTTGATTTTTAGTCAACAACCGTTGGTGTTTGTTTTAAAGGTGAGCACTGCAGGGAAGAGTGCTGAATTTAGAGGAAACGGCTCCGCTGTGGTGAATGCTCATCACAGAGTCTGAATTTGGCCGAACTAAACATCCCGTCATCGTAAAGAGCGGTAATCTGGCTTAATTCTTTGAGTTAACAGCGACGCAATACCACATCACTGTTAAACACATTTTTTAGGGTGCGGCGCATAGGGTTAATCGGTAGTTAAAACCTTTAACCGAAAAAGTGACGTTAGCCGTCGGTATGCACCGATGTAATTACCATGCCGAGTAAACAAGGGTGCATCTTGGTATCCGGTCGGGATTCAACACGCCTCACCACAACGCGTGCTTGTAGCATAGGGCTATGCCCATGATCGGATTTAATTGAAACGTCCGCAATAGTACCTATGGGTATAGCCGCTGGTGCTTCTACTAACATACCTCCACCACTTAAATCGATACACACACCTTGATGGGCTTCATCATGGCTGGTGAGATTAATGGTAATGGGAGTTTCAACTTTCATGCGGATAAAATTGCGTTTTTCCTGATAGTCTCTACTGACAAGATGCATAAGAAATTCCTTCATGTAATGGTTGATTATCGAAGGTACAAGCTGCTGAAGCAGCCGCAAAATTATTATGGTTGTGAGCCGAACAAACTGTTCAACTTATGTGCAACATTAGCGCAAAAATGTGGGTTTGGGTAGCTTGCGCGCTCACGAATATGGGAGTAGTGTGACGAATCTTCCCTTCAAAAAAAAATAAACAAAATTTCTACAGGTAGTAGATGGCAGAATCTAATCGACAGCTGCTGGTGATCGATGATGACACTATCGTTCGTAAGAGCATTGTTGCATATCTCACAAACGCCGGGTTTAACGTATACGAAGTAAGTGATCCGGCTTCTGGAATGGCGTGGCTGCAGTTTAATGTGCCCGACCTTATCATTACGGACTTATGTAAACCCGAAAAAGACCGTGATAGTTTGGCGACGCTTAAAGATGTGCACCAAAACTTTCCCAATATTCCCGTGATCGTCATGTCTGGTATGGGAGTTGTTCGCGACGTAGTCGAAGCATTACGTCATGGTGCCGCTGATTATTTGATTAAGCCTCTTGTTGATATAGAAATTCTGGTCCATTCAATTAATCGTGCTTTAGAGAGAAGCCTGTTGTTGGCAGAAAACAGGTTATACCGTGATGAACTTGAGCAACTTAATGGCGAGTTAGCCGAAAATGTTCGTTTGCTAGAGCACGACCAAAAAGCGGGGCGAAGTGTTCAAAGTAAGCTTATGCCCAAAACACCTAAGCAATATGGGCCT
Source organism: Teredinibacter purpureus (assembly GCF_014217335.1). Lineage (NCBI taxonomy): Bacteria > Pseudomonadati > Pseudomonadota > Gammaproteobacteria > Cellvibrionales > Cellvibrionaceae > Teredinibacter > Teredinibacter purpureus. The sequence goes on along the minus strand of NZ_CP060092.1, from coordinate 4,222,242 downwards.
TTGAACGTTAGCTATAAAATTATTCCCTCTCTGTATTTGAGCGGTGATTTTATTGACTACAGCCTTCGTGGGGGGCGTTATCTCGCGTTTTACCTAACGGACGTTTCTGGCCATGGTGCAGCGCCAGCTTTTGTGACGGTTTGGTTGAAACAGTTGGTTAGCCGGGTGTTTAGAGAACATCACATATTTGAGTCTGAAGAGTCGTTCCAGCGTGATGCTAGCGGTCTAATGAAACTCATTAATAAAGAAATATTAAATTCGCGAGTGGGCTGCCATCTCACCTGCTTCGTCGGTATTATCGATACTCAAACTCATGAAATGCGTTATGTCGTCGCTGGCCATTTGCCGCTACCAGTGCTCTTAGCAGGTTCCCGCGCCGAATATGTGAATGGCAAGGGTAAACCTCTAGGAATGTTCGAAGATGGCGAGTGGGATGTGAGTGTCTTACAGCTGCCCGAAGATTTCAGCTTAGTCATTTTTTCGGATGGTGTTTTGGAGGTGTTGCCTCCACCACAACTCATTGAAAAAGAAAGCTATTTACTGCAACAGCTTGCCGATTCCCAGCTGGAGTTATCGGCTGCTCCGGCGAAGGGAGAGGGCGTGGAAAAACTGTGCCAAGTACTTAATCTCAATAATCTTGAAACAGTTCCGGATGATATTGCTATATTGAAGATCAGAGGTTCACTAACTTCATCAGCGAGAGAAGTATGAGTTCTGGAGAAATTAGAGTCGCCGAGCATAACGGCGTATTCGTAATCAAAATGGAAGGCGACGTGCGTTTGACGCTCTGCTTGTCATTCGATGATTTTATCGAGAAGATGTTTGAGTCCAAGGGGTTCTGCTCTGTGGTGTTTGATTTGTCCGATGCACAGGCAATCGATAGCACTACACTTGGCCTAATGGCCAAAATTTCGATTAAAGGCCGTGCACTGAGCTTTGATGACCCTACAGTGGTGTCGAGTAACCCTAGTATTACCCGCTTATTGATGTCGATGGGGTTCGAGGACATCTTTCATATCTTGGATGGCCCCGCCGCCATAGCCGCAGGTAACAGCACGCAAGCGAAGCCTCTAGCGGTTGGTGACGACATCAACGATGAGCAGCTTGTTCAGGAACGAGTATTGGAAGCTCACCGCTTGTTAATGGCCATGAATGATACAAACCACGATACTTTTAGAGAGCTGGTCAATACACTAGAGAATACCGTACGCCACTAAATCTCACTTGTTGCGGTATTTTCCTGCCGCGCTAAGTAACTTTCGGCGCCGTATTGTGAATGTGAATCGCGCCCCGCTTCTGATATCCCCTAATACCAATTCCTGTGAGCACCTGTTAGGCTAACCTGCTTATTTTGTATGGAGCTTAATCTATGGCTTACCTGCGGCATTTAGTTAATGGCACTACCGCTACCCTCTATGAACTGGGCGAATCGACCTTAATTGGGCGCAGCAATGATTGCCCCATAAAAGTGGACGATCCAACGGTAAGTGGCAAACATGCGAAAATCGAAAAAATGGATGCCGGCTGGCGGGTTGTGGATCTTGCGAGTACGAATGGTATCTTCGCGAACGGCGTGCGTGTAAATGAAACGGTGTTAGGGCCTGGTGTGACGCTAGCCATTGGGACGCACGAATTTGAGTATCTCGCTAATTTGCCACAAGATCTAGAGCGTACCTTAATAATAAAAAAGAGCTGGATACCCGGTGTTTATTACACTGAGTAGGTGTGCTCTCAGAGCTATTAGCGCAAGAAGTAGCTCAGAATAGGGGTGCAGCACAATAAAAGTACCAAAGAGTACAATACAAATGGTACAACACAACGCACACTTAACTATAACGTGTTAAATAGTCATTGCCCATGCTGGCCAAAAAACTGTTTGGAATAATCGCTAACCTTAGCCTCCGTGCCTGGGTGCTTGCTATTGGGCTAGCCTTAACACTGATGCCCGCGCAATTTTCCAATGGCTTGAACAGCATCAATCAACAGTTTTTTGCGATCAGCAGCTACTTAGTGGCGGCCCCTAAAGGCGGTGCCAATATTGGCTTGGTACTCGTACCAGATGATGAATTGCTGCAATGGCAGCAGGATATTAATAGTGCGGGAAAGCTTGGGGCGTTGCTGTCTAATATTTTGCACAGCTCCAATGCAACGGTTGGGGTACTGTTGCCGGGTACTGTCGATTTAGGAGAAGGTGTTGCCGATGGTTTATTGCAGCGTATCGTCGCCAGTAGCACAAACTCTGCGCTCATTGAAGAAGCCGAAGCGCTCGTCGATCGCAAACAATTATTAATTGATACGCTCAGCAATAAGCGCGTAGTGGTCGCTAGCCGGTTAGGCGTTCAATCTGGCCAAAAACCTATTCCACAGCAGCCGAGCAGGCTTGATCGCATCCCTTCTTTTTTTCATGCTTGGTTATGGCCACCCTTAAGAACCAAAACGGATGAGCTCTATACTCAGGTACCACGCTCAGGTCTAGAGCACTTTCCATTACTCCATGTAAATGGCGCTGAGCGTTATCTAATGGGTGTTGGAGATGATGGTGCCTATTACGGTGATTTTCTCACCTACTTTCTTCTTGCCGCAGCGAAATCGATGGGAGGCGTCAATGATGGCAATTCCCCGTCGTTCTATTGGCAGCCGGATAAGGGATTAATTTTGGGGAGTAAGCTGATACCAACATCGGCTTCAGGTCGTTACCTTGCATTTAATGTTGCGGCTCCGCGGTTAGCGCCTTTGTTTAATGTTATGTCGTTAGAAGAAGGCTTAGCGCGTGGGGCGTTTCCCGACCATGTTTTTATAGCTGCAAACTCTTCGCCCCATGTTCGTGGATATGCCACAGCAACCTACAGTTTACTGAATAACCAGACTGTATTTGAGCCTTGGTGGTTTGTTCTTGTGGGGAGTGTTATTAGTCTAGCCATTACGCTACTGCTAGTATTTGTCGTTGCTCGGCTTTCGGCTATGTCGAGTGCGTTAACGGTTCTATTAGTATTTTTGTGTCTATGGGGTGCCCAAGTGGTCTTGGTGGTGGGTCAAGGCGTATGGTTGCCTCTAGCTGCACAATCTGCCTGGTTGCTGGCGGGTTTTGTTCTCGTGAGAGTCTGGCGTGGTCAGGATAGCCGTATGAACTTTCTTTTACAAAAGGTTGATGAGGCGGGCGTTGTACTTGCCTCGGGTTTAATCGGGCAGGGTCAACTGGCAGAAGTGCCGGCCGTACTGAATGGTTGCTCAAACAGTGCGCCCATATTGCAACAATATTATGAGCTTGCAAATGCCTATGCTGCAAAGCGACAGTACCGTTCTTCTATCGATATTTTGCAGCAAATAACACTCAAAAAGCGTGGTTTTCGCGATGTAGAGCAGAAAATCAAAGTTATGCAGTCAATGTTGGCTGCACCATCGCGAGACGAGAGTAAAAATAGCGCCGCTATCGATACCACCGTAGTTCTTGAACAAGATGATATTGAGCGGCCCGTAATGGGGCGTTACCAGATTCGGCGAGAGTTGGGGCGAGGCGCCATGGGGACTGTCTATCTTGGTTATGACCCCCGTATTGCAAGGCTGGTGGCAGTTAAAACGCTTACGTATAGTCAGTTCCAATCGTCCCAGCTAGAGGGCATTAAGACGCGATTTTTTCGGGAGGCGGAAGCCGCTGGCCGGTTGAACCATCCCAATATTGTGTCGGTATATGATGTGGGAGACGAAGCAGATCTCGCTTTTATTGCGATGGATTATGTAGAGGGAAGCCCCCTGAGCACTTTTGTCGATGAAGGTAATCTCTTGCCAGTGTTTGAGGTGTACAGAATTATGGCAGACGTGGCCGCGGCACTTGAGTATGCTCATGGAAGCCACATTGTACATCGTGATATTAAGCCCGGTAATATAATGTACAACCCATCGCCGTATCAGGTGAAAGTGACCGACTTTGGAATAGCACGCCTTGTAGATGACTCCAAAACGAGTACAGGGGAAATATTAGGTAGCCCGCTGTATATGTCGCCCGAGCAACTAAAAGGGAAACGGGTCAATCATTCTGCTGACGTGTTTAGTCTTGGGGTTACGTTTTATCAATTATTAACCGGCAGGTTACCGTTTGTAGGTGATAACCTTGCAAGCCTTACCTACGAAATTATTCACGGTAAGCACAAGGGTGTGCGAACAATACGTAAAGATTTACCGGCTAGTGCCTCGCGAATAATCAATCAATGCTTACAAAAAGATGCCGATGAGCGATACGAAAGTTCCGGCGAATTGGCGATAGTATTAAAGAAAGCAATAAAGCGTGACTTTGCCAGCGAAGCGCGAAAAATGGGCTACGTCTAATAGTGTTGCCGAAAAAAAACGAATAATGATCGATAGGAATTAAATATGGCAATATTAGCGCAACTGGTTGATGACGTAATTGTGCATAAACATGCATTGGCGAGCGACACGATTACGCTTGGTCGACACCTGGATAATGCAATTGTTATCGACGATAGCGCTGTAAGCGCTACGCATACACGAGTGTTTCAAACGCTAAACGAATACTTTCCCGATTATAAAGAATACTATGTTGAGGATGCTGGAAGTACCAACGGTACTTATGTCAATGATTTACGTATTGAGGGCCGGCAGCGTTTGCACAACAACGATGTGATTCGATTGGCCTGGAATAAATTTAAGTTTATTGACGATAAACCTGCAAGCATGGATAAAACCGTGCATATTTTGAGTAAAACACAATAAACCGTGTGTTATAGCGAGTTACCTTTCTCTAAAAAGGGGCGCGGCTATTGTTGTTGGTTATCCCTGCGGAACGCGTTGAGGGGAGGCCTTTAGTAGGGTCTCTTCTTGTTGTATAAAAATAAAACTCTCGTGAAAATTAGCGGTGCTAATAAACTACCTGCTGTAGTGTCACTCATGTCTTTTAATCTACCTGTTTGTGCCCCTAGCTCTTTCCACGCTAAAACATTATAGGATATTGCCTTATTTTCGGCTGTGAACTTCGTGGTCGTTTGTGTGCTTGAAGAATATTTTCTGTATTATTTAATACAGCGTCCAATAGGGCGAAGCCTAGAGGGAGTGTTGGAAGGTATTGCCTTATACAAAAAAGTTATAATAGAAGTGCTGCCTATGGTCGCAACTATACTGGTTTTTATGGTAATACATCCTCGCGGTGGCGTGGGCATCAATTTGTTTTCACCGTGGCTGCCATCGTTTACGTCTTAATCTATATGTTAACTAAAAGTATTAGCAGTGCTGTAACGGCCAATTTTGGCGCCAATAGCGTCCATTTCGCGTTTTCAAATTATCCTATCGACTAGCTTGAGGTCTCTTGCGTCGTTAGAATGTTGTTTTGTACAGGTTGGATATTGGATAAGTTCAGTTTACAAAATTTATAATAAATAAGGAGTATGAATAATATGAGCAAATTTTGTGGAACGTTGGGTGTCGGAAACAGACTATATCGTTTGCATAGCATTGGTATTTTGTTGTTTGTGCTAAGTCTAGTAATAGGGGTGGCTCCTGCTTCCTATGCCGGCAACGAAAATACAGCGGAAAATATTTTCTCTGTGTGGTCGGGCGGGAATTTTCATCGGTTCATTGTGAATAAAACCATAGATTTCTCTAAATATGATCAAATTATAGTATTGCCGATCAATACCAAAGAGCTAGTTATTTCCGACCGTGCTCGATATAAAATTCGTCGAAACTGGAAATCGTTTGCCGAAAAAGATATGCCAGCAATAAATGAGCGTTTTTTAGAACTCGCGGCGTTAGAGTTTTCGGGGAAAAGCCCATTGCTACTTACCGATAAAGGCGGGAAGTCGGTTCTGGCAGTTCAAATCATAGCGAAAGAAGTTATGCCCAGGGCCTTTCGGGATACGTCCTTGGCTACGGTAGGCAAACAATCAGTTGAACAAATTGCGACCCTGCAATATCAAATCGTGCTTACCGATACGCCGTCGCGCGGTGTGGTTGCGATGATTGAGGGTGATCTTTTAGTGGCGCCTCGAAATGGAAAGATCAACAATCGCTCTATGCATTTTCGTGCCTGGGAGAGGGCATGGGAAAACTTATTGGAAAAATTTAATATTGATCTAGCTGAGCTTCAGAGCATTACGCCATTAAAAGAATAGGTTGGACTAAGGTGTGCGGCCATCAGTCGCACTAAAATTAAGCGATAAATAAAATCTAGAACTCATTATGATCGTAATCTACGGCATCAAAGAAAACCTTAATCCTATAAAAAAGTCTCTATCGGATGTTATTCAGGAGTGTATGCAGGAGGTATTAGGTTTTCCGGAAAATAAACGGGCTCACCGCTTTATTCCTATGAATAAGGATGATTTTTTCTATCCTGCAGGGCGAAGTGACGCTTACACGGTTATCGAGATTAATATGATGGCAGGTCGCAAGAAAGAGACGCAAAAAAAGCTGATAAAAACGCTTTTTGAAGTGATTGAAAAAAAGCTAAAAATTTCTCCGGTCGATATCGAAGTCATTATTACTGAACAGCCTGCACACCAATGGGGCTTTCGAGGCATAACCGGGGATGAAGTGCAAGACCTTCAGTATAAAATAGAGGTTTAGGTATTACATGGCAGTAATACCCTAGCCCGATACTAGGCAGAATTTTTACCACGTTTGATTTAGCCGATTGTGAGTAAATTTTTTTTGTTAACTTTAGTTTCGAACGGGTAGGATTAATAAATGCTAAATGGGGTTCATCACGCCGCAATAATTTGCTCTGATTATAAAGTTTCGAAAGACTTTTACGTTTCTGTCTTGGGGTTGGAGATTATAGCGGAGAATTATCGGCGCGATAAAGGTTCCTATAAGCTCGACCTGAAGCTGCCTGACGGTAGTCAGTTGGAGCTGTTCTCGTTTCCAGACCCGCCTCTCAGAGTGAATCGCCCTGAGGCGCAAGGCCTTCGACACATTGCTTTTAGTGTGGATTCCATTAATGACGTTGTTGAATCTTTACGAAAGAAGGGGGTGTCTGTTGAGGATATTCGTATTGATGAGTTTACCGGGAAAAAATATACTTTTTTTAGTGATCCTGACAACCTCCCTTTGGAGCTATACGAAAATTAATGAGAATTATTTTGCTTTATAGCAGAGCAGCCGGGGGGTATGACGTATGGAATTGAACGATGGCAAACTAGAGTCCGTATCAGCAAGGAACCTTGCAGACGTTTTGCCTCTCATTCGGGCGTATCAAGAATTTTACAATACCAACGTTTCTGACCAAAACAATGAGGAATTTTTTTCACAGTTTGGTGAGTCGAATTCTGCTGGCTGCCAATTCCTATGCCGTATGTCAGGTCAAGTGGTTGGCTTTGCAACAGTCTATTTTAGTTTTACTTCTACAATTATCCGTAAAGTTGCAGTGCTGAATGACTTGTTTGTAGTGCCAGAGCATAGAGGGAAGGGTGTTGGGCGTGCGTTGATAGAGCATTGCCGTGCATACGCAAAAGAGAATGGTGCGGTGAGAATGCAATGGCTAACGGCTCCCGACAATATCAGCGCTCAAATTCTGTACGATTCACTCAATACGAATAAGGTTGAGTGGTATTGCTATACCTACAAAACGTAATTAAAAAAGGCTGTTTTGATCGGATCATTTTATTTGAAATGTTGACCTTTTTCCGTTTTAAGGTATCTCAATCCATTGGTATAGGCTCATTTTTGTCTGGCAATCATGTCTGGCATCTTGGTTGATGCAACGCCTATAACATTGCCGTTGGGCATTGTGATTACAAAAAAACGATGCTTTACCGCGGCATCTTGTACAATTTTATAAGTCTTTTTCCTACCTTATACGCTTTGTTCTTCTTGTTTCTCTATATCAGTGGACGAGAACAGGAATATATTCTGGCGCTACGCGTAATTCTTTGTTTAGTATTTGGTGCGCAATTTTTTTAGAGTTTTTGAAAGTAAAACAAATAGCAAATAGCAAATAGCAAATAGCAAATAGCGCTTTAATACCCTTTCTATTCGAAGGGATAGGTCTGCTTTTTTACGTTAAACGTAGCGAGAGTCGTAGAGAGTTTAACTAATCGCTACATCACTCTGGTTGTCATTGTCGAAGTGCAGTGATCGCGTTTTTTACGACCGCTCGTGGGTTATTAAAAAATGCATGTAGTTTTAATGTTTTGTCTGCGTGGTCTAATAAAATTGTTGGTGGAATGAGTGTTGCCGTTTCGGTAATAAGTTTTCATGTATGCGACTGTTTGACAGACCTGCGTCGCGCTAAATTATTTTTTTAAACGGGGGAGAGGGGTAGTGGAGTATTGTGCAAACATTAAGTGGAAAAGAGCGGAGAGTGAGCGGTATATCGACAATGCGTATAGTCGCGGCCATACGTGGGAGTTTGATGGTGGGGCTTGCGTGCCTGCGTCGTCGTCACCTCATATAGTACCGCTACCGTTATCAGTTGCAGAGAATGTTGATCCGGAAGAAGCTTTCGTTGCCTCTCTATCCAGTTGCCATATGCTATTTTTTTTATCGATTGCAGCCAAGAGACGATTCGTGGTGAATCAATATGACGATAAAGCAATGGGTGTTATGGAAGAAGATAATACGGGAAGAATGTCCATGACAAGGGTTACGCTTCGGCCAAAGGTGAGTTTCGCCGGCGATAGACAACCAACGAGAAAGGATATCGAGTTAATGCACCACCAGTCCCATAATCAGTGTTTTATCGCGAACTCCGTTAAAACAATAGTGACGACTGAAATCATACTGTAGGTGAAAGGCTATGCTGTCTGAGTTAACGTGTATCGTATACAGTAACGCTTCTGGTTTTATCTTTTTTGGGCAGAGGAATGTTGAGCATGTTGAAAAATAGAGTGCCACCTGTGATTGTTCTAGCCCTATTTTTGGGCTTGTCTTGGGCTATATCGTGGTGCACGCCGTCGATAGAGTTCGGTGGGCGGTTTAAAAATATTGTCTCGGCTATTATTTTGTTAGTAGGAGGTGTTTTTTGTATGGCAGGAGTCTGGTCTTTTCGAAAATCAAAAACAACGGTCGATCCTTTAAACCCTAAGAAGGCTTCAGCGTTGGTTGTTTTCGGTGTTTACCGATTTTCGAGAAATCCAATGTATGTTGGTTTTGCAATGTGCTTAATAGCGTTTTGCATCGCTTTAGCGTCACCTTTTTCGTTGCTGAGTATCGTAGGGTTTGTTGTCTATATGAACGAGTATCAGATTAAGCCCGAAGAGCAAGCCCTTAGGAAAAATTTTGGTGATGCCTTTCTTCGTTATAGCAATCGGGTTAGTCGATGGTTATAAAAAACACTATATTGTTCGTTTTTTTCTGTCGTGAATTTGGTGGGAGTTAATAATGTTAGTTCGTATTAAGCTCTTTCGTTCTTTTATAGTTGTTATGGTTCCGACATTTATTTTTTGCTTTTATTTCCCTCGAGATGATTGGTTTTTATTCTGTTGCGGCTGGGCCGCAGTAATACCCTGCTAATTTTTTTAAATTGTTTTATCTTGATAAGGGAAACTTTATTGGGGTTGTCAGTAGTGTGGCGAGCCGTAAATTAATGTCCACATGGCAAAAACATATGTTTTATTCCAATGTTGACGTTAATGCGTTGTTCGCTCCTGCTTCGCTGGCCGGCATCGATTTTTCCGATCATCTAAACTATTGGTCATTTGGCTATGATGCTCTGATGGTGATAGATACAGCTTTTTACCGAGGTGCACATTATCACCAAGCTTTAGGTCTGCCAGATACGTTAAATTATATGGAAGTGGCAAAAAAGCTAAAAGCCACCTATTACGGCGAGTTAAATATGGCGTGTAGGTAAAAAGTTTGAGCGGTTACTCTGAAGCCGCGATGTTTTTTATTTAAAGTATAGGTACATGAAGCGGTGAAGTTGTAGCACGGCATCTTTCGATAGTGCAATAATGTCGACATTATTTCCTTATTCTGTATTTCATCGAATGTATACGCACAACGTTAATGTTATTGCTGCTTAAATGAACATTAAGGTTTGTTGTTGTTTTAAATGAGAGTAGAAAAGAAAATGAGGCAATCGAAAGCTGTAGAGGAGTGAAATATCTTGTCGCTTGTCGGTATAATCACGGCCTCTCGATTGACGCTACAGTAATGAAAGATTTATCCCTGTGGCGTTACGAGTCTAAATTGACCGCCTATTGTTTGTATATTGGCGTGTTATTTAAGAGTGATAAGTTTTCGTTATTGATGCTTCGTAATGTTGTAAATTATTTTTTCACTCTCCGTTAAAAATTTAGTGTCTAGGGAAAAACTCTGTATTTAAAGGAAGAATATCGATGAATATTATGCATAAAATAGCGGTGCTCACCGCGCTGCTTTCCATGCCTGTAGAAGCCAATAATGTAGATGGTCAGTGGTCTGATGTAGGTGATTGGCCTTTCGTGGCCATTCACGCGGCATTGCTACCTGATGGTCGTGTTGTTACTTACGGTTCTGATGGCGACGTTATTGACGGAACTGATAGAGGCGGCCGCGGCCGAACGGGTCAGTTCTTATATGATGTGTGGGACCCCGCACTTGATTTGGGCGATCTTTCTCATATGACGCTCGAGAACACAACATCAACCGATTTATTCTGCAGCGCACAAATACTACTCCCGGATAGTGGCGATATGCTAATTGCGGGAGGGGATACCTATACGCCGGAAAGTGACAGTAACCCGGTTGATAAAAACGATAACCGGGAAACAGATGCTACCACGATTATTCGCCCCTCTTCTGATCCTGAAGGCCTTTATGATATTAGCGAAGGTACGCGTATGCAGCTTCCTCGCTGGTATGCGACGCCTAGCATGCTTCCCAATGGCGATATTTTTATTCAAGGCGGAAAGGGCGGTGAAGCACACCCTGAAATACTCACGCGTGACGGCGAGTATATTTTAAAAACGGCCATCGATACTGAAAATTATGATTATTGGTACCCACGAAATTTTGTTGCACCTGATGGCAGAATATTCGGTTTCGGGGCTTCAGACGGAGGCTCTAGCCGGGATTACACGGCGGGTGAAATGTATAATATCTGGCCCGATGGAGAGGGTTATGTCGAATCGGTAGGTGTATTGGAGCATAGCGAATGGTATTCCAGTACCGTTATGTTTGCGCCGGGTAAGGCGCTGCACGTATCGGCTAAAAATAACGAGGCTGTGATTATTGATTTTAATGGTCGCCAACCTTTAGTAACCGCTACATCACCGCTTAACGGTGCGCGAAAATGGCTCACATTAACCTTATTGGCGGATGGCAAAGTATTGGCTACTGGCGGTAGCGAGCGAAACGGTCACGGTAAGGACGTGGGCGAGGTCGATTTGGTAACCCCTATTTATAACGCCGTCGAAATTTGGGACCCGCAGACAGGGCAATGGAGTTCGGGCGCGTCAGCCGTCCATGCACGCCTTTATCATTCAATAGCCATTTTATTACCCGACGCAAGAGTGTTAACCGCCGGAGGAGGTCTTAGTGGGCCGTTTATCCAGCATAATGGTGAAGTGTATAGCCCGCCTTATTTATTTCAGGAAGATGGTAGTGCCGCCGTACGGCCCGTTATCAATACTGCGCCAGAACTGGCAGATTACGGTGAGATGATTAGTATAGGCGTGGAGAATGCGGTCAGTATGAGTGCTATCTCATTAGTGAAAATGGGTTCGGTAACGCATTCTTATAATGTCGAACAGCGAATACTGAAACCTAGCTTTACAGCAAGCGGGCAGACTATTTCGTTTCGTGCGCCGTCTAACCCAAATTTGGCTACGCCGGGCTTTTATATGCTCTTTGTGTTTGATGAACACGGTGTGCCATCCATTGCGTCGATTATGAAAATTGATGGCGATGCGGAATTCGAGATCACCGAGAATGCGGGAATTCCTGGCTACAATGAAGAAATACTGTACGACCAGTATTCAGAGAGCTGTAAACAGGCGTGCGTCGATAGATCATGGTGTAAGAGTGCTGATTTCGCGCGCGATAGTGGCGTTTGTTATTTACAGCCTGTTGCAGAGCAAGATGTTAGTTTAAAAAATGATTATAGCGGGAACCCGTACGACCACTTTTCTTATATGCCTCGTCATACGCCAGAGGGTTTTGGTGTTGCCCTTAATGCGGGTATTTCAGGGCACAATCAGGAAATAATGGCGAATACTGATTTACCGTCGTGCCAATCGGCATGTATAGATCGCGGGTGGTGTAAAAGTATCGATTTTGAACGGGATACTGAAGTGTGTTTCCTGCAGCCTGTAGCAGAAGAAGATGTTGATGAGTTAAAGCGAGACTACGCTGGCGACCCCTATGACCATTATTTTTATGAGCCACGATTAGCGTCTATGTATGGTTGGGCGGAAATTGCGAATGCGGGCATTCCGGGGCATAACATTGAAACGCACTATGACACGCCTTTGGCAGAATGCCAGGCGCTTTGCTCGCCATTATCATGGTGCAAGAGTGTTGATTTTAATCGTAATGAGCAAATCTGTTATTTGCAGGATGTTGATCAGAATGATGCGGCTTTAAATACTCAATATTCGGGAAATCCTTACGACCATTATTTTAAAAGTAATTTGTAATCCTGCCTGCATAAAAAATGCGGTATTTAAGGTGAGATGGCGGGCGTTATACCGCCATTTTTATAAAGGCTATTTACGAGGTTTTTATATGCGAATCAATTGTTCGCCCGCTGGCTGTCTTTTATTGTTACTAACGGTGGTGTTGTGGAGCCCTTCGCCATTGGCTAAATCGCCTGTTTTCTCTTTGCTGAATACCGGCGGAGCTAATGTTACTGAAGCAGCTTTTATTGGGAAGTTTCATCTTGTGTTTTTCGGCTACCGGCATTGTCAGCATACTTGCCCCGTTAGCTTGTCGGCGATGGCCCAAGCATTAAACATGTTGGGCCAAATTGCCGAAAAGCAGGTAGTGCCGGTATTTGTTTCGGTGGATAGCCAGAGGGCTGATGCTGCAGCTTTGAAAGTGTTTGCAGAGGCGTTTCACCCTGCGATGACAGCGCTTTATGGCTCGGCTGATGACATTAAAAAAGCCAACTATGAATTTAAAGTGCTAGTAACAAAGTTGCCATCTCGGCAGTCACAGGATTACGAAATCAGCCATTCATCATCAACTTACTTGTTAGATCCTTCCGGGGCTATTGTGGAGCAGTATGCGTACGGCACATCTGCGTCAGTGATAGCTAAAAATCTCGCCGCTCGGATTAAATCTGTTTCACAATAAAAAACGAGAGTTGTTAAATACCGTTCAATTAATGGCAAAATAAGTTGGTGATACCGCGTAATGTGTATTGGTTTTCCATCTCGAATTCTTGTACAAGAATGGTACGGTTTCCCTCAGTAAAGGGGGTTAGCCGATGCGAGATATCAGGGAATGGTGTTTGGTTTTCAGTTGGAGGGCTAAGTGACGGGCTTATTACTCTCACAATAGAGAGGGTGTTTTTGTAGGTTTTTTGGTGATGGCGGCACATATAAAAAAATAGGGCCCAATGAGGCCCTATTGCGTTTTTAAGCAGGCTTAAATTTTTATACGTCGGTAATTACGCTGAAAGCAATACGGCGCTTATCCATATCGACACTTTCAATTTTAATATCAACTTCCTGTTCTAGCTGGTAAGTGATCTCATTGACCGTAATTGTCATTCGTTTTGCGTCGAAGACTTTAGGTTGTTTTTTGGTAAACAAAATAAACCCGTCTATTCCGCTATCGATAAGGCGCGCGCCGAAACCCTGTTGGGTTACGATGCGTATTTTAGCTTTACCTGTTTGCCCAACGAGGCTTTGGGTGTATTGGCACATTAACCATTGGAATAGCTCTCTGTCGGCTTGTCGGCCGCGTATAAGCGCATCTTTTACTGCATCGAGCTGCTCATTTTTGAGAGGTTTAAGTGCATACCCCGTAAGCGCTTGATTGAGCGCCCAATGATTATATAAGTCTGCAAAACGGCGTATGGGGGAGGTGATTGTGGCGTAATGCGGTATGCCCATACCCATGTGAGGGCCATATTCCAGGCTAAGTTCACTGCTGGGCATCATGCGACGCAAAGGTGATACGAGGTGTGATTTCTCTGAGCGCGAAATTTTCTGGATGACGTTTAGGTATCCCGCTTCTGTGAGAAGGTCATCATGTTCAATTTCTTCTTCTTTTAATAACGCCTTAACTTCACCAATGCGGTCTGCACGAAAGCCGCAGTGAGTAGTGAATAGGCCTTCATTTTTTTGTTGCAGTAATTCGCCTGCGCAAAGATTGGTCGCGAGCATGGCTTCTTCGACTATTCTGTGGGCTTTGGTGCGTGATCTTGGCGATATAGCGTCGATTTTACCTTTAGTTGAAAGGTGTATGTCGTATTCAAGCTGATCGTCGCCGACAAGGTATTCGCGTTTTCGGTACGCGGTACGGCGCTCAGAGAGTTCGCCTAAACTGTGTAACATTTGTTGAATGTTATCGGGAAGCGTTGCCAGTTCTGCGTCTTCATCTTTGTTGAGTAAGGCTGTAACACCTTTATAACTCAACTTATGTTGGGAGGTGATGAGCGCTTTTTGGAAGCTGTACTCGAGAAGCTCGCCTTGATCGTTGTAAGTTTGGTTACAGACGAGAGCGGGCCTTTGTTCGTTTTCTTTTAGCGAGAAGCAGTCATTGGCTAGAGCTTCTGGCAGCATGCTGATACCACCACCTAGTAAGTAAAGGCTTTGAGCGCTGGTTTGGCAGCTGTGTGCTAGTGCAGAATTTTGATCGATAAAACTCGCTGGGTCGGCAATAGCAACACTGAGTTGGTATTGCGTAGCGCCATCCATCTCGATTTTTTCGAGAGCAAGTGCATCATCCATATCTCTTGTTGAGGCTGAGTCTATAGTGACGAAGGGGCGGTCGGTTAAGTTGACTCGTTGTTCGCCCCACTCCTGCTGTGCAAATTGTTGCTCAATGGACTTGCTTTGCTTTTGTGCAGATTCGTTGAAGCGTGGCGCAAGATCGTATTTTGCCGAGACAAACTGACGCTCTATATAGGCGTCGTCGTCTTGGCCAATGCGGTCTAGTATTTTAGCTGAAGCTTTGCCATCTTTATAAGGATGCTGAACAAGGCGTGCGACGACGAGATCGCCATCTTTACATCGGCCACGGGCTTTTGGCGGGAGAAAAATCCATCGGTTAATCGGGCTGGATTTTAGGCCGGGTGTTTCGCCCAATGGCACAACGAAATGGCCTTTCTTTGAACCCTTGTATTGACCGAGAAATCGCCGTAACGATTGCTCAATTAACGATTCCAGTGTTGCCTCTAGTTGGCCTTTGGCGTTCTGAGTTAAGCTGACTTTAACCCTGTCGCCAGGGATAACATGCAGCATTTTCTCAGGCGAGAGGAATGCGTCTCGTCCATCGTCCAGCCGAACAAACCCGAAGCGGCCATTTGAGCCCGCAACAGCGCCTTCGGCGTATTCTTTAGACGATTGAATATCGGTTTTTAATTGAGATAGTTGGGAAAGAATATCTTTGTCGAGCATCGACCCATGGTCCTTGATTTTTCAAAGCGGCTGATTCTAACAGAATTCCAGCGTAACTGGATGAAAGCATGCCGAACGAAAGGTAATTTAAGAAAAATGGCGCACATGACAGCTCAAAATTTGAGGTTGTTATAGATGCCGTAACCTGTTTTAACCTAGGAGATTCAATGGCTGTAGCCAGATTTATCCATTATTTCACGGCAGTATCATTGTTAATGGTTATATTGCTCGAAACTTCTTGGGCTGAGCCACTAGAAGACGGTTTGTCTGTGAGCGAGGCTTCTGTGCCGGACGTTACCGTGCTAAAACAGGCCGAAAATATAGATCTTAAGGAGGTAGTCGCGCCCATTGAGTCTATGGTGGCCTCAGAGCTCCTAGGTGTCGAGATTAAAGAGCCGCTTATGCCGGTCGATGAGCGGCCAGTTTCGGTTCCCATAAAAATAGTGGGAGGCGAGAGCGAAACGGTTGTTGATCCGCCTTTGCCAGCGGTTGAGTCTTTACCCGTGCAGGCTCCGCTAGTTCTTTTGGGGTCCGAAGTGCCGGCTGGCACCTCTACTCGGCTATCGTGGTCACCCAATGTATCCTTCATGGGGATTTCTGCGCCGACGGCTGTGTTAGTTGTTCATGGCGCAAAGCCCGGCCCAAGATTGTGTCTCGTGGCGGCAACGCATGGCGATGAGTTAAACGGTATAGAGGTGGTGCGGCATATCCTCTACAGCATCGAGGCTGAAGATTTGGCCGGAACGGTAATTGGCGTACCCATTGTCAATTTACAAGGCTTTAGACGTTCCTCTCGGTATTTGCCTGATCGACGTGATTTGAATCGGTATTTCCCTGGTAATGCTAATGGCAGTTCGGCATCGCGCATTGCTCATTCGTTCTTTCAGGACGTTGTTCGGCATTGCGATATGCTCGTCGATTTACATACAGGTTCCTTTCATCGCACTAACTTACCTCAATTGCGTGCGAACTTAAGGTTGCCCGAGGTGGCAGACCTTGCAAAAAAAATGGGTGCGGTGGTTGCTGTGCATAGTGAGGGAGCACCTGGTTGTTTGCGACGTGCGGCGGTGGATTACGGTATTCCGGCTATCACTTTTGAGGCTGGGCAGCCGCACCAATTACAGAAGTCTGCCGTGAATCATGGGGTTAAGAGCGTGGAATCGCTATTGGATGGCTTGGAAATGCTGAATAGGCGCCCTTTCTGGGAGTTTAAAACTGAGCCAGCTTACTATCAGTCACGGTGGGTGAGGGTGACGTCGGGTGGTATTCTGTTTAGTGAGGTATTGCTGGGCGATAGTGTTCGAGAGGGACAGTTATTGGGCGTTATAACGGACCCTATCACAAATCATCGGCAAGAGGTTGTGTCCCCTTTTGCTGGGCGGGTTATTGGGATGGCATTAAATCAGGTTATGTACCCGGGTTTTGCGGCTTATCATTTGGGGTTAGAATCATCGATTGAATGGGTGGAGGGTGGTACGCCGCCATTGTTGGATGCTGTCGATTCTCCCGCATCTGAAGGCGATGATAGTGAGGTGAAGCCATTGTTCGAGCTGGAGGAAGATTCAGCGGGTGAGAGTGTGCTTGAGGATTCTTAAATTAATCAACTAAGCGCCCATAGGACGCTTAGTTGAAAGTATCGAGGCTAGGTGTTGATCTACTTTATGATAGGGGCGTGCATGCGAACAGGCCCTTTATTATCAACCCAGGGTAGCTCATGCCAAGAGGTGGAACGCTTGTAGCTGAACAGTGCGCGCATTGAATCACCGTCATTCCAGAAGAAATTATCGGGATCACGCCAGCTCATAAACCAAGCCCATTCACGCTGTTGCTCAAGCATTTCTGGGGTTGGAAATCCGCCTACCTCGCCTAGTGCAATGGGGCGACCTTCAGCGAGTTCAAGCAATTGGTTGTAGTTGTCTTCGTCATAACGTTTACTGTAAACGTCGGTTGCGAGAACATCGACAAACGCGTGGCCTGGGTAGAATAGTTTGTAATCGGGCACTCGATCTTTTACTTCATTGGCGTTCCAGACCCATATTAAATTGTCCAGTTTGTGAAAGGTTACTAACCGCTCGTAGAGCATTTCCCATAGCTTTGCGTAGCCATCCGGGCCTTGTCTGTAGCCCCACCAAAACCAAAAGCCATTCATTTCATGGTAGGGTCGCCAGAGCACGGGTACGTCGGCATACTGTAGCTGTTTTAGGTGCCAGGCGATAACATCCACCTGAGACTTCCAGCGTTCGTTTAGATGAGTTCCAGCGGTCGTGAGTTCTGTCCACTCTTCATCTGTTAGCTGGGCCTGAATGGCGTTAGCAAAGTCCCCGGGTTCATCCTGAGTGGGGATAATCGCATGCCACATAATGGTGTTAATAAAGCCCTCATGATGTCGACGAATAGCTTCATCTACGATATTTTGACGAAAATTTATACCGTCCCATGAACCCGGTTCACTAAAACCGAAGTCCTGCCCGAATATTGCGGGGTATTCTCCCGTTTGCTTGTGCATACCAGCCAAACGATTAGAGCCGTTAAGAGGCGCATTGTGCTGGCCCGTCAGGATTTTTTTACCTGAGATTTTATAGAGATATTTTAGGAGGGCTTTTGCTTCCTCCGAGGCATTGGGTGTGACAGGTTTGGTGGCGGCAAGCGCTGAATGGCTGCCGATTAATGATAGCGCCAATAGGCCTGCAGCCAATAGCGATGTTAACGGTTTAATGTCCATAAGATTCTCCTCAGACGTCACTAGCAAGTGGTATTTTATGCCACATGTTAAGGGTGTTTTCGAGCAATGTTACCGGTTTCATGTGCAAGTCTACCAGTCATTAGGAGAAGGGTAGTTAAAAATACCTTCGATAAATGGCACTTATATGCACCTTTTGATCACCGTAATGATTGGATACTTGGGCTCTACAGTTGTTTAGTTCATTCTTTAGCATTAATATCGAGCATTAACTGTTAATACTAAAGATCTTTTAGCGTGTTAGCTGATTGTTCACAGGCCTGCAGGCCTAAAAAACAATCGAAGATGTTCATAGATGTTTTGCGCGCAGGGTTCGGTTGTTTTTGGACGGATTAGCTCAGCCCTTGATAGCGGGCGGTGGTACTGCACCAGCATAGTCCAGTTGGCGCCATGCTTCGTATAACATAACGGCTGTTGCATTAGAAAGGTTCATGCTACGGCTACCTTTGATCATCGGTATCCTAAGTACATTGTTTGCAGGTAATGATTGACGAATATCGACGGGAAGGCCTCGTGTTTCTGGCCCGAAGAGTAAATAGTCTCCTTCCGCAAATGCCGCATCAGAATGCGTTTGGGTACCCTTGGTCGATAAGGCCCAAATGGTGGAACCGTTTAAATGTTTTAAAAATGCATCCCAATTAGAGTGTGTGGTTACGGTTTCCCATTCGGCGTAATCTAGGCCCGCACGGCGAAGACGTTTGTCGTCTAAGACAAAACCAAGAGGTTCTATAAGGTGTAAACGACAGCCTGTGTTTGCACACAACCGGATAATATTGCCAGTATTGGGGGGTATTTCAGGTTCAAAAAGAACGATGTTAAACATAGAAAACTCACATGTTGCCAATAACTTACACACAAAAGCGTAAGTAATGTCTATAATAAACGCTATTAGTCGGGTAATAATTATAAAAACGAGTTATTTTGCACTGAATCATCCGAGAAGGGGAGCTCACTGCTAGCTGCCATGTTAAAAAATTTGCTTTCTAAACTCTCCGCCCGCAAAACACACGTGGGTATCGAATGTCAGCCAAATGGCCTGGCTGTAGCCGTATGTGCTGATAAATGGGTTCAAACGGAGTCAGTAGCTTCGCTACGCCCTCAAATACTCCATTCAGACATCCTTCTAGACGAATCATCTATTAGCGATCAAGCGACCATGTTAACCGATTGGGTCGAAACCCATGGCTTAACAGCTTGCCCGTGCAATTTAGTCCTTCCGAGTAGTGATTACCAATTATTGCTCGTTGAAGCACCCGATGTGCCGGAAGTGGAGATGCGAGAAGCTGTTAGGTGGCGAATAAAAGACCTAATTTCCATTCCCGTTGCAAAAGCCGCGATAGATGTTTTTCTCTTGCCTCACGATGGGAGTAGAGGTAAAAAAATGGCTTATGTTGTAGTGGCAGAATTAAGTCGTTTAAGCTCGTTAGTGTCTCTGGTAAATCAGTCGGGCTTGTCGTTAGAATCGATCGATATAGGTGAGTTAGCGCTGCGAAATTTAGCGTACTTACAAGATCTAGATCATCCCGAAAGTCGTGGGGTAGCGATTGTCCGCTTGCTTGAAGGGCAGGGTAGCGTATCTCTTTATCGAAAAGGCAATATGTATTTGTCACGTCAGTTTCAGATTAAATATGGGGCTGGGTTGCTAGATGATATCCCCATTGATAGCTTTATTCTTGAAGTGCAGCGATCGCTTGACTACTACGAAAGGCAAATGGGCCAGCCGCCCCCCACAAATTTGTATATTTGCGGGGATAATATCAGTGAAGATAAAATTACAACGGATATCTTGCGCGGTTTAAGTGTTCCTGTGAAATACTTGAATTTTACTGCATCTGTCTCGGTAGATGATGAAAATAAAGAGCCTTTACTGCATGCGTGTGCGGCAGCGTTAGGGGCTGCTCTACGTAATTCGGTTGCTGGAAATATTGATAGTGTGGGGGCGCCGTAAACGTATGGCTATACAGCAAGTTAATTTATATCTATCAGAATTAAAACCTGCGAAAGAATGGCTTACCGCAAATAGTTTAATGTTTTCTGTTGTGGGTGTTATTGGTATTTACATTGCGTTTTATTTTATTGCCATTGCTAACCTAGAAACCCTTGAGCAGCAAGTTATTGTATTGGAAAACCAGCAGATCGTAGCCAAACAACAGTTAGATATATTCACTAAAAAAACACCATCCTTTAAAAACAATAAAATTGACGTTCGGTTAAAGTATTTGCGTGCAGCGCTAGAAGGGCGTGAACAGGTGGGTGAGATTATTGAGGGACAAAATCTTGGTAATTCAGAAGGTTTTGCCCATGCAATGAGGGCTCTTGCAAGGCAGTCTATGAAGAGTATTTCATTGAAAAAAATATCGTTATCAGACGGTGGGCAGTATTTGCAAGTGATGGGCGAAACGCTGAAAGCGGAAGATGTTGCTACTTATATCCAAAAACTACAGTTTGAACCTAGTTTTACGGGCACTCATTTTGGCTTGTTGAGTGTTGCAGAGAAAAAAGGATCTACTGCACATGCCTTTACACTCGGATTTGAGCCCGTTTATAAACTGGCGGTGGAGAGGGAGTGACCATGAGTATTGCCACCACATTTACCGAGCGTTGGAGCAAAGTGGAAGAAAAATTTCTCGCGTTGCAAATGAGAGAGAAAATATTAATTACGGTATCGTGTTTGCTTGTAATTTATCTCGTATGGAGCTTAACCATTGAAGGTGGTTTATCCTCAAAGAGAGAGTTGTTGGTTCAGCGCTTTGAAGAAGCGAATCGAGAATTGAAGGTTCTTTCCGCCCAGGAGCAGGTGCTTGTCAATAGCTTAAGTAGCGATCCAAATGCACCCAAACGACGAGAAATACTGCGTTTGGAGGGGCTGCTGGAAAACGCCAATATTGAGCTGCAAGAAATGTCGGTGGGTTTGCTTTCTGCTGATCAACTATCCCAAGTGCTCTACGATGTGTTACGCGAATCGAATAGGCTACAGCTAATGGGTATGCGTGCAATCGCACCTAAAAAATTACAGCTAGCGGAAAGTAGAACCGTAGAAACGGTAGAGCTTGAAGAGGTTGAGTTTTTAGAGGAAGAGCTCGCGCAACGTTCTGTGCGTCAGCTGACGTCAACCGTTGATGAAGCGCGATTGGCGGAAGAGCGCATAGTCGGTGTTTATAAGCATGCGGTTCGAGTGTCGCTTAGAGGAGACTATTTTGCGGTAATAGATTATCTGCAACAGCTTGAACAATTGCCGTGGAAATTATACTGGGATTTTATTGAATATGAGGTGAAGAGTTACCCTAATGCAGAGGTATCCCTCGAAGTTTATACCCTTTCTACAGATAAGGGGGTGTTAGGTGTTTAAACATTGTTTTAACGTCGTTATGTGGGTGTTAATAACCTGTTTTCCTGCAACGGCTGTTTCCGCTAATCTAAATAATACGCCAAATGAAACACTCCAAGACCCCACTGCGCCTCTGGGGTATCAACGAAAGGTATCCGCGCAAAAAAGTTTGGTTTTGCAGGCTGTTTATTTAAGTGCATCTAGAAGTGAAGCCATTATTAACGGCCAGGCAGTTCGTGAGGGTAGCGTCGTTGATGGCGCTACAGTGATTAAAGTTCGAGATAAAAGTGTTGTCTATAGCCGGAACGGTCAAACTGGCGTGATTAGCCTTCGTCCTAATATCGTAAAGCATTCTCGTTAAACGACGGGCAGATAGAAAATTATGAACGACTTAAAAATGGATTCGAGCCGCTTGCAGAAACAATTATTGGCTCTCATTACAACCGTATTATTGGTGTCTTGCTCTTCTGTACCACAAGACCAAACCGCGGCTGAAGATGTTATGGCTGAGGTGCTAACCACCCATGAAGCGTATGGGCATGAACAGCAAGCGGTACCGTCAGAAGTTTCGGCTAGTTTATTAAATAATGCTACGGGGTTAATGTCTGGGAGCTCCGCAGAGCAACGATCTAGTGTTGAACGATTTGATATTTCGGTAAATCGCGTCCCAGCACGAACATTTTTTCTGAGTTTGGTGGCTGATTCTGGTGTAAATGTTGTTGCTCATCCTGACGTGTCGGGTTTTATTTCTCTCGAATTAAAAAATGTCACTATTACCGACGTTTTAAATGTTACCCGTGATGTTTACGGTTATGAATATAAGTTCAAGCATAATATTTACACGATATATGCCCGTAAATTAAGAACCGAAGTTTTCCCCATCAACTATCTCGATATCAAAAGGGTGGGTGTGACTGATACGAGCGTCAGTATTGGCAAGATAACCTCTAGTGATAGCGACAGCCGAAGTGGTGGTAGTGGTAGTGGCAGTCGCAGCGGTGGAGGAGGGCAGTCTGAGTCGGGAAATCTATTGGGCTACTTTGACGGACAAAACTCAAATTCAACCAGCCTGACGCCGGGAGCTCGAATACAAACATTGAATAAAACGGATTTTTGGGGATCTATTCACCAAACTATCGACGCGATTATTGGCGGCCCAAATGATGGCCGAATGGTTATGACCAACCCTCAGGCAGGGCTGGTTGTCGTTAAAGCGTTGCCGAACGAGTTAGGTGCAGTTCGCGATTTTCTTGAGCGTTCTGAGGTGAGTGTTAAGCGGCAAGTTGTGCTTGAAACCAAAATTCTCGAGGTTCGGTTAAATGAGGGGTTTGAGGCGGGTATCAATTGGGGTGCTATAAGCGGTTCAATTGCGATGAGCTCGTCTCGTTCTGCTGCTGGCACTTTAGGCGATGTGGTTCTACGTGGGGAAGGTGCTAATGAATCTGTAGTAACGTCAGTGTTGAATGTATTGGACGTGACACAATTGCTTTCTTTACTTGAAACGCAAGGCAATGTGCAAGTGTTATCGAGCCCACGAATTTCTACCGTTAATAATCAAAAAGCGATTATTAGGGTTGGTTCTGATGAGTTTTTTGTTACGGGTGTATCGAATAGCACAACCACCAGTGCCTCGAGTATACAGAATATTCCCGAAATAGAATTAGAGTCCTTTTTTAGTGGTATTGCACTAGATGTTACGCCGCAGATAGCGGAAAACGGTGATGTGATATTGCATGTTCACCCTATTGTTAGCCAGGTAGAAGATCAGATTAAAAACATTAATGTAGGTGAAGAATTTTTCTCGCTGCCGCTGGCCTTGCGTGATGTTCGAGAGTCCGACAGTATCGTGCGAGCAAAGAGTGGGCAGGTCGTTGTGCTGGGAGGTTTAATGCAAGAATCAACCGTAGATGTAGCCGGAAAACGTCCGGTGCTAGGTGATATTCCCATTCTGAAAAGTATGTTTAAAACGAGAGAGACGCGAAAAATTAAAACAGAGTTGGTCATACTCATGCGCCCTGTCGTTGTCGATGAAAGTACTTGGGACGAGGAAATGTCGCGGGTTGACAGAAACATTGGCGGTATGTCTGATTTATATCGTTCGCGAGACGACTAGGATACGCCATGTACCATGAGTTTTTTCATTTAGAGGAGCATCCGTTTTCGCTAACACCGGATACACAGTTCTTTTTAAATCAACAAAGCCATAGAGAGGCATTGAATACAATGCTGGTGGCGCTTCAGCATTGTGAAGGTTTCATTAAAATTGTAGGTGAAGTGGGTACAGGTAAAACGTTGTTGTGCCGAATACTGTTATCGCGTTTGAAGGATAAATTCGTTACTGCCTATATTCCTAACCCTTACTTGTCACCGGAAGAATTGAAAGCCTTTGTGGCGCAAGAAATTGGGGCCGATTACAATCCGCAAATGCAAGCGCACGTTTTAATGTCATCTATCTACCGGAAATTAATGCAGTTGGCGCATCATGGGAAGCAAGTGGTGCTGGTTGTTGACGAGGCTCAAGCAATGCCTCGAGAAACGATAGAAAGTTTGCGGCTGTTAACCAACTTGGAAACTGAGAAACGAAAACTATTGCAAGTGGTGATGTTGGGGCAGCCAGAATTAGATACGTTACTTTCACGAACCGATTTACGTCAGCTGAAACAGCGCATTATTTTTTCCGAATACCTTAAGCCCTTTTCTAGTAAAGGTGTGGCTGATTATATCCGGCATCGATTGGATTCTGCGGGTGGCAACCAGCATTTGTTTTCCCGTCGAGCGCTTTGGTTGCTAAGTGTTGGCTCTGGTGGAATTCCTCGTTTAATTAATATTTTGGCTCATAAAGCGTTAATAAGTGCTTACGGTAGAGGTTTGCGCCGAGTTGGTATTGCCCAGGTAGCGGCGGCTATTGCCGATACTTCGGAGACCCGTCTCAAAGGAAAGGTGATTGCGTGGCATTGCCGTTGGCCTTTTGTTGTGGGAGCGGCGTCATGAGTTTAATTAACGATGCACTACGCGACTTGGATTCCCGCAGTGAAAAAGTTACCAGCAAAAAAAATGACTCAAGATTTGTGGCGCAGACAGTTCAGGGGGGCAGGCGCTATTGGTGGGTTCTGGTTGGTGTTCTAGCCTTATTGGTTTTGTCTGTAGCGAGTCGTGGCTGGCTGACGGTTCAGATTGATGCTTCCTCTAGTTTTTTGTCGGGCATCAAGACGTCATCGGAGCCTGAAATAACCGTTGTGTCAGTTCAAATGCCCGTGGTAGAACCATTGCTTACGGAGGAGTTGCTTGAGCCGGCGCAAGGCAGTTTTTCTGTCTCTCATACGGATACGGCTTTGACAGAGGCTAAAGCGGCTGAACATGAAACTCCAGATAAAGACGATATTCGACAAGAGGCTATTCGCGCGCTGGTAGCCTTAGGCGAGGAGGCATTTGTGAATGACCGTCTCACCGTGCCTGCACGTGATAACGCACTGTACTATTATAATCAAATTTTAACTTTGGATGAGCTTTCTGCTGAGGGAAAAGCAGGAAAAGAAAAAATTATTCAGCGTTATCAAGCCCTTTTAACCGAGGCTTGGGAGAATAGGGATAACGTGCGGTTGGAGTATCTGCTGAGCCGTGTAGAGGCCTCTGGTTTGGCGCTAGCGAGAATTGCGCGATTTCAGCGTGGGCTAGAGGGGTTAGAAACGAAAGCAGTTACCCAGAGGGAGGTTTCTGCATCGGAACTATCTAATACCGAGCTGAATCCAGCCTTAGTTACTTCCGTTTCAATTCAAAAAACGTTATCGACCCGCGATGAAGCGGTGGCTGATCGTGAACGAGAGCAATATCAGCGAGGCAATAGACGCAGCGCAAAATCTACGTTAATGGCGTTCATTCAAGAGGTTCCGCGGGCTCAAAAAAGTCGTTTGGTTCTATTTGATATTTACATGGAAGAAGGCGCGCATCAAAGCGCGCAAGGGTTGGTTGATTCGGCCCGATTAAGAACGGTCGTGATGACCTATCTTCAAGCACGTTTGTTATTGGCGGAAAACAATTTTTCCGGTGCGCAATTGTTGTTGGAAACACATAGTTTTGCTGTTTTGCATGATCGGTATAAGCGAGGCAGCCTCGATTCAGTGCTTTTTGAGCAATATAACAGTTTGCAGGCCGCGTTATTTCAACGACAGAAAGCACATGCTATGGCGGCAGAAAAATATCAATTCTTGCTTGGCTTAAATCATCAAAATGGAAATTATTGGCTAGGCTTTGCTGTTTCGGTAGATGCATTACAACAAAGAGAGAATGCGTTGGCTGCATATCAGCAGGTGCTTGCCATGGGCGAGCTCAAGCCTGAAGTTGAAGCATATGTGCAATCTCGCATAACGTTGTTGTCAAAGCGTAGTGTGCAACCAGAAATCGCTGGAGCGTCGGTGAATCCATGAATGACAATCCAAAAAGAATTCGACTGGGCGACTTATTAGTTGCGCAGCAGCTTATCAGTCAGGGTCAGCTCGATCAGGCGTTGAGTGAGCAGAAAAATACCGGCCTTAAGCTTGGGCGCCAGTTAATAGAATTAAAATTTATTGATGAAAACAGCCTGTTAGGCCTGCTCTCGCGTCAACTCGATATACCCTTTATAGAACTTAAACAGTTTAGTTTTGATCGGGATTTAGTTGCGTCGTTGCCAGAGACGTTGGCGCGCCGGTATCGTGTAATGATATTGCGCGAAGATGACGATGGCTTTTTGCTAGGCATGTCTGACCCCACCGATATTTTTGGTATTGATGAACTTCAAAAAGTTATATCTAAACCGATTAAACCAGCGGTAGTGCGTGAATCGGAATTGCTGGATATTTTGGATATTGCGTATAGTCGGGCGGAAGAGATTGCCTCTTTGGCTGAACAGCTAGATGAAGAGCTTGAAGCAGATTCGGTTGATCTCTCCGATATTATGACGGATGCGACCGATACCGATGCTCCGGTCGTTAAATTGTTGCAAAAAATATTCGAAGAAGCCATTAGTACACGAGCGTCGGATATTCATATTGAACCAGATGAAACCGTGCTTCGTATACGTCAAAGGATCGATGGTGTGTTGGTTGAGCAGGTGATGAACGAGAAACGTATTGCCAGCGCCTTGGTTGTACGCCTTAAATTGATGTCTAATCTCGATATTGCTGAAAAGCGATTACCCCAAGATGGGCGATTTAATTTAAAAGTGAGTGGCCATAATATTGATGTGCGTCTATCGACGATGCCTGTTCAATTTGGTGAGTCTGTAGTCATGCGTGTGCTCGATCATACCGAAGGCGTACTTGCCTTGGAAAAGGTGGGTATGCCTGAACATTACATTGAGCGTTTTCGAAAAATAATTAAACGCCCACATGGTTTGGTCTTGGTTACGGGGCCAACTGGTAGTGGTAAAACAACCACGTTATACGGCGCGCTCTCCGAGCTGAATACGGCTGCAAGCAAAATCATAACAGTGGAAGACCCAGTAGAGTATCGTTTGCCTCGTATAAGCCAAGTGCAGGTACACGAAAAAATTGGTCTGCACTTTAGTACCGTATTACGCGCGACCTTACGACAAGATCCCGATATATTATTAGTGGGCGAGATCCGAGATGCTGAGTCTGCCGAGATTGCGCTTCGCGCCGCCATGACGGGCCACATGGTGTTGTCTACATTGCATACTAATGACGCGGTTACCTCAGCGCTTCGTTTGGTTGATATGGGGGTAGATGCCTATTTAGTAGCAAGTAGTTTGAAAGCCATTGTTGCGCAGCGATTGGTTCGTAAAATATGCGAAAGTTGCGCGAAACCCCATACGTTAAATAGTTATGAGCGTAATTTATTACATTCATTAAAGCGCGATAGCAATATAGAAGGCGCTACATTTCGTCGCGGTAGTGGTTGCGCTCATTGTTATAACACGGGTTATCGAGGTCGGATTGGTGTTTTCGAGTTATTAGAGTTAAACAGTGAAATGGCCAATGCGCTACGGGATAACAACGTAAGAGCGTTTAATGATGCTGCACATAACAGCAAGTACTACCGGCCGTTGAGTCTCAGTGCTTTGGAGTTTGCGATGCAAGGTATTACAACATTAGATGAGGTGCTGCGTGTTTCAGCGCAGATCGAAGATGAAAGTTTGGCTGAATTGGCTGATTTTCCCAGTGAGAGTTAGAGATGCTTAATGGCTCAGTTTAAGTTTTCCGGAAGAACCAATCAGGGGCAGACCATTGACGGGCAAATGGTTGGTTCATCGGTTGATGCGGTAGCTGCACAGCTGATCGGTCGCGGAATAACGCCGGTTAACATCGCGGAAGTATCTTTGGGCGCGTCCTATGTTAGAAAAATTGATCGGCTACTGGGCGCAGAAAAAGTTGTTGTAGTTGATTTAGTGATGTTTTGCAGGCAAATGTACACGGTCACCAAGGCGGGCATTCCGTTAACACGAGGTATTAGAGGGTTGGCCGCCAGTATTCGCCACGAACACTTCCGAGAAGTGTTAAACGATATTGCTGATAGACTTGAAGCCGGTATGAGCTTGTCGCGGAGTATGCGCCAGCATTCCGATGTCTTCGATTCACTGTTTGTGAATATGATTGGTGTTGGTGAAAGTAGTGGAAAGCTAGACGAAGTATTTAGGCAAATAGGGGTTTATTTAGAGCGTGACGAAGATACACGTAAGCGTGTGAAGGCCGCAATGCGTTACCCTATTTTTGTGTTAATTGCGCTTGCGGCAGCAATGCTCGTTATTAATGTCTATGTGATACCGCCGTTTGCTGAAATGTTCGCACAATTTGGTGCCGATTTACCCATTGTGACTCAAATATTAATTGGTACGTCGCATGTTTTTACCCACTACTGGGCTTATGTTTTACTGGGTGGAACGCTCACTATTGGATCTTTTGTCTACTATTTAAAAACAGAAAACGGCGCTATTGACTGGGGGCGACGAAAATTAAAATTACCGGTTATTGGCAGTTTAATTGAACGTGCTGCAATGGCACGTTATTCAAGAAGCCTTAGCTTAATGCTTAAAGCGGGTGTGCCGGTAAACCAATCGTTGGGGTTATGTGCCGCAGCTATGGATAATGCTTATCTTTCGTTAAAAATTAGAAACATTCGCCAAGGTATTGAACGAGGTGATTCACTATTGCGAACGCATCTTCAGGCAAATTTATTTACCCCGCTTGTCTTACAGATGCTGGCAGTAGGCGAGGAAAGTGGTAAAGTTGAGGAACTGCTGGAAGAGGTCGCTGAATTTTACGAGCGTGAAGTAGAGTATGATTTAAAAACACTAACCGACCGAATAGAACCTATTCTTATTATTATTATGGCAGGATTTGTAACGGTTCTAGCGTTGGGAATATTCCTACCATTATGGAATATGTACGATGTTCAAACAGGTGCCGGTTAGTGAAAATTAAAACTCACGTTACACCATACGTTTCGCAAGGTTGTTTGTGTCGTGTGCGACGAGAAAATGGTTTTAGCTTGTTTGAATTAACGATTGTATTAATTGTTGTTGGGCTGTTAGTTTCGTCTAGCACTCAATATTATTTATCAACGATAGAAAATTCTAAATCTTCGTTAATTGAGTTTCAAGCCGCTACGTTTTCTCGGGCTGTCGGAAACCTATACGGTCAAGCGAAAATTTCGAATTCTCAATCGTTATCGGTAATGGATTCAACTATTTATCTTAATGAAAAAGGTTGGCCTGCGACCGCTGAACGCCGAACATCCGTAAAATCGTATAACCAGTCGCCGGAGGAGTGCGAACGTCTTTGGCATGGCTTGTTTTCTAATGCCCCCGGCACGGTTATTGCTGGTTCTAAGGAAGACAATAGCGGCCAGAGCAGGAAAGATTTCCGTGTTTATTCAATAAATGGCCGGATATGCCGATATGAGCTTAATCGAAGCCCAAATGGAGAATATTTCTTCGACTATCATTTAAGTTCGGGCAGAGTGGACGTCTACGGTGGTTGAAATAGTGTTTTAGCCGACAAAAACTGTCAAGTAATTGACAATATACGCTACTCTTTAAAGCGTTAGTGGCCTAAACATTTAAGGATTTAACTCGCAATTTGCAAAGAGCAAATTGTTTACAATCAAAATGGATTAATTACGTATTACTAAGAAACTTGGAGATATCACAATGGTAAAACAACAGTCAGGCTTTACTCTTATAGAGTTAATTGCTGTATTAGTTATTTTGGGTATTTTGGCGGCTACGGCTGTACCAAAATTTGTTGATTTGTCTGACGAAGCACAAGTCGCTGCGGTCGCGAGTATTGCCGGTAGTTTGGAAAGTGCTTCTGCGCTAAACCATGCTGTTGATATTGCTAACGAAGCGAATTTATCTACGGATTCCTTTGAGACGGTTACCGCTTGTACGCTTGCGGTTTCTAATAGCTTATTGAGTAAAGATTTGGATGCGACTAAGTACACCGTTACGGGTGCTGCAACAATTACGGATAAAGCGACTGAAGTTTGTACTTTAACCAGCAATGGCGTTTCCTCAGATTTTGCCTTAATTGGTGCTCAATAATCCTTAATGTATTGCGGTGTGCATAAGGTGACGTGTTGTGAGATTGAACAAGGCGGGGTTTACCCTAGTTGAGTTAGTCGCAATATTACTGATAGTGGGTGTTCTTGCTGTTTCAGCGTTCGGCCGTCTACAGCCTTCAAGCACGATGCAATTACAGGCCAGCCGCGATTCAATTGTCGCGGCTTTTTATTCTGCGCAGCAGTTGGCAATGACTCAGCTCAGCACTGTTGAACTGATTACAACGACTACTCAAGTTGATATTCACGTAGATGGAAGTAGCGTCACTGTGGGCGGTGTGAGTTATCCTTTTACGTTAATAGATGGGCAAACATTGACTGCCACAACCTACCTCTATGACCGGTTAGGGTATACCTCCGCTGGTTTCTTGATGCTCAGCCAAAATGGTCGAGTTGTCTCAATC
Organism: Teredinibacter purpureus; assembly: GCF_014217335.1. Classification (NCBI taxonomy): domain Bacteria; kingdom Pseudomonadati; phylum Pseudomonadota; class Gammaproteobacteria; order Cellvibrionales; family Cellvibrionaceae; genus Teredinibacter; species Teredinibacter purpureus. The sequence goes on along the minus strand of NZ_CP060092.1, from coordinate 4,191,714 downwards.
GATGTACAAGAATCTGGTTATGTCCGCGGCTTTTAGCGGGATGTTTATACTGTTTAATTGTTATCGAATCGCCTCTTCACTTTTCGCTACTTTCCGCCACTTTTTTAACGTTTAGGTGGAATGTCTCTGTGCTTTTATGTGCTGTTCAATCATAGGGTTAATCTATTGATAAATAGAACGTTTTCAGCGTCCCGTGGCGTTACACTTATTGAAACTATTTTTTTCTTGGTTATCATGAGTGTGGCCTTAACGGCTTTATTATTAGTTTTTAATGAAAGCGTTGTTAAGTCGGCTGACCCCGTGGTACGTGTTAGAGCCATTGAAATAGCTCAGGCGCAGCTTGACGATATTCTATCGCGTAAATTTGACGAGAATACACCCACAGGCGGTGTTCCCGCGTGTGACTCACCTTCCGGAGTCGCCTGTTTAGGCGTTGCTCCAGACGGAAGTTTTAATGACGTCGGTGACTATAATGGCTTTGTCGATGGCTCAGATCCTCTTTACCCTGTGAGCGTCTCGGTTAGTGCTGTTAGCTTTGGGCCTACCGGTGCCCAAGTGCCTGCTCGTTTAATCACGGTTACAGTGGGAATTCCTGGTGGTGATGCTTTGATGTTAAGTACTTATCGTGCGAATTTTTAATTGACGTGATCATTTCCAATGAAACTAAATAGGTCTCATGTTACTGCGATGCAAGGTTTCACATTAGTGGAGTTAGTCGCGGTGTTGGTTATATTGGGTATTGTTGCCGGTATTGGTAGTCAGTTTATCGTGACGACGGTCGACAGCTATCGAAAGACAGAGCTGCGAATGAAGTTGATTTCTCGAGGGCGGGCATCCATTGAGCAGATGGTGAGACAGCTACGCAATGCGTTACCAAATAGCGTTCGTGTGAGTGCCAGCGGTAGTTGTTTGGAGTATATCCCCATTGTGGGGGGAGCGAACTACCTTACTACGGTGGCTGATGACGAAAATGGAATTGTGACGCCGAGTAATGTTATTCCAACAGCGCCTTTTGTTATTGGGTTGGGAGAGGTGCGCTACGCAGCGATTGGCGTATTTAATCCCGCTGAAATCTATTCTAATTCTACCTCGCTCGCCGCGGCCAGTGTATCGGGAGGTTCGCCTTATAGCTCAATTCAGCTTGCATCCAATCATCGGTTTGATCGTAACTCTATTAATAAGCGTGTGTACCTTACGGACTTCCCAAAGCGGTTTTGTTTAACTGGGGGAGCGTTGCTTCAATACTATGGCTACGGTCTCAGTGTCAGCGGGATAACGGATAGTAGCCCTTCAGGGAGCGCTGCGTTACTCCTCGCTACGAACGTTGCTTCTGTCGGTGATGTTTTTACGTTGTCGCCTGGCAGTGAAAATCGCAACGCCGTTATTACGATTGAGGTGGAATTTATGGAGCGCGAAGAGAGTGTGGTTTTAGACGGAACGGTGTTAGTACGCAATGTCCCTTAAAAATAGAACGTTATCTACTGTTGCTGCTCAATCTGGCTTTCTAATTCCGTTAGCATTAATTATGTTAGTGGGTATTTCTTTTCTTGCTATCGCGATTAATCGGATGAGTGGCCAGAGTGGTACGCATGCGATTATTGAAGGTATTTCAACACAAGCTTTTTATGCCGCAGAAAGTGGTGCTCAATATGGTATGAGCCGCCTCTATGGGAGTGCGGGAACTCGCGCGCTTGTTGACGCGAACTGTGTAGCTATGGCGAGTGTTACGATCAATTATGCAGTTCCAGGGTTGGCCAGTTGTACTGCAATTGTTACTTGTCGACGGGCAATTGATAGCAGCGACATACGCAGTTTTTATTATATTAATAGCGTTGCTCAATGTGGCGGTGGTCAGTTAATGGGTGAACGAGAAATAGAAATTGCGGCTTTTATGCAATGAGTAGAGTGTTTTTATGACGCCAGCCTTTTTTTTAAACAGGCAATTTAAGTTTCTTCGTGCCCTGCAGTGTTTGGCCATTAGCTTGCTATTGTTTTCAATGAAGGTTTTTTCGTTAGGATGCCCGGACACCTTTCCTGGCCCCGTTCAAAATAGTGATACGGATGGGTCGGTTACTCTGGGCTGGGGGTCTGCTATTAATGGTGCTCCGGGTAGTGAGGTAGATACCACCTCTTTAACGGATGCGAATGCGTGGTTTTGGTTTGGTGGTTGCGACGGTGTCACCTGCATTCAAACGGGGAATGTTGTAACCGATCGAGAGTATGAGGATTTCCCAAACGGTGGTGGCTCACTGCCAGATATCACGTTGGGTTTCGGTGCCTCGGCAACCGTATCTCCTGGGGACTATCGACGTTTGACTATAAACTCTAATGCTGTGCTTACGATGGAGCCTGGTGTTTATACGTTTAGCCAGGCGTTTGATATGTTATCGAGTTCTGAAATTATTGTGTCGGGGCCTGGCACGGTTACTATTTTTGCACGACGTGATATTACACTGCGAGATTCGGCCAGCATAAATTCAGCAAACACCGATCGTTATGTATTTTTATACGCGAATTTCAGTGTAACGTTAGGCTCGAATACGGATGTACATGGCGTTATTTATTCGGAAAACGATGTGACCATGCAAAACGGCGCAATCGTTACGGGTGCCGTTACCGCGATTGACGATATTAATTTAGGGTCAGCTTCGACGGTGGTATTTGATTCTTCGGCCGTTGCCAATACTGAGTACGACAGCTTCTGTACTGTAACCCCTCCAGCTCCTCCTGCATTGCTTGCCGAATGGCGTTTTGATGAGTCGGAATGGTTAGGAAACGGGAGTGAAGTGCTTGATAGCTCGGGAAACGAATTTCACGGTATTGGCGTTAGTGTAGGAGGAGCGGTTCCTTCAACGGAATATAGCTCACCTGTAAATTCCAGCAATCCCGGTACCTGCGGCTACGGTAGTTTTAGTTCAACAAATGATGGCTATGTTCGTATAGATGATCCTGGCCCGGGTTCGGCGCTAGATCTTGAAGAATTTTCGGTTACCGCATGGATTAACCCCAGCGAATGGGCGACGTCTGATCTGGCGACGATCGTGTCGAAAGATGAGAATTTCGAATTCCATATCAATGGCGCAGGCCAAATTAATTGGTGGTGGGGAGGTGGGGACCGCGAGATTACAACGACCGCTTCGGTGCCTATTGGCGAGTGGCATCACATCGCGATCACCTATGAGTCGGGCATACAAACGATTTATATCGACGGGGATGTTGAAGGTTCGGGTGTTGTTTCCACGCCGGCTATTACGCTGAATGATGATCCCGTACTTATCGGGATGGACTTAGGGTTCGAGACTCGGCGATTCAACGGTTTAATTGATGAAGTAAGGATATACGAGGGCCCGCTAACATTGGATCAAGTCGGAGACGTTATGGATGAAACCCATCCCTGTGCGTTAAACCCTGTCGATCATTTTGTTATAGACATTGGCTCTGGTTCGGCGAGTACCTGTGTACCGGCCGAAATAACGATTACAGCAGAAGATAGCAGTAACACTACGTTACTCGATTATACCGGCACCATAGACATTACAACATCGACCTCAAACGGAACCTGGAGTAAGACTGCAAATGCGAGTGATGCTCAGGGGGTATTAACTACAGGCGCGTTAGATTCTGGGGTTGCAGAATATCAATTTGAAGTAGCTGAACTAGATCAAGGCAGTATTGTGCTGAGCCTTGAGAATTCGCATGCGGAGACGTTAAGCCTGTCCATAGAAGATAGTGATGCCGGTGTTATTACTGTCTCGGCAGATATTGTCTTTAGTGAGAATGCTTTTCGTGTGCGATTTGTCGATAGCTTGTTGGACGATGTGGTCGTTGGACGCAATCATGAATTCATGATTGAAATGTTAAGAGAGGATCCCGATACAGGAGAATGCGCTATCGCATCTGATTACCAAGTAGCGGATGTTAAAGCGTGGGTTAGTCGCACGGCAACGGATCCCGCAGGTGCGGCGCCATCGGTCATTAGTGCAACAGAGACTCAAGCGCTGGCGAGTGTCGCGCCTGCTGCCCCTAATTTAACGCTCCCCTTTGTGTCTGGTATAGCGAGTTTTAGTTTGCAAACGACGGATGTGGGGCGGTATGCACTTAGTTTTCAAGACGATAGTTTAAGTTATTCTGATCAACCTATTGTGGGAGGGAGCAGCACATTTGTGGCTCGTCCCTTTGCTTTTGATCTCCAAGTTACAGGCAACCCGGCTGCGACGGGGGCAACTGGTGGAGTATTAGCTACAGCGGGCGATGATTTTTCTGCAACGGTAAGGGCTGTGGCGTGGAGTTTGGCCGACGACGCGAATGATGATGGTATTGCGGATGGTCACAATGATACGAACCCTAATAATAATGCAAACCTAGCTAATAACGCCGCTATCGCGAGTGTTGGGCTCGAAGTGCCGGGTGAAGGTGTGCAACTTACGTCTCGTTTATTACTACCGGTTGCGGGTAATGATACTGGGTTAGAAACCAGCGCCACGCCTCCGGCCGATGGACGGCAGCTTGCTAACTTTTCGTTGGGCGTTGGAAGTACGAGTACCCTTTACTATGCCGAGGTGGGCATTATTGAAATTGAGGCAGTAAGTTTGGATGGTGATTACTTGGGCGCAGGCGCGGCTTACACGGATCGTATTCAGGGCCGTTCCGGGCACGTAGGTCGATTTACTCCGGCATACTTCACTTTTGTTCTCGACGCTATTACTCCTTCGTGCAACCTAGGGGGCTACAGCTACATGGGTGAGCCGTTTTTAGCGGAATACTCTCTGCAAGCGTTTAATGCACAATTGCCTGCAGCGCAGCGTACGCAAAACTATACCGGTGATTTTGCTCGTTGGAACCCTGATGGGGGCGGTGGAAGCGTGGATTATGGCGCAATAGACGTTGTCTTATCGACGCCTTTATCGTCTCGCTTAAGTGGCTTTACCGACGTTGTATGGACAAATGGTGAAGCCGATGTGGATGCAACCTTAACTTTGTTCCGAACCAGCGCGCCTGACGGCCCTTATTCGTTACTGAACCTCGGTGTAGATATGAGTGATGCCGATGCCGTCGGTTTTATCAGTGCTGATTTCGATCTTGATGCGGATAATGATACAGCCAACGACCATTTTCTTATGGGCCAAACAAGTGTTGTGTTTGGTAGGCTTAGGTTAGAAGATTCGTTTGGGCCGGAAACCGCTAATTTACCCGTGGTTTTTGTTACCGATTATTGGAACGGTGTTTCATGGGAACACAATACGGACGATGCGTGTACGAGTATTTTACTGGCCGATATTAATTACCCTGATGGCTCTCTAGATACCTTGAGTAATCGAGTTGTGACAGTGGGGGGTGGCACCACAACCGGTAATTATGATCTGATCAGTGGAGGTAGTGTATTTTTTTCGGGTGGCGATGCTGGCCAATTTTTTTCTGCGCCTGGTGCTGGTAATACGGGTAGTTTTCAAGTCGATATAGATTTAACGAATTACCCGTGGCTGCGTTTTGATTGGAATGATGACGGTGATTTTACGGATACAGTATTGCCTACAGCAACGTTCAGTTTCGGGAGTTATCGTGGACACGATAGAATTATCTATTGGCAAGAAGTTTTAAACTAAGTCGTTTAAATGGACATCAATACGGAGGGTATGAAAAATACCCTCCCGTAACAATCACATATTCACCCAGCTATTAAGGGCTGGAATCTTAAATATTTTACCTTCAAACTTCATCAGCGCACCATCTTGTAGAACGCTTTCTAGCAGTAAACCTTTTTCTATTAGGCCACCTTTTCTTACTTTCTGGCCATTAATCACAATAAACCCTTTCTCGTTAGGCATATAACGATGATCGCTGTAATTCAATGACGGAATTTTTTCTTGAATCGTCCATGAAAGGCTACGGATGTTACCTACTGAGGCGAAATCGGCCAGTGTTGGGTGTCGTGGCTCCGGTTCTACCGTCGGGCTCGGGGTAGGTATCGGGTTGACGGGTACTTCGGCAGGTTTTGTCGATAGCGCTACGACTGGTGGCGGGCTGCTGTTGTCAGGTACTGTGCTTGCGAGCGATGCATCTGTTGGCAGCGGGGTTTCACTTCGCTGGTAAAGTGCTTCCACATCATTCGTATTGCTGTCTGGGGCTTGCGGGAGGTGAGAGCCTGCTGGAACCGGTATTGCAGCAGTATGCGTAACCGGTATAGAGGCTGCTTCTAGCGTTGGGGTCGCTGCCGATTGTTGAACCGTATTGTCAGATTCACCGTTGTTTAGGGGAGCGATGTTGGAGGTGCTTTTCGTGGGCCACAGCCAGTAAGCCGCAGCAAACGCAATCGCTATGCCTATGCACGCAACTGCGATACCGAACGTAAAGCGATTATGCTTGGGCGTGGGAAAATCATCATCATGATGACTGCCGAGCCCTGGCGGATCATCATGTTTCCGTCTTTCTTGGTCTGCCTTATTGAGCGCATCGAGTATTAATGACATGGTGTACCTGTTATCGGGTTAGTCCTGCAGTAACGACAGGGTCTTATCAATACCCAACGCTTCGTTTACTTTCATTAGAGTTTGTTCACCCACAATTCCGTCGTCCCTAAGGCCTTGGTTGCGTTGAAAAATTTTGACGCGTTGCTGTAGCACACGATTAAAATAATTATTGGTGAGTGGTTCTTGGCGCTGGTCCAGTAGCGCAAACTGTTCAGCCAGCCAGCGTACAGCCTCATTACGCTGGCCCAGAATAAGGGGCTCTGTGAAGTTCTTTGGGCGATGCCAGGCATAGAAAATTTTACCGTTCCATAGCGGGCCTAGTTCGGCCAGTGAAACTTGAACCTTTTTATTTTGAAGGGTGAGAAGTTCAGCCGAGGTAAGGTTTAAACCAGTGACTACAGCATGTGAAGTAAATCGTTCGGGCGTAGTGAGTACGAGAACCACAGGGCGGTTTAGATCGCGAATGGCTTGCCATGTCTCGAAGGTATCTGTTTTACATTGAATATGCTGTTCTGCTAACGCCCAACAAGGGTGACTCTCGGTTTCTAGCGAGAGACCGAGATAACTGAGTAACTGAAATTGAGCGTGAGTGTAATGGTTGATGCGGTAAGGGTGAGGTGTATCGGTAGTGGGTGCACTTCCCGTTTCGGCTGTAACACTTGCGAGTGATTTGGCCTGTTCGGCGGGTGTGTTTTGGTTGGATTGCCATACTATTGCGATAATAAGAACGGCGACTATGGTGCCGATAATAGCCGCCATGATTCGGCTGGACAGGGGCCATGAATAGGAGGGCGCATTTTCCAAGCTGCCCGCAACTTCATTGCGGGCAATCGTGAATATGGCGCGATCGACAATGGGCTTATTGTGGCCATAGGCACCAATAAGCATGCGCTCACATAGAATGTTGATGAGCCTAGGAATACCACCCGTAAAACGGTGGATTTTGCGCACAATAGCTGTCGGGTAGGGGGATCGCCCTGGAGGCATGCCGGCCACTTTTAATCTGTGCTGAATGTAGGCTTGTGTTTCGGCTAACGTAAGCGGCACTAAATGAAAGCGTGCAGTAATTCGTTGCGACAACTGCCGTAAGCGTGGCTGGGCCAGCAATTCGTTTATTTCTGGCTGCCCCACTAAAATAATCTGTAGCAGTTTTTGTGTGGTTGTTTCGAGGTTCGTCAGTAGGCGAATTTGCTCTAGCGCTTCGGCCGAAAGTAGTTGTGCCTCATCAATTAACAAAACGGTATTGTGACCGTTTGTATGATTATCGATCAGATACTTATGTAAAGAATCAGTGAGGTCTTTAACGGTAATCTTTGTTTTGTCGTACGCTGCCCCGAGTTCTTCACAAATAGTGCAAAGCATATCGGTTACGTCTGCCATAGGGTTCAGTACAATCGCGATATCGGTATTGTTTGGGAGCTGCTCTAGCAGGCATTTAATGATAGTGGTTTTACCGGTGCCCACTTCTCCTGATAGCAAGACAAAGCCGCCCCCCTTTACACCGTAAAGCAGATGGGCCAGCGCTTCTTTGTGTTGCTGGCTCATATACAAATAGCGCGGGTTAACGGCAATGGAGAATGCTTGTTCTGTTAGGCCAAAATAGTTGTGATACATCGCTAATATTATTCTGAGTATGATTACGCGGACGCGCCTATAATAGCGTGTTTTAGCATGAGCGCCTATTTATCAAAAATGGGGCTTCAATACCGATTAAATTAGGGTATTTAAACTGAGCGTTATCTATGGAAATGACCATTACAACACCTAGCCTGTTATTCCCGGCTATTTCTTTATTGCTGTTGGCGTATACCAATCGATTCGTCACATTGACGTCTGTTATTCGGCAGTTAAGTAAGCTCGATGCAGCCGATGCCGAGGACCTCACGCGTAGGCAGATTGCAAGCTTAAGAACTCGATTACAGATCATTCGGGCTATGCAGGTATTTGGTGTGGTGTCTTTTCTTCTTTGTACTTTATCGATGTTTGCGTTGTTCTTACATTGGATAATGCTGGGTAAGATTCTATTCGGTACAAGCTTGGTGATGCTGACAGTGTCATTGCTATGTTCGCTGTATGAAGTGCAGATCTCGACCAAGGCGATCAATATAGAAATTGAACGTCTTGATCGATAGCGCTAAGAAAGGCTAGCGAGTCTCTTCAAGCACAATATCCATGGCAAGCTCATCGGCAATGTCATCGAGCTTTTCAGTCAAATCGCTTCGGTTCAGCGAGGTGGGTACGGCCATAATACCTTCGGCTTCAAACAGAGGGTCTCCACTGTAGGGCATGCTTGAAAGGCGAGTGTCGAGTTTTTCGAGGTTTATTTGGTAGAGAGCCAATGCGCTCGAAATTTCTTTGACAATGCCGGGCCTATCGGGGCCTGTTGCGTGAAAATGAAGTGTTTGATTCGTGTCGGCAGAAGCTGTTGTTTCGTTACATTCATCGACAAGCACGGTCATGCGTTGGTTGGACATTTCGTTAAGTGCGGCAGCTAAAGCCGCTTCGTTCGATGCGTCTACCTGTATGCGCACAACGCCGGCAAATTTACCCGCAAGTTTAGCCAGCTGGCTTTCGAGCCAATTTCCATGATGTTGGGTTATGACACTCGCGACAGATTCCACAATGCCCGGTTTATCATCGCTTATAAGTGTCACGATTAAGTTTTTAAGCATGTTTTTAACCTCTGGTTTTGGGTGCAATGGTTTTTGTTATGTAAGCGCCATAATTTCGGCTAATATCATTTATCGCGAGTAAACTTTGGTAAAGTGTAGGCTCGCCTGAGGTAATAGTATGATCATCCCGCCAGAAAAGCTTACAGAAGAAGTACTGAAAAATTTACTTGAATCCTATATTACCCGAGAGGGTACAGATTATGGCGAAAGAGAACTGTCGCTGGAAGATAAAGTCGCCGAATTATTGCCATTAGTTTATAAAGGCGAGGTCATTATTTCATATGATGACGTCTCTGACTCTGTGAATGTGTTGTTGCCACAGGATATTCAAGCTGAAGATAATTCAGCTGACAGCTAGCGATTAAACCCTTCATTTTTGGGCGAGGAATATCTCTCGTATCTTCACTTACCTGTAAAATTTAACGAGGCGACATGCCCCCAGCGACAACTGTGCCCACATTGTGGGGCGATATCCCCATTTTACTTACGGCGAGTATCGTTCCGGCGAAGGCAGCATTCCTTTTGGCTCATGGGGCCGGCGCCCCTATGGATTCAGACTTTATGTCGTTGATGGCCTTGGCCATAGCGGAGCAGGGTTTTGATGTTGTGCGTTTTGAGTTTCCGTATATGCAACAAAGGCGCACAACGGGGAAAAAATCGCCTCCAAGCCCCATGCCAAAGCTCTTACAGTTTTGGCAGCAGCTTTTAGATTGCGCGCAGGAGCATACGACATTGCCGTTAGTGTTGTCCGGCAAGTCTATGGGCGGGCGCACCGCGAGCTTAGTGGCGGCAAATGAGGGGGGTGTATTGACTGCGGTCACGCCAAGAATTTGCGCGGCAGTGTGCTTTGGTTATCCGTTTCATCCTCCGGCAAAACTCGAAAAAACGCGAGTGGGGCACTTAAAGTCTTTAGCGTTACCGCTGAGTATATTTCAGGGCACTCGGGACCCGTTCGGTAAGCCCTCTGAGGTGTTGACTTATTCCCTGAGTGATTCCGTAACGCTTAACTGGCTGGATACGGGCGACCATGATTTTAAACCGCTCAAACGCAGCGGTCGATCGCAACAAGATCTTATCCTCGAAGCTGCGCGCAAAGCAGGTTGTTGGATTCATTCACTTATAGAGCGTCAGCCATAACCGCAAGAAGGCAAGGCTATTGCCAGACCAGTTTGTCTTTGGGGAGAGAGCTGTTAATTATCAGCTTTTGGTCCGCTACAACTCGGCTTAGGCCTTGATTCTCTATGTTAGTGAGTAGACGTTCGGCGTTTTGCGTGTTGTCGGTACTTTCTATCCACACCCAGCAATCTCGGCCGGAGGCTTTTGCGCAATAGAGCGCTTTGTCGGCCAAATTCACTACTTGCTCCCAATGGGTAAGTTTGGGCTCATTCGTAAAGAACGGAAATGCGGCTATGCCGATAGAGCAGGTTTGATGAAGCGTTAGCTCGTCGTTGATGACAAACGCGTGATGCTTCACCGCAGCAATAAGGCGCTCTACAATTGTGGCGACCTGAGAGCGCGGAAGATAACGTATAACGATAACAAACTCTTCGCCACCCCAGCGCACGATATAGTCTGATTCCCTTAGCACACGGGTTAAAATTTTGGCGAGCTGAACAAGTACTTCGTCGCCCACACTGTGGCCATAGCGATCGTTAACATTTTTAAACTTATCGAGATCGAGCAATAAAAAGGTGAGGTCATCTTGGGAGTCGAGGTTAGGGTTGTGAGCGTATTGTCGCGTAACGATGGCAGTATCTTCGCCAATAGACTGGTGTAAAAAACGTCGATTTTTTAAGCCGGTTAATTGATCCGTTACACTGACGCCTGCCAGTTTTTCGTTTAATCCTTGCAGTTCTTCCTGTGTCGCAATGAGGCGCTCATGCTCTTGACGTAGTTCCTCTGTTCTTTCCGCGACTTTTTTGTCTAGTTCTCGATTAATCTCGTCTTTCATTACGTCAATTTCTTTGAGTCGTTTTGTAAGTGCACGCTCTTGCTCTAGGCTTTTTCGTTGGCCAGCCAATTTCGCTTTGTGTACAGCCCAGCTACGCGCGATTACCCCAATGAAGGCGAAACCGTATAGGACATAAGCGAGCGGTGAACGCCAAAAGGGAGGCGCCACCGTGACTTTAATAGCTGTTGACGATTGGCTCCATACCGCACTGTTGTTGGAGCCTTTTACTTCAAAGAAATACTCGCCGGGATCTAGGTTGGTATAGGTAGCCGAGCGTCGGTTGCCGACAAAATTCCAGTTCCGTTCAAAGCCGTTCATGCGATAGGCGTATTGGTTTTCTTCGGGGGAGCGAAAGCTTAGTGCGGCAAATTCGAATGAAAATACAGACTGTTCATGAGTAAGCTCAATACTCTTGGTTTGAGTGATGGCTTGTTGCAGAGGGCCGCCATCTCCTGGCGATACGGCTTTGTTAAAGATGGAGAACTCAGTGATAACCACTGGCGGAACGTGCGTGTTTGGGTGCAAACGCTTTGGGTTAAAGATGGTTAGCCCGCGAGAACTACCAAATACCAGTTCTCCACTGCGTAATCTAGAGGGTGAGTTACGGTTGTAGAGGTTGCCGATAGGGCCGTCCCGCTTATCGAAGGTTGAAAAGCTGGCGCTCTTTTTGTTATATCGCGCTAAACCTTGGTAAGTGCTTAACCAAAGTGCGCCATCATTGTCTTCTGTGATACCGGTAATCGTAGGGTTGGGCAGTCCGTCCTCTGCGGAAAAGCGTTTAAAGGTGCCTTGCTCTCGATCTAAAAGGTTTAAGCCATTTCCGTTGGTGCCAACCCAAATATCGCCGTCGTGGTCTTCAAATACCGTTAATATTTGGTCTGAACTGACGGTGGAGGCATCGTTAGGGTTGTGACGATAATGTTGAATGAACTCGTTTTTTTTAGGATCTAAGGCATAAAGCCCGTTAAACGACGCGACCCAAATAATGCCGTTTCGGTCTTGGAAGAGGTGACGTGTATACACACTATCTAAAATAACGTTGTTGTCATCAAAGGGTAGCAGTCTTTGAAAGTCATCGGTTTCGGGGCGGTAACGGTTGATACCTTTTTCTGTGCTTACCCAAAGAGTGCCATCGGCAGCCACTAGTGTGCTCCACGGTTCTCGACCGTAGAGTGAGTGTGGGTCATTGGTGTCGTATACGTAGTGTTTGAAATGATTGGTGCCGGGAATGTGTCGGTTTAGCCCTCGATCCCATGCGCCTATCCATAACGTGCCTGTGTTATCTATTGCCATGTCGAGTACAGTGCTACCGCTAATGCTTGTAGGGTCGCTTTGGTCGTGGCTGAATCGCTGGAACTGACCTGTTTTGCGATCGAGCAAACTAAGACCAAAACCACAGCCAACCCAGATATCACCATTGGGTGCTTCGAGGGTTGAGAGTACGCCGCCATCGGCCAACGAGGTCGTCACGCTCGGGTTATGATTGTAATTTAAAAATTGCGACGCCTGCATATCGATAGCGTCGACGCCGCTAGGGAAGTAGCCCACCCATATACCGCCTGCATCGTCCAGAAACATGTCGCGGGCCACAAAATTACCGGGCCCACTGTTGTTACCGTCACTGTAGGTGTAGTCCGCGAAATCACCCGTATTAGGGTCATATATGTGCATGCCTGTGCCGTCGCCAATCCATAGCATGCCATTGGTGTCTTCCATTATTTCCCAAACGGTATCAGCTTTTTCACTGCCGCTGTGTTTGAAGTGCGTAAATTGGCTTGTTGACGTGTTAAAGCGACTGATGCCGCCGCCGAGAGAGCCTATCCATAGATTGTCATTTGAATCGACTAGCAGTGCGCGAATCTTGTTGTCGGGTAAGCTTGTTGGGTCTTCGGCGTTTACTTTAAAGTGAGTCACTATGCTGGTATGAGTATTGAAACGAACAAGACCATTGCCCTCAAGGGCAAACCAAAGGTTCCCTTTTGAGTCTTCGGCCATCTCGTGAACAAAATTGTCTTCGGAATCTTTTGAGGGTCGTAGTGCTTGAACAATAGCCTGGGGAGCTTCGATAAAGCGGCGTTGTTCTATATCGAGCCATAAAATTCCACTGCCAGTGCTCACCCAATAGTGGTTTTGGCTATCTCTAAATAATGCGTAGAAACTGCTTTGGATGTCGGACCCTGGGAGTTTGATACAGTCAAAATGGTCGTTTTGATCGAGGTATTGGCAAAGGCCAGAGTAGGTTACCGCCCACAGCTGGCCGTTGTTATCGAGCAGAAGTGATTTAACCCAATTATGGCTTAGTGAGTGAGGGTCATCCACATTGTGCAAGTAGGTTTTAACCGTATAACCATCGTAGCGCGCGAGGCCTTGGATGGCGCCAAACCAAAGAAACCCTTCTTTGTCTTGCAAGATGTCATTGATATAGCCGAGTTTTTCCAGCTTATTGGTCAGTATTGGTTTGAATTTTACTTGTGGTGGAATCTCCGCACGGGCTGCAGCGCAGCAAACAATGACGGCGAGTAGTAGGATCGCACTCACAACAAAATGAGTTTCGCGACAAGTATGGCGTGTCAGGTTTGCGTCCAGCAATTGGGTACCTAAGCGTTATTATGATTAAAGCAATACAGCTCGTTAATTAAAGGAGTTTTTGTGCCCGAATGCAATGATCTAAGCACTTATCGACTTGTTGATTGTTATTCCCTACAGGTATCCTTGCCGCCCTTGTCTTATATTGGAGTGCAGAGTTGTGCAATTGGTTGCTCTTTGTAGAGCTGGATTTGAAAAAGAGGTTGCCGCTGAGTTGACAGATGTTTGTGCTCAACGGGGGGTTGCGGGTTACGCCAAAGCGCAAAGTGACTCAGGCTATGTAGAATTTATCATACATAATCCAGATCAAGCACTGGCGCTATTAAGCGAGGTTAGGTTCGATCATTTAGTGTTTGTTCGTCACTGGTTTGTGACGAATGGTGTAATTGAAGAGTTGAATCCCGAAGATAGAGCCACCCCTTTGCATCAAGCGCTACAACAATTGATGTTGGAATTTAAGGTGAAAGCAATTGAATCGGTTGAACCGATTAATACGGACACCAATGACGGTAAAGCTTTGGCCAAGTTGGCGAAAGGCGTGGGCCGGCATATCCAGCTCGCCGTGCAACATAAAACTAAATCGTCGGCTGAATGTCGTGCGCAATTGGTGTTTCTCACGGGGCAATCGGCCTTCGTAGGCTTGTACCCCAAAAACAATAGTAGCCCATGGCCGGCAGGAATCGCGAGGCTCCGCTTGCCTCGACAAGCGCCTAGCCGAGCGACCTTAAAGCTAGAAGAGGCTTGGCATCATTTTGTGCCGGCTAAAGAATGGGATGTAAGGTTAGCGCCTAGCATGAAGGCTGTCGATTTGGGTGCGGCGCCGGGTGGCTGGACATGGCAATTAGTTAATCGAAGCATGTTTGTAGACGCCGTTGATAACGGCCCTATGGCCGATTCGTTAATGGAAACCGGGCAGGTCACGCATCATTTGTTGGATGGCTTTTTATACAAACCGAACAAGCCGGTAGATTGGTTGGTGTGTGATATTGCTGATAAGCCCTCTAGAACAGCAGGTATGATTGCCCGATGGGGAGAACAGCGCTGGTTTACCGAGGCTGTATTTAATTTAAAGTTGCCGATGAAACAGCGCTATCAAGAAGTGATGAAGTGTAAATCGTCTATAAGTGAGCGCCTGAAGGCTCAGGGCATCTCTCATCAGTTACGGTTTAAGCAGCTTTACCATGACCGGGAAGAAGTCACCGGTCATCTGAGGTTATTTCTGTAGCGGGCCGACTCGCTAGTTTTCTAGAACGCATACTTTTTCGGGTTGCTTAAGTATCGAATGGATAGGGCTAAGCAGTTCTTTGCGTTCTGCGCTGGTTGCCCAGCGGTGCCAGTCTTCTAAGGACTTCCATTTACAGAGCAAAAAACGGTGGTTTTCGTCCTGAATGTCGGCAAAGGCTTCACCTGAAATAAAACCAGGCACAATGTAGGTGCGCTGAAGTGCGATTTTTGCTTGCTCCATATAGGTGGCGAGCTGGTCTTCATGTAAATGGCGTTCGATTAAAATATGTACCATGGGGTTTAACCTTTTGATGCGATGTCGCTATATCGATAATATACCGCAGAACCTTGGGTTGAATATTGAAAGTAAGTCAATGAATTGTAAAAAACATTTTTGCGATTGTGAATTGCCTAGTAGACAATGTGCGCCAACGAAACAACGATTGGTGGAAATATGAGCGGCCCCGAGGTGCTAGTGGATGCTTGCGGGTTAACCTGCCCAGAACCGGTGATGATGTTACACAATGCCGTACGAGATGCCGCTACTGGCGATCTGATTAAGATCATTGCAACTGACCCGTCAACCGTTCGCGATATCACGCGTTTCTGTGATTTCCTCGGCCATCATTTAGACGCCCATGAAGAGAAGGAAGGCCAGTTTACTTTTTGGGTGAGAAAAGGCTAAGGGCTGGTCGTGCGAAGCGAGGGTGGTCAACGCTGGCCCGCAACGGCGTGAGAAAGAAAGCCTTAATACTGAGATATGTGCTTGAGCTAAATGGCAGCTTTTAAACGTGTCGTTATTACGCTTGAGATGAATCTTCAACCAAGAGCGAAATGGCGGCCATGGCCTCTGGGTCTTTAGATTTGATTTTATTCGCAATGTGATGTTGAAAAAAGTAGCGGAATCGCTCCTGTACTTGCGCAGGGTATAGGCAGCTATCGCCAGGCAGCACCGGTGTGCTCTCTACTTTTTTGTCATCTACGAGCATCGCGCAAACGGTCCCGTCGTAGAATAAACGCCAGCTCACCACTTCTTGTAGTGCTAGGCTATTTTCGTTCTCGGTTCGGTTTGCGAGTACCGCGTGGGTGCCAATAATATCGGGAATCTCTTGCACAACGTCATTGTCGTTCTCGCATTGAAGTTCGTAATACTCTGCGGCAGTCTCAAGTTCGACGATTTTATGAATGGGCGGCTCGAAAAATACCTCATCGATGCCTGGATCGTAGTAGCCTTCCCAAGCGCCGTTAAGCGGGTCTTCAATTTTAGGGCAAGGCACTAAATCGTCCAGCCATGGGACTAAACCGATAACATCGCCGTTAGCCAGTAAGCCCCAGCACAATATTTTTAAGCTGAAGAACTTATCTTCACTGGCTTCGTTAGAATAAAGCATCTCTAAGCCGTCTAACTCAGGGGAAAGTCGGATAATACGAGAGTCGCTGAGGGAGGATAAAGGCTTTCCCGAGAAGAGATCGATCACGTTATCTGAGTTGTGACCATCGATTGAGGTCTTCATAATACCACCTCCAGATTGAGATCCTAGAGAGCCGCCGTCAAGATCGACGTGCAGCCTAAGGGTGGACAAGACGATTGGGTAAACCATCACTGGCTACAGTATAGGTACTCCTTAGAGAACACAATAGCCGGCCGAACAATTATTTTCTGTTCGGTAATGTGAGCAGATGTGTGGTTTTACGTTAGTGTTGCGTTGAAATGTAGTTATCGCGGGTGCGGCTATTACGTACTGGAATTGTTAATAATAGAGAGTTAGTCGTCGTTGTGACCTATATGTATTCTTGTCAGCAGATAATAGAGGTTTTTAATCGAACGTTCTTAAGCTCCCATAATACTCGCTTAGTAGGGGGAGGGGAGGAACCGCTTTATTTACCTGCTCATTCTGGCGATAGCGCGCGTATTATTTTTAGGGCAGATTATTTCTCAAGTGCTTTGCACGAAATAAGCCATTGGTGTATCGCAGGAGAGGCGCGTCGATTACAGGAGGACTATGGCTACTGGTATGCGCCGGATGGCCGTACAGAACGGCAGCAAATAGAATTTGAACGTGTTGAAATTAAACCCCAAGCGCTAGAGTGGATATTAAACGTTGCGTGTGGCCACCCATTTGCTGTCAGCGCCGACAATCTTATGGCTGGGCTGGGAGCGTCGGTTACGTTTAAAAAAGCCATTAGCGATCAAGCAAAGCGGTATTGTGACAAAGGGTTGAATGTTCGAGCCAAAACGTTTGTGAAGGCACTTACGCACAGTTATAAAACGGCAAGCGTGTTAGATGCCTCGTTTTACACCGTATCGCGGCTATAACGTAGTGGCTAAAAGGGGTTAAATGAAATCAAATACTTCGCCGGTTTTATTGATAGACGCCTCAATCTATATTTTTAAATATTATTTCTCGATGCCGGATAATTGGTGGTCTGAAGACGGCTCCCCAACGGGGGCTGTTTATGGTTACTCTTATTGGTTGCTGCGTTTGTTGGAGGCCAATAGTCCGTCAAAAATGGCCGCTTGTTTCGATGAGAGCCTGGGAAGTTGTTTTCGGAATACGCTTTACCCCAATTACAAGTGCAGTCGAGCCTTGCCAGACGAATTGTTAGCGTTTCAGTTAAAAGCGTGTCAACGGGTTACAGAGTTGCTGGGCATTCCCAGCTATGTCTCCAGTACGCATGAGGCCGATGATTTGTTGGCAACGTTAGCGTCACGGTGTAGAGCGCAATCCTTGTCTGTAGGTGTTGTTACCCGTGATAAAGATCTCGCGCAATTGGTGCTGGGGAAAAGTGATTTTATGTGGGACGCCCCAGAGGGAGACCGATTGTATGCGTCAGATATTATTGAAACGTTAGGGGTGGCCCCAGCCCAAGTGGCTGATTATTTAGCGTTAGTGGGGGACGCCAGTGACGATATTCCGGGGGTGCCGGGAGTTGGCGCAAAGACTGCTTCAGCGTTGCTTCGTCATTACCCTAGTTGGCACGATATTAAGCAACACATGGCACATGTAGCCCAGCTACCTATTCGAGGAGCGGCAACACTCGCTCACAAGCTTGTCGAGTACGAGTCGCAAGTTGATATGGCTATTCAGTTGACGCGGGTGGTAACCAACGCGCCCCTAGGCCGACGTTTTTCATTATCGGTTAGCAAACCTAAAAAAAAGGCCCTCCAGCAGTTTGGTGAAACGATGGGTTTTGGCCCGCAATTTAATTCTTCAATTAATCGAGTATTTCCAACGTTATGAAAATTATTGCCGATGAAAACATTCCACTTGTATACGAACTTTTCGGCTCATTAGGCGAAATTGTGACATTACCAGGGCGTAATATTAGCCCCGAAGATGTGAAGCATGCCGATGCACTACTCGTGCGTTCTGTTACTCAAGTAAATGAAACCTTATTGCAAGGCAGCCAAGTAAAGTTTGTGGGTACCTGCACCATAGGTACGGATCATCTCGACAAGGAATACCTTGATAAGCAGTCAATTTCTTACAGCAGTGCCCCCGGTTGTAACGCGTACGGTGTAGTGCAGTACGTTTTTGCGGCGTTGGCGCATTTGAACAAACTCGATAAAACGCTAAAAATAGGTGTTATTGGCTGTGGAAATGTTGGGGGGCGTCTCTATCGCGCGCTTATTAAGGCTGGTTTTAGTTGTGTTTGTTACGATCCGTTTTTAACGCAGAATGAAATCCCTGATTTGCAACCTTGGGAATCGTTATACGAATGCGACGTAATTTGCACCCACACACCTTTAACTACCGATGGCCCTCATCCTTCGTGGCACATGATGAGTACCGAGTTTTTTAATCACATGAAACCGGGTGCCTTATTGCTAAATGCGGGCAGAGGAGCGGTTATTGATAATGATGCCCTGCTTCAGTACTTTCGCCAAGGCAATCAAAATAAGCTTAGCGTTGTGTTAGATGTGTGGGAGCCAGAGCCAGATCTAGATACGGCACTATTGGAGTATGTGTGCTTGGCGAGCCCTCATATTGCGGGTTATAGCTATGAAGGTAAAACGAATGGATCGTTAATGATTTTTGAAGCGCTATCGACTTTTTTACAACATCCAGAGAACGACATAAAAGACCGAATGCTGGACGTGAAAACAAAAGCCTATGGCGATACAGTGCCGCTTACCGCCGATTCAGTACGAGAAATGATACTGAAAACGTACCCCATAGTAGACGATGATGCTCGTTTGCGCGCGGTGAAAGATACGGTCGCCACAGAATTTGATTTATTAAGAAAGCATTACCCTAAAAGGCGAGAATTTAGCCATTATAGTGTGATCGACCCCGCCGATGACTGGTTGGATTTTTACGAGGCGTTGGGTTTTAAAATACAGATGACCGCATAAGATGAACGCATCGTCGACCAAAACAATTGTTATCGGGTTTATTGTTAACCCAATGGCCGGTGTTGGTGGCCCTGCAGGCAACAAAGGTAGCGATGACATTGCCATACAAAATCGCGCGCGACGTGGCGAAATTGCATTGCGTGCTCCGGCTCGGGCCGAGCAATTTTTGGCGCAGCTCACGGCTTTGTTAGCGAGCAGTATTCCTGATATTCCAGCATTCGAGTTTTTAGTGGCTCCCAGCACAATGGGTGAAGCCTATTGCGCCAGCATGTGTTTTTCTTATCGTGTTACGGATATTGCGCTTCAGCGAATTACAAATGCCCACGATACCCAGACCCAAGCGCGTTTCATGTTAGACAAAAAAATTGATTTGCTGATCTTTGTGGGCGGTGATGGTACTGCGCGTGATATTTGCCGCGCGGTAGGCATGGAGGTTCCCGTTCTTGGTATCCCGTCGGGAGTAAAAATGCATTCAGGTGTTTTTGCTATCGCACCGGAACCTGCTGCCGACATAGTGGCGAAACTGCTGTTAGCTGATTTGATCACGGTGAGTAAGCAAGAAGTGCGTGATATTGATGAGTGTGCTTTTCGCGAAGGGCGAGTACGCAGCCAGCATTTCGGTGAAATGTTAGTGCCTAGCGAAAACCATTTTGTACAGCAAGTGAAACAAGGTGGTTTAGAAGTGGAAGAATTAGTGTTAATGGACATGGCCGCGGAAATTCGAGAACGTATAGAGCTTTTAGGTAAGCCTACTCGCATCATTTTTGGGCCGGGTTCGACTACACAATTTATCCAACAAGAATTTGCATTACCCTCGACATTATTAGGCGTGGATGTCGTGCGCTATTGCCCCGACAATGGATTCAGTTCGGAGCAAGAAGATGTTTCTGCGAGTGAGTTAGAGCAACTTGTGGATGACAATAATACAGTCGTGCGACTTGTTGTAACCGCCATCGGCGGGCAGGGGCATGTTTTTGGTCGAGGTAATCAACAGTTGTCTCCTGCAGTGCTTAGGCGTGTTGGTAAAGAGAATACATGGGTAGTGGCCACAAAAACTAAATTAGAAAACTTGAAACGTAGGCCGCTACTTATGGATTCCGGTGATCCTGTACTCGATGCTGAATGGAGCGGTTTTGTGTCGGTGCTTTGTGGGTTCCAAGATTCCGTTCTTTACCCTTTTGGCTGGCAATATAATCTTTCCAACGACAAGCAATCATCGACTATGACCAACGAGACTACAGTATTGCTCCAAAAAATTATCGATGAATGCCAGAAAAATATCGCCGGTGTTAGAGAAACAGGAGACAGTAAGCGGCTGTTCCATGGGCGCGGAGGGCGATGGCCAGGGTTAGAGTATTGTGTCATCGACTATATTCGGCCGTGCTTGCTCGTGACATTGTTTCGTCAGCCGCCAGAAGGGTTTGTTAGCGCCTTGTTAGAGTGTTTAGAGAAAATAGTCTTTTCGCAAGATGCAACGCTAACCTGCCTCTTGGTTCAGTGCCGTTACCTCGAAGCCTCTCCCATCACGAGTGAGGTGGGCGAATTACCGCAAGCGTGGAATGCTAAACGAAAAAATCTGACGTTCGGGCTTTCGGCGACACAGCAAAATATTGGTTTTTTTCTAGATATAGAACCTGTTCGGGAGTGGCTAGAAAAAAATTGTAAGCAAAAGACGGTGCTCAATCTTTTTGCCTATACCTGTGCTTTTTCTGTGGTGGCAATGGCCGCTGGCGCGAAAGCGGTAACCAATATTGATATGAGTAGCCGTTCGCTCTCCATTGGCCGGGATAGTCATCGCGCCAATAATTTAGATGTGAGGGCGGTGACGTTTTTACCTCATAACATTTTTAAATCTTGGGGGAAACTACGCAAAAACGGCCCGTATGATATCGTCATTGTTGATCCTCCCAGCTTTCAGAAAGGTAGTTTTGTCGCACAAAAAGATTATGCGAAAGTGTTACGAAAAATGGCGTCTCTGGTGTCGGATAACGGTGTTTTTCTTGCGTGTCTGAATGCTCCTGAAGTTGCGGCGAGTGAGTTTAAACAACTGATAAATGCTGAGTGTGAAGAGTTTGTTTTTACGGAGCGCCTAGAATCTAAGCCCGAATTTTTAGACTGTGACCCTGAAAAATCGTTGAAAATGATGGTGTACCGTAGGAAAGACTCTGAGAGCTAAACAACGGGTTTATCGTGTATGCTGAGTTTTAATCCTCACCCAGCGTGTTAGCGAATACGTTGGGTGAGGGCATAGTACTCTCGGGCTTTTTCGATGGGGAGAGGTTTAGCTAAACCATAACCTTGCCCATAATGAATGGCCATTGCCTGTAATTCGCTTCTCACTTGTTCATTCTCTACGTATTCTGCAATAGTTTTAATGCCAAGCTC
Organism: Teredinibacter purpureus; assembly: GCF_014217335.1. Lineage (NCBI taxonomy): Bacteria > Pseudomonadati > Pseudomonadota > Gammaproteobacteria > Cellvibrionales > Cellvibrionaceae > Teredinibacter > Teredinibacter purpureus. Next base: position 4,170,072 of record NZ_CP060092.1, on the reverse strand, counting down.
TTGGCTAATTAAACTCATCGCTTTTACCATTGCTTGCCCAAGCTTGTCGTTGGTGATGTCGCGAATAAAAGATCCGTCGATTTTAATGTAATCAACATCCAGGTTTTTGAGATAACTGAAAGATGAAAAGCCTGTACCAAAGTCGTCGAGTGCAAACCGACAACCGAAAGCTTTCAGTTCTTGTATAAAGTCAATCACTTCGGAAAGGTTGTGTATGGCACTTGTCTCCGTAATCTCGAAACAAATTTTTGTAGGTGCAAAATCCGCCGTCATAACGAGCTGTTTAATGGCTAAGCGAGATTGATGGCTTGAAAGCGATTGAGAACTTAAATTGATAGAGCAGCACGACAGCTGTTGTGTATGGGTTGGGTTGCGATGAAGGAAATCTAAGGTTGTCGTCAATACCCATAAATCAATTTGATTGGTAAGGCCGAATCGTTCCGCCGCAGGTAGAAATGCGTCGGGAGAAATATGGGTGCCGTCATCATCAACGTATCTTAGCAATACTTCGTAGTGAATATACCCTGTTTGAGTTGTATCTAACGAAAGTATGGGTTGAAAGTACAGTTCAAATCTATCTCGCATTAGGGCGGTTTGTAGGCGCGTAACCCACAGCATTTCGTTGCGGTTTGAATGGGTTTTTTCTGCGGCATCTTCGTGTAGTACTACCTTATTACGACCAGACTGCTTGGCTAAATAACAGGCTGCGTCGGCGTAAGCTAGAATGTCGCCAAAGGTATGAGTCGTGCGAGAATTGAGTGCTACGCCAATGCTTACCGTGTGCCTGAAGGTGACGTCTCGCCACTGAAAAGAAAAGTCTTCGGCGGTATTACGTACGAGTTCTGCTAGCTCTATGGCTTGCTGTTCTGTGGAGGCTAGCTTAACGAGCGCAAACTCATCACCCCCGATACGGGCAAAAAAATCGAATTGTTGGTTGTGGATATTGATTTGCTGAACAAGCGCGCGAATAAATTCATCGCCAGCATTATGCCCGCTAGTGTCGTTTATAATTTTGAGTTGGTCGACATCAATATAGATGAGTGCCGTTAAATTCGATGGATTGGTCTCGGTGAGGAGAGCATTCCTCATGAATGTCTCGAGCGTCCGGCGGTTATAGAGGCCCGTAAGGTCGTCGTGCTTGGCTTGATACGATAGGCTTTCGGCCAGTTTTTTTGATTCTGTAATATCCTGACAGACAAGCAGTAAATGATTGTTCCCTTCTTCCAAAATCATGTTTGCCGTTACTTTTACCCATATTTTATGAGTGTCGTTTTTGACTAACCGAATTTCTGTCTCTGTTTTTCCTGTGGGATGCCGAAGCCCAAAATCAACAAAATCTTGTTGTTTGTTGGCGTCTTCGTTTGAGACCACTTTTGAAAATGGCTGCCCTACAAGCGAGACTACATCGTAGCCAAGAGAGTGAGCGCCATACATATTAATATCGGCAATACGGTGTAAATTGTCGAGCGTTAGAAAGAGGGTAGGGCTTTTGTCGAATAATGTGTGAAACTTCTTTTCGCTTTGAAGTAGCGCCGTGCGCGAAATTTGTTGGTCTTCTAAAACCTGACGAAGCGTAATGTTATTGATTTCTAACTCTTGATTGCGGCTTGCGACTGTTCGAGCTAATTCATCGTTGGAGGACGCAAGCTGCCGTTGGGCTTTTTCGAGTTGAGTAAAGCGCAGTGTCGATTTTGGGATAACGCGATTTATCAATACCTCAAGCCCTAAGAAAATCAGCAATGAACCCACGCCTATACATAACGGTAACCAAGAGCCCAGATTGGCGGCGACCTCGCGCGAGAGAGGGAGCCATGGAATAAGATTAGCGGTTAACAAATGGAGTACTGCACCACATGCCAATAGCACTACGCCATTGCTGAGCAGGGCGAAGGCGCGAATAATTTTGTACGTGTTGAGTTCTTTGCGTCGCTGAATGAAGAGTGCTGTTAATACCGCCGCCACCAAAATCAGTGTGAGGTCGGTAATAAGCATTAGGTTGCCGGGTAAAGCGGGCATAAGTTAACCTGATTTAAGGTGTCTTAGAGTAGGCTGCTGGGGGTGTAGTCAGCATGGCGTACAGTATTCACGTGTTCTGCTGCGCGCGCCTAGAAAGAGGATCAACTAAACGGCATATTTGTAGAAAATCGTGACATATCTTTGCCTTGTTAGACAAGAAAAAGAGTGTAATTGATTTGTGTGAAATTGGTGCGTGCGAGCATATTTTACGAAAACTGACGTGATTCACTCATAAAGCGTAGCATCAGTTGCGAGAGTTGGTCAGAGCTGCCAGATTTCAACGTTTGTCGCAGCGTATCGATACGCCTTGGCAGTTGATGGGGGAGAGGGCTACCAAGCTGTTTTTCGGTTAACGTTTGATACGCCGTTGTGTCTGGCCCACTTAAGTAGGTAAACCCTCTGTGAGAGAGTGTTGCGTCTTCTATCGCTTCTTGACGAATGGGTTGGCTGTATTGAATATAATCCGTTTCGGCTAGCCATTGTAACGCATGAAACCCCGCAAGAAAGCGGGGGTTATGTAAACCGAATTCGTCGGGCGTATCTGGTCCTGCTATATCTTCTACATATACAATTAGTTTTTGGGGGAACTTTTTGTAAAGTAGGGACAGTGTCTTGGCAGCATCCCGACAAAAGTCATCAATATGAATATCTGCCACGTGTCCGCCTATCGTTTATATGACTCAAGAAAATTGCCAAACCGTTGTATTGCTTTTTTCAAGTCTTCTGGTTGAGGGAGAAATACAATACGGAAGTGACTACCATTTGGCCAGTTAAACGCCGACCCTTGAACGAGTAGAATTTTTTCTTTTACTAAAAAATCGAGGATAAGTTGCTGATCATCTTTATAGGCGTAAACTTCGCGGTCTATTTTGGGAAAGAGGTAAATAGCCCCTTTGGGCACAACACAGCTTATGCCGGGAATTTTAGCCAGCTCGGCTATGGCGATATCACGTTGCTCTCGCAAGCGGCCTCCAGGTAGTATTAATTCGTTAATACTTTGGTAGCCGCCTAGCGCTGTTTGAACCGCGTACATAGCGGGCGCATTGGCGCAAAGGCGCATAGATGCGAGCATCTCGATACCTTTCATAAACGCTTGTGCGCGGTGTTTGGCGCCACTTAATACCAGCCAGCCAGAACGAAAGCCTGCAAGCCTGTAAGACTTGGAGAGGCCATTAAATGACACACAGACCACATCGTGAGCCAAGCGCCCTATAGGCGTAAACTGCGCATCGTCGTAAATTATTTTGCTGTAAATTTCATCGGCAAAAATAACAAGGTCGTGCTCGCGTGCTAACGCAATAATTTGTTCTAGCAATTCGCGGCTGTAGACGGCCCCAGTAGGGTTATTGGGGTTGATAACGACAATAGCCCGCGTTCGTTTGGTGATTTTACTGCGGATATCGTTAATGTCTGGAAACCAGTCGGCTTGCTCGTCGCAGGTATAATGTACGGCCTTGCCGCCGGCGAGGCGCACTGCGGCGGTCCATAGGGGGTAGTCTGGTGATGGTATAAGTACTTCATCGCCATCATTCAGGAGTGCTTGGTTGGCCATTACGATAAGTTCGCTAACACCATTACCGAGAAAAATATCGCTTATATCGACGTTAGGGATTTGTAGTCGCTGACACTCCTGCATCACGGCTTTGCGTGCAGAGAATAAACCACGAGATTCGGTATAGCCTTGGGCGTTGCGAATATTGCGAATAACATCGGCAATAATTTCGTCGGGTGCGTCAAAGCCAAAAGGTGCAGGGTTGCCTATATTCAGCTTGACGATCTTGTGCCCTTCCTCTTCCAACCGAACAGCATGGTCGAGAACTGGCCCACGTATGTCGTAACATACGCCTTCGAGTTTGGTGGATTTTTTTAGCGGTTGCATTTTAGGATGTGATCTCACTTTTATGCCCAAGTGTGCGAATTAAACTTAAGGAGCGATTATGTCAGAACAAAAGAAAAATGACGATGATTTGTGGCGTGGAAAGCTCACGCCAGAGGAATACCGTATTTGTAGGCAAAAGGGCACGGAGCCGGCATTTTCTGGTGAGTATTGGGATACCACTACAGAGGGGCTTTACCAGTGTAAATGTTGCGGTGAACCGTTGTTTAATTCCGCCGCTAAATTTGATTCTGGGTGCGGGTGGCCCAGTTTTTTTCAGCCGCTCGAGCGCTCTGGTATTCAGGAAGTCATGGATCGTTCACATGGAATGGTGCGCACAGAAGTTACCTGTAATTCGTGCGGTTGCCATCTGGGCCATGTTTTTACTGATGGTCCTCAGCCTACGGGTTTACGTTATTGCGTGAATTCAGCATCTGTTCTATTTATTGAGGCCTAATCCTCTAGGGCGCAGCTGCGCTGGAGTTTAGTAATGCAATACGGTATCAACGCTTGTTTTGGGGGCAGTAATGATTGAATTTGATCAGCTATATCAAACCGCTATTTTGCATAAGGGCGGCGAACACCGAGTGGCTGAATACTTGCCTCATATCCAGACGCACGCGGACTTGTGCGCGCAGCCGAATGCTTATTACTTATCCCGTATGTCACTTAGAATTTTTCGTGCAGGATTAAAGCACGAGATGGTTGACCGCAAATGGCCGGCCTTTGAAACGGCATTTCGAGGTTTTGACCCTTTTTCGTGTGCAATGTTAAGTGATGAGGATATTGAAGGGTTGATGACCAATAAAGCCATAATACGGCACCTGGGAAAAATTAAGTCCGTGCGACGAAACGGGCTTTTTGTGCGAAACCTTGCCGATGAATATGGCAGTTTTGGTCAATGGTTGGCCGATTGGCCCGCCGACGATATTGTGGGCTTATGGTTGTACCTTAAAAAACAAGGGGCACAACTGGGGGGGATGTCAGGGCCCTATTTTTTGCGAATGGTAGGCAAAGATACCTTTTTGCTGACACGCGATGTAGTGGCAGTTTTGGTTGCTCAAGGGGTGGTGGATAAAGTGCCAACCTCCCAGAAAGACCTCCGGTTAGTCGAGGCGGCCTTTCTGGAGTGGCAACAGCAAAGTAAGCGTAGTTTTGCAGCAATCAGTCGAATTATCTCAATGACCACTGCAGCCCTTTAGTGTGGAGCGTTTAATGCGGCGTAAAATTTAGTCGTAAATGTTCTTTTTCTTCCATTCGGAATTGTCTTCCCCGAACTTATCCCATTCGTCGGCAATTTCTTCTTGTTCGATTTGCTCGTCCTCGCCGGCAGCTTCTTTTTCATTTTCTTTGGCGAGCTGCTCTATTAGCGCGGTGTGAATAGCTTTGAGTTTGGCGACACGGTCTTCTATTTTGCCCGCCTTGCCTTCGCGTATCAGTAATTTAACCGCTAAATCGTAATAGTGAGCGGCAAGCTTTATTTTACCGCCCTGCTGAGCAAGGCGACCTTGAAGGGCATAGCCATCAACGGTCAGCTGTAGGGCTAGCTGTTTGATTTGGTTACGATAGGTATCGGCTTGATTGCGGCTTAAGCCATTTTTGTTCTCAAGTTGTAGAACAAAGCGGTGTAGCTCTTCGAGGCATATTTTAACCTCTTTGATTTGCTGCGGGCTTTCGAGCGTTACGGGTGAGGCGGGTTTCGTGTGACGTTGCGTCTCGGCAAGCAGAGCCGAAATCGATTGTAAATCTTGCATATGGGTGGTGTCTTTTGGCTCAAGCCGAGTAAGCTGTTCGCATAACTCTATGAGACTACGCTGCACCAGTAGAGTGAGTTCTCGTGGTAGAAAGCCCTCGGGAAAGCCGTTAAGGATGAACTTAAAGCTACGAGAGCGTGATTTTAACGCCGCTAGCAGCCTATTACGCTGTTCGCGCTTCTGCTTTACCGTTTGCGCGACAAACGCGTAGCAGACGAGCACTGAGAGCAGCACAATGATTGTGGCGATGACACTAACGGTTGACATAAGTGTATTTGCGCTACCGGTTATTGGGGAAGAAGCCTCTTTAAAGGCTAGTTGCACAATGAGGGGATTGCAAATAGCCTTAGCGGTTGTTTTTTGTGCAAGCTATTGTTTTCGAATGCTTTTTCCTGAGTGGGTGTATCGTTGAATGGGTGATATTCAAACTAAGTATTCGCTTAATGTTCATTCTGGTGATACAACGAGCAGCCTAGAGGGTTAAGTGAAATGTTTTTGAAATATCGTCATTAAAAGTGTTGACAGGTTCGGGCTCTCTCAATAGAATGCGCGCTCTTCCGAAATGACGAGCACGTCAGATCAGTGATGATCAATGTGTCCCCATCGTCTAGAGGCCTAGGACACCGCCCTTTCACGGCGGTAACAGGGGTTCGAATCCCCTTGGGGACGCCACGCGGGAATAGCTCAGTTGGTAGAGCACAACCTTGCCAAGGTTGGGGTCGCGAGTTCGAGTCTCGTTTCCCGCTCCAATTTTCGGAAGTTCGGCCACAATACTCTTGAGTATTGGCATTTAAAAAAAGCGCAGCCTTCGGGTTGCGCTTTTTTTTTGCCGAGAATATTACTGTACCCCAATAGCCGCAGCATAGACGGCCTTGGGGTGCTTGCTAGGGGGCTTTAAACAGCTTTCTAACGCCGAATAGAGCGGTTCGCAAGGAAGCGTAAGTGTGAGGGTTGTCGGAAGTGGCAGTGTTGTCGTGGAAGGCTTCCTCCAGTTGTTGAAATTTTTCGATTTCCTCCTCGCCTAGAAAGTGCATGCAGTCTCCACCGAAAAACCAGAATAGGTCTCGCGGTATTTCGGGCGTAATATGGGGGTAGCGCATGATAACGTTGCTGACGAGCCACTGGCCGAGAGGAACACCATCCTCTTGTGCGTTCAGGTCTGAGGCTAGTGCATTGAGGCGGGTCACAAATAATGCGTTATCTGGGTCTATAATGCCGGTTTCAGTAGAATTGAAGGGGGGCAGAGTTTTGATTTTAGCCTGTAGCTCGATAACGAGTTGCTGATGGAAATCACGATACTCTGCACCTAATACATCACTCATGGAGTTATTACCTAATAATGTCTGAAGCGAATACATACAATCACACAACGTCAGCGGTACGAGCGGACGTTTTGGCGTTAGATATTCACGGATTGAAAAAAACCTATGGCGAGTCTTTTGAAGCTCTTAAAGGTATAGATCTACGCGTGGAACGAGGCGATTTTTTCGCCTTATTGGGCCCCAACGGCGCGGGCAAGTCTACCACTATTGGGGTGCTCTGTTCTCTGATTAGAAAAACCTCGGGCCACGTGTCTATTTTTGGTCACGATATTGATAAAGACTTTTCGGGTGCAAAACAGCACCTCGGTTTAGTGCCTCAAGAATTCAATTTTAATATGTTCGAAAAAGTTGAAGATATTGTCATGAATCAGGCCGGTTACTATGGGTTGCCTCGCTCCATTGCGGCTGAGCGCGCGCAGCGTTATTTAAAACGGTTAGGCTTGTGGGATAAACGACAGCAGGCGGCCAAAGCGCTTAGTGGTGGAATGAAACGGCGCCTGATGATAGCGCGTGCGCTTGTGCATGAACCGCAGTTGCTTATTTTAGATGAGCCTACGGCGGGCGTTGATATAGAGTTGCGCCGCAGCATGTGGGAGTTCTTGCAGGAAATAAACGAAGCGGGAACAACCATTATATTAACGACACACTATTTGGAAGAAGCTGAAAGCTTGTGTCGTAATATAGCGATTATTAATCAAGGTGAAATTATTGAAAATACGAGCGTAAAAACGTTGTTAAAACAGCTGAATAAAGAAACGTTTGTATTGGACATTAAAAACCCGCTATCGCAAGCCCCTGTGGTAGAGGGTTACAACCTAACGCAAACAGATGAAACAACGTTAGAAGCGGCCGTAGAAAGTGGACGCTCCTTGAATGAAATGTTTACACAATTATCCGCTAAGGGGGTGGATGTGATTAGTTTGCGGAATAAGGTGAATAGGCTAGAAGAGTTGTTCGTGGAGCTTGTGGCGTCTAGCGACGGCAACAAAAAAGGGGTAAGAGCAGAATGAAAGCGTCACAACAATTAATTGCCTATCAAACCATTGTGACAAAAGAAATTCGGCGTTTCACTCGGATATGGGTGCAAACACTTATCCCGCCGGTGATTACAATGGCATTGTATTTCGTTATCTTTGGTAACCTTATTGGTTCCCGCATTGGCCCTATGGGCGGGTTTGACTACATGTCGTTCGTCGTACCGGGCCTTATCATGATGGCGGTTATTAACAATTCGTATTCGAATGTGGTGTCATCGTTTTATTCAGCGAAATTTACCAAAAGTATCGAAGAGCTTCAGGTAAGCCCCACTCCCAACTATATAATACTGGCGGGGTATGTGTCGGGTGGAGCGCTAAGAGGCTTGGCGGTAGGCGCCATTGTTACGGTAGTGTCTCTTTTCTTTACTGATTTATCGATTCATAGCCTTCCCATCACGATTTCCGTTATCTTTTTAACGGCAATATTATTTTCAATCGCTGGTATGATTAATGCCATTTTTGCCAACTCTTTCGATGATATTTCGGTCATTCCTACGTTTGTGCTAACACCCATGACCTATTTGGGCGGCGTATTTTATTCAATGAGTTTGTTGCCCGAATTCTGGCAAGGCGTTTCTAAACTGAACCCCATTTTGTATATGGTGAATGCTTTTCGCTACGGAATTTTAGGTGTATCGGATGTTAGTATCACGGGTGCTTTTTTGGGTATCATCGCATTTTTGCTGGTTTTGTTAGCGTACTGCCTGTATTTGTTGGAGTACGGGAAAAGATTGCGTAACTAAATTGCTTAGCTAATAAGCCGTTCTATGCTTAAGTAGTTTCTTGGCTTAGATGTAATCATCGGCTTGCGCTGTATTCAGTGTTCGTGTTTCAGTTTTCTTTTTGATAGTAAATGTAGAGGGTTAGCGGCGTGGTATCGGTAAAACTAGGCGAAGAAGCGCCTTATTCTTCTCACTATAATCCAGCGTTGCTGGAAGCTATTCCTCGGCAGCTTTCGCGTTCGGCGTTGCTGCTGGAAGAGACATTGCCATTTGTAGGTGTCGATATATGGACGGCTTATGAGCTTTCGTGGCTGACGAGCAAAGGAAAACCGTGCGTAGCCATTGGTGAGTTTCGTTTTCCTTGTGATAGCGCGGCCATTATCGAGTCAAAATCATTTAAATATTATTTGAATTCGTTTAACCAAACCGCTTTTGATAACAAAGGTGCTGTTGTCGAGGCTTTGATAAAAGAGCTAAGTGCCGCTTGTGGCGGCGCCGTAGAGGTGACGCTTTTTGCGATTGATGAATATCGTAAGGAGGGCACTGTATCGCAGGGATTGTGTGTTGACGATCTGGATGTCGACATTGACGTGTACCAGCCTAATCGACAGTTAATCGAATGTGAGCCGGTGCGGGTTTTGGAACAGGCGTTATACAGCCATTTATTGAAAAGCAATTGCCCTGTCACGGGGCAACCGGATTGGGCCACAATCAGTATTCGCTATTCCGGGTATAAAATCTCGCCCGAAAGCTTTCTTCGTTATGTCGTATCTTTTCGTCAGCATCAGGATTTTCATGAAAATTGCGTGGAAAAAATATACTGTGATTTAATGGCGGTAGGGTGTTTTGACGAACTGATGGTATACGCTCGATATACGCGCAGAGGAGGTTTGGATATCAACCCTGCACGCGCTTCGGCGAATGTTGATGCTGCGCAGTTAGAGCGGTGGCTCGATATTAGAATCGCCCGACAATAAGGTTATTTAATAATTTTATCGCGAAGACGCTCCGCTGCAATTTCTAGGGCATCGACAACTTTATTTTTATCGTAGTTTTTGATTTTCTCTAAATCCATATGCATGGAAAAACCTTCGGCATTTTCTTCGAAATAACTTTGGTGCCTGCCAAGAACTTTTCGAAAGTCAACCACCTGATAAACCTTTATTGGGTGACTAAAGCCTTTTGCTGATATTTCGCCCTTGTCTTGACACATAATCACATCTTTCACCAAGGACCACGTTTCGTGGGAAATCAGTATTTCACCGGCGTCTGCCGCCGACTCTAATCGGCTTGCAAGGTTCACGTGCGTGCCTAGTACGGTGTAGTCCATGTATTGTGTTGTGCCAAATGATCCAACCGTACAATAGCCCGTATTGATGCCCATACGAATTTGTAGTGGTTTTTTAATCCCTTGGTTGTACCAGCGTGTTTGAAGTTCCTTCATTTTTTTGCGCATGGCGATAGCCATAGCCAGGCAGCGAATACAATCCTTTTTTAAGCCTTCGCTTTGTGTATCACCAAAAATAACCATAATGGCATCACCCATAAATTTATCAATAGTGCCTCGGTGTTTGGTGGCTATGGTGACCATTTCGGTAAGATAAGTGTTCAGCAGGTCGGTAAGGGTTTCGGCTTCTAGCTCTTCTGTGAGTGAGCTAAAACCTCGAATATCGGAAAAGAATACCGTTACTCGTTTGCGTTCTGAGGCAAGTGCTTGTTCGCGGCCTTCGTTAATAGCACGCCAAACAGTTGGTGTTAGGTAGCGTGCTAACTTATACGTGCGCAATTTATAAAGTGTTTGCTCGTTAACCAGTTGCTTTGTATGGAGATCGAGCTTGCGAAAACGAGTATGGACAAATAGGGCGTAGGCACAAAAATAGGTAAAAATGCCGATTAAGCTCACAATACTGACGGCCATGTTATTCGATAGCGTCCAGTTTGGCTCTCTCACTAAAAAAGTACTACACACGCCTGCGATAAATGCGATGTTATCGACCACCCATTTTTTTGCTCCACCGTTAATTAGCCCGTTAAATTGAATCATGGTGATAAACAGTATTGACGGTAAAATACTAAAGTTGGATAGCCCTAGAACAAAACCAATTACGGCCGCATCTAGCGTCATAACATTATGAAAAAGTTTGCCTCGATTGTTGTCATAGACGCGTTTGCGCAGTAACAAATAGGTGCCGGCCGTATAGATAAGGATGCCGAGTGTAAAGAGGCCGTCAATTTGAGGGATGTTAGGCCAGCTCCACGTCACCATAAGGGTGCCGGCTGCAGCAAAGCATATAAGTGTCCGAATATCATTCTGGCGAAGAGAGAATTCTGCTGCGAGTTTTTCGGAGACCTGGTAAGTAGGGCCGGCCATTGAATATCCTAATGATGGTGGTGGGTCGTTTACAAAACGCTGAATTGTAAAGGTTGAAGACACGTTAGAAATGCCCATTTCACGAAAGCTATCGCAATGGCGTCAAAATCTCTTTTTAATGTGTTATTCACAAGCCTTTGGGTAGCGCCGTATTCTAGCGGTCGAGTGGGTTCGCAACAATAGCAGGAAGGGAGGTATCGAGCTTGACAAATGGGTAGTTTGAGGAAGAGGGGTTATTGGCTTAATTTCAAATCTAGGAACTTTTCCTCTAGCTCAGCGTATCGAGCCTCTAATTCGGTGAGTTCACGCTTGAGTTCTCGGCTATCGCCGGTGTCCGCAGGGGGTGCATTGTTGCTACTTTTAGCCGCGTTTTTTAAGCGACGGTTTTCAGCTTGTAGGTTGCTGAGCTGTAGCTCGTAATCATCGTTCTGATCGCGTAGCTCTTTGAGTTTTGACTTGATTTGGGGGAGGGTATTCGCGCGCGATTGGAGTTGCTCGAGCTCTTTGTGGGCGGTGGTGAGTTCATCTTCCAGCAGTTGTATACAGGTTTCGGATTCTTGAACAAAACGGATTTGCTTTTGCAGTTGGTCTTGAAGCTCGTTAACAACCTCTTCTTTGGCTTCTGCCGTAGTGGAAGACAGCAGTTTCTTCTGTAACTCGGTGATAATCTTGTGCTGATCCGCGGCAACGGCTCGTAAGTGTCGAACCTCGTGGCTACTGTCATTTGAAAGCTGTGAAGGGCTGACAATTGCGGCGCCTTCAATTCCACCTTCTATCAGCTCGCCAAGATCGCCATAGGTCGCTTGATAAGCGTTTAAGGCGTTCTCGATAGCGTTTGCATTTTGGGTGTCTGCCGTTAATTGTGTAATCTCATGGATGTGCGTTTGAGCTTGATCTTTACAGGCTTCCCACTTTTCTTCTAAGTCGAAATAGAGGGCCTTGAAACGCTCCAAATTATTGATGCGTTTTTTTTGCCGCGGTTAGCTCTTGGGCTAGCGATTCCATCTCTTCAAGAGACGTACTGGTATTGTCCTGTTCGGGCGTGTATTCGGCTTGAAATGCAAATAGGCTTTCGTAGCGGTTTTGTAGGGCAAGCCAATCGGCTAAGTCGTTAGGTCGGTTCGCCGTAGCCTCTTTTTCTGCCTGTAGCAGCGCATAACGCATCGCGGCAACTCGACGCGGCAAGGGGGTTTCGGGGTCAATATCTAATGCGATATCGTGCGCAGGGCCGAGGGTGGCGTGGTGCTCCCGGGTCAGCTCAATCTGTTTGTTGAGTTGTTGTTTATAGGAGCTGGAATCATTCTTTTCGGCACTTTGTGGTGGTTCGGTGCTAGAGGCTCTAGCTGCACGTAGATCTATAACGAGCTGCTCCATACGATTTTGCAGCTTCTTAAGAATCTTTTTGAGCGAGTGGTTTTGAAATAGAAGGAATGCACACAGCAGCAGCAATACCGCAGCAACTTCTACGGTGGCTATGAGGTAGATGCTCGAAGCGGGCATTTACGAATTCCTTTGTTAGCGAGTTTATGGCCTGCTGCTGGAGCCTTGTGGAGATCACCATTCCAGTATGGGTCACAAATGCATCAAAATCGAAAAAAAGGTATATAGCTCTACCGTTTAGCCTCTAATAGCTGATAAAGCACCAGCCGCTCATTCTTCATACAGTCTATAGACCACTGCTAGGCCACTGCACTTTTGGGGGTTTGCCTTTCTCGCCTTGTTTGTGTAGAGTGTGCCGCCTTCCGAGGGCTATAGCTTTCGAGAAATCGTAATGGTGAGGTGTCCGAGTGGCCGAAGGAGCACGCCTGGAAAGTGTGTAAGGCGCAAGTCTTCGAGGGTTCGACTCCCTCCCTCACCGCCATACAATGCCACTTAACATGTGGTTTTAGGCAGAAGGTAGTGAAACAGGGCTAATGTAGGGCTGTTTTGGACTAAATACCTGACCTAAAAAAAAGGCTGCCTTAAGGCAGCCTTTTTTTTACCTGTAAAAAATAGAGCCATAGTTACAATTTATAGCCTAGCCAAACGTTAACTGTTGGCACCCAAAAGTGTACTGATATGGGGGCTTGATTAGAATTGCAGCGTCATATTGGCGTCATTCAAGCGGCCGGCATAGGCTAAGAAAAAGTGTGTTTTTAAGACTGTAAGGCCAAGCCCCTAGCGAATTATCCTAATTTATCAGCAATAAACCGGTATCAATCGTTAATCCCTATGAAAAATAGTTATGCCTGTATTGGCCTGTTCAATCCTAAATCTCCTGAGAACGTTGGCTCCGTAATGCGCGCCGCTGGCTGCTATGGCGTTAGCTCCGTTCTTTATACCGGCAAGCGTTACGACTGCGCTAAACCGTTTTACACCGATACCCAAAAAATCTATGAAACGCTGCCTCTCATTGGCGTTCAAGAACTAGAAGACTCTGTTCCGTTAGGCTGTGTCCCGGTAGCCGTTGAGCTGATCGAAGGCGCGAAGTCACTGACGACCTACAAACATCCAGCCAGAGCTTTTTATATCTTTGGCCCTGAAGACGGCACCCTAAAGAAAGAAATTACCGATTTTTGCGAGGACATTGTTTACATTCCAACTAAAGGTTGTATGAATTTAGCCGCCACCGTAAATGTAGTGCTGTACGACCGCCTCGCCAAGGGAGACAACTTCTCTCACCATCAAAACGTGTTAAAAATTAAGAAAAAATCAGATAAAGTTAGAGCGGAATGATACCTCTTACGGCGTTGGTCATCTTCATCAAGCGCCTCAAGCAGTCGTTCGGTTATCAGCGTAGATCGTGCATTAGGGTTACCTGACGGTTCTAACGTTATGCTTCCGCCGGTGGCCACTCGTTGGTCAGCGACCGTCTTGCAAACCTCCACCCAAAGGCATCCGCATCAGCCACCTAAGCCGCTATTGGCATGGGCACTCTCGTGCCCCGTCAGCATGTGTACCTGGTATAAGAAAACCATTACCCTGGAAAGGTATTCCCCATTTGACATAAGGCTAGTGGCGGCATATGTTTTGTCACCAATAGCGTCGTATGCCAAAAACCTCAGGGAAACACTCATCAACCTATCGTATTGCTACGGCTATCGGCCTTAAAGGCAAACAGCGTTACCCGCAAATAAACACGAGACGCGCAAATGAGTATGGATAAACAATTAAATAAATTAAAAAAAGCCGCGTTAGTGGACCTCATTGGCGACCTCTATGGTATTGATGATGAAATAGACGCGATGATAGACCGAAAAATATCGGTTACCCAAAATTCTGAGACACAAACCTCAAGTAGCGCTCTTAATAACACCGTAAAAAGTCAGTTAAAACGCATTAAAAAAGAGCGAACATTTATTGACTGCAACCGTAGCGGCCAATTTTCTGATCACCTAGACAGACTTTTAGTCGACATCGACACCGTATTGCGCAAACAAAACCTTAAGCAAGCCCTACAAGCTACAGAGGAATTTTTGTGGCTTAGTGAATCTGTATTCGAGCGCTCAGATGACTCCAACGGAGATATCGGCGGTGTGTTTATGGTGGCCGTTGAGCAGTGGTTAGATATCGCCGCAGAGCTGCGTAGCGAACTCAATGACAGCGAAAAATGGGTAGAAAAAATTCTGACATTCTTTAATCAAAATGACTACGGCTGTTTCGATAATATTCTTTGCAACAGTCGTCAAGTTTTGGCCGAAGCAGAGCTACGACAGCTAGCATGGCGGTTCGAAAACGAGGCGCGAAAAGCGCTAAAAAATAGCAATAATACCAATATCTACAATCACGAAGCCGCTCACGCGTGTATTGGTCTTGGCTCGGTTGCAGAAGCTTTGGGTGATATAGAGCTGTTTGAAAAAGCCACGTTAATCACTAGCCCTAACCCAAATATATTGGAAATAGAAGAAATTGTTACGTTTATTTTATCTATTGGTGATTTTACACGCGCCGAATATTGGTTGGCTCAACCGCAATGGGAATGTGATCCGCCACGTTATCGGCGCCTGCGCAACAAACTACTTGAAATTAAGGGCGACAAAAAAGCACTAAAAGTTTTTTTGAGAGATGATTTTGCAGCCGAGCCCAGTGAGACGACCTTAGCGCCTTACTGGCACCTTGCAACCCAAACAGAGCAAAAGCACATTCGCCAACGTGTTACTCAATTCAGCGAAGGCGCCAAAAATCTTCCCGACGTCATCGCCATGTTGCTGGTTGTGGACAATCTAAAACAGGCCGAAGCGCTAATACTCACGCGCACAAGCGAGCTTGAAACCCTTCACTACGGTAAGCTATTGGCTTGGCTAAAACAGTTCGATTCAGCAGGAAAAACACTCGCCTGTGTGGTGTGTTACCGCTGCTTGTTAAACGATGTGCTCAATCGGGGTTACACCAAAGCCTACCATCACGGCGCACGTTATTTTCACCAACTATTAAAGCTGGATAAAAAAATAGCCACGTATAAAACCTTAGACAATGCACAAAGCTTTATACAAAAGCTGCAAACGCAGCACTGGCGTAAGCGTTCTTTTTGGATCGAGGCCAATTACCCCAACAAGGAGTAGTGTTAAAGGGCTTTAGGTACAGTCGCCTTATTCTAAAAAACGACAAAAAAGCACAGTAGGAGAGGGCTGTTGCGCTACATTCCTATAAGTGGGACATTTACTTTTAGAGCTTAGACGGGAGCTTAGACGGGAGCTTAGAGGGCGCGCGTACGTACAGCCCCTAAAATTATGTGCTGTGTGCTCTTGGCGTAAGGTAGAGTACGGGCTAACGAATGGAATGAAACATAGCCAAGCAGCTAGGGAGTCTCCGATTAAGACCCGGAATTTGGCATAATACACAAAATTATCATGCTCGAGTTAATTATGGATTAGCTACCATTCTCCGAAGCCTAATATAACGTCAAGAAACGGAAAGCTCGCCGTCCGATATTTCTCGAGAAAATGGATGCGTTGATTCCGTGGAAGCAATTGTAAAATAAAGTACGGCGACATTACGCAAAAGAAGGAAATGCCAAAAACCTTATCCGCTTAGCGTTATACTTCGTGTTTACTGCATGCAATTATTTTACAGTTTGAGTGACCAAGTGATGGACGATGCACTTTATGAAATAGAGTCAATGCGACAATTTGCCGGTTTAAAACTCAGCGGCCCCATTCCTGACGAAACGACAATGCTCAAGTTCAGACATTGACTCGAAGAGCATAAATTGGGGAATGTACTCCTTGCGGTAATAAACAAGCGCTTAACCCGCGAAGGCCTTTTTCTTAAAGAAGAGACTATTGTAAATGCGACCATTGGGTTAAGCGAGTAACTGTTAGTCAGGTACTTTATTCCCATTTGAGCGATACAACATTATGGCCGGAATTTGATCGTATTTTACAGTGGAATATTACCTTGGCAGGGAGCCATTAGGGGCAGCCACTTTAGGCTCATTACTTGTACGCAGAAGTAAGATTATCGCGTAGGGGTATGGAGCCGGAGTTATTCTGTATAGCGCCTGTCCCTTTTGGCGTGTCATTGCTTTTGACTGCGAGATTATGTGCACAAACATACCGAGGATATTTTACGGAACAAAAAATGGCTAAGATCTTAATTGTTTACTCAACAACCGATGGTCATACGCTGGAAATTTGTCAGCGATTAAAGGAAAAAATCGAGCTACAGGCCAACCAAGTGGCGTTGTTTTCTGTTGCTGACGAAGCCGTTTTAGATGTTAAACAATTTGACAAGATTGTTGTCGGTGCGAGTATCCGATATGGAAAACATAGCCCGAAAATCTATGAGTTTATAAAAAACAATGAGAAGGTTTTGGATAGTAAACCAAATGCCTTTTTTACGGTTAATCTTGTTGCCCGAAAACCAGAGAGAAATTCCCCGGAAACGAATCCGTATTTAAAAATATTTCTTAATAAAATAAATTGGAAACCTAAAGGCCTGGCCGTTTTTGCCGGTAAAGTTGACTATCCAAAATATCGTTTTTGGGATCGTTTAATGATCCGCTCTATCATGTGGATAACCAAAGGGCCTACTGATCCTGCCGTTATTGTTGAATTTACAGATTGGAATAAAGTCGAGAATTTTGCCCAGTGGATTAACGATATGTAGCGGTAAGGTAGCTCTTCAGAGAAAAAATATTGACTGAACTTTTTTGAACCTCTTGTAGAGGCGCCCTGTGGATAACCTGCTATATACCCTTTTTTAATATACGACCATTTATAGGGTAGTGCGTATGGGTTTCCATGCAAGAGTGTGGGAACGAGCCAGAGGTACAGTCATCTTGTACCACTATAAAACCCCTCCATTTTTTAGAGTTATAAATTATTATCATGAAGAAAAAAACATTACGCTTGAAAGTGAAAAGGAACAACGCGCCTGAGCAAGTCAGTGAGGCGGTGAGTGACGAATCCCAAAATGACCCACAGAAACGCTTTTTAAATGGCGTCGCTATCCATCCGTCTCCGTGCATTCGGCTTGAATTAGGCTCTCCGGAGCCGACTACGCGCGCGATAGATTTGATCTCGCCAATCGGCATGGGTCAGCGAGCTTTGCTTGTTGCTCCTCCAGGCTCTGGGAAAACCACTATTTTAAAATATATTTGTCAGGCGGTCGGTAAGGCATACCCAGAGATAAAGCTGTACGCTTTACTGATTGACGAGCGACCCGAAGAAGTGACTGACTTTAAGCGCAGTGTGCCTGCAGAAGTACATGCCTCGTCCTCAGATGAAAGCTATGGGCAGCATGTCGGTGTGGCCAATAATCTTCTTCGTCGCGCCACTGAGCAAGCGGGTGAGGGTCACAACGTTATGATTGTGATTGATTCTCTTACACGGCTAGCACGAGTACATAATACAGAGCGAAAGGGCAGTGGCCGCACTATGTCGGGTGGGCTTGACGCTAGGGCCATGGAAATACCACGAAAAATGTTTGGCGCCGCTAGAAATATTGAAAATGGTGGGTCGCTTACTATTATGGCGACCATTCTCGTCGATACCGGAAGCCAGATGGATCAGGTGATCTTTGAGGAATTTAAGGGTACAGGTAATATGGAAATTGTTTTGTCGCGGAAGATTGCCAATCAGCGTATTTTCCCGGCATTGGATATCGCTAAAAGCAGCACGCGCCGTGAAGAGCTTCTTCTTGAAGCCAAAGACATTGAAAATATAAGGGTTTTGCGAAGAGCACTTTCAGGCCTTAAACCCGAAGAGGGCGCCACTAAATTAGTTGAATTACTCAAGAAGTACCCTTCAAATACTGAGCTGTTGAGCCATTTTGCCCCCAAAGGATAGGTAACCAAGAGAGTAGATTAGTGCGGGGTTTTAAATATCTATTTATAGAGAGGCTATCTAACAGTACAGCGACCCAAGGCTCCTACGCTGGAGCATGGGAACCAGAATTTTCTGTAGGGATTGCTAGAGCTAATCTGCAGAGGCGTAAAAGTAAAGTAAGAAAAGTGACAGGCACTTTATCTGTGTTTTGGTGAGGGGAATAGTTGGGCGTCCACGTTAATCACTCACTACCGCTATTACACCTTAAGTCCACTTAAACGATAAGTTTCCTCGTTAGTGCGAATGCAGTATTTAAAGCTTTAAGCGCCTTTTTTCGATATTCCACACGCGTAGGGTAGCGCGGTTAAGCGTGCGCATGGCAATGGAGGCTTGTTATTCTAGCCAGTATTGGGCGTGACATTTCCAAGGTATGAATAGAACATAATTTCTTTCATAGTTGACGCCGAATATAGGTCTTCGTTACCGCCTTCTTAAAGCCAAAAGCGATTAATTAGGATGAAGGAATGTTGATCTTCGAAAAACCTTGCTAATTTTCAAGGTTTTAGGGGCCGTTCGTTTGACAATTGAGGGGGCTATATAGGTCCAAAAGTCTGTAAGTGCCTGCCTCCATGGCTTGCTTAAGGTATTATGTCCTCTTCAGAAGGCCACAAAGTGGATTGCGGTTGCTTTTCAACTCCGTTGGCAACGTCTCAGTTTTATATGACAGGAACAAGTTTTACCCCTAATTTATGAAAATACCCAAGCGATTAAAGCCATTGGTGGAAGATGGCCTAGTAGATGATGTACTGTTTCAGTTAATGAGTGGTAAGGAAGCGCAAGTATTTGTGGTGCGTTGTGGCGAGCATATTCGCTGTGCCAAAGTGTACAAAGAATCAAATAAGCGCAGTTTTAAGCAGGCTGTGCAGTACCAAGAAGGGCGAAGTGTACGCAATTCTCGCCGCGCGCGGGCCATGGCAAAAGGAACGCGCTTTGGCCAGAAGGAGCAAGAAAATGCATGGCTAACGGCCGAGGTAGATGCGCTCTACCGTCTAGCCGCAGCTGGCGTGCGGGTACCCCAGCCCCACGGTTTTGTAGATGGCGTATTGCTCATGGATTTAGTGCAAGACGCAGACGGCGACCCCGCCCCCCGTCTAGACGACGTAACCTTTACCCCCGAACTTGCCCGCGACTATCACAGCCGAATGATGGTCGAAATTGTGCGTATGTTATGTGCGGGCCTTGTGCACGGAGATTTGTCGGAATTTAACGTATTGGTAGACGCACAGGGGCCGGTAGTGATCGATTTACCCCAAGCCGTGAACGCCGCTGGCAATAACAATGCGCAAATGATGTTAGCGCGCGATGTTAAAAATATGACCGAGTATTTTGGCCGTTACGATCCTACCTTGCTTATTACGCATTTTGCCGAAGAGATATGGGAGCTCTACGAACACGGCAACCTACAACCTGATAGCAAATTGACAGGTGAGTTTTCCGAAGCTGATGTCGATACGGATATTGCCACCATGATGCGCATCATTGAGTTTGCTAAGCAGGAAGAAGATGAGCGAATAGAACGAGAGCGAGCTGCACGGGATGGCGAGTTCTAGTGTGCTCGCGCACGGTAGCTAAACGTTGCTCTGGGGCCTTTGTTGCCAACCATAATGTCAAAATCACCGGGTTCTATTACAGGCACCATTTTTGCGTTATAGAGTGCAAGGTGGTGGCTATTTAGCGTAAAACTAACCTGTTGGGTTTCGCCAGCCTTCAGATGAATTCGCTTAAAGGCGACCAGTTTCTTTACGGGAGTGGTTACGCTACTCACCTTATCGTTTAGGTAAATTAATACCACGTCGTCACCATTGCGGTTACCCGTATTTTTGACTTTAACCGTTATCGATAATGCATCGGTACTAGAAAGATGGGCGGGTACGCGTAAATGACTGTACTCAAACTGCGTATAGCTGAGCCCATGTCCAAATTCGTAGAGCGGTGTTCGTTGGCTGTTATAAAAACCGCCACGATGAAATGCGGAAGGTTTGTGATTGTAAAAACTTTGCACATGGCCGGCAGAGCGAGGAATGGTGATGGGCAATTTGCCGCCCGGGTTGTACTCCCCCACAATTGCTTGCGCAATGGCTTTGCCGCCTAACATTCCCGGCTCCCACGCTTCTATAATCGCGTCGGCATTCTCGTACAACCATTCAGAAGCAATTGGCCCGCCGTTGATCAAGACAACCACTAGGGGAGTGCCCGTTGCTTTTATTGTTTGTAGAAGTTTGAGTTGGTCGCCCACTAAATCTAGGTTCGCTCGGTCTAGGTTTTCACCGCTGGTTTTGGTCTTGTCGAAACGTAGTGAATTTTCACCAACCACCACCACAGCAATATCGGCCTGTTGCGCTTTTTGAGCGGCTTTTTTGAGGGTGTCTTGTGAATATTCTTGATAACCTGGGGTCGCGAGGTAATCGATGTCAAAAGATGGTGGCGCTTTGTTTGCTTTACTTTCCGTGACAAGGGCTTGAAACCCCTCTAGTACGGTGGTCACATTATCGGCTGCTTGAAGCTGGGCCCACTCGCCCAGAATGGTTTGGTTGTTCGCGCTTGGGCCTGTTACGAATAGTCGCTTAACGGAAGTGTTAATGGGCAAAGTGTTGTGGTTGTTTTTGAGCAGTACCAGAGATTTTTGTGCGCTTTCGAGCGCTGTCTGTAGGTGAGTAGGGTTGCGTAAAACGGTTTCGATTTCTGCCTTTTTCACTATTCGATTTTCGAACAAGCCTAACTGGAATTTGGCGAATAGAATTTTGCTAACGGCTTTATCTATGCGGCTCTCGGAAATTGCACCTTCTTTTACGAGGGCCAGTAGGTCGTTGTAAAATTGGGGGCCATGCATATTCATGTCTATGCCGGCGTTTACGGCAACTTCGGCGGCCTGTTTTTCGGTTGCCACAATGCGGTGGGCCGATTGTAATCGGGCAATATCTTTCCAATCGCTAATATAAAATCCTTCAAACCCCCATTGCTCACGGAGTAATGCCGTTAAGTATTCACCATGGGCATGGCAGGGCACGCCGTTCAAGTCGGTATGTGCGGGCATAATGGTGTAAACGTTATTGTTAATTGCACCAATAAACGGCGGGAAAAATATTTCATGTAAGCTACGCTCGGAAACATCGGCGGGAGCACCATTGACGCCGTTATAGGCAATGCCTCCAGCAACAAAATGTTTCGCCGTTGCGATTACGTTATCGGCTTGGCTGAAATCCTTTCCTTGATACCCGCGCACCATGGCATTACCCATTTCGGTTACTAGGTGTGGGTCTTCACCAAATGTTTCACCAAAACGCCCCCAACGTGCATCGCGCACGACTTCGATATTTGGCGAAAACGCCCAGTGATAACCGGTTGCGCGCATTTCTACAGCGGTATACTGTGCGATACGTTGTGCGAGATCGGGGTCAAAGCTGGCGGCTAGGCCTATTTGAGTGGCGTATATTGTTGGTGCCCCTTTATACATACCATGGCCGTGGAGCGCATCGGTAGCAATCAGTAACGGTATCTTTAAACGTGATTCCAGCGCGAGCTTTTGTAAAATATTGGCTTCTTCATATGTTGCCACCTTCAAGAAGGAGCCCGTTTTGCCTTGCCGAACCCAGTCGGCCAATTCGCCCAGCGCTAGGGTGTAGTCTAATACGGTATCTTGGGTGTTAATTTCTTCTTTTACGGCCTCGCCTACAAATTGACTCATTTGTCCTATTTTTTCTTCAAGTGTCATTTCGGCCAGTAATGCGGCTACGCGTTGATTGGTTGGCAATGTACTCTTTAAATACTCGTTGCTGGCTGCGGCCACGGTAGGTGTAAAACTGCTAACCCACACAGACGCTAATAGAGGGAATAGTGGGCTAAGGTGGGAACGAACTGAAGTAAACATTGAAGTAAGCATAGATAGACCCTGGATTTTCGCGCAGAAAGACAATGAGTAAGTAAAGTGCAAGCGTGGGTGTATACCATTGAGTACGTAAAGGATGAGTTAAAAGAGGGGTAGTGTATAAAGCTTCAATTGACAGTTTTTATAGGAATGTCCACGCCAGTAGCCGTGTAATTTTTTTACCTTGTTTCATTTCGATTTCCCTAATGTCAGTAGCACCGAGTTTGCGTATTAGTTTTTGTGCAGGTCTTACATTATCTGCTTTCGATACCAAGCTGGTAAACCATCGACATTGAGATGAAAATTCTTGGCTTTCTTTTATTAGTTTTTTTAGGAACATTCGTTCGCCACCGTTGCACCAAAGCTCTGCTTCTAGGCCGCCAAAGTTTAGAGTGGGTGATGAGTTTGTGCGTTCGCCACGATTACGCGCAAGATTGTTGATTTTAAGTTGGTTGCTCTTGTGAGCCTCCTCCTGCGAGGCGTGGAAGGGAGGGTTGCATACGCTGACATCGAAGTATTCTCCCGTTTGAATGATACCGTCAAAAATACGATTTTTATCGTGTTGCGTGCGCAATATAAAGGCGTCTTTTAGTGTTGGGTTACTTGTGATAATTGAGGCAACATTTTTAAGTGACAGAGGGTTGATATCACTACCAACGCACTGCCAGCCGTATATTTGACAGGCTAGCAGTGGGTAGATGCCATTTGCACCCGTTCCAATGTCGAGCAAGTGAATACTGGGTTGTGTATTGACCTTGCTGGGCGTAGGTACGTCGATGCCAAGCAGTTCTGCAATGTAATGGATGTAATCGGCTCTGCCAGGAATGGGTGGACAAAGCGCGCCTTCTGGGATGTCCCAATCGACAATATTGTAGTGTCGCTTTAGTAGTGCAGTGTTTAGGGCTTTTACGGCTAGAGGCTCTGCGAATTCTACGGAAAGGTTACCGTGCGTGTTTGTCTTAAGGTATTGCTCTAGTGGCGGGTAACTTTTTACAAGGGATGGAAGGTCATAGCCTTGTTGGTGCATATTCCTCGAGTGCAAGCCTTTGTTATTCGGTTTGCTTTGTTTATTTTTGCTTCGAAGGTGCGTGCTCACAGTAATATGTCCGAGGTTTAGATTAAGTAATGGGGGGGGCAATTGGTTGAGCCCGTGATTATAATCTTAAACTATGTGCTCGGTATCATAGTCTGTTGCTGCTCTCGCAAATTGATGGTGGGTAAGGCGTTATTGTAATCTATGTAATCTTTCCTCTCTAAATGTATTCGCAGCCTCGCAAAAGTGTATAGCGTCATTAAGGTTAAATGACTAAAGTGAGTGACTCTTTGAGCCTGAAGACCTCACCAATTGTTCGTTGGGCACGTTAGGCCTTGGTTGGGCTTGGCTCATGCTTTGGATTACGCTGTATAGGGTATTTTGTACGGCGGCGTTTTTCTGGGTTGAAGTGCTAGGCTTCAAATTACAAATGAACTCACGGCTTATTTCATAGGCAGGTTATGGATACACAACTCATTTCTATTCATTATAGTGATCCTCTCTGGATCGCCATCGCGTTCGTTTGTGGTTTAGCGACAAGGTCGGTGGGTTTGCCGCCTCTGGTCGGTTTCTTGGCCGCGGGCTTCTTGCTCAACGCACTAGGAGCTGAGGGTGGTGAATTTTTGGGTGCGATGGCTGACTTGGGTATTACGCTGTTGCTGTTCTCCATTGGGCTTAAGCTCAAGTTAAAGTCGTTAGTGCGACCTGAAGTGTGGGGCGTCGCGACCCTGCATATGTCGGTTACCACTTTGTTGGTAGCCTCGATGGTGCTGCTTCTTTCGTACACCCGCTTGCCGCTTTTGTCTGATATTGAGTTGGGAACCGCCATACTTATTGGCTTTGCAATGTCCTTCTCCAGCACCGTGTTCGCGGTGAAAATTTTGGAGGAGCTAGGCGCGACAAGTGCCAAGCACGGCAGTATCGCCATTGGTGTACTGGTGGTGCAGGATATCGCGGCAGTTGTGTTTATCGCGGTGTCGATGGGAAAGCTACCAACGCCTCTGGCGTTGGCATTGGTCGCGCTCATACCCTTACGTTTCTTAATGTACACAATACTCGACAAGGTGGGGCATGGGGAGTTACTGATTTTATTCGGTATTACGTTGGCACTGGTGGGTGCAGATATCTTCGAACTGGTCGGGATTAAGGCGGATGTAGGGGCGTTGGTATTTGGCATGTTGTTCGCGAGCCATGCCAAAGCGCCCGAGATGGCAAAAGCGCTGCTTGGTTTTAAGGAGCTGTTTTTGGTGGGTTTCTTTCTTAGTGTTGGCATGACAGTTATGCCGGGTTGGACCGAAGTGATGATTGCACTGTTATTCATTGTGTTTTTGCCGCTAAAGGTTGCGCTTTACTTTGGGTTGTTTAACCTGTTCAGCCTTAGGGCGAGTAGCTCGTGGCGCACCTCTCTTAACCTAGCGAACTATAGCGAGTTCGGTTTAATCGTAGGCGCTATCGCAGTCTCGTCGGGCTGGTTACCGAAAGAATGGCTGGCCGTATTTGCCGTAGTGATGTCGGTCTCCTTTATTTTTGCCGCGCCGTTAGTCAATATTCGGGATAGTTTGTACCAAACATGGCGGCCCACGCTGAAACGCTTCGAGCGGTATAAGCGTTTGTCGGGCGAAGAGAATCTGGATTTGAGTAGCGTCAAGGTGGTGGTGTTCGGCATGGGTCGTATGGGCACCGCGGCCTATAATGCGATGGAGCTGGATGACCCTAGTCATTTGGTCGGTGTGGAGCTCGATCAGGAGAAGGCGACGCAGCACAGCGCAGAGGGAAGGAACGTGGTTTACGGCGATGCGACTAACCCGGATTTTTGGACAAGGGCACCGGAGTTACTTGTGGGGTTGGATTGGGTGTTGTTGACCTTGCCTACACATACCGCCAATATGAATGCAGCACTGCGACTCAAAGATATGGGGTATCGAGGCCGTATCGCGGCAACGACGAAATTTCGTGATGAGGAAGATGCCTTAAAAGCTGTTGGCGTTGAGCATACGTTCAATATCTACACAGAGGCCGGTTTGGGCTTCGCCAATGAGCTTCAGAGTTTCGTAAGTAAATAAATAAGTTAATAAATTTTAAGGCGCACGGTATATGCTTTAAAAATCTTTTGGCGTTTCCGCGTAAAAAAACTATAGCCTAATTTAGACGCCGGCATTTGTAAATACTGGTGCTGCGGGGGCACGTTTCGAGTAGCCATGGCTAGTTGTTTGTTCGCTAGGCGTAGAGTGCGGGTGAGCGATTGTTAACAGTATGCCAGCACATACCCAATAATTATCAATACGAATATTGTCAAAGTGAGAGAGTAAAACATGCATGAGATCATATGCCCGCATTGCGATAAAGCCTTTAAGATTGATGAAGCGGGGTATGCCGATATTCTAAAGCAGGTTCGCGATAGTGATTTTGAACAACAATTACATGCACGGTTAGAATTAGCCGAGAAGGAAAAGCTGAATGCAGTTCAGCTTGCCAAGAGTGAAGTGGGTGGTGAGATGCAAAAGGCCGCCGCAGCAAAGGATACGGAAATCCAAGCGTTAAAAGCCCAATTAGAGGCCGGTGAAGTCACGAAGAAACTCGCGGTGACCGAGGCTCTAGGTGAAATCGAAAAAAAGAAAGACGCGTTACTGAGTGAACTTGAACAGATTAAGCGTGATAAACAAGCCGCTTCTGAGCTTGCCGATGCGCGGTTTGCTAAGGCGCTGCAGGAGACTACCGCAACAAAAGATAAAGAAATACAGGATTTAAAAGCTAAGCTCGACACCACAGTAATTGAACAGAAGGTAGCTATTACTGGTGCTGTTAGTGCAATAGAGAAGGAGCGCGACGAACTGAAGAGCGGTCTTAAACAAGTCGCGCTTGAAAAGCAGCTTGCCGAAAAGTCGCTCCAGGATAAATACGAGACGCAGCTTAAGGATCGCGACGACGCGATAGAGCGTCTTAGGGATATGAAGGCCCGTTTATCGACCAAGATGGTTGGCGAAACGTTAGAACAGCACTGCGATACGGAGTTCAACCGCATTCGAGCAACAGCGTTTCCGAGGGCCTATTTCGAAAAAGATAATGATGCGCGAAGTGGCAGCAAGGGAGACTATATTTTTCGTGACACGGACGACACTGGCACTGAAATTGTTTCAATTATGTTTGAAATGAAGAATGAAATCGATACCACTGCGACCAAGAAAAAGAACGAAGATTTTTTAAAGGAACTCGACAAAGATCGTACAGAAAAGGGTTGTGAGTATGCTGTATTGGTGTCCCTGCTTGAGCCCGATAGCGAGCTTTATAACTCTGGAATTGTCGATGTGTTTCACCGTTACCCAAGAATGTATATCGTGCGGCCGCAGTTTTTTCTGCCCATCATTACGCTACTTCGAAATGCAGCAATGAAGTCGCTGGAATATAAAAAGGAGCTAGCGCTTGTTAAAGAGCAGAGCGTCGATATAACCAATTTCGAAAACGATTTAGATACTTTTAAGACGGCATTCGCAAAAAATTATGACCTTGCCTCTAAGAAGTTTCAAACAGCAATTGATGAGATTGATAAGTCGATTACCCATTTACAAAAAACTAAGGACGCTCTGTTAGGTACGGATAGAAACCTCCGGCTAGCAAATGACAAAGCACAGGATGTAACCATTAAAAAGCTGACTCGACGTAACCCCACCATGGCGGCTAAGTTCGATGAGCTTGATAATTAATAAATTCTAGAGACGAAATGATGCGGCTAATTTAGTTCTTGGCTGTGTCTTTTGCGCAATTCAGCGGTTGAGTGGGGCACTGCTTCATGAGCAGTTTGTGATAGAGCTCACCTTATTTTTTTTCAAACAAGGATCTTTCTATGTCTCGCCCGATTCACTTACATTGTGTAATGACCGCGCTTTTGGTTATTGGTATTACACTGCTGCCGGTGGGAGTGCAGGCCTATAGTTTTACCCCAGCGCAAAAAATAAAAGCCCAACAGATTATTGATAAAGGTTTGGTCGATAAAAGAGGTTATCAAATTGTTGAATCGTTAACGACGGAAGTTGGCCCTCGTTTGGCTGGGTCGCAGGCAGAAGCGCGTGCTAGAGAATGGGCCGTTTCGACATTGGAGCAATTAGATTTTGACCGTATAAAGGAAGAGCCCTTTATATTACCGTTCTGGCAGCGTGGTATCGAGCGTGCAGAAGTGCTAGCACCATTTCCGCAGCCGCTTGTTGTGACCGCGCTCGGCGGAAGTGTTTCGACGGGCCCGGATGGTGTTGAGGGGCAGGTGGTGGTGTTTAACGCTATAGAAGCGCTGGGGTTGGTGGATGATAACGGTTTAAAAGGGGCTATTGTTTTTATTAACGATACTATGGCCCGCACGCAGGACGGTTCTGGTTACGGGGCGGCGGTAGCGAAGCGTCGTTTAACCGCATATGAAGCGCATAGGGTGGGCGCGATCGGGGCTTTAATACGTTCGGTTGGTACGTCTACGCATCGCTTTGCACATACAGGGCAAATGCGAAGAGTAACGGACGATGCGGCCCCTAGTGTTCCAACCGTGGCTTTGGCCGCAGCGGATGCTGACCAATTGATGCGCATGTTAGCGAAAGATAACAACGTAAGGCTGAGGCTTACCGTTACAACGGAGACTCGTCCTAGTGCTGCTTCTGGCAATATCGTGGCCGATATTGTGGGGCGTGAACGACCAGACGAAATTGTGCTCGTCGGGGCTCACCTCGATTCGTGGGATTTGGGTACCGGTGCTATTGATGACGGAGCGGGTGTCGCTATCGTGCTGGCAGCGACCAAATTAGTGACTGAAGCGCTTCCAGAAGGGCCTCGCCGAACGATTCGGGTGGTGTTGTTTGGCTCTGAAGAGGTCGGGCTGGTAGGTGCGCAGCGTTATGCTGAAAAACATAAGGCAACGTTGGCTCAGCATGTCGCTATTGCAGAGTCCGATTTTGGTGCTGGTGTGGTATGGCGCTTAGGCTCGTTAAACGTACAGGAGAGTAAACTCGGCGGCGTGACCGCATTGCAAGGTGAGTTAAAGCGATTGAATGTAGTGCCCGGTGATAATGAATCTTACGGTGGGCCGGATCTTAAGTTTATGAAAGCCGAGGGTGTGCCTGTCATAGAATTAAAACAAGATGGCACCGATTATTTTGATTATCACCATACGGCAGACGATACCTTGGATAAAATTTCAATCGAGACATTGCAGCAAAATATAGCGGCGTGGGCGGCGTTTATTTACCTTGTTGCGAATACCGATATTGATTTTCGATAGTGCGGTTTAGGGGCGAGGTGCCGTGGTCACGAAAAGGTCAAATTACACTGTTAGCCTGCGCTAACAGTACCTTTCTTTATTGACGGAACCTTACAATAAAGCCTTAGTCTATTGTTACCGTTTTAACGGGTTTATAGCGCGTAATTAAGGATAGCTTTGAACGAACTAATTCAGCAGGCGATGGGTTTTGCAAGCCAGCATTGGAGTGTTTTCGTACTTGCGATTATCGTAATAGCGTGGATATGGGAAGACGCCGCAGTTTTTTTTGCAGCAATAGCGTCGTTAGAGGGCGAAATATCTTTACCTTTAGCGTTAATCGCCAGTTTGGTGGGTATTACTTCGGGTGATTTTGCACTGTATTTGCTGGGTAGGTATGGTCGAAGGTGGCGGTGGTTGCGAGGTTGGTTGTTAGGCTCAGCTAAGGGGCGAATGCTGCGAAAAAAATTCCATAATCGAACCCTATCCAATATCTTTTTAATTCGCTTTGTGCCTGGGTTGCGTACATTAGGGTTTACGTTTTGTGGTTTATGGCGTGTACCACTGTTGCGTTTTTCTCTCGCTATGGTGGGTGCAGGCGTAGTCTGGATAGCCGTTGTCTTTCTTTTGGTTAACTTGGTTGGAATGAGTGATACCGTACGGGATTCAAATTGGAAGTGGGCTTTAATGGGGTTTGCGTTGTTGTTGCTTGTAATAAACAATGTACGGGCGTCCAGAATGACAATAACGGTGAAACCGAATTGATGAAAGAATCTGATAGTAAGACAACTGCGGCACGCGATTGGTTAGAACAGGGGGTAAATGCGGGTTTACCGCCTTTAGTGTTTAAGGAAAAAACGACATCATTTTTTGAGTTTTGGCCAGTATGGTTAATGTACGTTCCCGTTGCGGTTTACTGGTTGTACCTTTCTATTCGCTACCGCAGCTTAGGGTTGCCTTTACTGGCGAATCCACATATTCCTTTAGGTGGAATGATTGGCGAGTCGAAAAAAGATATTTTTAATCAAGCCGCTCCTGCGCTGTTTAAAACGATTTTGCCGTTTATTGTGGTGAAGCCTGATAGCGATCTCGGTAATAAGCAGAGCGCGGTGATTATTCGACACGCGAGCGTAGCAGGAATTGACCTTCCGTTTGTGATAAAACCGGATATGGGCTGCCGAGGTAGTGGGGTTAGCTTAATTCAAACCGAGTCTCAGCTGCAGGAATATTTAGAAAACGTAATACCTTCACATGAGTTAATGGTGCAGAAGCTAGCGCCTTATGCGGCTGAAGCGGGTATCTTTTATGTTCGTAATCCCTCTGACAAAAAAGGGAAAATTGTTTCTCTTGCGTTAAAATATCGTCCCGTTATCGTTGGCGATGGTTGTTCTACGATTAAACAATTAATTTATGCTCATCCCAGAGCGCACAAACTCGCCAAGCGGCATTGTGAAAAGAACAAAACGAATCTTGATCAGGTACTTGCTTGTGGTGAAGAGTGGTCTTTGGAGTTTGCGGGCAGCCACTGTCGGGGGAGTATTTTTCGCAATGGCAACGTCTATATTTCTGAACCGCTAACACAGGCAATAGACTCATTAATGCAGGGCTTGCCTGAATTTTATTATGGCCGTTTAGATGTTAAGTTCCGGAATATTACGCAACTTGAGCGCGGTATAGATTTTAGTATTATTGAAATAAATGGTGTGAGTAGTGAGCAAGCCCATATATGGGATAGCAATACGCGCTTTCGAGACGCATTAGGCACCTTGTTAGTACAATATAAAACATTATTTTGTATTGGTGACCAGCTGCGTACTCGTGGTTATAAGGTGCCGTCGGTTTGGGCTATGCTCAGCATTTGGGTTGGCGAATTAAAGAGGGGCTCGTAACGTGAATTTTATTCATCGTCATTATCGGTTGTTGTTATCCGTATGGATCGCATTTGTTTTTATTCAATCGCTATTCTTTAAATTTTCGGGATCGCCTGAAACTCAGCATATATTCGGTATTTTGGGGGAGTGGTCTGGCTTCCTGTGGTTTGGAATCTACGGAGCCTACATTGTGGGCGTGGCGGAATTGGTGGCAGCACTGCTTTTATTTAGCCGCTTACAGGTTTGGGGTGCGGTGCTTGCATTCGAAATAATGTGTGGTGCCATTGTTTTTCACGTGTTTACCCCCTTGGGTTTATTGATGCCCGTGTTTAATGAAAACGGCACCATTATTGGCGATGACGGCGGCGCACTTTTTATTATGGCCTGCTTAACATGTGCGAGTGCTGCTGCATTGATAGTGACTGATTGGCTATCGGAAAATAGTCAGCTTCGGTCAGTTTTACCGCAAAATAGAGTGGGAAGTCGTTAAATGGATAGTGTGATTGCCGCGGTGCTTAAGGGGAATAAAGAGGCGTTACAGCAATGCCTAGGTGTACTTAACACAGTAACGGACACACACTATACGTTGGTACAGCCTCCCGTTGTGGTGAGTTCTTTAGGTTCTCATTTCCGCCATATACTTGATATCTATCGAGCGCTAATGCTGGCCGAATCTCATAATACGGAAATTAGTGGCGATAGTCGGCCGCTTGTTAATTATGACAAGCGTCGTCGAGGTGCCAGTTGTGAGCGTGATATTGCTATGGCAAAAAGCGAAATTGCAGCACTGCAGTGTTGGTTGCAAGGTTTGGATGAACAGAGAATTCTCGGCTGCATTTGGGTGCAATCAGAGGTTGCCTTGGAAGAGACTAACAGTGTGGTTGTTGGTTCGAGCCTATTACGTGAATTAATCTTTGCGTCTAGCCATGCGGTACATCATCTCGCCATTATTTCTATGGTGGCGAATGTACAGTGTATAAATATTGATAGCGGTTTGGGTGTGGCGCCCGCCACAGCAACTTTTTTGCGAGATCAAGCAAAGACGAACGCGTAAATGTGCACGATTAGTTGGTTGTACCAGTCGCACTCCTACCATGTGTTTTTTAATCGAGACGAACAAATAACGCGTGAGCGCGCTCTTGCGCCTCGACTCTTCAGCGCGCCTGGTTTCTCCCGATTAATGCCTATAGACCCGGAAGGTGAAGGGTCTTGGGTTGCTGTGAATACGGCGGGTATTACATTGGCGTTGTTAAACTTCTATCAAGGCCGCTTACCGAAAGGCCGATTGACATCCCGTGGCAGTGTTATACGTGAATTGTCGGCACTTGGAACACTTGAAGATATTAACCGTGCGGTAAAGACCTTGTCGCTCGCAAAGTACGCACCGTTTTCCTTGTTAATTTTTTTGCCGACGTTTGACGGGGCTCAGCAAT
Organism: Teredinibacter purpureus; assembly: GCF_014217335.1. Lineage (NCBI taxonomy): Bacteria > Pseudomonadati > Pseudomonadota > Gammaproteobacteria > Cellvibrionales > Cellvibrionaceae > Teredinibacter > Teredinibacter purpureus. The sequence goes on along the minus strand of NZ_CP060092.1, from coordinate 4,138,232 downwards.
CGGTTGTGTTATGGCAGTGGGACGGTCGCGCTCTACAGAAAAAATCAGTTGCTAGCCCTATTATTTCGTCGGCTCGTTTTTTTGAAGAAGTGCTTTTATCGAGGCTCTCTGATTACCGTACTTTGGTTGGTAAGCCGAAAGATTGTACGGTAGACAGCTTTTATCGTTTGCATCAGCACCATGGCGAATGCCCTTCAGCAAGAAGCATTTGTATGCACAGGGAAGACGCGCGTACTGTTAGCTTTTCGCACATAGAAGTATCGGCTACAAATGTGGTTTTTCGTTATAAAGACGGAGCGGCTTGTGGCACAGCGCCTATTGAAACCTTTAAGCTTGCGCGATAGCGCCTTTACCGATTCCTTCATATGCTTTTACCGTTATTGTGTCGTCTGGGTATTGTTGCTTGAGTGTTAGCGCAATATGTTGGGCGATAAATTCGACGGTAGTATCGGTTGCCATTAAGTAGCAGCGTGTTTTGGGGAGCGATAGGCTGAAATGGCCTTGTTGAGAATGATAGGTGAACGCGTAGTTATCCGTATCGAATGCCGAGTCTGAGGTATGGGATAAGTCTTCTTTGGTACCAATATAGATGTCCTGCCATTTTAGCGCCCAAGCGTCCATATCACATAAGCTCAAAGAGCCATTACGCCAAATATCGATTCTAGACCGGTGTCCGTGCGCAATGCGTTGGCAATTCCCCGCATGTTTTTTAAGGCCGTGGCTGTAGTGATAAAAAGGGCCATCAATATTTTCATTGGTAAACGTGAGCTTTAAGCTCTCAATGCTGTCTGGAAATTCTGAACGCAATTGTTCAATGCACCAGTTGGCCACTGAAGTAGGCGTGATTTGTTCAGTTGCGATAAGCGTAATGGCTTCGTTTGGCGAGGCACATTTCAGTAGTTCGCCAGTAGTAAGGTGCCAATTGATACCCTGCTGGCCGTCCTTAGTTTGAAGTTGGAGTGCGCTGCTCTTTTCTGGAACAAGCAGACAGTGGTCGAGAACCGTGTCGAGCCAGTGGCGAAGTTTTTTCTTTACGATACCGAAATCACACACCATTCCCTGTTCGTCTAGCGCACCGTCGAGTTCAATACTGGCGAGCCAAGTTTCACCGACGAGCCCACGCTGTGCGTCGAGATAGCTAAAATCTACATTGGTGAGGTTGTCGACAAATAAACGCATAATACTCTCAGACTGGCGGGATGAAATTGCGGGCGGCTATGGTACACCCTAAATCTAGTAGAGGGAAAATCCTAAGGAGCGAAATGGCACTCTATCAGTTAGTTTTTTATGTTCCTGAGCGTTATACAGAGTCGGTGAAAGCAGCGATATTTAGCGTTGGAGGCGGGTGCGTTGGTAGCTATGACGCTTGTAGTTGGCAAATCTTAGGCGAGGGTCAGTTTCGGCCAATGAAAGGTAGTGCACCGTTTATTGGCCCGGTAGGCAGCCTTCAGACGGTACCTGAACATCGTGTTGAATTGGTGTTGGAAGGGCGCCGTAAAATAGCGGTAATCGAGGCGTTAAGGCAGGCGCACCCATACGAGGAGCCTGCCTTTTCTCTATGGCGACTAGATGACAGCGTTATGCTGGAAAGGGAATAAGTTGCCCCGCCGCAGGTGTGTGGCTATTCGTGGCGGATTGTGTGGATGTCGTATGAGCATTCTCGTTATTCAGCAGCTCATTAAGTTGCAACATTGAATCGTGCATCATGTTAGAGATCGCCACACAGGTGCCCATGGGGGTTTTATGCAGCTCTCTTTGACAGTCGATTTTGAACTGTAAGCCTTGTAGGCGACGCTGCATCTCTTTTGGTGCGCTTGTTATTAGTGCGTTAATTTCTTTTTGACGAAATGCCTCCAGCGCTTCGGGCTGATGTTTTGCCATGTTTATCAATTGATCTATATTGGGCCAATCACTCATTTTTTCTGCCTCTTACGGAATATCTGGCACCTTTAACGAATAGTGGCGCCCATAAGTACAACGTGGCAGTGACGAAAAATGAACGGCCCCCCGGCCAGACATTTTCGCACTCTACCCCTAATGATTACCTCATTGCTTCACCAAGCCATTGGTAAATTGATGAGCCATTCTTTATTGTGTGAAAAACATGCTACCAAAAATCAATAAGGAATGTGTATAGGGTAACCTATACGAATAAGTTATAAGCAGTCAGCACGGGGGATTGGCGGCCATATCTACATAGCGTTATTTTTGGTTGGCGCGGGCTGGGCGATCGGTGTTGAGTGTCTAGGTACAGTTGACGCTAATTTTGGCGTGGCGAGAAAGGGCGGATTTGTTGGATAATAACAGCATTGGATAATGGTGGAAGTGTTTATGAGTAACGCTCTATTTCAGCAGGCAGCCGTATTATTAGCTATTTCAGATAGGCCCGAGGGCGAGGAAGAAATATTGCTCACCTTGCGTGCCCAGCACTTGTCCAGCCACAGTGGCGAGGTTGCTTTTCCGGGTGGAAAGTGGGAGCCCGGAGATCCTGATTTGCGTTATACCGCGTTAAGGGAAGCGGAGGAAGAGGTCGGCTTAGTCCCTCGGTTTGTTGAGGTTGTTGCTGAATTAACGCCTAGCTATACTCGCGCGGGTATGCGAGTAACGCCTTATATTGGTCGGGTGCCTGCGGATAGCCTTCTCACCCCCAATCTTGATGAATTGACCGATATCTTTTGGCTACCGCTGGCCGTGCTCAAGGCTGATTTGCGAGTAAGGACAGAAGTGTTTGAGGTGAGGGGGCGTGAGTATTGGGCGCCAGTTTATGAATATAAGGGCTATATCATTTGGGGGTTTACCGCGAGAGTACTAGTGGACTTTATGGCACATTTTTATGGTATTACAATAGGCCGGGCGCATCACTGTGCGCCTGAAATCGCCTTTCAATAATGGCTTAACGTAGCATTGAGGTGCTTAGGTCTAGGCGCTTAGTTCGAGTATCTTCGCTTTTTCTATGCGTGTTTCGCTGTGTTCTACAATTTCGAATTGATAGCTACCTATCTTAAAGCTCACGCATGCGTCTGGGATGTTTTCTAGGTGTTCAACAATAATACCGTTCACTGTTTTGGGGCCGTTTGTGGGTAATTGCCAGCCTAAATTACGGTTTACATCACGTATAAACTCAGAGGCATCAATTAGGTACCACTCGTCTTCACACTCTACTATTCCATCAAACGCATCCTCTGCAGCGTCGGTACTAAAGTCGCCAACGATTTCTTCCAGGAGATCGACGAGCGTTGCTATCCCTTGCACATCACCGTACTCATCTACCACTACTGCAATGCGATGCTTTTCTTTTTGAAAGTTCATTAACTGAGTGGGAAGAGGGTTTGACTCGGGAATAAAGTAAGGGTCGGTTAAGTGTTGTCGGATATCGCTGTGTGATATTTGGTTGTCATCACCCTTTAAAAATCTAGGTGCACTGCGCATATGCAGTATGCCGACGACCTTATTAATATTGCCTTCATAGACGGGTAAGCGGGTGTATTCTGTGGAGCGCAGTATCGCCAAGATGACGCTCATGTCGTTTTCTAGATCTATACCTTCAACTTCATTGCGCGGCACCATAATGTCTTCAACCGTCGCTTTCTCTAAGTCGAGAACGTTCAGTAGCATCCCTTGGTGTTGGTCAGGAATAAGCTCTCCAGCTTCGTCAACGACCGTTCGCAACTCCTCCATACGCAAGTGGTCACTGCGGCGTGCTTGGGAAGGGTCCATGCCAAACAGGCGCGCGATACCGTTGGATATGGCGTTGACCAAAAGTACAGCAGGGTAAAGTATAAAGAGTAGCGGGGTTAAAACGAGTGTTGCCGGAAAGGCTATTTTTTCTGGGTACACTGCAGCAGCCGACTTGGGGGTGACTTCTGCAAAAATCAAAATGACGAGTGTGAGTACAATCGGCAACACGAATACCGTCGCCCACTCCCCGAAGTAGTAGGTCGTGATGGTGCCAGCGATAAGTGTGGCAACAATGTTTACGAGATTGTTGCCAATAAGAATAACGCTTATAAGTCGGTCTGGCCGTTCCAGTAGTCGAGCGGCTCTAACGGCACCTTTATGCTTCTTTTTAACAAGGTGCCGTAACCGATAACGGTTGAGCGAAAGCATACTTGTTTCGGAGCTGGAGAAAAAAGCAGAAAGAACGATAAGGGCGACCAAAATCCCAATAAGGAGGTCCGGGGAAATGCTGTCCAATGAAGTGTTTGCCTGTAGATACGCGGTAGGGCTATCTTGAACGACTTTTAAGGTGTGTTCAAGGGGGCTGTGCGTAGGAATAGTCAGTATGTGGCTAGACGCGCCCAAGAATAATTTCAAGCACCAGCTTGCTTCCAAAATAGGCGAGCATGAGTGCCGCAAAACCGCCAAGCGTCCAACGAATGGCAGCAGCACCGCGCCATCCCAGTGTCTGCTTGCCCCACAGTAGCATGGCGTAAATGAGCCACGATATCATGGAGAATACGGCTTTATGTGACAGATGTTGTTCAGAAAAGCTGTGTGTGAATAGAAAACCGGTAATAATTGAAAGCGTTAAGAGTATTTCTCCCGCCCAAACCAGTTCAAATAGTAAGGTTTCCATTGTTTGCAGTGGCGGGAGTAGCCCCATCACACCGCGTAAGTGTTTGTGCTTTAACTGGTAGTTTTGATAAGCGAGAAGCAGGGCTTGTAGGCTAGCGATGGTCAGCAGACTATAAGCAAGAATAGACAGCAGAATATGCGAGATAACTTCCAGGCTAAGCTGTTCACTGGTTTTCATTACGGCTTGCTCTACGCCTGATATAAGTATGGCTGTAATGCTAAGCGGTAAGATAAATAGAAATAGGTTGTGGAGTGGTTTGCGCATACTGCTTAGCAGTACCACGACGTTGATAACGGCAAAAAACAACGATGGCACCTTAACGAAGCCAAATTGATAGGCTGACTCTGTGCGCATGGAAATAAAGGCCGTAACGAAGTGCGCCAGTACACCTAATGCAATAAACACCAGAAGGCGCCTTTCTTTGAGCGTTTCTCTGCGCAAAGTTGCGTGCAGTAGAAAAGCCCATGCAGCAAGGTAAAGGGTTATTGTGATGGCGCTAAACATAGGCATGTGATTCTCGTGGCCCTAAAACCTCACAGAGTAGTGCTTTCGGGCATGAAATGGCAAGAGGCTGGGTTTCGCGGGACCATTAAATTTCATCATGCTTATATTACTGCTACGCAAGAGGTCTTTTACTCTAGGGGCGTAACTCTCTTCGCGGGAGATGGAGGCCTCGTATTTGTAATCATCAACGATTATACTTGCCCGCCGCTAATAGTCGCGGCTTTCATATGTATCCATTAACAGCCAATAAACGTCAAATTGCCTTATGTTTGAAACTCTATCGGATCGCTTGACGCGTTCGCTGAAGAAAATCAGCGGTAAATCTCGTCTTAATCACGACAATATTCAGGAGGCTTTGCGTGATGTGCGCAAAGCATTGCTAGAAGCGGATGTGGCACTGCCTGTCGTTAAAGACTTTACTGGGCTTGTGCGCAAGCGTGCACAAGGGCAAGAGGTTGCTCGTTCACTAAGCCCCGGCCAACAATTCTTGAAAATTGTTGAGAGCGAATTGACCCAGTTAATGGGGGAGGCAAACGAAAAATTGAACTTGGCCTCCAAGCCGCCAGCCGTTGTGTTGATGGCTGGTTTGCAGGGTGCGGGTAAAACAACCACAGTGGCTAAGCTGGCGCGCTTTCTTCGAGAGAAAGAAAAGAAGAAGGTGATGGTGGTCAGTGCAGATGTTTATCGTCCTGCTGCTATTAAGCAGTTAGAAACGTTGGCAAGTGAGGTTGAAGTTGATTTCTTTCCGTCAACGAGCGATCAAAAACCCGTCGATATCGCTAAATTAGCCGTTTCTCAAGCTAAGAAAATTCATGCCGACGTATTATTGGTCGATACCGCTGGTCGACTTCACGTCGATGACGAATTGATGGCCGAAATTCAGAGCCTGCACAAGGTGTTAGATCCTGTTGAAACCTTGTTCGTGATTGATTCTATGATCGGCCAGGATGCGGTAAATACCGCAAAAGCATTCAACGAGGCGTTGCCGTTAACCGGTGTGGTTCTAACCAAAACTGACGGTGATGCGCGTGGTGGTGCAGCGTTATCTGTTCGGCACGTAACCGGTAAGCCCATTAAATTTATGGGTGTAGGTGAAAAAACCGAAGCGCTAGAGCCGTTCCATCCTGATCGCGTTGCTTCTCGAATTCTTGGAATGGGCGATATTATGTCGCTAATCGAAGACGTCGAGCAAAAAGTCGATAAAGAGAAGGCTGAAAAATTAGCGAAAAAAGTGCAGGCCGGTAAGCGTTTTGATTTGGAAGACTTACGTGATCAGTTGCAGCAAATGAATAATATGGGCGGCATGACCGCAATGCTGGAAAAATTGCCCGGCATGGGCAATATGGCGCAAATGGCAGAACAAGCCGATATGGGTAAGCAGTTTAAGCAGATGGACGCCATTATAAGCTCCATGACGCCCGCTGAACGCAAAAACCCTGACTTGTTGAACGGTTCTCGTAAGCGCCGTATTACGGTTGGGTCAGGAACGCAGGTCCAAGATTTAAATCGCTTGCTCAAGCAACATAAGCAAATGAGCAAAATGATGAAGAAAATGAAGGGCGGCGGCATGCAGAAAATGATGCGTGGTATGGGCGGAATGTTCGGTGGCGGTGGCCCTGGTGGCCTTCCGCCCATGGGTGGCGGAGGTTTGCCGCCCGGTATGGGCCGGTAACCCTTAAATTGTGCGGTAGCATAAAGATGGATAATTAGCCAAATTAGCTCTATACAAGGGTATGGCTTTCCATTAAAATACGCCGCCTTTCGCAGGTCCCCCAACGTCAAAAGCTGGGTGCCTGATTACAAGAATTAATGACAGGAAAGACTTACATGGTAAGCATTCGATTAGCTCGCGGCGGCTCCAAGAAGCGTCCTTTTTATCACTTGACTGTTGCTGACAGTCGTAAAGCACGTAACGGCCGTTATATTGAACGCGTTGGTTTCTTTAACCCAATTGCTCGTGGCCAAGAAGAACGTCTTCGTATAGATAACGAACGTTTAGATTACTGGGCGGGTCAAGGCGCACAGATTTCTGATCGTGTTGCCAAGTTACTTAAAGAAGCCACAGCAGCTGCATAAGCTAGCTCACAGGCCTATACGTCGGTGACAATGAAACGTTCAAACTTGATTTCGGTTGGGCGTCTCACGGGCGTTTTTGGTGTCAAAGGTTGGGTGAAGGTTAAGTCCTCCACTGAACCTGAAGATGGCATATTGCAGTACTCCCCTTGGTGGCTGAAAACGCGCCATGGTGTAAAGCCGGTAGAAATTGACGACCATCAATTGCATAGCAATGGTCTGGTTGTTCACATAAAAGGTGTCGATGACCGCGATCAAGCAGCGGCGTATACCTTGGTTGACGTTGCCGTTGAGAGAAGCCAGTTGGCCGATCTCGACGAAGGCGATTACTACTGGCATCAGCTTATAGGCTTAAATGTCTATAGCGAGTACGAAGGCAGCAACGTTAATTTAGGTGTTGTTGACAAGTTGCTGGAAACGGGTGCTAACGATGTGTTGGCCGTGAAACCCAGTGACGACAGTATCGATGATCGAGAAAGACTCGTGCCTTATGTACTAGATCTTTATATCAAAGACGTTGATATTGAAAATGAGCAAATACGGGTCGATTGGGATCCTGAATTTTGACTCGCGCTATGCGCGTTACGGTTATTACGCTATTCCCGGAAATGTTTCGGGCGATTACTGAAAGTGGTATTACCCGTCGGGCAATCGAGCAGGGTTTGATGGAGCTTAGCTTTCTCAACCCTCGCGATTTCACTCAGGACAAGCATCAAACGGTTGACGATAGACCTTACGGTGGTGGTCCCGGAATGGTGATGAGGGTAGAGCCTCTCGCGGATGCTCTCGCAGCTGCCTGCGTGCAAATGAAGGCGGCTCGTAAAGACGTACAGGTTATATATCTATCGCCTCAGGGTCAGTCTTTGACTAAGGCGGTAGTGTCGACGGTAAGCGACAATGCGAATGTGGTGTTGATCGCAGGTCGTTATGAGGGTATCGATGAACGTTTTATCGATGCTCATGTTGATGAAGAAATTTCTATCGGCGACTATGTGCTGAGTGGTGGTGAACTACCAGCCATGGTATTGCTAGATGCTCTGATACGAAAGATTCCTGGTGCGCTAGGAGATCGGCAGTCGGCAGAGCAGGATTCTTTCGAGCAGGGGTTGTTAGATTGTCCCCATTACACTCGCCCGGAAGAGGTCGCAGGGCAGCGAGTACCAGAGGTACTGATGTCTGGAGACCATAAAAGAATTGAAAATTGGCGTTTGCAGCAATCATTAGGTAGAACCTGGAAACGAAGGCCCGATTTAATAGGCGCTATAAACCTTAGCCCGGCACAGCAAAAACTGCTTGATCTTTATATTCGAGAGCAGGCTTTGCCAGGCAACGATAACTGAATTTAACGATTTTACTAGCCGAGAGGCTACATATTTGACAGGAGCAAGCCATGAGTTCTAAGAACACAATTATTCAGGAGCTGGAAAACGAGCAGCTCAAGCAGGAGCTTCCTAAGTTCAGCCCCGGCGATACCGTGGTTGTTCAGGTTAAAGTAAAGGAAGGTACTCGTGAGCGTCTTCAGGCTTACGAAGGTGTGGTTATCGGTATTCGTAGCCGGGGCTTAAACTCAGCGTTTACCGTGCGTAAAATTTCTCACGGTATCGGTGTTGAACGTACGTTCCAGACACACAGTAAGCAAGTTGATAGCATTACCGTTAAGCGTCGTGGTGACGTTCGCCAAGCTAAATTGTATTACTTGCGCGAATTAACAGGTCGAGCAGCACGTATTAAAGAAAAGTTAGGCTAAGGTGTCTACCGCTAGATTCGAACGCTAGCGAGACTCAGATATTACGATTAAGCGGCTGAATGGCCGCTTTTTTGCGTTTTGCCTTTAGCTTTTGAAGGGCAAGTAATGGAATAATTGAAAATCTCTGTGCTTGCACATTTGATTTACGGAACCGTGCTAAACTTTGCGGCTCTAAGCATGCCGTACTAGCGCTTACTAAGCACTGACTTCCTACATAGGAAGAAGTGGATACCTACATAAAAACAAGAAATTACAACTACCCTATGAGGTTGCTATGAAAATCAGATTCCCCTTGTCCTCGCGCCTACTTGGCCTTGCTTTTACCTGTTCTCTATTGAGCTTGTCTGCTTGTAAAGGTGAAGCCGATACAGGCGTTGCCGCCGCATCCGAAGGCCCGAAGGGCGTTGTTAAAGCGCCAGCCAAAACCGGCGAGGTGAGTGCCGATGAGCTAAAAACAGCCTCCGACACTATTGCTAAGGCTTTATTGGCCGCAAATGAAAACCTACGTATTCGCGCTATCAAGCCAACCGCTATACCCGGTTTGTACGAGGTGCAAATAATGGGGCGTGGCATCGTGTATATGGAAGAAACAGGCAACTATTTTATCGATGGGAAAATGCTTCAAATCGCGGGTACGGAAGTTGTTAACATTACAGACCTTAGTATGGTCGGTGTTAGAGCTGATTTGTTGGCCGACATTAAAAAAGAAGATACCATCGTTTTTGCACCTGAAGGTGAAATTAAAGCCAGTATTGCTGTTTTCACCGACGTAGATTGCGGCTTTTGTCAGAAGCTTCATCAGGAAGTTCCTGCTCTTAATGAGTTGGGTATTGAGGTTCGTTATTTAGCCTACCCTCGTGCAGGCGTGAATTCGAATTCGTATAATAAAATAACCTCGGCTTGGTGTGCCGATAACCCGCAAGAAGCACTTACTCGCTTAAAAAATCGTCAAGAAATACCGATGAATGTTTGCGAGGGAAACCCTGTTGCTTCTCAGTACGAAGTGGGTCAGCAAATGGGCGTAACGGGTACTCCGTCGATTATTATGCAAGATGGTCAAATGATCCCTGGTTATATGCCGGCAGCGCAGTTGGCTGAGCGAATCGGTATATAATGCTGATGGTTGTTTAGGGTTCTAGAGGCTCTGGACATTAGTGATATAAAAGGGGCGAAAGCCCCTTTTTTGTGCAGCGAGAATAGACGATTTATGGGGCGCGTGCAGAATCTACTGTTCATTGGTGGTAGCGCATTGACAGCCAATACTGGCGTCAGTAAGGTTGCGGTTCTTTTATATGCTGCCCTCAAAAAGGGGTGGTTCATCCAAGCGAAATTGAGGGAATTACTTTGAAACCGGTAAATGTCGGCATCTGCGGTCTTGGTACCGTTGGCGGCGGTACATTTAATGTACTGACCAGAAACAAAATCGATATTGATGCAAAAGCCGGGCGGCAAATTAATATTACCCATGTGGGAGCACGTCAGCTAAACCCTGACTGTGATACATCTAGTATTCAGTTTAGTCATGACATATTTGACGTGGTGAATGACCCCGAAGTGGATATCGTGGTTGAGTTGATTGGTGGAACCACTGTGGCGAAAGACCTTGTGATTAAGGCCATTCAAAACGGTAAGCATGTTGTGACGGCTAACAAGGCATTGATTGCAGAGTTTGGAAATGAGATTTTCGCGGAGGCCGTTAAGCATCATGTCACGGTTTCTTATGAGGCAGCGGTTGCGGGCGGCATTCCGATTATACGTTCGATGCGCGAGGGGCTAGCCGCGAATAAAATTGAATGGGTGGCCGGTATTATCAACGGCACCGGTAACTTTATTCTCACCGAAATGAGAGATAAAGGCCGTGCATTTGAAGACGTACTCAAAGAGGCGCAAGCATTAGGCTATGCAGAGGCAGACCCTACATTCGATGTGGAAGGCATAGATGCCGCACACAAATTGGTTATATTGGCGTCTATAGCGTTTGGAATGCCCTTACAGTTCGATAAAGTGTTTACAGAAGGTATTACGGGTATTACACAGGAAGATGTTGTTTATGCGGATGAGCTAGGCTATCGCATTAAGCATCTTGGTATTACTCGACGTCGACCGAATAACGGCATTGAATTGCGCGTGCATCCCACGTTAATTCCGTCTAGCCGATTAATTGCGAACGTCGATGGCGTTATGAATGCTGTCCTCGTAAAGGGCGACGCGGTAGGACCAACGCTATATTACGGCGCTGGCGCTGGTGCAGAGCCTACGGCTTCAGCAGTGATTTCAGATATAGTACATGTCAGCCGTTCACTTAATGCTGAGCGCAACAATTCGGATTATGATGCAAGTGTCCCGCATTTGGGGTTCGCGTCAGATCATTTATGTGATTACAACATCTTACCGATAGAAGAGGTTGAAACGGCGTATTACTTGCGTATTTCCGCTTTAGATCGCCCAGGTGTACTGTCAAACGTGACGCAGATATTAAGCGACGCCGGTATTAGCATAGAGGCGTTAATTCAAAAAGAGCCTATAGATGGGCAAGAGCATGTCTCTGTTATTTTGTTGACTAATCGCGCAGTGGAAAAGCAAATTGTCTCGGCGATTAGTAAAATTGAACAGTTAGACTCCGTCGCAGATAGCGTGGTGCGCATTCGCGTTGAATCGCTAAAATAAACTAATATTTACGAAGAGAACTACGACTGTGAAATATATCAGTACCCGCGGTGAAGCCCCCGCTTTAAGTTTTGAAGAGGTAGTACTTACAGGCCTTGCTAGCGATGGTGGTTTGTATATTCCAGAAACCTTGCCGCACTTTTCGAAAGAGGAAATTGCATCATGGGCGGGTCTTAGCTACGAAGAACTTGCGTTTAATATCATTGCGCCGTTTGTTGACGGCGAAATTCCAGACGCAGACTTGAAGGCATTGATTCACGCTTCTTATGATACCAAAACGGGCAAAGGGTTTCGGCATGAGGCAATTGCGCCGCTCATCCAGACGGGTCATAACGAATGGGTATTGGAGTTGTTTCAGGGGCCCACTTTAGCCTTTAAAGATTTTGCTTTGCAGTTTTTAGGCAACTTATTAGATTACGTGCTGAAAAAACGTGATCAAAAAGTTGTAATCATGGGGGCAACCTCTGGCGATACTGGTTCGGCGGCCATTGAAGGCTGTCGAGATTGCGAAAATGTTGATATTTTTATTCTACACCCGTATCAGCGAGTCTCGGATGTTCAGCGTCGACAGATGACCACAGTATTGGAAGATAATGTTTACAATATTGCAATGAAGGGTAATTTTGACGATTGTCAGAATATGGTAAAGGCAAGTTTTGCTGACCAGTCCTTTTTGCCTGATGGTCGACAGTTGGTGGCGGTGAACTCCATTAACTGGGCGCGTATTATGGCTCAAATTGTATACTATTTTTATGCGTCATTAGCGCTCGGTGGTCCTCATCGCTCGGTGTCTTTTTCTGTGCCTACTGGTAACTTTGGCGATATCTTCGCAGGGTATTTGGCTAAGCAAATGGGCTTGCCTATAGACCAGCTTGTGATTGCAACAAACTGTAATGATATTTTGCATCGTTGCATTAGCAATAACGATCACACTAAACAGCCTCTCGTACACTCTTTATCGCCGAGTATGGATATTATGGTATCGAGTAATTTTGAGCGTATGTTATTTGATTTGCATGGCCGCGACGGCGCGGTAATCAAGCAGATGATGGATACATTTAAAGACGGCGGTGATTTGTCACTATCGAATGATGTATTGGAGAAAGCGCAATCGTTGTTTAGTAGTTATCGTTTGAGCGACGAAGAAACAATCGATGTTATTCGTGATGTATTTGACAGTACAGAGTATCTGTTAGACCCGCATACAGCGATCGGTGTTCAAGCCGCGCGTAAAACGCGTCGTTCAACTGAGGTTCCTATGGTTTGCTTGGCTACCGCGCATCCAGCTAAATTTCCTGAAGCCGTTAAAAAAGCGGGTCAGGCAGAAGATCCTGCATTGCCTCATCATATGAAAGATTTGTTTGATCGTGAAGAGCGGTATGAAATACTAGAAAATGATATTGCTGGTGTGCAAGCCTTTATCCAATCTCAAATATAGATTCACTATGCTATAAAGGTAGTATTGCTCCATAATATTATAAACCCGCAAACATTAACGTGTTTGCGGGTTTTTTCGTTTTAAAAAAACGTGTTCTTGCCTTAAAGTGGAAAGTGCTCTGCATATTTGCTCTATTGTAGGGCAGGTTTGTAGAGGGTGTAGACGTGCAGAGCAAGGTAGGCCCGCGGAGTAACACAAAAACGACAATGGAATATTAATTGCGTATTGTATGAATAACTTTATCGGTTAGGGCGCAAGGTTACGGTGATGAACGCTTCTTATACATTCGTTGTTTGGTTGTCGTCTAGTATTTTTATACTGTCGTTATTGGCGCTGGCGCTGATGCATCGAGAACGATATCGCGTAAATTTTTTAACAGCCGTGCAGTTGTTGCAGGCGGGTAGAATATTGTTGGTGCACCTGCAGCGTCATAGAGGGCTGAGCGCTGCAAAAATAGCCGGTTGTGAGCAGAGGGTATCTGAATTGCCTGAGCTGAGATGTTGTATCGTGGAGGATATGGCAAAAATGGCAGCGCTAAATGAATGGTTATCGGAGAACGAAAATTGGCATGGAATAACGCGTCATTGGGCTGCGCTCTCGGTAACATGCGAGGCATTGTCTGTAGACGCTAGTTTTGATCAACATTCACGCTTGATCGCGTCGCTTATTGAATTGCTGAATGAGATAGCGGCTTATTTTAAGGTGGATGATCATCCGCGTTATTCCGATACACGGATCATGTGGAAAGAGTTGTTACACACTGGGGAAATTATTGGCCAGTGCAGAGCCTTAGGCGTACACGTATTAGCGGGCAATTTAACGTTAACTGAGCTAATAAAATATCGAAAAAACATCGAAAATATTGTGACGACTATTACGGTTTATCTCGAAAGCCCAGCTTGTCAGCGCCATCTTAGCGGGCAATGTAAAGTTTGTGTAGAGCAATTTCTTACTTTTCTACGCGAGCAATTATTTGAAGGTGATTGCGATCTGTCGGCGATAGAATATTTTAACTTCGCCAGCGACGTTATTGAAATTGTATATGAGCAGTATGATATTGAAATGCTGCGGCTTCACCGGCGAATAGAGTGAGAGACCTGAGAGCTTTATTTATCCGCCGATAAAACGGTGGAAGTAGACGTGGGATTTTCAATCGGCACAGTGCTGGAGGGGTTTAGAGCAATAATCATTATGTAAGCGAACAGAAATACAATGTAAAAGACATTTTTACTGAAAATACGCATGATTAGAACCCTCATATAAGAGAAAATAAAGGCGTTCTCGAATGAGAGTGTCTGTGCATCGAGATGGCTACGAGGACGCCCGTTTTACGGATGGTGTCTGCGTAGCGTCGAGATGCGTTGTAATCTGAGAACGCCTTGAGAAAATAGATTAGGTTAGATCACTATATTGTGTAGCGCTAACGCTCTCTACCGATGTACATTGAAGCATACAAAAGCGTTACACTTTATGAGGTCGATCAATTTTCAATCTGTACCTTTCCTTTTTACTTTCTTCTTTTTTCAAAACTTCCCCATGATAAAAAAAATACGCAGGCGTACCCCCATTAATTCAGAGGATGAAGGTTTAGCGGCTTTGCCTCCACTTATTCGGCGAGTGTTGCTGAATAGACGTGTTACTGACCTAGTTGCTGTAGATTACTCATTAAGTAATCTACAGCCTCCGGGGGCAATGGGCGGCTTGGACGCAGCAGTTGAACTGCTATTTGAGGCGCTAACCACGCAAAAACGAGTGTGTATTCTCGGCGACTTCGATGCTGATGGGGCAACGAGTACTGCGCTTGCCGTGCGTTGTTTGCGGGCTTTTGGTTTTCAGTCTGTGAGCTATATTGTGCCGAATCGGTTTGAGTATGGTTATGGGTTAACAACCGAGATTGTCGAGGTTATTGCGACACTGTCTCCGGACTTGTTGATAACGGTTGATAACGGTATAGCCAGTTTGGAGGGGGTGGTTGCTGCGCAGAGACATGGTATGAAGGTTCTGGTGACTGACCATCATTTGCCGGGAGCAACCTTACCCGTAGCAGAAGCGATAGTGAACCCTAATCAGCCGGGCTGCAATTTTGGCAGTAAGAGCCTTGCTGGAGTAGGGGTTATTTTTTATGTTATGAATGCGTTTAGGGCGTATTTGCGAAAGCTGAACTGGTTTGTGGACCATCAACTTGTTGAGCCTCGTATGGCCGATTATCTAGATTTAGTTGCACTTGGGACTGTAGCCGATGTTGTACCTTTAGATCAGAACAATCGAATATTGGTCGATCAAGGCTTACGAAGGATTCGAGCAGGCCATTGTGCGCACGGTATTCGCGCGCTGTTTGAGGTGGGCGGGCGGGCGCTACCACGTTTATCGGCAACGGATTTGGGCTTTGTTGCTGGCCCAAGGTTGAACGCGGCGGGCCGGTTGGATGATATGTCTTTGGGTATACGTTGCCTCTTGGCGGATACTTATAACGAGGCACGGCAGGTTGCGGTTGAGCTAGATAGCCTTAATCGTGAACGCCGGGCTATTGAAGGTTCGATGCAAGTTGAAGCGATAAAGTATCTCGATGAATTATTGTTACACAATAAGCCGTGGCCGTTGGGTATTTGTTTATATAAAGACGACTGGCATCAGGGTGTTATCGGTATTCTAGCGTCGCGTATCAAAGACAAGCTACATCGCCCTACAATCATATTTGCATCGAGTGGCGACGGTACCTTAAAAGGTTCGGGGCGCTCTATAGCCGGCATTCACTTGCGTGATGTTCTGGACAGGATCGCAACGGGCTCTCCTGGCTTGCTGACGAAGTTTGGCGGGCATGCGATGGCTGCAGGCCTATCGTTGGATGAGTCTAAGCTGGAAGTGTTTAAAGTGGCCTTTCAAACGGTTGTGGGAGAGCTTCTAGATGGTAAGGCTCCAGAAGCGGAGCTGTTAACCGATGGCGGCTTAGAGGATGATTGGTTTACGCTCGATAGTGCTCGAGAACTTGAAAGTTTTGGGCCGTGGGGGCAACTGTTTCCAGAGCCTTGTTTTGATGGGGCATTCAGAATCATTTCACAACGGATAGTTGGCGAAAAACACCTAAAATTGCAAGTTACTCCTGCGGAGTATTCTGGCGTGGCCTTAGCGGCTATTGCCTTCAATGTAGACTTGGACGTATGGCCGAATAATGATATTCAGCAAGCGACACTGGTCTATAAATTGAGCGTAAATGAATACCGTGGAGAGCAAACATTACAGTTAATGGTCGACTATCTCGAACCTGCGGTGTGAAGGTTCGCTTTCGCTCTAGGCTGTGTGTGCCCAGCTGATTGCTGCGCGTCTACGTTCAATATAAGCAAATTCTATTTTGCCTGTGCGTGGATGCAATTGATGACGAAAATGGTGATGGTCTTCTGATGAGCCCATGTATTCCCAGCAATTTCCCACGAAGAGGCAGATAGGGTCCTCTTCATTTATCCTGTCTTTTGCGAGTTCCTCCCACATTTGCAGCCATTCACTGTGGTCAGCTTCTAAGAATTCCATACGGTTTAACTCACTGATTGGTTGTTTCAGTAGGTTATTGTAGTTTCTTAATCTTGATTGTCAACTAATCCCTGTATCACCTTGATATTGAAAGAATTTTTGTAATTAACGTTTGTTTGAGGCGAAAAAAAACCGCATCCGTGAGGATGCGGTTATCTAGAGATTTATGTAGCGCTTAACTAGGGCTCTATAACGTTAGGGTTAGTCACGATAGAACCCGGCACAATGCCATCCAGGGCGAAAAAGGTTATGGATTGCTGCAGTATTTCGAAGAAGGTCGCCGCGCTTGCGGCAGGGCTCGCGGGAGAGCCGTGATCGCCTTCGGTATAGCGGCTAACGAGGCGGACAGGTTCGCCTGTATAGGCCGCGTCAGCCGTCTTAATGGCGCCCGCAATTGCTAGCATAGGCTCCGTGCTAGCGAGAGGTGATGGAAAGTTATCAATCATAAATCCAGCCTCAGTGACCATTTGTAGGGGGCCATAACCCTCTCCCCACATGGCGTCTGCTGCGTTCGGAATAACCACATCACCGGCCACTTGAGAGAAAAGGACGCTGGAGTTGCCGTCTTTTGCCAAGCGGCTAGCAAAGTTTGCGGGGTCTCCTGAATCGACCACACCTTGGAACACATTAAAGTAAGACTCTAAGCCACTACTACCGTGCACTAATTCTTCACTGGCAGCGGCAAGCCCGCCTAATATTGTGGGTGCAAACGAAGGTGAGTTGACGAGTAATCGAGTGACGTTACCGCCGGCCACATTCACTGAAGCGGCTTGGATCTTGGGTTGGCTACTGAAAGGGCTGTTTAATACCGCTAACTGATTATTCAGAGCCGTGAAATTAACCGCGTCAATTCCACCAAGAGAAACACCGTACACATACACTTTACTGGTATCAAAGTCTGGCTCGCCGTCGCCGTCTACATCCATCGTTGCTAGTGAGGCGTTTAAGTTAAGAAGATCCAACGCCATTTGACGCAGGGAATCTCGTGTTCCAGCAAAGTGGAGTAGGTTGATGAAAAGTGAGCCTGATGAACCAAATTCAGCTGAATAATCCATAGGCACAGCGTTGGCCGTGGCATCTGCGGTGAAATCGTAGTGACGTTCCGTAATACTTTCGCTTACGGTGGCGCCCTCGATATTCGGTACGATAGCGACGCTGGGGTCGGTTACGCTGGACAGCCCCGATAAAAAGGCGCCTCCAGCGGCGATTCCGTGTAGCGGCCTATCGATAGTGATGGAGGCAAAACACGGTGCGCCCGTCGCAGCGAACGTTTCTGGGTTAATACACGCGAAAGCCATAGCATCTGCAACAGGGAGTGCTGTACTTCGTTCAGCGGTAATACCTGGAATATTTATAACCACAGGCCAGCCCGCGTCTGGTTTGGTGACACCAAGAGAAGCCAGCGTGTTGGCTTCTGGCAGCACGGCCAGTAAGGGAATGGTGACATCGGCTTGCTTCGCTGGAAATGGGTAGCGATGCGTAATCATCTGAGAGGGAGGCGTAGTGCCTGCGTCATTTCCCAGACCTGCGTCGATAACAAAGCCAATGGTGGTATCGGCTATCCAGTTGCCAGAAGTAATATTACTGCCATCGGCACCTTCAGGGAGAGGTTGATAGATGGGCAATGCTATCTGACCTTGGTATACCAGTGCTGGTGCACTGAGTAGTGCGTTTAGGTCCGACGCTAGGTCGACGCGATAGAAGCTGTTAGCGCGAGGAGCGGGTACGGGGAAAATGGCATTTACTGGCGCGCCAGCACCGGCGGCCAGTTGTTGTACTGTGCCCATCGCTTGAGCGCTAATGCTCACATACGGTGATTCATCGCCAAGTTCAGCAGCAGCGCTGTCGTGTACTGACAGAGCGGCTTCAGCAGCGGCGCGTTGCATAATATAGGCCGCTGTTGGATCAGCCGCAATAGTGGCAAAATCTGCACCGCTCGCAACGGCGCCGGCAATGCTCTCATTGTAGAGCGCATTAGGCGTTTCATCGGGCAGTAAGGGTGACGTGAGCAGGAAATTAATCGTGCTATTAATCGCGCCATCGGTTACCGATGTCATGGCGCTATTGTCGCCACTCACGTTGTAAACCCCAGTTACCAGTTTTGCAATAGCGTCTTGTTTGAAACCCGTGCGTAACGATTTTTCAAAAAATGTTTCTGGCGCAGCCAAGCTTGTTAGCACCGAATCGGTACTGCCCGTTGTAAACGTTAAGGTAAAAATAATGTCTTCTGCTGTTGGTGCTTCAACGGGTAGGCTTGCCGCTTCAAATACGGTGGCCATAAAACCAAAGTAACCACTCGCCAGCTGCTCCCAGCCTTGGATTGCACCGCGCACGCCATTTAAGCTGGTATCGGCCAAATTACTTTCAGGGTCTCGAATAAAATCGTAGGCAATAGAAGAGGATACGGCATTGCCCATCGCGTCTTGTATGTTCGCCAGTACAACCAAATATTTGGTTTCGGGCATCAGCGGCTTGAGAGGGTTAATACGAATAATATTATTCGACCCGCCGTCTAGGCTGATGAGCTCGGCGCGGGCGGTTGGTACAGCCAGTTCACCTAGCAATGCGATATTTTGAGTGGCGACACCGGTTTGAAAGGCGACAGCATCAGCAAAAGTGGGTATTTCAACGCTAGTGCCGTTAACGGAGGTTTGAAGTAAAGCATCGCCTCCAGGATAGCTTAGAGGCAACAAAAAAACGTTTTGATTGGGGTTGGGAATAACGGCGCCATCAATAGCGATAAAGCTTGTTGCATCTAAAATTTGTGAATCATCGAGTGGCGCAGAAAATGCGATATCGATAGGCGTCAAAACAGAGTTTCCATCGAGAAAGTCAATGCCGGCTACAACAGGGTTTCCGCCAGCTTCACCGGCGTACATGGTGCCGTCTGCTAAAGGCTCGCTTGCGAAGAGCAAGTCGTTTGGAATAGGTAATTCACTGGTGCCGGGGCTAAAAATAACGTAGGTTTTTTCAGCTGGCGCTATCTCGCCTTCGGCTAATTCGTTATCGTTGTTAGAGCATCCGTTTAGCAGTAGTAGGCTCGCGAGCAATGCGAGCGTGATGCGGCTGTTAACCATGTTTCTAAACCTCTATAAGTTATTATTGTGTAAGTGTAGACGAGGTAAACTAGATTCTTTACTTTACCTGTTTGCTTGCGTAGCGATTTACACCAGTCTATTAATGTGCGCCCTTATTATTTCGTTGTGGGCCATCTCGCCTATGTTACCAAGCATGCGCAATCAGACAATACTCTATTTGGTGAAATATCGCCCCTGAGTTACAATGCGCGCGCATTTTTTACTCGGTTTTAGCCGGATTTTCTATTGACACTTTCAAACGGCCGCTTTCATGGAAATTAGTCCCTTACTTAACATCCTCTCCGATCTGCGAGCGCGTACTGACGTGCTTAGGGGGTATCTTTGAATATGCTGAAAAGAAAGAGCGTTTAGCAGAAGTTGAATTAGAGCTGGCTGAGCCGGATGTATGGAATAAGCCAGAGCGTGCGCAAGCGTTAGGGCGCGAGCGATCGTCTTTAGAATTGGTGGTAGAAACCATCGAAAATTTAGAGCAAGGCGTTGATGATTGCCGTGATTTGATTGATATGGCGGTAGAAGAAGACGATGAAGACAGTATTGCCGACGTTGAATCTGAAGCTCAAGGCTTAGAAAAGCAATTAGCTAAACTTGAATTTCGTCGTATGTTTTCCGGTGAAATGGACCCTAACAATGCCTTTTTAGATATTCAATCGGGCTCTGGCGGTACTGAAGCGCAAGACTGGGCAGAAATGATCTTGCGCATGTATTTACGCTGGGGTGAAGATAAAGGCTTTAAAACGACACTTGAAGAAGCGTCTGCTGGAGATGTCGCAGGCATTAAAAGCGCCACTATTCGATTTGAAGGTGAATACGCTTTCGGCTGGTTACGTACAGAAACGGGCGTACATCGTTTAGTGCGCAAATCGCCGTTTGATTCGGGGAGTCGTCGTCATACCTCGTTCTCATCTGTATTTGTTTACCCAGAAATCGATGACAATATTGAGATAGATATTAACCCGTCCGATGTACGCACAGACACCTACCGTGCCTCCGGCGCGGGAGGTCAGCACATTAACAAAACGGATTCTGCCGTACGTTTAACTCACGAACCTAGTGGTGTAGTGGTACAGTGCCAAAGCGAACGCTCGCAGCACGCCAATCGCGACAAAGCGTGGAAAATGTTACGGGCGCGCGTTTACGAGCAAGAGCTGTTAAAGCGTAATGCCGAAAAACAAGCGATGGAAGACAGTAAGTCAGATATCGGCTGGGGCAGCCAGATTCGCTCTTATGTGCTGGATGACCAGCGCATTAAAGATTTACGCACCAACGTTCAAACCAGTAATTGCCAAGCGGTACTCGACGGCAAGCTGGATGAGTTTATTGAGGCTAGCCTTAAAGCGGGCCTTTGATCTTTAAAGAGCGCTTCGAGTAGGAGCGCTTGAGTAGCAGCTACTGGGATACGCTGTAAATGCTTCCCTGTAAGCTCTACGCCGACGTTCTGTCGGCGACGGTCCCGGAAGCTACTAGCCAATCTCTCCTAGACTGTGCCAATTGAAATATTTATTTTTTTAGGAAAACTTGATCCATGAGCAACCAAAACCCAAACGACGCAAAGCCAGACGAAAACAAGTTAATCGCTGAACGTCGTGCTAAATTGGCTGGTCTACGTGAGCAGGGGAATGCATTTCCCAATAGCTTCCGTCCCAATGCCAAAGCGCAACATTTACAAAATACCTATGGTGAAGAAACCAAAGAGGCGCTCGAAGAAAAAGCGATGGTATTTTCGGTTGCTGGACGCGTCATTCGTAATCGTGGCGCCTTTATGGTTATTCAGGATGTGAGTGGTCAGATTCAATTATATGTGACCAAAGAAGCACGGCCATTTGCCAAATCGCTCGATCTTGGCGATATTGTGGGCGTCACCGGCCAATTACATAAATCAGGCAAAGGCGATTTATATGTAAGCTTGGATGACAATCAATTACTCACCAAGGCGTTGCGACCATTGCCTGATAAATTCCACGGTTTGGCCGATCAAGAAATGCGGTATCGTCAGCGCTATGTTGACTTAATTGCAAATCCCGAAGTGCGTAATACCTTCGTTACACGAACAAAAGTAGTTCAGTTTATTCGCGATTACCTCAATAGCAGTGACTTCCTCGAAGTAGAAACGCCAATGCTACAAGCGATTCCTGGTGGTGCCACTGCCCGACCGTTTGAAACCTTTCATAATGCGTTAGATATCGACATGTATTTACGCATCGCCCCAGAGCTGTATTTAAAGCGTTTAGTGGTTGGGGGCTTCGAGCGCGTGTACGAAATTAACCGCAACTTTCGTAACGAAGGCTTGAGTACGCGACATAACCCTGAGTTCACCATGCTGGAGTTTTATCAGGCCTATGCCGACTACAACGACCTAATGGATTTAACCGAAGATATGTTGCGTAAACTGACCCAATCAGTTTTGGGTTCCACAGAGGTTGCCAGCACTAAACCGGCAAAAGAAGGTGAAGAGCCCGAAGTTGTTATGTACGATTTTTCTAAACCCTTTTTGAGGTTAAGTATTGTCGACTCAATTTTGCACTTTAACCCTGAATTAACGGCCGATGATATTAATGAGTTTGAGCCGGCTAAAAAAGTGGCTGAGAGCTTGGGTATACCGCTTAAAAGTATTTGGGGTTTGGGTAAAATTCAAATCGAAATTTTTGAGAAAACTGTAGAGCATCGTTTAGAGCAGCCTACTTTTATTACTCAATACCCAACAGAAGTCTCGCCACTTGCGCGTCGCAACGACGACAATCCGTTTGTAACGGACCGCTTTGAGTTTTTTGTGGGTGGGCGTGAGATTGCCAATGGCTTTTCTGAGCTTAACGACGCAGAAGATCAAGCCGAACGTTTTCAAGCCCAGGTCGCGGAAAAAGATGCGGGAGATGACGAAGCCATGCATTTCGATGCGGATTATATACGCGCACTAGAATATGGTTTACCGCCAACCGCAGGCGAAGGTATCGGAATCGATCGATTGGTCATGTTGTTGACAGACTCCGCATCTATTCGTGACGTATTACTGTTTCCCCATATGCGTCCCGAATAAGCTAGCCTTCTTGTGAGTAATAAACGGTGGGCGGGGTTAAAACTGCATTCTAGTTGGCGAGATGTAATCGGAGATGAATTCGATAAACCGTACATGCGCCAACTCAATCAGTTTTTAGAAAAGGAAACGCAGGCGGGGAAAACACTATTTCCGCCTGCCGATCTTATCTTTAACGCGTTAAATGCTACACGGTTTTCCGATATTAAGGTTGTCATCCTGGGGCAGGACCCGTACCACGGGCCAGGCCAAGCGCATGGGCTGTGTTTTTCCGTGTTGCCTAGCGTACGCATTCCTCCGTCTCTTCGGAATATATTCAAAGAGTTGGCACAGGATATTGATCTACCTATGCCAACAGAGGGCTGTCTACAGGCTTGGGCAGAGCAAGGTGTTTTACTGTTAAATGCCACTTTAACCGTTGAAGGGGGGCAGGCGGGCTCGCACCAGCGTAAAGGTTGGGAAACGTTTACGGATGCGGTTATTAACGCGGTAAATATCCATAAGAAAAATGTGGTATTTTTGCTGTGGGGTAGTTATGCCCACAAAAAGGGGCAGTACATTGATTCGGCGCGCCATTATATCTTAACGTCGCCCCATCCATCGCCGCTTTCGGCTCACCGAGGTTTTTTTGGGAACAATCATTTCTCTAAAACCAATGTTTATTTAGCCTCTCTAGGCTTGTCTCCTATCGATTGGTCAGCGTAGTATTCTTGTCTTTCTTCCGCTGGGTTAATAACTCAATGGAACGTCCATTCTGTTACTTATAGCGCGGCATTAAAAAAACGTATATTTTTGCGCGAGGGTTCAAATTTGCGACTATTTTCTTTAAGTAGAGCCATTCCTTGACGTGCGTCAACCGCAAAATTTCCCTGCGATTCACCGCTTCCATATAATGGAAACCGTGATAAGGCAAATCGACATAAGTTTGCTGAATAACCCTAAGAGGCATTTTACGCTACAACGCACGGGTTCTAGCAGAGTCGAAAGAAATTTTTATTACCCACCAATACAATTGGGAGACGACATAATGGCTGTAAAGTTAGACCTTTCCAAATATGGTATCCAAAATGTGACGGAGATCGTCTATAACCCTTCTTACGAGCAATTGTTTGAAGAAGAGACGAACCCGAATCTGGAAGGCTATGAGCGAGGCGTGGTAACAGAGCTAGGTGCAGTAAATGTTAACACAGGTATTTTTACTGGCCGTTCCCCGAAAGATAAATTTATCGTATTTGATGATGTGAGCAAGGAACACCTCTGGTGGGATTCCGACATCGCTCACAACGATAACAAGCCAATCACCCCTGAAGCGTGGAAAGACTTAAAGCAATTGGTGGTTGATGAGCTGTCAGGTAATCGTCTGTTTGTGGTAGATACTTTCTGTGGCGCGAACGAAGATACTCGTATGAAAGTGCGCTTTATTGTTGAAGTTGCATGGCAGGCACACTTTGTAACCAACATGTTTATTCGCCCTTCTGCTGAAGAGCTAGAAAATTTTGGTGAGCCAGACTTCGTTGTAATGAACGGTTCCAAAACCTCTAACCCTAAGTGGAAAGAGCACGGCATGAATTCAGAAGTATTCACCGTGTTTAACATGACTGAAAAAATGCAGGTTATCGGTGGTACTTGGTACGGCGGCGAAATGAAAAAAGGTATGTTCGCCATGATGAACTACTACCTACCCTTAAAGCATATGGCTTCTATGCACTGTTCTGCCAACGTAGGTGAAGAGGACGACGTTGCCATTTTCTTCGGGTTATCAGGCACCGGTAAAACAACACTATCTACTGATCCAAAACGTAAATTAATTGGTGATGACGAGCACGGTTGGGATGACACAGGTGTCTTTAACTTCGAAGGCGGCTGCTACGCAAAAACCATTAACTTAGACCCAGCAAGTGAGCCCGATATTTATGCGGCGATCAAGCGCGATGCGTTGCTGGAAAATGTAACGGTTGATGCAAATGGTAAAATCGATTTCGACGATGGCTCAGTTACCGAGAATACTCGTGTATCTTACCCAATCGACCATATTGAGAACATCGTTCCACCGCCTTCTCGCGCAGGTCATGCGCAGAAAGTTATCTTCTTAACGGCTGATGCATTTGGTGTATTGCCACCTGTATCGAAGTTAACGCCAGAGCAAACGCAGTATCACTTCTTGTCTGGTTTTACAGCGAAGCTGGCCGGTACTGAACGCGGTATTACTGAGCCTACGCCAACCTTCTCTGCTTGTTTTGGTAAAGCGTTCTTAACGCTACACCCAGTGAAGTACGGAGAAGAGTTAGTCGCACGTATGAATGCGGCCGGTGCTACAGCCTATCTCGTGAATACTGGTTGGAATGGTTCTGGAAAACGTATTTCTATTAAAGATACGCGCGGCATTATTGATGCGATTTTGGACGGCAGTGTAGACAAGGCCGATACCAAGAATATTCCAGTATTTAACTTAGAAGTCCCTACTTCACTAGCGGGTGTAGATGACGCAATTCTTGATCCGCGTGACACCTATGCAAATGTTGCAGACTGGGATGAGAAGGCCGCCAATCTAGCAGGTTTGTTTGTGAAGAACTTTGAGAAGTTTACTGATAACGCCGAAGGCAAAGCGCTAGTGGCTGCAGGCCCACAGCAGGCGGTGACAGAAGCTTAAAACACGACACTGCAGTACAGGCTATAACACTGCGCTATACAAAAGGCATTTCCCGAAAGGGCGGTGCCTTTTTTTATGTTTGTCAGGTATTGGTGTGCAAACGATGGAGCAATAAAGGCTAGGGGCCGCCAAAAGGCCCATACCTTCATTAGTTGTCCGACCATACGGCAAACTCGTTGCCGCTGGGTTCGCAGAAATGGAAGCGTCGTCCACCGGGGAAATCAAAGATAGCTTTGACGATAACACCGCCCGCGGCTTCAATTTTTACCTGAGTACGCCTTAAATCTTCACTGTAGAACACCAGTAATGCACCGCCACGCTCAGGGGAAGATGAGGCATTGCCTAAATAAAAGCCACCTTCAAGCCCTTGATAGTCGAAAGCCGTGTATTCGGGGCCGTAATGGGTAAATGTCCAATCAAAAACTGTGGAGAAAAATTGCTGCGTTGCGGTCAAATTGTTGGCCGAGAATTCAACATAATTTAACTTTTCATGAAGGTTCACTTTGAGGTTCCTTGTTTGCTTGACCGGATACAGCGCATTACTGCTACTATATGTGGCCGTTTAAGTTTGGGTTGTTGAAACTTCTCATCCAGCTTCTTAAAAGAATAATTGTTTAAAGGATAACCTAATGCTGAAAAAACTTTCTGTTATTGTGCTGGGAGCAGTGCTTGTGATGGGCTTGCAGGGGTGTACCGCTTCACAGCCAGACGCTGAAAATAGAGCGGCCATCGTTATTCAGAAAAGCCCAAAAGATACACGCCAATATGCAACTTTAACACTCAGTAATGGCATGGAGGTGATCTTGGTAGAAGATACGAGTAGTGAAATAGCGGCCGTTTCTCTAGCGTTAGGTGTGGGTAGTTTTCAGAACCCAGAGCATCAGCAAGGTTTAGCGCACTATTTAGAGCATATGCTTTTCTTAGGCACAGAGAAATACCCTGATCCAAACACGCTTCAGCAATTTATTGATCATAATTCGGGCAGCTGGAATGCGTACACCGCACCAGATCACACCAATTATTTCTTTTCGTTGCCGGCAGGGAAGTTGGATGAAGCTCTTGATATGTTTAGTGACTATTTTAAAGCGCCGCGTTTTGATTTGGAGTATAGCGATAAAGAGCGGAACGCGGTTAATAGTGAATGGTCGATGGGTCGCAGTCAGGACGGTCGAATAATAAACTACCTAAACGGTGTGACGGGCAACCCGGCGCACCCAGCAAGTCAGTTGGCCGTTGGTAATTTAGACACCCTATCAGATAAGCCCGGTTCGGTCTTGAATGAGGATTTAGTGGCGTTTTTTGAACGTTATTATTCGGCTAATATTATGAAGCTCGTTATGGTAAGCAATAAAAGCTTAGCGGAGCAAACGTTATTGGCTACAAAACATTTTTCGGCCATTGAAAATAATAATATTGATAAGCCGGCGGTCCCTGTTACAGGTGTAACAGAGGCTCAAATGTCGAAAAAAATTCATTATGCGTCTGTAATGGATTTGAAGATGATAATGCTACGCTTTCCCATGCCGAATAATTCAGAGCTTTGGAAAAATAAACCGAATGAATATGTTAACAGCCTACTGGCATCAGAAGAGCCTGGTACGGTCGCCCAGCAGTTGCGAGAAAAGAATTTGGTGAAGTCGTTGTATGCGCAGGTCGATCCAGTTGCATACGATTACGATGGCAGTTTTGATGTTTTTGTGGATCTTACTGATGAAGGTATGACCAAACGTGATGAGGTTATTGCAGCGATTTTTGCTTATATAGAGCTTATAAAACGCGAGGGCGTAGATAAAAAATATTTTCTTGAGCAGAAGGCGATAAAAGAAAAGAAATTTGCGAATTTAGATATGCAGCAGCCGTTAAAAACGGCCATTCATTTGAGTTCAACGCTACTTCAATATAATCCTGAGTGGGTTATTTCAAACCCGTATGTTTATAGTTCATTTGATGAGTTGGCGGTTAACGATGTTTTATCCTATCTTACGCCAGAAAGGGCACGTATCTGGTACATAAGTCAACATGAACGAGTTGAAAAAGCCATTCCTTACCATGAGGGAGGCTACGCTATTGAGGATATTACGCGTGCCGATATAGCAAAATGGCGTAGCATTGCCGAAACACTTACGTTTAATTTGCCGGCTGAAAATGATTTGTTTTCTAAAGAGGCGGCCATTGTTGAGGCAAGTACAATTAAATCACCAACCCTTTTGAAAGGTAAGGGGCATTCAGAAATTTGGCTAACGCATAGCGATAGCTATCAAGACCAAAAAGGCACGTTAGAGTTTTTGTTGAACAGTGATTTGGGGGCTTCTTCGGTTCAAAATCAAATGCTGGCAAAAATCTTAGTAAAGGTTCTAACCTCTCAGCAGTTGTCGCTTATTGATCGAGCAGGGCAGGCGGGAATTGGGTTGGATTTTGGCTTTAATGGTAATGACCTTACGGTAAGTTTGAGCTTATTTAATGCTAAACATGATGTTTTGGCCCTAAAGGTATTTAAAGCGTTAAGTCAGTGGGATGTCAGTGCTGAAGAGTTCTCGAAAGCGCTAGATTCTTTACGTCAAGATTTGGATAACCGAGAAAAGTCGGCCCCTTATCGTCAAATGTTTGGTTTGTTAAGCCGAGAACTTCTGGCGAACAGTTGGTCTCGGGAAGCAGAAAAGCAAGCGGTAGAAAGCTTAACGCGAGAGCAGCTCGTTGCGTTCCATAAAGGGTTACTCTCGGCGAATCGGTTACGTGTTTTTGCTTATGGTAATTATAGCGAAGAGCGTGTTTTGGCTATAGTGAGCGATGTTGAAGCGTTGCTGCCCCAGCCGAATGTTGACCATGCTTTATTTAAGCGTGCGATTAAGACGCCTGTTGCTGGTGCGTCAACGCATTACAAAGAAGCGTTAACGGGGCATACCGATAATGCGTATGTTCAATTGTTTATTGGGACAGAAAAAACGTACGTTGGCAAAGCGAAAATCATGACGTTGAACGCGCTTACACGTAATGCCTTTTTTACGCAATTACGCACTAACGAGCAGTTGGGGTATGTTGTGGGAACAGCGCCTAAGGTTGTAGATCAATACCCGGGCTTAATGTTTTTTGTTCAAAGTAACAATACCGAGCTGCCAAGTGTAAGCAAACGAATCGACCGGTTTAGACGTGAATTTCTTGCTGAATTAGACAGTATTGATGAGTCTGTGATAGAACAAATAAAACGTTCGCAATTGGAGTTGTTGACAAAGCAACCGCTGGATTTCGGTGAAGAAATGAAGCCTTTAATGGCAGACTTTTATGATGGGCGATTAACCTTTGATTCCAAACAACAGTTGATTGCGGCATTCGAACAGGTTAACAAAGCGAGCCTGATTCAGTTGTATCGAGATTTGATATTGGGAAATGCCGGCCAAAAAATAGTAGTTCAGTTGAAAGGAACAGGTTTTGCCGATACGGCATTCGCACCTAACTAGTTGAGCTCGAGAATCGCCGGTGCAATGTCGGCGATTCTTTCTGCGTGTTTAGCCTTGCAGCATGGCAAGTGCGGCTTCCATTTCCTCGCTTAAATCTTCGGCTTCTGTTGCTTCAATGTTGGGATCTAAATCTAACCGATAAAAGGCTTTTACGGTACTTGTATCGAGATTGGCATAGCGATTGAGCGCTATTGTTGACTGATTTTGTAACATGGCGACCGTCACTAAGTCGGCATAGTCTGCTTTTGCTGTTTCTCGCGTAAAATTGAGGTACTCAATAGGGACATTGCGAATTTCTGTTGGGAACTCCCATGTGGTTAAAATTTTAACGCCAAGTTGGGGGTGTACGGCATCTATTACGCTGTCTAGCGTCATGCTATCGCCCATCAAGTAAGGGTTGTCTTCGGCGTACGATAATATGGGTAATATACCAATCTGGTGGGTTAAGCCGGCCAGTGCGGCTTGGTCGGGGCGTAATTTAGTCCTGTGCTTGCACAGTACGTGGCACATTCCTGCAATCTCGCTCGATCTAGACCATACCTCGCGTAACCGTTTATCAATGAGATCGGAAGTTGCTTGGAACATTTGCTCCATCGCTAGGCCCGTTGCAAGGTTGCAAGTGTATTGCATGCCTAGGCGAGAGAGCGCCATATTTAAGTCCTCTATTTCGCGTGGCGCGCGAAATAGAGGACTATTGGCGACTTTAATAATACGGGCTGTTAGGGCGGCATCGGAGCTAATAACATCACTTAATTGCTTAATACTAGCATCGGCGTCATTGGCCACTTCTCGCACTTTAAGTGCGATTTCGGGTAGCGTGGGCAGCACGAGCTGGTCGCTGTCGATAGCTTTATTGATGTCGTTCGAAACCTTGGTGGCAAGGTCATTCATATTCACATTCCCATTGTGATTGGAGTCAGATAAATGCGAATGTCACCTCAGCCAGCTCCGTCTAATAGGCACGAGGAGTGGTTGTTTAGATGGATATTGCGACGAGGTTGGGGTAGGTGTTCGCTACTCTAAGGTATAGCATAAGGTAACGGCTGCCATGTAAGTTTTGGCTGGGAGCCTAGCGCTAAAACGGCGGAATCTGTGTGAACGGCGAGGTCGTTCACGAGCACTAATAGTAGCCACTGATTATTGTTGCCAGAAAGGCTTTGAATAACAGAACCTAGGCGTTTTCCTGTGTCTTTATCAACGATTTCTGTTCCGTAAATGGGTGAAGATTCGTTGTCGAGTAACGCTGTCGTGGCGCGATAGAGGTGTTTTTTAAGGGTTGCTTTGTAGTGAAGCCGGGCAATGATTTCTTGCCCCGTATAGCAGCCTTTACTGAAAGATACACCGTTAATGAGCTGAAAGTTAAGCTCTTGCGGTAAGAGGGCTTCTACCGTTTCTGCACGGACTTCGGCAATACCTTGTTCAATATTCAGCCGAGACCAGACTGCTTGAGAGGTTAGGTTTAGCCCTTGAGTAATGTGGGGCCATAAATGGTCGAGAGCAGCGGCCTGTGAGGCCCATATTTCGCTGCGGTTTTTGTCTAGGCGCAGAACGGTTAGGCCGTTTTCTGGGTGAGACGTTTCGTTAACGGGCGGCAGCTTTATTGTTGTATTGGGTAGCGTCGACTGATCTGGGTGGTTCAGGCCCATAATCCACGCGGGTGCTAGGGTAAGTTCAACCTTCGAGAAAACACTGTATTTTTTTAATGCGTTTAATGCGTTTTCTGCAATACTGCTGTGCAGGCGTAATCCAATCGTGTTTTCATCAATGCGCGCTGCATAAAAACTACTGTGCATTCGCCCTTTAATATTGCAGTGTGCACCTAGCAGCCAGTGATCTGAGTTCAATTGGCTGATGTCACAAGTGCATTGCCCCTGTAGAAATGTCACCGAGTCAGGCCCCGATACCGTTAATAGGCGGTACTCGCTGAGTATGGCAAGGCAATTTTGGTCTGAGCCAATGCTGGCCGCGTCCAATAAGGGGTGGTTATCTAATCGTTGCTGCCAATTGGTCATAAAGTCCACTGCATGGTTGGTGAGGTTTCGTCGAAAAATTGACGGGCTTGCGTGATACAATTGCGCCGAAATTTTAGAATTCAATTGGTAGGTGTTGTTATTTATGGATCTTAATCGATTACGCTGGGCTGCGCGTCGTGGCATGCTGGAGTTAGATTTAATTTTAGCGCCATTTGTCGAAAACGTATATTCAACGCTCCCGACGGAAGAGCAAGCGTTATTTGAAAAGCTGTTGGAATGCGAAGATCAGGATATGTTTAATTGGTTTTTACAAAAGGGCGAGCCAGATGAAGCCGATATTCGTCAAATAGTGAAAATCGTGAGAAACAATACTGGCCTGCAGCCTGAGGCCTAAGCTATCGTTATTTCGTGCGCGCTAGCCCCAATTTTATGGTAAAGAAATCGTCTGCATTAGTGTTTCGTGTGCATGGTGCGATAGCGCTTAAATGGACTGTTCTTGGTGTGTTCGTTGCTGTTGTTGTGTTAGTTGTTGCATTAGGCACTGTGTGGTGGTTGACGTTGATTGCGTTGATAGGGGTTAGCCTGAGCGCTCTTTATTTGAAGTATGTTTGGTTTGCAATGAGGCGCATTACAGCGCTTAAAATTGATGAGGGCAGGCTGTCGATTCTGCGCGGGAATGACGATCAATTCCTATCTGTGTATATTCAAGAGCTTGTGCTAACGCGATTTTTGGTGATTATTAAATTCCAGTCTCTGGAGTTGTCACGAGGGTCGAGTGCCTCTCTTGTACTAATAAAACAAAGCGTTGAGCAGCCAAGTGATTTTCGAGTGTTGCGTATAGAGCTGAAGCAACTTTCGGCGGAGGCGTTCGAGCCTAGCATAGGCGCAGAAAACTAGGGTTTAAAGTCTAGGTTTTGTGCTCATGATGGACAATAATATTTTGCGCTGCAAAATTCATAGGTACCAGTATTGAATCTTGCGCGAATTCAGCTAAGTCGGGGTAATCTAGAGAATAGTGCAGCCCACGACTTTCTTTTCTTTGCATGGCAGAGCCAATAATGAGTTCAGCTACAACGGCCAAGTTTCGTAGTTCGATTAAATCATTTCCAACCTTGTAGTTAGAGTAGTAATCGTTGATTTCTTTCTGCAGTAATTTGATGCGGTGATTAGCACGCTCTAATCGCTTTTGTGTACGCACGATACCGACGTAATCCCACATAAAACGCCTGAGTTCATCCCAATTGTGAGAAATGACTACGTCTTCGTCGGAGTTGGTGACGCGGCTTGCATCCCACGGAGGGATATCACGAAGCGGAGAAATCTCGTGAAGAGAGGCTTTGATAGCTTTAGCGGCAGATTGGGCGAATACAATGCATTCTAACAATGAGTTGCTGGCCATGCGGTTTGCCCCGTGAAGCCCCGTAAAGGAGGTTTCACCTATGGCATACAGGTTGTGTAGGTCGGTTTGGCCGTGCTCGTTTACCATAACACCGCCACAGGTATAATGAGCTGCTGGTACAACGGGAATGGGTTCTTTAGTGATATCGATACCGTATTCAAGGCACTGCTGTCGTACATTAGGGAAGTGAGACTCAATAAATATTTCAGATTTGTGGCTGATATCGAGGTAAACGCAATCGCTACCCAATCGTTTCATTTCGTGGTCGATTGCACGCGCAACAACGTCGCGCGGGGCGAGTTCTCCCAGTTCATGAAAGCTATCCATAAACCGTTCACCATTGGGTAATAGAAGTTTGCCGCCTTCCCCTCGAACAGCTTCAGTAATGAGGAAGGACTTTGCCTTTGGGTGGTACAGGCACGTGGGGTGAAATTGATTGAACTCCATATTGGCGACGCGGCAGCCTGCACGCCAAGCCATTGCTATGCCATCACCGCTCGCCCCATCGGGATTGGATGAGTAGAGGTAGACCTTACTGGCACCGCCAGTGGCAAGTACAACGGTTTTTGCGGTGAAGGCTTCTACGCTCTCGGTGCTGCGGTTGTATACGTATGCACCAGCACAGCGTAACTTTTTACTGTTGGGGTCGACCTGTTTAACGAGATCCAGCGCGACGTAATGTTCGTGTAGAGCGATGTTGTCGGCTTTATGCACTTTTTCGAGCAGGGTGGTGTGTAGTGCTTTTCCTGTGGCGTCGGCACTATGAATGATGCGACGCTGACTATGCCCGCCTTCTCTCGTGAGATGGAAATCTCCAGACTGCGCTTGTCGGGTAAAGTTAACGCCTAAGTCTATAAGCCACTGAATGGCCGATTTACTATGGCTAATAGTGAATTCAACAGCATCTTTGTGGCATAGCCCCGCGCCGGCATTAAGCGTATCGTTTACGTGAGATTCTATTGAATCACTATCGTCTAAAACTGCTGCGATGCCTCCTTGTGCGTACCAGGTTGAGCCTTCATTAAGTTTGCTTTTGCTGAGTACGGCAATACGAAGGCTAGAGGGAAGATTAAGTGCGAGCGCTAGTCCGGCTGCACCGCTGCCAATAATAAGCACATCATAAGAAGGGTTTGAGATTGATCGAATAGTAGTCATAAAAGTGGGGGGAGCCATTACAAACAGCGTCTACTATACCTTAAGTACTTCATTATTCTGTAATATTCCGGCGGTGATACATTGATTTTTGCGGGAATGTCCTAACCTTAGGGGATAGATGCAGCGCTTGAATTTAAGGTGTTTCTATTTTAGTTAGTGGCGCATGGAACTTTAAGGGTGTTCATTCATCTGAATTGGCATAGCATTTTTTTGTTTTAGAGTTTGTGGGTAATCAACGCGACTAGACGAATGAATAATTGAGCGATCCTCAGTGGAGAGGGTTTCTTCGGTCACTGGATATCAAAGCGATAGAATTTAAGTAAGCCTTCCGGCAGTGAAGGTTTTGGGGAGTAGTCAATGGCGGTGCAACCCGCTTCGCAAACAGATGCACAGCTTGTTGTCCGCGTTCAAAAAGGCGACAAACGAGCATTCGATCTTTTGGTTTTGAAGTACCAACATAAAATATTTGCGATTATCAGCCGTTTTATAAAAGACAGTGCTGAAGTTCAAGATGTCGCGCAAGAAACCTTTATCAAAGCTTATAGAGCGCTACCTAATTTTCGAGGTGATAGCGCGTTTTACACATGGGTTTATCGAATAGCGATCAACACGGCAAAAAATCACTTAGTCTCACGTGGGCGGCGCCCGCCAGCCTCCGATGTCGATGTTGAAGATGCGGAGTACTACAGTGGCAGTGAACAACTGAAAGATCTCGGCTCTCCTGAAGGGCAGCTAATGAGAGATCAGCTGGACGATGTTGTACAAAAAGCCATACGCGACTTGCCGGAAGATTTACGTACGGCGGTAACGCTTCGAGAAATGGAAGGGTTAAGCTACGAAGATATTGCAGAGGTTATGGGGTGTCCCGTGGGCACTGTTCGCTCGCGTATCTTTCGTGCACGTGAATCTATTGATAAACAGATGGCCCATTTGCTATAGGTGGGTATTGAGTGAGTCCGCTGTTTGGTCATTGCTGATAGTCGTGACGCATGGTTCGTTAATAAATGTTGAGATAAGTGAAACAAAATGAGCACACGGTGGTCAGATTGTGTGAGTCCTGAATAGCGGCTGAATAAGGCTACTTTATAGGGCTGATAATCGATAATATTTACCGGTTATTCTCTAAAATAATTGCCGCATTGGCGGTGTAATACTCCAGGCGTTAGTAGATATGACTTCTTCTGCACAGAATGAAAAGCCCGAAACAATGAGCACAGCTATTGGCGAATCTATATCCGCATTGCTGGACGATCAAGGTGATGAACTTGATCTACGGCGTGTACTAAGAGAGTCAGAGCAAAGCGAAAATGTTCGTGCGACTTGGCATCGCTATCACATGGCCAGCGCTGTAATGAAGAACGAGAGCTCTCCATTAATGGGGGTCGATCTTTCCGCTCATATTCGAGCTGAAATTGATTTGGAACCGGCTCACGCCTTATCCTCGCCGTCGGCCAAACGTCGTTGGGTCGATATTATGGCTAAAGGCAGTATTGCTGCGACGGTTGCCTTTGGTTTGTTGGTGGGTGTTCAGCAGTATTCGGGGTTTGGTGCTGGCAATAGTGTTACGGATGGCGCTCTTGCAGAACTGGAGCCTTTCGTTGCGCCCGATTTGAATTCTGCGGTTGTTCCCGCCGGGTTCGATACGCCAACTTTATCGGCTCGTACTGTAAGTACAGCTCACACTGCACAGCAACCGTCCCTGCCTAGAGGTGCAATCACTCAGGCGCTACCCACAACAGGCAGCAAAAGTGCACAAATCGTCGAGGATGCTGAATTACAGGCGCATTTGGACCGTCTTATGATGATCCATGCTGGCCAGGTATCAGACAATAGTGATTTGGGTGTTATTTCGTTTGCGCGTCTAACCGACTTGAATGCCGTATCTGCACCGACAATTGCTGAAGGTGAAGCCTCTGTGGTAGAAAGTCAGACATTAGTGCCTCGCGACTCAGAATAATTATTGAGACGGCCGTCTTGCGGGTTAATGCGGTCGTTTCTACGTTTTAAATACTACTTTTCGTTCATCTTTCCCTTATTACTAAATCGTTGCCAACGAGGTGTTGTAACTCGTGTTCCCGTTTTGTTTAAGCCGCTATATAAAAGCCTTATTCGGCGTTGTCGCGCTCTGTATTGTTTGTGTTGAAACCTATGCGGTAGAAACAGAGCCTTCTGCGGAGAAAATTCTTGCAAGGTTAACGTATGCGATGCGTACCGAGAATTATCGCGGTGTGTTTACGTATGAGCATGGCGGCAGCTTAGAAACCATTGATGTGTCTCATGCGGTTGTGAACAACATTGAAAATGAGCGTTATATTTTGCTGAACGGGCCTACGCGAACGCTAAACCGTGATGGTCGAACGGCCAGTTGCGAATCGCTCGGCGGACGCATGGTGAGAGGTGCAATGTTGGCCACGGGTAGTGGCAAAGCGTTACATTTTAACGAGTATTACCATTTATACTATAAAGGCTATGATCGAGTTGCCGGCCGAAAGGTGGCTGTGGTGCAACTGCTGCCGAAAGATAATGATCGCTACGGTATGAGCTTGGGTGTAGATGTTGAGTCTGGCGTGTTGCTAAAGGTATTGGTTGTTTCGCGTAGCAAAGTACTGGAGCGCATGCAGTTTGTTGCCTTTGATCATAACCCTGAATGGGACAGTGAGGAGCTGGAGAGTTTTACCTCGGTTGAGCCCGATCAGCCGTGTGTAGAGGTGGCCACAGAGCGCAAGAGCGCTGAGGTTGGTGCTAGCGCAGGTGTGGATAAGTGGATGCCTAGCTGGGTGCCTGTCGGCTTCACTCGCGCCAATTCCCGCTGGACAGAGCAGGATGGTCTTGTGCACACGTATACCGATGGGCTTTCTTCCTTTTCTGTTTTTGTTAATCCTGAGCTCGTGCCAGAAAACGAGGATGTCCAGCAGATTCCTCGAGGAATGGCACAGCGCGGTGCGACATTAATTTTGATGGATTTACGTCGAGCAGAAGAGCAAGTTGTGCATCTCTCGTTAGTTGGGGAAGTGCCAGAAACGGCCGCTGTTAGAATATTGCAGTCTATTTCTACGCCGCTTTTAACGCCCGTTCCCTAACGGGCATCATCTTGCAATGCCGTCTTAGTGTTGGGGGTGCCTTGTTTTTTGGGCATAACCCCCCAAACTGTCTACAATACCCCGCAATTTCATCCATTATCTGTTTTTTGTATCGCAGAGAATCATAGGCTTATCTCGAGTGTTAAGTGAAAGTGGCAAAGTAATCGCAGTTGAGTGTGATGGCGTTTGGGTCGAAACTCTCAAACTTTCGACCTGTGGTCAGTGTCGTGCCCGGCATGGTTGTGGCCAGAAGTTACTCGTCGCCGCTGATAGTAACCTTACGTGCATCAAAGCATTTTACTCGTCTGACTCCACTCATGGTCGGCCTCAGTTGGGGGATGACGTGCTAATTGGTGTTGATGAAACCGCCATGGTGCTGGATGCTCTATTAAGTTACGGATTACCTTTGCTGTGTATGTTTCTGGCATTGGCAGGGGCCTCGTATAGTGACGTTGCGGAAATATTTATGATGCTTGCTGCCGTTGTGGGCTTGCTGATTGGCGGTGGTATTGTTCGTTTTTTGCCAAACAGGAAAGGCGTAAGGCCTCAGTTGTTGGGTCAACTGTCTTCGGTGATTAGTGTCGGTGACTAATATAGGCCTACACTAATTTTATGAATGCTGGGAACCAGAAGGCGAGTTTGAGGTTCTGATAACTAACTGGCGCAAATTGCTTTTTATAAGCCAGAGGATTGAAAAAATACTTTCGCGGAGAAAATAAATGATCGTACGGTTTTTTGTGTTTATAGTTTTGGCCTTTCCATTGATTGTTTCAGCAGCCAATTATAATCTTCCCGACTTTACCCCGTTAATTGAAAAAAGCTCTCCTGCCGTGGTAAAAATAAACACCACAACGGCGGTAAAGCCGCGTGGCTTTAGTCTCCCACCAGGGCAGCAAATTCCTGATATATTTCGGCACCTGTTTGAGCCTAGAGAAATGCCAGAGCGCAATATGAGTTCTATGGGGTCTGGGTTTCTTATTTCGAGCGATGGCTATTTGTTAACTAACTATCATGTGATTGAAGATGCAGACCAAATCGTGGTCCGGCTTGTTGATCGCCGCGAATTTAAAGCAATGGTTATTGGTTCAGATCCCCGATCAGACTTGGCCCTGTTAAAAATTGATGAAGAAAAATTACCATTTTTAACCTTGGCCACCAATGATGAGTTGCGCATAGGTGAGTGGGTAGTTGCCATTGGC
The DNA here is from genome assembly GCF_014217335.1 of Teredinibacter purpureus. Lineage (NCBI taxonomy): Bacteria > Pseudomonadati > Pseudomonadota > Gammaproteobacteria > Cellvibrionales > Cellvibrionaceae > Teredinibacter > Teredinibacter purpureus. The sequence goes on along the minus strand of NZ_CP060092.1, from coordinate 4,100,665 downwards.
TCTCCTTTTGGATTAGATTTTTCGGCAAGTGCGGGAATTGTGAGTGCAATCGGGCGGAGTATTCCAACAGACAAAAACGAAAATTACGTGCCTTTTATTCAGACCGATGTCGCCATTAACCCCGGCAATTCGGGAGGGCCATTGTTTAATATGGAAGGTAAAGTTGTTGGGGTTAACTCTCAAATTTATACACGTTCGGGCGGCTCCATTGGTCTCTCGTTCGCTATACCGTCGACCGTCGCATTAAACGTTGTTGAACAGTTAAAAGAAAAAGGCCGAGTGGATCGGGGTTGGTTGGGCGTTGTTATTCAAGAGGTTGATAAGAACTTAGCCGACTCCTTTGGTTTAAAACGGCCTCAGGGAGCGCTTGTTGCTCAAATGGAGCCCGGTGGCCCAGCCGATAAATCGGGCATCATGGTTGGTGATATTATTCTGAAGTTCGCAAGGCGTAACATTCTTACGTCAGGTGACTTGCCTCACGCGGTGGGCTCAACTCAGCCTGATAGCGAAGTACCCGTAGTCGTTATGCGTAAAGGAAAGCGTAAAACTATTGACGTTACGGTAGGGCGCTTAGAGGGCGGCGATGCTGCGGCCACAATCACTGAGGTGTCACCGAGTACCGCGGCGGACCGTCTAGGCTTAACGGTTGAAACGATTGAATCATCGCTTCGCGATCAGTGGCGGTTAACCGGTGGTGTAACGGTGACTCAGGTGGACCCTCATGGTGCTGCCGCCGATGCCGGCGTTGCTCCAGGAGATGTCATCGCGCAGCTCGGGTTCGAACAGATAGAAACAGTAGAGGATTACCGTCGGATATTAGCCAATTTGCCTTCCGATAGTTTACAGCCCATACGGTTTTTCCGCGATGGCCGCCCAACCTTCAGAACGATACGGCTACAGTAGCCTTAATCTTAGTGCCTTCAAGCCTAGCAGCGCCACGCTCAAGTAATTTCGGGGGGGTGGTGCTCGCATAGCTTAGGCTTATTAAATACTGTAGACTTGCGCCACCGAAAGCCCCTCTGAGTCGCTGATACGGGCTCTGTAATAGAGGCCCATAAAGCAGATCTAGGCCGTTTAATCATTGATGAGTAGCAAGCCCTCGTGACCGATCTTAGTCATATCCGAAATTTTTCTATTATTGCCCATATTGACCACGGTAAATCGACCCTCGCAGATCGATTTATTCAAGACTGTGGCGGCCTATCCGCTCGAGAAATGGAAGCCCAAGTGCTGGATTCCATGGATATCGAGCGCGAGAGAGGCATCACTATTAAGGCTCAGAGCGTTACATTGGATTACCTCGCGCAAGACGGTAAAACCTATCAACTGAACTTTATTGATACTCCCGGTCATGTTGATTTCTCCTACGAAGTGTCGCGCTCCTTGGCCGCCTGTGAAGGTGCACTGCTTGTGGTGGATGCCGCACAGGGCGTAGAGGCCCAGTCTGTCGCCAATTGTTACACGGCTATAGAGCAAGGGTTAGAAGTTATCCCCGTATTGAATAAGATGGACTTGCCTCAGGTAGAGCCGGAGCGAGTTTCAGAAGAGATCGAAGATATTATAGGGATCGATGCTACTGATGCAGTGCGCTGTAGCGCGAAATCTGGTTTGGGTATTCAGGATGTATTAGAGCGGCTGGTACGCGATGTTCCTGCGCCTGTTGGCGATGTTGATGCACCGCTTCAAGCCCTTATTATTGATTCTTGGTTTGATAATTACCTTGGCGTTGTCTCGCTTGTTCGCGTGACCCAGGGATCTTTAAAAACAAAAGACAAAATAATCGCAAAATCCATTGGTAAAGCCCATGGTGTTGATATCGTCGGTGTTTTTACCCCGAAACGAAAAGATACCGGTGTCTTAAATGCGGGGGAGGTGGGCTTTGTCGTAGCAGGAATTAAAGAGATTTTGGGCGCGCCAGTGGGTGATACGTTAACGCATTCAAAGACCCCCGATGTTGAAATGCTTCCAGGCTTTAAAAAAATAAAGCCACAAGTCTATGCAGGTCTATTTCCCGTAAGCTCCGATGATTACGAGACGTTCCGCGACGCCTTGGCCAAGCTAACCCTAAACGATGCTTCCTTATTTTATGAACCTGAAAGTTCAGATGCTTTAGGGTTTGGTTTTCGTTGCGGCTTCCTTGGTATGCTGCACATGGAAATTATCCAAGAGCGACTAGAGAGGGAATATAATCTCGACCTTATCACTACCGCACCTACTGTAATTTACGAAGTGGTAACAAATGATGGGAAAACCATTTATGTGGATAACCCTTCCAAATTACCGGATATCAGCTTAATTGACGAAATGCGTGAACCGCTTTGCGAAGCGAATATTCTCGTTCCGTCCGACTATTTAGGCGCTGTCATTACGCTGTGTGTTGAAAAACGTGGTATTCAGAAAAATTTGCAATATGTTGGCGGGCAGGTGTCGCTCTGCTATGAATTACCCATGAATGAAGTGGTTATGGACTTTTTTGATAGGCTAAAATCGGTAAGCCGTGGGTTTGCCTCATTAGATTATAGCTTTGTACGGTTTGCGCCCTCCAATTTGGTGCGCCTTGACGTACTCATTAACGGTGAAAAAGTTGATGCGTTAGCATTGATTATTTTTCGTGATAACGCTCACTACAAAGGCCGTGCATTAGCCGATAAAATGAAAGAGCTTATTCCACGACAAATGTTTGATGTGGCTATTCAAGCCGCTATTGGCGGTCAAATCGTTGCGAGAACCACGGTAAAAGCGTTGCGCAAAAACGTAACGGCTAAGTGTTATGGTGGGGACGTTAGCCGGAAGAAGAAATTGTTGGAAAAACAAAAAGCCGGTAAAAAGCGTATGAAGCAAGTGGGAAGTGTCGAAATTCCACAAGAAGCTTTCTTGGCTGTGCTTAAAATCGATAGTTAAATACAGGACAAATATGGATATCAATTTACCGTTAATTTTAATGTTGGCCGTTGCTGGTACCGGCATGGTTTGGCTTTACGATATTGTAATGTTGAAAAAGTCTCGTCGCGCAGCTATCGCGAATGTTGATGCACGCTTTCCCCATTTAACTGACGCGCAAAAGGAGAAGGACGAGGGCTACGTAAAAGCTTATATGGCGGTTGCGGCAGAACCATCCGTTGTAGAGTTTTCTAAATCTTTCTTTCCTGTCTTGTTTTTGGTCTTCTTTCTACGGTCGTTCATTATCGAGCCCTTTCAAATCCCTTCAGAATCTATGGTGCCTACGCTGGAAGTGGGCGATTTTATTGCTGTGAATAAATTTGCGTACGGTGTTCGTATGCCGGTATTCCGTAATAAAATTATTCCTGTAAGTGATCCGAAGCGCGGTGATGTGATGGTGTTTTTTCCGCCTCATCGCAGCCAGTATTTTATTAAGCGCGTCATTGGGCTGCCGGGCGACAAAATCCGTTACACGAATAACGTGCTATATATTAATGGTGTCGAAGCAGAGCAGACCTTGGTGCTAAGAGAGACAATCGAAAGTGTCGATTTTTGTTCTGCTCGAGGCGGTAGTTATTTAATCACCGATGAAAATATAGATGGCGAAACCCACCGAATGCGCAAATGTACCATTCCTGGGCGGCTTAGTGTCAATGGTAGTTGGGATGTACCGCAAGGGCACTATCTAATGATTGGTGATAATCGCGATAACAGCTCAGATGGCCGAGATTGGGGTTTTGTGCCGGAAGATCGAATTGTAGGTAAAGCATTTGCTATATGGATGCACTGGGACAAGTTTTTGAGTTTGCCTAGTTTTTCTCGAACAGGCTCAATATAAGTACCACTTGGATAGATGTTATGAACAAACCCAATTGTCAGTTTGGATTTATTTCTACCAATACGATGTTCATGATTCTCTTTTTTGGGGGCTTGTTTTTTTGCGTGTTTCGCATTGGCCCCCATTATTTAGATAATTGGGCAGTTCAGGGAGCATTGAAATCGCTTTCAGAGCAGGAATCTAATTTGGGCGCGATGGATAAACGCGATATTTATCGAAAAATTGAAAATTTTATGATGATAAATAATGTGCGCGGTGAAGAAGGGACTGCATTTAAAGTAGTGCGTAAGAATGACCGCGTGTTAATAAACAATGTATACGAAAAACGTGTACCTATGTTTGCCAATATTGAAGTGTTGCTGATATTTAAAAGTCAGCTTGACACTTCCCAGCCGGAATTATGTTGTGAGTACCTTATCGAAGCTGAATAGCGCACGAATTGAATCTGCGTTGGGGTATCAGTTCCAAGACCCGACTCTGTTATATCGAGCCCTTTCTCATCGGAGTGTTGGGCCGAAAAACAATGAGCGCTTAGAGTTTCTTGGCGACTCGTTGTTGAATTTCTTTATTGCCGAAGCCTTGTTTCATAAATTCCCTACTGCGCGCGAAGGTGATTTGAGCCGCTTGCGAGCGAGTTTAGTGAAAGGCGAAACTTTGGCGGAAATTGCCCGAGATTTTCAGTTGGGCGATTACCTGCAATTAGGCGAAGGTGAATTGAAAAGTGGTGGTTTTCGTAGAGCATCAATTTTAGCTGATGCAGTTGAAGCACTGTTAGGTGCAATTTATATCGAGTCGGGAATGGAAACGTGTAAAACAGCGGTGTTACGTTGGTTTGATACACGGCTTGACTTAACCTCTCCCGCAGAGACCGCAAAGGACGCAAAAACTCGCCTGCAGGAGTATATGCAAGAGCATAAAAAACCCCTGCCACGGTATGAAGTAGTGCGGTGTTTTGGTCACTCCCACTCACCTGAATTTGAGGTGAGCTGCGATGTTGGCGGCGCACAAAAAACCACTATTGCAATCGCTGGCAGCAAGCGTGTAGCCGAGAAAAAGGCAGCGGAACAAATGCTATTGGCACTAGGCGTCAAATAGTTACGTTGCGGTATCGCTAGCACCCTCTCCCTATTATCAGGCGAAATTGTTAATTATGTCTTCTTTAAAATCTGGCTACATCGCGATTGTTGGTCGTCCCAATGTGGGTAAATCGACCTTATTGAATCATTTGCTCGAGCAAAAAATTAGTATTACCTCGCGTAAACCCCAAACTACTCGTAACAATGTGCTTGGCATAAAAACGGTAGGCAGTGTACAGATGTTATTTGTTGATACGCCTGGGATTCATAAAAATCAGGAGAAAGCGATTAACAAAGCTATGAATAAGAGCGCTTCGTCTGCATTGAAAGATGTTGATGTGGTGGTATTCGTAGTGGATAGAAAGCAGTGGACGGACGAGGATGCGTGGGTCTGCTTGCAAGTCTCAAATGTTACATGTCCCGTTATTATCGCGGTCAATAAAGTCGACCAGCTAGACGATAAAAACGAGTTGCTTCCACATTTACAGCATCTTTCTCAGCAGCTTCCTCAAGCAGAGCTTGTGCCTATTTCTGCATTGAAAAATCAAAACTTGGATAAACTAGAAGCTCTTGTTTCAAATTTTTTACCAGAGGGAGAGCATTTCTATCCAGAAGATCAGATTACAGATAAAAATTCTCGATTTCTAGCGGCAGAAATTGTAAGGGAGAAAATTACTCGGCAGTTGGGCGATGAAGTTCCGTATCAGACAGCAGTAGAAATTGAAGAGTTTGTTGAAAATGATAGGCTTGTTACCATTAGTGCGGCTATTTTAGTTGAGCGAAGTGGCCAGAAAAAAATGCTGATCGGTGATAAAGGCGAGCGTATCAAACAGATTGGTCAGCAAGCGCGTGAAGATATGGAAAGGCTCTTTGACTGCAAAATAATGCTAAATCTTTGGGTGAAGGTGAAGCGCGGTTGGTCTAACGATGTTAGAGCTTTACGCAGCCTTGGGTTAGACGAATAGCCGGGGAAATGGGCTATGCTAAAGGTAGAGGACGAGCTGGCTTTTGTTTTACATTGGCGAAACTTTACCGATAGCCGCATTATTATTGATTTTTTTACCCAGCACTATGGCCGGGTAAGTACCGTTTTTCGTACCCGTCACCGGAAATCTTCTGGTTCCAGTAAACCACAGCAGTTTGTACCGCTCTCAATTAGTTATCACGGCAAAAACACACTCAGAACACTCTCGCAAATTGAAATTGAACACCCGCCATTGTTACACGCAGGTGAGTCTCTTTATTGTGGAATGTATATTAATGAATTGATTCAGCGGTTGTTCGCTGCAGAGGACCCCCATCCTCGGTTGTTTGAAGCGTACCATCGTTGTTTGCAGCAGTTAAGTGTTGTGGAGAAAGAGGTGGTTGATGTCGTGTTGCGTGAATTTGAATTTTTGCTATTGGATGATTTGGGTGTTGGTATTGATTTCCTGCAAGATGCGCAAGGTAACTCTATTGAGGCAAGCAGTGAATTTTATTATACCTTCAGCCCCACACAGGGGTTTACACCCGTTGTACCTCATTCGAGACAGCTTTCCCTACGCGGTAGCCAGCTTCAGGCTATCGCAGAAGGGCGATGGGCTGCCGAGGGCGCTCGTTTAGCGGCTAAGCAAGTTTGCAGAGTGGCATTGAACGAAGCGTTGGGGGGCAAACCGTTGGTGAGTCGCGAGCTATTTAAATAGTTCGCCAAGGCTTGCCCGACCGTGCAATTGAGGGCACATTAAGTCGTCGATTCATCTTCGTCAAAAAGCGCACTTACATCAATGGCTTCGTGCCACTCTAACATTTGGTCAATAACGGATAGAAGTTGTGCGATGCTCTCTTCGAGAAGTGGGGGAAGCTCGTTGTGTTGGAGTGCGTGTTGGAGTCTTGAATCTAACTCGGAGCTTAATTTTTGTAGTTTGGGGACACCGCAATAGCAGCAACCCCCATGAAGCTTGTGGACAACTTCTTGAAGTTCCTTGTGATTCCCTTCGTTTAGGTAGGTCGACATTTCCTTTTTAGCCATGGGTAAAGATTCAAGCAACATGACGAGCATATCTTTGGCGAGATCGGGTTTATTTTTCGCCAAAGATAATGATTGTTGGATATCGACGAGTTTCTCTGTGACTTTTTCGATACTGGCTGCTGCTTCGTCGGCGGTATCGATACTCGTTGTATCCGCTACATTGGCGGTTGAGGTTTTAGTCTCGACGATAGTGGTGTTTGCGGCAAGGTTGTGCTCATTGGTGTTGCGCTTGTACGGATTGCGTGCGACCCAGCGATCGATAATATGTTGTAGTTCGTTTTCACTCACGGGCTTCGTTAAATAATCGTCCATGCCCGCCAATAGTAATTTTGATTTTTGCTCATTAACCGCGTGAGCGGTCAATGCCACTACAGGAGTGCGATGGTCAGGGTTTTCACGTTTGCGTAGCTCGCGGGTTGCTTCTAGCCCGTCCATGCCGGGCATTTGGATATCCATCAGAATAAGGTCAAACGCTCGCGTTTCGCATAGCTTTAAGGCATCGGCGCCGTTATCAATGGCAACAACATTCACATGAATATCTTTCAGTAGTTCAGTGACTAATCGAAGATTGGCTGGGTTGTCGTCTACCGCTAATATGTGGATCTCCTTAATTTCTCGTGTAGCACTTTTCGCGGTTTTTGGCGTGTCTGTCTCGGCATCGGCAATGATAATTCCCAGCTGCTCACAGACCGTTTGGTGTAGGCGATTGCAGAGTACGGGACGCTGGATGATAGCGGTATGCGTACCCGCTAAAGCAGGCTCGATTAATCGTTGTATTGCTGGAGAGGCCAAAATCACCGCGGGAATGGAATAATCTTGGTTGAGCGTATCGACAATTTTACGAAGTTTTATCTTATCAAACGTTTTGTCATCAACTTGCGCATCAATAATGGCAAGGTTAACTTGTCCGTTTCGGCAGGCTTCTTCTGTGCTGGATTCGATGTCGTTGAAGTGCGCAATTTCATGGATTTCAGCTCCCCAACCGCGAAGATAATGAGTGATTTCAGTTCGGCTCATAGAGGAGCAATCGTACACCATTGACCGAATGTTACGCAGCGTACCTTTTAAGTAACCCACGGTATTGGCAGCGTTAGGGTTGCGGCCCAGTGTAGAGGTAAACCAGAAGGTCGCTCCTTGACCGGGTTCGCTTTCTACACCAATTTGGCCATTCATTCGATCAACTAGGCCTTTAGCAATGGCCAGCCCCAACCCGGTGCCGCCGTGTGCTCTGCTTTCGCTGGAATCCAATTGGGTAAATGCGTCAAATAACTCTTCTTGTTGTGCTTGGTTTAAGCCAATACCGCTATCGGTAATACGGAAATGCAGTGTAATTTGGTTATCTGCTCTATCTTCTTTGCTGACGCTGACTAATACGTGTCCAGTATTGGTAAATTTAATAGCATTCGATAGAAGGTTGGATAGTACTTGTTTAAGCCGTAACGGGTCACCCAGTAAATGTTCCGGAATATCATGATCGATAACGGTAAGTAGACGTAATTTTTTCTCGTGGGCAGCAGGGGCCTGCAACCGAAGGGACTCCTCCACAACTTGGCGCAAGCGAACGGGTTTATATTCGAGCGTAAGCTTCCCGATTTCCAGTCGTGAAAAATCAAGAATATCGTTGATGATTGTTAATAACCCTTTCGCCGACTCATCTATAGTTTCTAGATATTCGGTTTGCTGAGTATTGAGTTCAGTTTTTTTGAGCAGTTCAGAAAAACCAAGAATGCCATTTAATGGCGTTCTAATTTCATGGCTAGTATTGGCTAAGAATTCAGATTTAACTCGACTGGATTCCAGCGCGCTCTTGCGGGCGATATCCAATTCAATATTTTGTATTTCGACGGTCTCAAGCGTTTCGCGTAGTTCCGCTGTGGATTGCTCAATATTCTGTTGCAGGTTATCTTGTGTAATTCGCTGTAGGCGCGCGAGCTGATTGATATCGTTAACGAGTCGGCCGTAAATTTTACCGGATTTAGCCGATATTTCAGCATCGCCTCTACCGCTAATATAGTTTTGTATACCGGTATGAATATTCTCTAGGGGGTCGAGAATAATGCGTTGATATTTCCTCAGGTAAATAGCCGCTATCAATAGGCAAATGGCAATCGTAACAAGAAGGGCAATAATGCTCTGGTAGCGGGTAATGTAGTGATTTAAATTGTCAGAGACGACAATAATGTATTCCGATTCCGTTTGGTGTGTGTTGCTTGAAACCTCTAACTTTATATTTGTGTGTAAATAGGCGTAACACAAATTATTGATGCAGTAGCTGCGTTTGCTTTTTCCTGCGCGAATGATGTTTTGGCTTTCCTCTGCGGACGGTGTTTTTAGCGGTAGTCCGCGTAGCCAGATGGGATTGAATTCATTGTCGACAATTGCCAGCGTGCGAAATTTTTCTGTGTTAAGAAGAGCCAGTGAAAGCTGGTCGATTGCAACAGGGCTGACCGCTCGGCTGCCAGTGAAGTCGGCAAACAAGGCGAAAACAAATTGATCGCGTGCGATATTTTGCGCGTCCATAAATTGTTGCTGCAAATATAAATAACAGCTTGAAAGGATTAGAAGCGCTAGCGCGCAAGGCCCAATAATGAGCTGCCAAAGCTTGCGTTTAAGAGATCTATTTTCAAACATAATGGGCCTTTGTTGGGAGCTGCGCTGCCGAGATTGTATCTCTATTCGTGTTAACTATTGTTTTAGTATTAAACCGTATTGCCTGTGTAGTTCGGCGCGGATAACCGCACAGTGGCCTGTAGGTATACCGTTTGTTAAAACAGGTTATAGGCGAGTCGGATACCGTTTCTGCTTGGTAGGGGCTGAAAGTAGCCTAGCATAGGCAAAAAGAAGAAATTTAGGAAGCATAACTGTTAGAATTGCGCTCCGAATGTGGTGGGGGCTACCGACTAAATTGCTGCGTTGCAGCGAGGGGAGTGCCTACACTAGGTCGGGTGTCAGCGTCCTTAAACATTGAGATGATTGTGGAGCAGTGAATTTAGTATGGAGTTTCCAACTATAGAGTCATGCGTAGGGCATACGCCGCTTGTACGCTTGCAACGAATGACGGGTATAGAGCGTAATACTATTCTGTTGAAGCTAGAGGGCAATAACCCCGCAGGATCGGTGAAAGACCGGCCAGCCTTGTCAATGATTAAGCATGCTGAAGCGCGCGGTGATATTCGCTCAGGCGATACATTGATTGAAGCAACGAGTGGGAATACGGGTATAGCGTTAGCGATGGCCGCGGCCATAAAAGGCTATAAAATGATTTTGATCATGCCCGAAAACGCGACAGAAGAACGCAAAGCGGCAATGACAGCCTACGGGGCCGAGTTAATTGAGGTCTCGCGCGAAGCGGGTATGGAAGGAGCCAGAGATCTAGCGCAATCTATGGCCGCCGAAGGCAGAGGCGTCGTGCTGGATCAGTTTGCTAATAGCGACAACCCATTAGCGCATTACGAAGGCACGGGGCCAGAAATCTGGTCTCAAACTGCGGGGCGAGTCACGCATTTTGTAAGTGCTATGGGTACAACGGGGACTATCGTTGGTGTTTCCCGTTATTTGAAAGAGCAAAATTCGCGTATTGAAGTGACAGGCCTGCAACCTGCCGATGGTGCTTCGATACCGGGTATTCGCCGTTGGCCTCAGGAATACCTTCCTGCAATTTATACCGATCAGTATATTGACCGTGTCGTCAATATGACCCAGCAGCGTGCGGAAGATACGATGCGTGCACTGGCCCAAGAAGAAGGTGTTTTTTGTGGCGTTTCTTCTGGAGGTGCAGTAGCTGCCGCGCTGGATATTTGCCGAGAAGTGGAGAATGCGGTGATAGTGGCAATAATTTGCGACCGTGGCGATCGTTACCTATCCTCAGGCATATTTCACAATCGATAAAATGAACGTTATTTGATTATTTATGGTTAAAGTCAGGCAAGACCACCCCATCGATCATGAAGGCGCAATTGATATTGTCGCTTGGTCAAAGCGGATTCAAGAATTGGCTCATGTTCCTGCATCCACCCAAGAAAACCTACATCAAGCTTGCTTGCTCGCGCAGCAGGTTGTGTCGCTTGATGGTGATAATAATAGTGATTGGGGTGAGGGTTACTCCACGCTGAATGCTGGCCTTGAAATGGCAGAGATTTTAGCGGAACTTCAGTTAGATGAAGAAACGCTGATCGCGGCCATCCTATACCGCAGTGTGCGGGAAAATAAACTGTCCAGCCAAGCTGTCACAGATGCCTTTGGAAAAGTCGTTGCACACCTCTTAGAAGGTGTGAAACAAATGGCTGCCATTAGTGGTTTGTCGAATCATACCAATGAAAGTGTTTTTGGTCAGGAGTCTGAAGAGCAGTCCGAAAATATTCGAAAAATGTTGGTGGCGATGGTCGACGACGTACGCGTTGCGCTTATTAAACTAGCTGAACGAACGTGCGCAATTCGAGCTGTTAAAAAAGCACCTGTGGAGCGGCGACAAAAAGTGGCCCGAGAAGTGTCAGAGGTTTACGCCCCTTTGGCTCACCGGTTGGGCATTGGTCACATTAAGTGGGAGCTTGAAGATCTTGCCTTTCGATATCTCCAACCTTTTGATTACAAGTACATTGCAAAATTACTGGATGAGCGACGCTTAGACAGGCAAGCCTATATCGATAATGTGATCAGCCTGCTGCATACCGCCTTGGGCGAAGAAAATATTAAGGCTGAAATTTACGGTCGAGCCAAGCATATTTACAGTATTTGGCGAAAAATGCGGCGAAAAAAGATTGGTTTTTCGGAAGTTTACGATATTCGTGCCGTTAGAATTTTGGTGGCGAATGATCGTGAATGCTACACCGTATTAGGCTTGGTACACGCGCTTTGGCGAAATATCCCCCGAGAATTTGATGACTATATTGCTAACCCTAAGGAAAATGGCTATCGCTCGTTGCATACCGCTGTAAAAGGCCCCGAAAATCAAGTGTTAGAAGTTCAGATACGAACCGGTGATATGCACGAAGAAGCCGAGTTCGGTGTTTGTGCTCACTGGCGTTATAAAGATACCGATAAAGACGAAAATTCGGATAGCTACGAACAAAAAATAGAGTGGCTTCGGCAGGTGCTTGAGTGGCACGAAGAGATTGGTGGCAACCCTCTCGATGAACATTTACCTAAAACAATAGAGCAGGATCGTATCTATGTGTTTACTCCCGACGGCCATGTAGTTGATCTGCCCGCACACGCAACGCCCGTTGATTTTGCTTTTAGAATTCATTCGGATGTAGGTATTCGTTGTCGAGGCGCTAAAATAAATGGTCGAATAGTGCCACTTAATTATGCCCTGCGCACCTCCGATCAAGTGGAAATTTTGACAGGAAAACGAGAAACGCCAAGCCGTGATTGGTTGAACTCGAGCCTTGGCTATATTACAACGTCTCGTGCGCGAAGCCGGTTGCAGCACTGGTTTAAAGAGCAAGATCGCGATCAAAACATAGATGATGGCCGAGCGCTTTTAGATCATGAATTTAAACGTCTAGCCGTAGTCAATCTAGATTACCAAGCGTTGGCACAAAAGTTACATTTAAAATCGCTCGAAGATTTGTACGCAGCCGTAGGTACGGCCGATATTGGCGTAGAAAAGGTGATTAACGCGGCCCAGCGTTTATTGAATATAGACACTAATGAGGAACCCGTTGCCTCATTAGTGGGGCGTGCTACCAACGAAACTGGCGGCGCCGATGTTTTTATTAGCGGGGTAGGAAATTTACTCTCGCATATTTCACGATGTTGCAAACCAATACCCGGCGATCGTATTGCTGGGTATATAACGTTAGGCCGCGGCGTTTCGATACACCGTTTGGACTGCATCAATCTCATGCAGCGTCAGGCCATTGAACCCGAACGCATAATATCGGTTAACTGGGCAGAAGAGCCCAGCCAATCGTATTCTGTGACAATATGCGTAGAGGCGTTTGATAGGCATGGCCTGCTGAGGGATATCACAACCTTATTAGACCGAGAAAAAGTTAATGTCAGCGCGATGCAGACATTGTCCAATAAAAAGAAAAATACCGTTGATATGACCTTACAAATAGAAATTGCTGACTTCAATGAGCTTAGCCGAGTGCTTGCGAAGTTAAATCATTTGCCCAATGTTTCATCTGTACGACGTAAAGTGTAGAGGGTTTGGATTTTATGAATACACCCAGCCCCCCGCGCTTCTCGATGGAAGATTTGCTTTATTTAATGGAGCGATTACGAGACCCTGAAACGGGTTGTCCTTGGGACATTAAGCAAAACTACCGTTCAATAACGCCTTCGACAATAGAAGAGGCGTATGAGGTAGTAGATGCGATTGAACAGAACGACCTTGATCACCTAAAAGAGGAGCTTGGCGACCTCTTATTCCAAGTTGTTTTTTATGGTCAGTTGGCACAAGAAGAAAGTCGCTGGTCATTTAATGATGTGGTACATACGCTAACGGCCAAATTAATACGTCGTCATCCCCATGTGTTTCCTGAGGGCACGCTTGAAAGTCAGCGCGCGGCGTCCGAAACCGTGAGTGAAGCGAGCATAAAAGCCTCTTGGGAGGCTATTAAGCAACGCGAGCGCAGTGTTAAAGGTAAGCAAAAAGCATTGGATGATGTGCCGCGAGCATTACCCGCATTGAAGCGCGCCGAGAAATTACAAAAACGCGCCGCTAAAGTGGGTTTTGATTGGTCGAATATTGCCGGAGTATTTGAAAAATTACAGGAAGAGGTGGCTGAGTTGCACGTCGCAATACAAGACGAGAGCGCCGTTCATATTGCGGAGGAACTGGGAGATCTACTGTTTTCTTGTGTAAACCTTGCAAGACACAATAAATTGGATGCAGAGCAGCTCGTTCGTCAAGCAAACCAAAAGTTTGAGCGCCGGTTCAATTTTATAGAAGCAGCACTGGAGCAAGCGGGTTCGAGTTTAGAGGAGGCGTCTGTCGAGCAAATGGACCTCTTTTGGGATCAATCGAAGGCTAATACAATAGATTAATCGGGGCTCCTTTGATGTGGGTGGGCGCCGAATAACTACGCTTTCGGAGGCGCTATTTTGTTTTCGTTGCTTTGTGTCTAGCGAGGTGCTCTTTCGTTAGGGTGAGAAACTCGGGTGTTGGCCCAATATCTTCGTGTAAGGGCTCTCCGAATTCATCCATAGCAACGACTTTGGGGCCCGCAATATAGGGGAAGCTGGCTTCAAGTTCCGCTAGCGCAGAGGTAACAAGTTCGCTTATGAGTTGTTCTTTAGATCGACGCGGATACATTTCAGCTAAAGCGTCTACTTTGGCGGCGTCTTCTAATGAAAGCGTTACGTCGTAAGTGTTATCCGTTAATGTGCAATGCGCGTGTTTGTGCCACGTGGACACCAATTCTCTAACATTCATAATGTACTCTTCTAAGTGATGTAGTGTGTAAACGATCAGGCTGTTTGTTAGCTCTGTGAGAAATGGGGTGAGAGCTTCGATGGTTACCTTACATGGAGCGCCAGGGTCTTTATAATCATGCGTTTGAGTATAGTCTAGCAACGCCTACCGTAGGCGGCGTGATGTCAGCGCGGGAATAGCGATTCGGCTCGCTTGTGTCTGTAGCAGGTGGCGTGTATTGTATCGCCCCTATTTTGAACAGCACTCCGAATTCATACTTCAGCCCTAGAAGGGGTGGAGGAATATAGTGCAATGCTACTAATTATGGGGGCGGAATCGTTCTCACGAATACGACTGTCACTGGGTGAAGCACCTATGGCCGTTTAGTCGCTATTGTGTCTGGCCTATATGGGCTGTGATCAGAAACTTATTAAATTCTTAACGAGGTGAAATCAATGCGAGCAATTTTATTAGGTGCTCCAGGAGCAGGTAAGGGTACACAAGCCAAGTTTATAATGGATGAATACGGCGTACCGCAAATTTCTACCGGTGATATGCTCCGTGCGGCAGTTAAAGCCGGCACTCCTTTAGGTGTAAAAGTAAAAGATATTATGGCATCGGGTGGTCTCGTATCAGACGATATCATTATCGATCTTGTAAAAGAGCGTATTGCACAAGATGATTGTATCAACGGTTTCTTATTTGATGGTTTTCCGCGAACGATTCCGCAAGCCGAAGCCCTGAGTAATTCTGGGGTAGCGATAGACCATGTGCTTGAAATATACGTACGCGACGAAGAAATAGTTGCTCGTCTAAGTGGGCGACGTGTTCATGAAGCATCAGGTCGTGTGTATCACGTCATTCATAACCCGCCAAGCAAAGATGGTTTGGATAACGAGACGGGCGAACCGCTTGTTCAACGTGAAGATGATAGAGAAGAGACCGTACGGAATCGGTTATCCATTTATCACGAACAAACTGAACCCTTGGTTGCTTACTATCAGGATCAAGAAAAGAACAATACTGATGTAAACGTGCGTTTTAACCGTGTTGACGGTGTTGGCTCACTTGAAGAGATCAAAAGCAACGTTCTAGCTGTCTTATCGAAATGATTCTAGCGAGCGAATGGACATTAGCTCAATAGATTGCGTTAAGGCGCTGTTATCTCGCCTTTAAATAAGATAAATGAAAGCCTGGATCCACCTAATTCGCTGTTGTAGTAAAACAGGATGCGAATAAGAGAGGTTCAGGCTTTTTTATCGCATGAAAAGATACTTTCTCTCTATGGCAGGCGCGGTTCGTTATTCAGCGAGCCAACGTTTGAACCTTCATTATTTACACTAATCACGTAACACTCTCGTTTCCCAAAAAAATCGCCTTCATCGTTGATATGTACCGTCGATGTTGCCTTAAGTGCAACTCGATTGACTTTAAATGGTGTCTTTTGGCGTAGTTGTTCAGGCAGCGTTGTAATGAAACGCGTGGGCTGATTCTGCGTAGAAGCAATTTTCTATATTGGAATTTAAGGTTGTTACCGTGTTTACGCATAGCCTATGCGAATTTTGATTCAATATGTCGAGTAGATTTCTTCGTTGTATATTGGTTGATATCGTCCAAGGTAAGAGCCTCTTTTTTGAGTTGAGCCCTCCGATAAACTCCAGGCTCCAAATTGTCTTCGAAAGATGTGCAGCATTTCGGTTTTGCGTGAACAAATAAACTAACGATTGGTCAGCGCTAGAGGATAAAGGGGAATTCTGTGTCGGTAAGGGCGAATTCAAACACTGAAAAGATAATTTCTGCTTTATCAACTATTCTATAGTGGAAGGGTAGAAATAGAGTGGATGAAAAGGCTGGAATGGGTGCTGTATTTTGAATGTGAAGGATTAAATCTGAGCTGTATCCAATTTCTGATTGTGTGAATATTTTTCAACTTGAAACAAAAAAATACCCATTAATCGAAGAATAATTATTAATTTGATAAATTTAGGAAGAAAACTGCCTTATTTGGTTAAAAAACATCATCAAAGGCGTGCAAATTCCCGACAGATAAAATAATATCCCCGCCAGACGCTTAGGTGTCTTTTTATTCAAGGTGCTATGCAACTGATTGGAGCTGAATGATTCAGCAAAAATCAGAAAACAAATACGATTTGTGAGGAGAACTCAATATGGCAAAAGTTGCCAAGAAACGTGGTCGTCCGGCCGCTGCAAAAAATGCGGGTCGTCCAGCGGCTAAAAAAGTTGCTAAATCCGTAGCCGCGCCAGTAGTTGTAGACGCTGCTGCAGCAAAAGCACAAAAAGCATTTGATAAAGCTGCTGCCAATTTGGCCGCCATTGTTAAGTCAGTTGCTGATGCTCGCGCTAAAGCCTCTGCTGCAAAGGTTACTGCTGCTAAATCTAAGAAACCCGTTGATGTACGAAAAGCGGCCACTGCAAAAGCTGCCGTTGCTAAAGTTGCTGAAAAGGCATCTGCTGCAAAACAAGTTGCTGCAGATGCTAAAGCTGTATTAGCGTCGGTTAAAACCTTAGCTGCTGCAAAAGCTGCAGAAGCTGCTGCTATTGCGAAAGTTGTTGCGCTTAAAGATGCTCTTGCTAGCCAAGCCGAAGCTGATTTTGCTAAAGCAAGTGCTGCATTCGCTGCACGCTGGACTAAAGCTCGCGCTGCCGCTGACGGCAAAAAAGTTAAAGCAGCTGCCAAGAAGTTAGCTGTTAAAACTGCCGCTGCTGAGAAAAAAGCAAAAGCAAAAGTAAAAGCCGCAGAAAAGAAAGCTAAAGCCAAAGCTGCAACAGTAGCTAAAAAAGCTGCCGCTAAGGCAAAAGCTGCTGCAAAAGCTAAAAAAGTTGCCGCTAAAGCGACTAAAACCGCTGCTAAAGCTAAGCCCGTAGCTAAAAAAGCCGCTGCTAAAAAGCCTGCGGTAAAAGCTGCCGCTAGCACAAAGAAAGCCGCCAAGAAGCCAGCTAAAGCTGGTGCTAAGCGTCGTGGTCGTCCAGCTAAGAAAGCGTAATAATCGCTATTTGGCTAACGCACAATCATTTAACTGAGATACTTTCAGCGTAAGTGGTTAAAAAATCCCTCGGAGAGCAATTTTCGGGGGATTTTTGTTTGCGTTCTTTGGTTCCGAGTCGGAAAATAGCGATCTCTGTCATTTTTATATTCGTTACCCACTATTATTGATACAACGCTATGTCTAAATTACTCGCTCTTGATGCTTCAACCGAAGTTTGCTCAGTTGCCGTAACCGACGGCTCGACTGTCGTGCAGCGATACTGCGACACACCCAAATCACACTCTAAGGTACTTTTACCTCTTATTAACGAAGTGCTAGAAGAGGCTAAAATCGCCTTATCCGATTTAGATGCTTTAGCGGTAACACGAGGGCCTGGCTCCTTTACCGGTATTCGTATTGGCTTAGGGATAATCCAAGGGCTTTCTTACGGCGCAAAATTGCCGGTTATTGGGTTGAATACACTGGATGTCATGGCTGAGCAATATCGGGCAACATTATCTTGTATGTCCGGTTCAATTATCGTTCCTGCACTAGATGCCCGGATGGGTGAAGTGTATTGGTCGGCTTACCGTGCAGAGAATGAGCATTGTGAAGCCGTGATACCGGCTGCGGTCTGCGCGCCTCTTTGCGCGTTAGAGGAATTAAAAGCACAATTTAGCTTGGAGGATGTTCACGGGGTAGGGCATGGCTGGAGCGTTCAACCTCTAGTTGATACTCCTGTCTCCAAAATCTCTCCAGATTTTAAACCTCGCGCTGAAGCTGCCTTGGCGCTAGCGGTGCAATCCTATAAACCAAAAATGAGCCCATCGGCTTATGCCTTTACAGCGGTAGAGCCAATATATTTACGTAATGAAATTACGTGGAAAAAGCGCCAGCGTATCCGCGATCGCTAATTCTCCCCCTATTCTTATTCAACTCTCGGTTTTACAGTGAATACCGTCAGAATTATCACTTAATACTTTTTTGAGGCCCCGTATGGATATCGTTCAAGTTGTTGTGCTCGCACTCATTCAAGGAATAACCGAATTTTTACCCATTTCTAGTTCTGCGCACTTAATTTTGCCAAAAGAACTTTTGGGCTGGCCAGATCAGGGGTTGGCGTTTGATGTTGCTGTACACGTGGGAACTTTGTCCGCTGTGATGTTTTATTTTCGTCGAGATATTGTTGACCTTATTTCGGGGTGGGGATTATCGGTTGCGGGTAAAGGCACCAATTCGAATGGGCGGGTTGCATGGTGTATTATCGCGGCAACCATTCCGGCGGGGGTGTTTGGTTTGTTATTTGATGACTACATTGAAGCCAATCTGCGTTCTACGAGTGTCATTGCGACAACAACGATTTTATTTGGTGTAGTACTCGCAGTGGCAGATCGATTGCCTAGCAAAGTGAAAGATCTTACTCAATTGACATTATATG
This sequence comes from Teredinibacter purpureus, assembly GCF_014217335.1. Lineage (NCBI taxonomy): Bacteria > Pseudomonadati > Pseudomonadota > Gammaproteobacteria > Cellvibrionales > Cellvibrionaceae > Teredinibacter > Teredinibacter purpureus. The sequence goes on along the minus strand of NZ_CP060092.1, from coordinate 4,082,015 downwards.
CGGCTATTATTATTGGCTTCGCACAAGCGCTTGCGTTAATTCCTGGCACTTCTCGTTCCGGCATTACAATTACAGCGGCGTTATTCTTGGGCTTTTCACGTACAGACTCAGCGAAGTTTTCCTTTTTACTTTCAATGCCCATCATTCTACTTGGCGGCGGATACAAAGGCTTGGAGTTAGTGTTAGGAAATGCCGAGGTTGACTGGTTGGCGCTGGGGCTTGGCATTTTACTTTCTGGAGCGAGTGCTTACCTTTGTATCCATTATTTTTTAAGTTTTATTAATCGACTGAGTATGATGCCCTTTGTGGTGTATCGTTTAGTGCTGGGTGTTTTGTTAATTGCGTACACGCTTTAGTAGAGAATTATTATGTCATCACTTGAATTAACGAACGGTTTATTAGATTTTGTCAGAAAATCCCCCACGCCTTATCATGCAGCCCAGAGTATGGCGACATTATTATCAGTAGAAGGATTTAAACAGCTTAATGAGATGGAACGCTGGAATTTAACGCCAGGTGGTCGCTATTTTGTGGTGCGTGGCGGCGCATCTGTATTGGCGTTTATAGTGGGTACAGAAGCTGTGGAAGAGAGCGGTATTCGTATTATTGGTGCTCACACCGACAGCCCTTGCTTGAAAGTAAAGCCTTTGCCGGAAATCCAAAGTAAAGGTTATGCGCAGTTGGGTGTAGAGGTTTACGGTGGGGCGTTATTAAACCCATGGTTTGATAGGGATCTTTCCATTGCTGGGCGAATATCTTATTTATCGACATCAGGGGAACTTAAAACCGCCCTGATCGATTTTGAAAACGCGATAGCGAGTATACCGAGTTTAGCGATTCATCTAGACAGAGAGGCTAATAATAGCCGCCGCGTAAACCCTCAGACAGATATGAATGCAATTTTGCATCAGGCCGACGAGCCAAAAAGTTTTCGCGCACTCCTATTAGATGTACTCGATGATAAAAATGCGAAAGAAGTACTCGATTTTAATTTGAGCTTCTATGATACGCAGCCGCCTGCAGTGCTAGGTTTAGAGAATGACTTTATTGCAAGTGCTCGGCTGGATAACTTGCTAAGTTGTTATCTTGGTGTAAGGGCGTTGATTGATGCAGGAACGAATCACACCAGCGTACTCATCTGTAATGATCATGAAGAGGTCGGTAGTCGATCTGATATTGGCGCTCAAGGGCCCTTATTGGATGAAGTCATTGAGCGTCTTACCGTGGGAGGAGAGTCACGGCAAATTACCTTGCGCCGCTCGCTTATGTTTTCGGTGGACAATGCCCATGGTGTCCATCCCAATTACGTCAATAAACACGATGACAAGCATGGGCCGATTATTAACAAGGGGCCTGTTATTAAGTTTGATGCCAACCAAAGTTACGCAACGAGTAGCGCTACAGCAGCGTTAGTGCGATGGTTGGCATCGTCGCCGAGCAGTCTCCCATTACAGACTTATGTGACGCGTGCAGATACTCGATGTGGGAGCACCATAGGCCCGATTACAGCGGCTGGTATTGGTATAACAACGGTTGATATTGGCGTGCCGACCTTCGCAATGCACTCCATCAGAGAGTTCGCCGGCGTGATAGATTTGGTGCATATGAATACACTATTGAACCGCTTTTTAACGGTTAAAAATCTACCTTATTGCTCCAACCTGTGACGTTAGTTGCTACACTTTGGTTGATTGGCGCGTAGAATCCCCCCTTTGAAAAGTTGTCATTTTTTTCGACAGGTGCAGGCCCCATTTGGAATGTTTTGAACTGAATTGAGGTTCTGTTCCTGAGTTTGGGTGATTTTGAGCGCATTACATCGGCGAAAAACGGGGCAAAATGTGAGCAAATTACGAGGAACTTAAATGCTGGATATTCAAACGTTAAAAAACTTTGTGCCCTTTAACGGGCTGGACGACGAATACTTGCAGGAAGCGCTCACTAAAATAGATGTACAAGAATACGGCAAAGGTCAAATGTTGTTTAAGCGTGGCAGGCCTGTTAACACACAGTACTACTTGCTCGACGGACAGGTAGATCTCATTAATAGCGCCTTCTACGTGTCTACGGTGCTAGGTGATTCCGCTGCAGCCCATAATTCACTGAATCCCGAATCGCCCACGTTGTGCTCAGGCGTTGCTAAATCGCCCAGCGTTAAGGTATTTTCGATTGATACCGAAACATTGGATCGTTTGATGGCATGGAGCCAATCTGCAGTGGATACCGATTTGGATACCATGGAATATTCGACCGGGGAATTCGAAGTTGCCGAGCTTCACGAAGAGGAAGGTGGCGACTGGATGGCCGCGCTCTTACAAGCCCCTCTATTCGCAAAAGTACCTCTAGCGCAAGTGCAAGAGCTATTTCTGCGCTTCGAAGATGTGAGCATGAAAAAGGGCGAAATGGTTGTAAAAGAGGGTGAAAGAGGCGACTTTTTTTATGTGCTCGTTTCTGGCAGTGCCCGCGTTCACAATCATTCGGATAGTGTTGATATTGTTATCCACCCTGGCCAATTCTTTGGTGAAGAGTCGTTGTTGGGTGACACGCCTCGCAATGCCAGTGTAGAAATGCTTACATCCGGGCGTTTGAAACGTTTGAATTCAGAGAATTTTAATGCGCTGCTAAAAGCACCTGTTGTGCATTACGTCGAAAATGCAGGGCTTGAAAAACTCGAAAAACCTTATAAGTTACTCGACGTCAAAATGCCTATGGAATTTCGAATCAATCACCTGCCTGGCGCGATCAATATCCCACTTTCTCGGTTACGTAATTCCCTTGCAGAATTGGGGCGTACTAATGTTTATGTCGTACCCGACGATGCCGGTAGTCGCGCTGATATCGCTGCCCACTTACTTTGCCAAGCGGGTTTCGATGCTGTTATCCTAAAAAGCACAGTACCTCAGTAAATCGTCCCCTATAAAGTCGCAACTCGTTTAGGGGAACATGACGTGTTGCGGTTTTTCGTTTATGAAAATTCTTCTTCTTTCTGCTTATGATGCCGAAAGCCATCGACGTTGGCGGCATGGGCTCGTGGCCAATTTAGATCATCATCATTGGACGGTACTACATTTGCCTGCGCGCCATTTTAACTGGCGAGTACGGGGTAATAGCTTAAGTTGGGGGCGCGGAGAGCAGGAATGCTTGTCACAGCCTTTCGACCTGATTGTCGCCACATCGATGGTGGATTTGTCGACATTAAAAGGGCTTGTTCCCGCCCTGGCGACAACGCCGACCATTCTCTATTTTCACGAAAATCAATTTAGTTACCCGCTAACAGCTCATCAAAAATATGTAATGGAACCGAGAATGGTGAGTTTATATTCGGGCCTAGCGGCGAATAAAATTGTATTTAATTCAGATTACAACCGTCTAACCTTTTTAGACGGGGTAGCGGAACTACTGAAAAAAATGCCAGATGCGGTTCCTGCGGGCATTGTGGAAGAACTTAAAACAAAATCACGTGTAATTTCGGTACCTTTAGAGCAAGAACTCTTTCAAAAAACACCATTGATTAAACCCAACACGCTAACCATCGTCTGGAATCATCGCTGGGAATACGACAAAGGCCCCGATAAGTTATTGGGTGTACTTCAGGCCCTACCGGAGGATGTGTCGATAACGTGCCATATTGTGGGCCAGCAATTTCGACGCGTGCCGGACACCTTCGACGTGATTCATAATCTACTGAAATCTCGCGGTTGGCTGGGAGCTTGGGGGTTTGTGGCCGATCCGGCAGCCTACCGAACCTTATTGGCACAAAGCCACGTGGTGCTGTCGACCGCCTTACACGATTTTCAGGGTCTATCGGTATTGGATGGCGTTGCGGCGGGTTGCATCCCGTTAGTGCCTGATAGGCTCGCGTATACAGAACTGTTTGATTCAGCGTATCGTTATTACTCGGATTTTAGTCATCATAATCCCGATACTCATGTTGCGAGTATGGCTGAAAGTAAAGATTGCGCACAGCGTATTATGGCGTGGGCGCTAGCCGTTAGTGCTGGCGAGCCACTTCCGCCTGTGATGGCGTTATCGACAATGCAATGGCAAAGTCTTAGCGCGGAATATGAAAAGGTATTTAACGATACAGTAGGGGCCGTCGTCCTATAGATCCGCTACTCTGCTAATGGCATACCTGAAAAAATTCATTCATCTATGGTGTTTTCTTACTATGAAAAATAGTTTTCTGCGGACATTCGTTTGTTTATTTGTCTTTTTTAGCACACTTAACGCCTCTTCGTCAGACTTTGCATCGCAATTTTTTGACCCCATTGATGGCCAATTCGATACGAGTGAATACTTGTCTGAGAATGCGTATGGGTTTTTCCCTATTCCAGTGATTATTACCGATTCGGCCGTTGACGGGGGCTTTGGTTTGGTCGGCGTATTCTTTCATGAAGATGAGGAAAATCAAGATGCTCGACTGGCTAAAATGCGCAACGCTAATGTTGGTGCTGGGCGATATTTACTACCGCCTAGTGTTTCAGCAGTGATGGGCGTGACCACGGGAAATGATTCAATCATGACAGGGGGAGGGCATATGGGAATATGGAAAGCTGGCGCCATTCGTTATACCGGTGGAGCAGGGTATGGCGATGTTAATATAGATTTTTATGGTTCTGGCGACTTTCAGTTGGATAAGCCCATTTCACTCAATACGAAAGCTTTGGGCATGGTGCACTCGTTGAAGTTTCAGTTACGGGGTAGCCGTCTATTTTTAGGGTTGAAGCAGCAATCCGTTTCCGCTGAAGTGTCTTTGGAAAGGGGTGGAGATCGTTTACCGGAAGGGCTCCCTGACAAACTTAAGCAAGGATTAGAAGGCATTCTTAGTCAGGAAGTTGTAACCTCCGGCTTGGGGGTGCTCGCTGAATATGACAGTCGCGATAATGTTTTTAGCCCCACCAAGGGCTACCACTATAGTGCTGGTTATAGTCAATTTGATGAGACGATAGGTAGCGACATTGACTACAGCGTGACGAAATTCGATGGCAGGAATTACTGGCAGGTTGTAGATGATTGGCGCTTGGCTTGGCGACTGGCGATGGAGTCGGCCAATGCTGATGATTTTTTGCCGACATTTGCACTGCCATCACTGAATATACGGGGCATTCCCGCTGCCCGTTATCAAGGAAAAAGCATCGCTCAAACCGAACTAGAAGTGAGTTGGGATATCAATACTCGCTGGACGCTAAAGGTGTTCAGTGGAATGGGACGGGTGGCAGATTCGTTCGAGGGTTTGGGCTCTACGGAGAATTATTTGGCGAATGGCACAGGGTTTCGCTACTTCATTGCGAAACGTTACGGAATACGAGCGGGCATTGATATAGCGCGTGGCCCAGACGAGACCGCATGGTATATTACCGCCGGTTCTGCGTGGTAAAGCGTGTCTATCGCACGCCTAGGAACCTAAACGGGCGATACAGTCCGCAAGTATAAAACAATGGCATAAATAGTGGACCAATTATGGCAGTACAACGAGTTCTTACGGGTATCACAACAACCGGTACCCCCCATTTGGGTAATTACGTGGGCGCTATTCGCCCCGCGATACAGGCAAGCCAATCAGCGGACGCCGACGCGTTTTACTTTCTTGCAGATCTTCATGCAATCATTAAATGCCATGAGCCAGCGCTTATTCGGCAGTCTGCAAAAGAGGTTGCGGCAACATGGCTAGCGCTAGGGCTAGATGTCGATAAAGCGGTGTTCTATCGTCAGTCCGATGTGCCAGAAATTACAGAACTAAGCTGGATTCTCAGCTGTATGGCCGCGAAAGGGTTGATGAACCGCGCCCATGCCTATAAAGCGGCTGTCGCCAATAATATTGACGAGGGCGAAGATCCCGACAATGGCGTGACTATGGGTTTGTATGGCTATCCAGTGCTAATGGCGGCCGATATTTTGATGTTTAATGCCAACAAAGTACCCGTAGGAAAAGATCAAATTCAGCACGTAGAAATGGCTCGTGATATTGCCGGGCGTTTCAACCATCATTTTGACGATGTTTTTGCGTTGCCCGAAGCTGTTGTCGATGACTCTGTAGCTGTTTTACAGGGGCTTGATGGCCGAAAAATGAGCAAAAGTTATAACAACACCATTCCGCTCTTTTTACCCGAGAAACAACTACGTAAACATATTAATAAAATCAAAACCAATTTGCTTGAGCCTGGAGAGCCGAAGGACGCGGATACCTCAACCGTATTCCAGGTGTGGCAGGCTTTTGCGAATGAAACGCAAACGAATGCGATGCGTAAGCAATTCGAAGAGGGGATAGCATGGGGCGAAGCGAAAAAGCAGCTCTTTGAGTTGGTCAACGCAGAAATTTCTGAGGCTCGAACCCATTACGCTGAATTGATGGAAGACACCGCTGCTATTGAAAAAAAATTGCAGCTGGGCGCCGAAAAAGCGCGAGATGTAAGTGCTCCAATGTTAGCCAAAATACGTAAAGCTATTGGTATTGGCGCTATGTAATAGTGTTTCCAGATAAGCCAATTATAGTCACGCTGTTTGGCGCGTAAAAATGCAAAGCAGCGTTCTATCTCCCCATTTCTTCCGCACTAGCCACTTAGCAACCTCGCTGGCGCACACCCCCTTCGACGTCTAGTCTTAAGCATATCGATTTTTGAATCTGATGGCGCATTTAGCTAACTAGCCGCTGAGGAAACTGTGTGGAAAATAATCACTCCCAAATGATTGTGCCTTTTGTGGTTGCGGTTCTTGCTGTCATTGCCATTTACTATTTCGAATCATTACATATTGCGGTGAGCTTGTTAGTGGTGAGCGTTATCGTGACAGCGATGGTGGTTGGAAAGTCTCCGAAAGATGATATAAGCGCCACTGAGACATTGCAAAACTCTCTACGCGAAAGCTTTCGTGCGGTTGATCAGCAAATGGAAAGAGCCACGCTACCGGTGTGCAGCGAATTAATCGACCTATCTTCTTGCATTCAAAACACGGTCGAAGAATCGACTGTTCGTTTACATGCCAGCTTCCAAGGTTTGTCCGATTCAGCAAACGCCGAAAAAGATCTAATGATGGGTATTGTCCACCAGCTTTCGAATAAATCAATTGCGGGAGAGACAGTTTCAAATGAAGAGGTCTCCTTAAAACGTTTTGCGAACGAAGTGGGCCGCATACTGGATGATTATGTAAAATTGTTTGTCGATATCAGCGATAAAAGCGTACAAGCGGTACACAATATTCAAGATATGGTGACGCACTTGGACGGCATGTTTGTACTGATTAACGATATTCGTGGTATTGCCGATCAAACCAATTTACTCGCCCTTAATGCGGCAATTGAAGCTGCCCGAGCGGGCGAGGCAGGCAGAGGCTTTGCCGTAGTTGCAGACGAGGTTCGGAAGCTATCACAGGATTCTAACGCATTGAATGAGCAAATTCGGGAGCGGGCAGAAACGGCAAAAAATACCGTGACAAATGTAGAGAAAGTGGTAGGTGATATCGCCTCACTCGATATGAATATCGCCATTGACGCGAAGGGGCATTTGGATGCAATGCTGGCGGAACTGGAATTAGTGAACGAGAAAGTGACCGAAAGCGTGGGGCGTGGCGCACAAATTGGTGAAGAAATTAAACAAGAAATCGGCAACGCGGTAACGGCATTGCAGTCTGCAGATAGAGTGTCCCAGTACGCGCACCAAATAACAGAGCACTCTAGTTATTTGGCTAATATCGTTAGTAGTATTATCGAGTTAAGCCGTAAAGATCAATCTTTAGATAAAGTCTTCGACTCTATCCAACAGCGGTTGGCCACATTTGAGCCCGTAAGTCAGAATAAACCCCGAGAAAACTCGGGTTCCACCGATATTGAATTATATTAAGGTAAACGGAATATGACGATAAATGTAGCAAATTCCAGCGGCGGCGATGCAATAATCACGCTTGATGAGCGATTCGACTTTGGCGCGGTAGATCAATTTCGGAAAAGCTATGAGAGCCTTAAAGGGCTGAGTAAAAAGACCTTAGTGATTGATTTTTCGGGTACTCGATATATGGATAGCTCTGCACTTGGCATGTTAATTAACGCCAGAAGCTTTTTTAATGGTGATGACGTTAAAATTAAAATCATTAACACTAACGACCAAATAAAAAAAATATTTTCAATTTCTCGGTTCGATACGAAGTTTGATATATCCTAGGCACTAGTAGCCTACTATCGCAGGGAATCAGTACTAATGAAGATACTTATAGTCGACGACCACGCATACAATCGCGATCTTTTGTCTTTTATCTTGGAAGATGAAGGGTATGACTGTGTGGAAGCAGAAAATGGAAAGATTGCTTGCGACTTATATAGGAAAGACCTTGAAATTACCTTGATCTTAATGGATATCAACATGCCCGAAATGGACGGCATGGAGGCGACTAAAATCATTAAGTCGGAGAGCGAGGGTCGTTTTGTTCCGGTAATTTTTGTGACGGCCTTGGATGATGCGGAGGTAATTGCCTGCTGTCTCGAAGCTGGAGGCGATGATTTTGTTCCAAAGCCGGTTAATGAGAATGTTCTTCTCGCTAAAATAAAAGCGCATGTTCGTTCTCAAACGTTGTACTACCGCCTAAGTGAAGCGAATAAATCGTTAATGTATCACCAGCAGTTGGTTCGGCGAGAACACGCAATTGTTGAACATATTTTCGCCCGAGGTAATAAACGTAGTAAAACTCATTGCGACAATATCAGTTCTTATACGTCGCCTATGTCTATGTTCGACGGCGATATGGTTTTAAGTGGTGCTTCACCGAATGGAGGTGTTTACCTGTTAATAGGTGATTTTACTGGCCATGGCCTTGCGGCAGCGATCGGTTCTTTGCCCGTTACAGAGGTGTTCTTTAATCTCATTTCGCATCAGGCGAGTGTGTCTCAAATTGCGGTAGACGTGAATAAATTACTGTTCGAATTGTTACCCACTAACATGTTTTGCTGCGCGACAATTGTACAGTTAGATTATACCGGTACGAATTTAACGGTATGGTCGGGTGGGATGAACGATATCTTACGCGTTAAGCCTTCGGTGGTTGGTTTGGAAAAAATTGTCTCTATGCATATGCCTTTAGGCATACTCGAGTCAGAAGAATTTGATGACAGCCCCAGAACGATTGAGGTGTTACCGGGCGAAAAAATTTATATCTATACCGATGGCGTCAATGAAGCATCGAATAGTCGTGGAGAAGAGTTTGGGTTGGAACGTCTGGAAAACCTTATTTTACAAGGCAGTGAAGACGTCGTGTCGTCGGTTCATATGGCGGTAAATGACTTTCATGAGGGATGTGGTCAGTCGGATGATATATCGATTGTAGAAATTACCGGTGGTCGGCTCGTTCATCGTGATAGAGATACCGGTGGAATTGTGGATGTCGGCGCAGATTATCATACGGCCGAATCTTTTCCGTGGCAGTTAACAATGCGGTTGGAAAAAGAAGATTTAAGTAATACGAATATAGTGAATCAAATACTTGGGTTTGTATCGAGTATTCAAGGCATTGAATTACATCAAGATAAAATTTTTACGATAGTGAGTGAGTTATACAGCAACTCGCTTGAGCATGGTGTACTCGGTTTGGATTCATCACTTAAAAGTACCGCTGATGGTTTTGAATTGTACTATAAAGAGCGACATTCACGCTTGGAAAGCTTGATCAATGGGTATATCAATGTGGATTTCGCCTATCTTCGCGGCGAACCCAATCAGATAAGGTTCGACATAACGGATAGTGGCAATGGATTTGACTGCGATAGAATAGCGAAAGAATGTGAATCCAATGATGAGCGTCATGGTCGAGGTTTGAATTTATTAAATAACCTTTGTTCGTCTTTGGAATACAGTAACGGTGGACGCACCGCTACTGCAATTTATGATTTATGTCGCGATACCATTCACAGCGACTAAGGTATTGAACGGCTGTGAACAGGCTATGTGGTTATCCTTTTTAGGGCTTGAGCACTTTCACAAAAGCAGACGTTAGGGTCGCTAAATCGCTGTTGTTAATAACGTAAGGAGGCATAATATAAACGCGAGTGCCAAATGGGCGCACCCATACACCTTCTTCTACAAATGCCGGCGTAATTTCCGCCATATTCACCGGCTCCTTCATTTCTACTACACCAATTCCCCCTAAACAACGAACGTCTTGCACGGTATTAAAACTTGCACAGGGGGCTAATCCATCTGTCAGTTGTTGTTGAATATTATCAATAGCGTTTGGCCAGTCACTGTTTAACAGTAGTTCAATACTTTTGTTTGCCACCGCGCAAGCGAGCGGGTTTGCCATAAACGTTGGGCCATGCATAAAGCATCCTGCGTCTCCTTCGCAAATCGCTTCGGCAACTGCTTGAGTGCAGAGCGTCGCAGCGAGTGTCATATAGCCGCCGGTTAGCGCTTTGCCTAAGCATAAAATATCGGGGGTAATTTCGGCATGTTCACAGGCGAATAGTTTTCCTGTCCGTCCGAACCCCGTCGCAATTTCGTCTGCAATGAGTAACAGGTTATATTTTTCACATAACACCTTTACGCCGCGCAAATAGTGTGGCGAATAAAAACGCATACCGCCGGCGCCTTGCACGATAGGCTCAAGAATTACGGCGGCAAGTGTCGAGTGATATTGTTCAATTTTTTGTGTGATATCGCTTAGGTAGCCTTCATTCCACGGTTCGTTAAAACCACATTGCGGCGCTTCGGTGAAATGTTGTTGCGTTAATACCTCACTGAACAGTTGATGCATACCGGTCACTGGGTCGCATACTGACATGGCGCCAAACGTGTCGCCGTGATAACCGCTGCGCAGACTGATAAATCGATTTTTTTGCGGTTGTTTACGGGCGTGCCAAAATTGCACCGCCATCTTCATTGCAACCTCAACGGCAACCGAGCCAGAGTCAGAAAAAAATACGTGCTCTAAGCCTTGCGGGGTAATCTCAACAAGAGTTTTAGCCAGCTGTGCTGCGGGCTCGTGCGTTAAGCCGCCGAACATGACATGGGCCATATCGGATAGCTGTGTGGTAAGGGCAAGGTTCAGTTCTGGGTGGTTATAACCATGAATCATACTCCACCACGAGGCCATACCGTCGATGAGGGAGCGACCATTTTTAAGGTTTATGTTCACTCCGTTACAAGAATCCACGACATACGGCTGCATCGCAGTATTGACGGAAGAGTAGGGATGCCAAATATGGCGGTTATCGATGTTAAGAATTTGGTCTTCAGATAAGGACATAGGCAACAGCCTGAATTACTCGAGTGGTCGTGAATAAGGCCGGATATTGTAGCGTCTCCCGAACGTTAAAGTACACGCGGGTTATTCACTTATAATTAGCTGCGCGGTCACGCCATCGCGGCGGGTGATAGGAGGCTCGAGAGTGGATAGGTATCGTTCGGGCTTGTCCCCAATGTATCGATAAAACTATCTAACAGCATTTGCTGTTGATCGTTAAGGCGGTTAAACAGAATGCGCAGCTGAGTGTGGCAGCATGGTTTGCGTAAAAAACGGCTTTGCCGAATGGTGGCATCCAAACGGAGCTGAAACCGGTCATTGAAGAAAAAATGGCCGTGAAGGCTGCGCTTTCGAATCAGGCCTAAGCTAAGGTTTGTACCGTAGAGATCGACCTGAGCACCTTTTCGACTAAGGTTGACAACATAGGCTTGCTGCAAAGGTTGATTGTCCAGCTGTAGGTCAACGCGCGGCCCTTGGCGCGGCTCGAAGAACACGCGCGACTGCCAGCGACGATTGTGGCTTAACGCCGAAGACAGTACTTTTACCGTTATCCATTCCCCTTTTGAATGCTCTTCAATTTCGATTAACGCCACTTTTAAGTTGAAAAAACCGTACTCACACCGTATTTGTAGCCAAAAGGTCGAATTCGGGGGCAGACGCTTCTGCAGTACAGGGTAAAGACCGTCGAGTAATAAGAGTGAGTTATCGAGATCAAAACCATGGATAAAACTCTGCATGAGTTGCCCAGAATCTGGTTCGAACACCGTCACGAATTGATGCTTGAGACCACAGGCAACGAGTATATCGGCTTCCCACAGTGTCCAATGCTGTTTGGCGGAGCGTGGAGCTTGGGCTGCTTGATCGAACGATGAGGCCATTAGCGCTGTGATCCTGTCCTGCGAGAGTGGTTGTCGATAAATGTTGTACTTGAGGGTGAAATAGCAAAGCGCGTGCCTGAATGCTCTTTAACGTCCAACTTATTCATCGGCCCGTTGATGGCAAGGGCTGTGAGCGATAAAGCGAACCGATGTTCTAGGTTGGCAGGCTCATTCTCGGCAAGAGTTTGCCTCGAGGAGGCAATGATTCCCTGTGATGCCCAAAATCCGTACAATAGCGAACTTTTCCACCGATCTAATCTGAGGAGTTGTTGATTGGACCTGCAGGCGCAAAATAACCGTACAGAATTCAATAAGCTACAGAAGCGCTTACGGCGCAATGTGGGTAAAGCGATTAGCGATTACAGCATGATCGAAGAGGGCGATAAGATCATGGTGTGTCTTTCTGGCGGTAAAGATTCATACGCCATGCTGGCACTATTAATGGGCTTACAGCGCAGCGCACCTATTCATTTTGATTTGGTGGCCGTGAACCTTGACCAAAAGCAGCCTGGCTACCCAGAGCATGTATTACCCGCCTATTTGGATTCGCTGGACGTGGAATACCACATTGTTGAGCGTGACACCTATAGTGTAGTGAAATCGGTGATACCCGAGGGGAAGACTACCTGTGGACTATGCTCTAGGCTAAGGCGCGGCACCTTGTATGGTTTCGCAGAGGAGATAGGCGCTACAAAGATTGCGCTGGGCCACCACCGCGATGATATGGTCGAAACTTTATTTCTCAACCTCTTTTATGGTGGGGGCATGAAATCTATGCCTCCTAAATTACTGGCAGACGATAAACGGAACATCATTATCCGCCCGATGGCGTATTGTGCGGAATCTGATCTAGAGGAATATGCACAAGCAAAGGCGTTCCCCATTATTCCTTGCAACTTGTGTGGTTCTCAAGAGAATCTTCAGCGGCAAGTGATAAAACAGATGCTTGAAGGCTGGGAGCGAGAGCACCCGGGTCGGACAGACATTATATTCTCTGCACTGCAGCGTATTTCCCCGTCACAATTGGCCGATAGTACGTTATTCGACTTTGCAGGACTGACCTTGGACCGCAGCAGCCCCCGAACTCCGGCTGTACAAAAAAAGACCGAATCGGCGACTGCTGCGCAAATAGGTAGCCAGGCAATCAATAACGATTTACCCTTGTCATCAGCGGTGCAATTTATTGATGCCTTAAATTTGAGGTAATGGTTACGTCTATAAGAATCGTCGAAGGCAATATGTCAGCGGCATAGAATAAAAAATACTAAGCTTATTGGATGTAATATCGTTGCGAACGGCACACCGGCCAAGGTTATTGCTGCTCGCGAAAGTGAGCCAACCAGGCTGTTCGATCAACGCTATCACTGTGTAATATTGGCGTAATGACACGCGCCTTAACTGACGAGAAATAGGTAAAAGGTGCAAGGATTTTTCCACGGCATATCGTTTCGGCTCGCAAAATTAGGGGTGATTATCGCCTTGCTGATTGGCTCGCTGATGAGTGCCTTTCAAATTTATATCGATTTTAAAGCTCAGTCGGTAGCTGTTAACAATCAAATCGCTAGCATCACGGACATGTCTACGCCGCCTGCAGCACGGGCAATTCACACTCTCGATAACATGCTCGCCAACGAGGTTGCCGAGGGTATTATGGATAACGATTTTATTGTCGCCGTCACTATAGAAGACGAGCTTGGCAATGAAATTGCCGCTTCTAAGCGTATTCCCCGTCAAAGTAATACCGTGTGGCTAACGCGGCAAATCTCAGAACATCTCAAAATATACAGCTCCCCACTATTTATTCCTGGTCACGAGAAAGATGGCGAGCATGGGCTTATTAAATTTGAAGTGGATATGGACGCAGTGTACAGCTCGTTTTACGAGCAATCTGCCATTGTTATTATCATCGGGCTTATTCGCAGTTTTGTGTTGGTAGCCATTTTGTTCGTGGCGTTCCATCATCTACTGACAAAACCCTTAATTCGTATTGCTACACAAATAAAACAGATCAACCCTGGTAGCCCTGGTGAACAGCGGCTTTCGCTCCCGGCGCATACTCGTGACGATGAATTAAAACAGCTGGTGAACAGTGGAAACCAGCTTCTCGATGCGGTGGACTTGGCGTTGGCTAAGCGACGAGCGGTTGAAGTTGTATTGCGAAAAAGTGAAGAGCATGTTCGTCAAATTATCGATAGCTTACCTGTCTGGGTAGGCGCTAGAAATAAAGACGGCCATTATATTTTTGCGAATAAAGCACTCGCCGATTTTTTACAGACCAGCCCTGAAGCGATGCGTGGTTCGCACATAAGCGATTTCTCCGAATACTTCATAACAGATCCATTAGAAGTGATTACGCTCGATACAGAGGTTATTAAATCTCGTGTGAGTGCTCAAATATGGGAAGAGAAGTGGATCAGTAATGATAGTACTGAGCACAGCATGCACACGCACGTAATGCCAATGGAGTTCTACGATGAAGTGGTAGCCTTGGTGGTATCGTCCGATATTACCGAGCTAAAAATGGCTCAGGCTCAAATGGAGCACATGGCCTATCACGATGCGTTAACAGATTTACCCAATCGCAGCTACTTAGTCGAACGGCTGGAAGAAGAGCTGCGTAAATCGGCTAAGCACCATATTTACGGTGCATTATTATTTATCGATTTGGATCAATTTAAATATATTAACGATTCACTTGGTCATCCCGCAGGGGACGGTGTTCTAAAACATGTGGCTGAGCGGTTAATGGCCATAGCCTCGGACAACGATGTTGTTGTGCGATTGGGCGGCGATGAATTTGTAGTGGTATTAACCGATCTAGGAACAGACTTGCCTACGGCAATATTACGTGCGGAGCAAATCGGCGAACGCATACGTTCTTATGTATCTGAACCGCATTTCTATAATGACTTGGAACTACATGTTACGTGTAGCGTGGGTATTGTTATCTATCCAGAAGAGGATGCTGGCGTACATGAACTGTTGCGTTACGCCGATACCGCCATGTACCAAGTTAAAGAGCAAGGCCGCGATGCGATCCAATTCTTTAATAAATATATGGCCGATAATGCACGGAATGTCTTGGTCATGGAAGGTGATCTCCATCGCGCGTTAGAAACGGATGCCTTTAACCTGTATTACCAGCCAAGAGTGGATGTTGAAACGGGTGCGATTGTAGGCGCTGAAGCATTATTGCGTTGGATGCATCCGCAGCGCGGTATGATCTCGCCAGCGGAATTCATTCCTATTCTTGAAACATCCGGTTTAATTGTGCAAGTGGGCATGTGGGTTATTGAACGGTCTCTCCAGCAGGTAAAAGAGTGGGAGCATATGGGGTTATGGACAAAGAATATGCGCTTGGGCGTGAACATTAGCCCGCGCCAGTTTCGTTCCACTCAATTTGTTGATGATGTTACGCGTATATTGGAGCGCGAAAACTTTGCCGCAGAAATGCTAGAAATGGAAATTACCGAAGGCATTGTTATCCATAACCTGGATGAGACCATCAGTACGATGGCAACGCTGCAAGCGCAGGGCATTAATTTTGCGTTAGATGATTTTGGTACAGGTTATTCTTCTATTAGTTATTTGAAAAAACTTCCCGTCGCCATTTTAAAAATTGATCAAAGCTTTGTACGGGATATTACAGAAGACCGTAACGATAGAGTGCTAGTAGAGACGATTAGCGCAATGGGTAATATGCTCGGCCTGGAAGTGGTAGCTGAAGGTGTGGAAACAGCAGATCAATTGGATTTAATTCATCAATATGGCTGTGCATATTATCAAGGCTATTTGGCTAGCCGGCCGGTGGAGCCTAACAAGTTCGAGTTGTTACTCGAAAAACGCGTCATTACAATTTCTGTTTAGTGCTTCCTGCTGCTCTGGGGCGCGCCGTTGTATTGCGTAACGGTCACGTAGATGTAACTCAAAATCCTTCTAATACAGTTTTGCCAGCAGCGCCGTTACGGCCGTTTCAACTTTTAAAATACGTGCGCCCATTTGAACGGGCGTAAAACCACATTTTTCAAAGTAGCCTACTTCCTGTTCAGAAAACCCACCCTCTGGCCCAATAGCGACCGTTGCGCGTTGCTCCAACGAGAGACGAGGGCATTCTGAATAGGGCCCAGGGTGCGCAATATAGCTATTCTGTGCTGTAGTCAGTGATGGGAGGGTGTCCTCTGCAAATGGGCGGAAGCGTAAGTGCTTTTCAATAATGGGTAGCTGCGTGGCCACGCCCTGTTCAAGGCCCAATATTAACTGAGATTCAATCGACTCATCGGTAACCGCGGGTGATTGCCAAAAACTTTTTTCTACCTTTGAGGTTTGAATCAAGCACAGCCGTTCCACTCCCATACACGCGATTGTTTGTAGAATACGCTTGATCATTTGCGGTCTAGGTAGTGCGAGAATCAGCGTTAAAGGCAATGCAGGAGTGGGTTGCTGATCTAACGTTTGTAGCGCGATATAAACTGTTTCGCCCAGTGACACGACAGTTGCGTAGCCCATTTGGCCATTGATTACCCCAACGCGAAGAGAGTCTCCGGTCGACAGCTTGAGTACGTTGATTATGTGTTCACTTTGCTTTTTTGAAAGAGCAATGGGTGAAGCACTTTGAATGTGCTTGGCCTGTAATAAAAGTAGATTCATTGGCGTAATTTGGAGTGGGAGGTGAGGGCGTCATCTAATATAAAATTATTCGCTTATTATATCATGTCAGGGTGGATTAATAGGGTGTGCATAGTCTGTGGGGTACTGAATGACGTGTATGAGTAGTATTTAGCATTGGAGAGCAAATAAAACCTACCTAAGTTTTAGCGGTTTAGCACAACAATAGTTTTAAGAACAATCGTTAAAACACAATCTTTGGATCGAACCAAGAGGGTTGTTTTAGGTTAAGGCATTAACGTGATTATCTAACAGTAATCCTAACAGCCTTTCGTTTAACAAAACGTTATATCGAATATCCGTAACGTTCTTGAGTGGATTAACAGGAGCGAGAAAGGCGTGTATTGGTAGGACAATAATGGCCCTCCCTGCAGGAGTCGAACCTGCGGCCTTCCCCTTAGGAGGGGGACGCTCTATCCAGCTGAGCTAAGGGAGGAGAGTAGAGTTACGGCGGGTATGATACTGCATTCGGTAAAACAGGAAAACAGGATTGATTAACCCCGTGATTATGAAAGGCGTGTTCGGCGTGAAAATAACAAGAAAGAGGCGTGTAGCGGGTTAAGCTTCACCCAGTTTGTGCGATATCTGGTTGCCTGTAGATTTGCCCGCAGTCGAATATAAATTTGGTGTGGCTGTTTGGCCACGAACAATCTCAATTAATCGGCCAAATGTTTTCTGGTTTCGAGCGAGTATTTTACCGTTTACCTCATTGGCTTGTTTACAGGCGTCTTGCAATGTTTTCAGTGTTTCCCAGCTTTTACTTAATTCTGGGGTTGGGCTGTTTTCCAACATTGTTTGCCATGCCGCTTTCATCGTATCTTGATCTGCAGGATCGAGCCGTAGTTGCTCTCTAGCCCACTGTGTACGCGTTTGAGAGCTTTTTTCTAGCCACTTAAGTTGTGCCGCTTTTTGTTCAATTAACTCGTCAAGTGTATCCATATCGCGTTTTCCCAGCGCAACTCTTTCTCGCTCAAGTAGATCCAGTAACGTGGTACACGCGGCGATATCACCTTGTATTTGTTGCATGAGCGATGCGGGGGGTATTGGTAGGATCATAATGTTCTCCAGCCCTATAAAGGGGTTTAAAAGCGCATCTCTTAGGGTTACAGGGCGCCATTAAGCTTAGTTGACGAAAACGCCCGTGAATAGTGAGTGATTGTGCCAATAAAACGGCAACACCTACTTATACGGCAATATTTGTGCCTGTTTAAAATGACGTTAGTTAATCTGAAGGCGTTTTATTGCAGGTGTAGGCCGGGTAATGGTGAGTATGGGGTTGGGTGATGCTTGGCGAGCATGGCCGCGAATGCTCGCTATCTGATGTAATATCTAAGAGAAAGGGGCTAAAAGTTGCTATCTTGGTCAAGTAATTTCGCAGCAATGGCGTCGGGATCGATAGCGTATTGCCCACTGTTTAATGAGGCTCGTACACTGGCAACGCGTTCTGGGTCTTCAGCCGGTGAATTGGAGAGTTCTGCAGCGAACTTAGAGAACTGTTGCCCTGTTGTGCTGAGAGATACGTTGTCTGACGACTGTGTGTTGGCGCTAGGTACTGCCGTGTCACTCGCTGGCGAAGGTGTAGAGGTGCGAGCCTTGCCTGCGTTAGCCGCTGCTGTGCTATTGCTGTTTACACCATTGGTAGGAGGAATTGTCATGGGAATATCCCGTTGTACCTTCATTGTCTAAATCGAGTATTACGCTTACCTTCAAGCGGTGAGGTCTAGTGCTGCTTAATCTTAGTATCGGCCATTTGTACGTTAGCTTTAGGGCTGAATGTTAAATGAGCCCAAATAAATCACAAAAATGTGTGTATGTGGTTAAGCGAGTAGTCTAATAGGCGCCGCTGATACCCATGTTCGCACTATCACAAGGTTACCTGTACCTCGCCTGGCCCCATAACCAAACCGTCAACAATGCGTCGTGAGTGTTCGTTGCGCACCTTAATTTGTTGGCCCATGTACCCATTGGACAGCGCTGTACCTTCTGTTTCCACCGTAAGGTGAGACGCTTTTGCGCGCAATACTACCGTATCGCCTTTACGCACAAGATTTGGCTGCTTCAATGTGCTGAGCTTTACAATATCTTGTGCGCGTAAAGGGCGTTTTAACTCCATTCCAATGACGCGTTTGGGGTTGTCGATGTAGCCAGAACTTAAGCGAGCAGTATCAAGCCGCTGAAACGTCAAATCGCTTTCAGATACCGTTTCGCCTCTCGCTAAGCTATGCGCGGCGACCACTACATTGCGAAAAATTTGTACAGTGCCAGTAACATAAATGCTCCAGTGAGGCCCACTTGCGCAGCCGGTTTTAATAGTGACGTTCGCCGCCGTCGACTGTTCATTTATTTTTAGTGTTAGGGGGCTGGGGCATTTTAAAAGCTGCAGGCGACGGTCTATACGACCAACCTGCACCGTAAGGTCATCCCCGAAAGACAATTGTGGATAGCGTTCTTGAACGTAGTGTTCTAATTTTTGTTGAACTTGCGAGCGAATATTTTCAATGGATTCTATCTCAACGCTAAGGGCCGGGAGGCTGAAGGTTAGGCCGGCCATTACACCGATAGCAAAAATGAAACGTTTGGTGAAATAACGGTGCTCAATGGTGGCTAATACGCGATCGCTGGCCGACTGTTGCATCACTAAAAAACTCCCTCGTATAGAGATTATTGGCCTATGCTGTATGAAAAGCGGTCGGCTTTATTTGCGCCATTTAACTGGCACAACAGCCAATAACAACGTGGCCTAAACGTGTTAAAGCAAAGCGTGTGCCTAATGTTTAGTTTGCGTAGCTACCGTATTAATTGTCGTATTGGCTCTTCTAATTTCATCTGAGTCCGTCAAAAAAAAGGCGGAATAACGGTGGCCGACCGAAAGTTGCTATCGGCATGATGGAAAAATGACGGGCTTACTCGTTTTAGTGTAGAGGCTCAACGCACTTACATAGCACACTAACTTTCAGGCTTTTAATTACATGGCCAAACGTATAACCGAATTTATGGTTGCATTCATACAGCACAAAATAAGGGGCCCGAAATGGCTGGTGTTTTAGATAGCGTCAATCAGCGTACACAATTGGTGGGCCAGAATAGGCTGGAACTTTTGCTGTTCAATTTGGGTGGGCGACAGCTTTACGGCATAAATGTGTTTAAAGTAAAGGAAGTTTTGCAGTGCCCCTCGCTAAGCGAGATACCCAGGAGAAACCCCGTTATACGCGGTGTTGCGCATATTCGGGGTGGCACTATACCCATTATGGATTTACGGCAAGCCACCGGCTCGGCGCCGCTGGAGGATATAGCCAACTGTTTTGTCATCATAACGGAATATAATCGTTCTACTCAGGGGTTTTTAGTGAAGGGTGTTGAGCGTATCGTCAATATGAATTGGGGAGACATACATCCGCCGCCCAAAGGCGCTGGCCGAGAAAATTATTTAACAGCAGTCACTGAAGTAGACGATAAACTTGTTGAAATAATTGACGTAGAAAAAATACTGGCTGAAGTTTCGCCGTTACCTTCTGATGTTAGTGCATCGGTAATTGAAAGCGCGCAGCGTGATACCGTGGTATGCAAACACGTGTTAATTGTGGATGACTCCACCATTGCTCGAAAACAAATTCAAAAAGTGGTTGAGTCGCTGGGGTGTAAAACAACACTACGTAAAGACGGGCGTGAAGCATTAGATTATCTCAATCATCTTGTGGAAGAAGGTAAAGATCCTTATCACGAAATACTGCTTATTATTTCTGATATTGAAATGCCAGAAATGGATGGATACACCTTTACAGCAGAGGTTAGAGGGAACGAGAACCTTAAAAAAATGCATATTATTCTACACACCTCATTAAGTGGTGTGTTTAATGAAGCTATGGTGAAAAAAGTGGGAGCCAACGACTTTCTTGCGAAGTTTCATCCAGATGAGCTGGCAACACGCGTTAACGCTCGCATAGAGCAACTCACAAACGAGGGTGAGCACGTCGGATAACCCCTATTGGGTAACTTACTGCACAGGGAATTGATACCTATATGAGCGTTAATGCCGGAAGTTCTCATACGCCAAGTAATCAAGGGCGAGTGCAACTAGGTGACCGAGAATTTCAAGATTTTCGCGATTATCTTCAGACTATTGCGGGTATTGACCTTGGCCATAATAAGCAATACTTAGTGGCAACGCGCATCAGGCGCATACTAATAGATTATGAATGTGCGTCGTTAAGCGCATTGACGGTACTCATTAAAAGCCCTGCAAACCGAGAAGTGCGTCAAAAGGTTATTGATGCAATGACGACTAACGAAACTTTTTGGTTTCGTGATAATTACCCTTTTGAATACTTGAAAAAAAACTTATTGCCGGAAGTAGTGGGCGCGAGTAAAGGGAATAGAATGCGCATATGGTCGGCGGCCTGTTCTTCTGGCCAAGAACCCTACTCGTTAAGTGTTATTGTTGAAGAGTATATTCGTGCGACGCTCGGCGTTAGCAGCTTGCCGCTGGAAATTGTTGCAACGGATTTATCCAGTGAAATACTAAACAATGCCAAACGTGGTGAATATGACCGTTTGTCGATCACGCGTGGGCTATCCGAACCTCGGCTACGCGATTTTTTTGAACATCCGCAAGAAGATTGCTGGCGAGTTAAACCTAATATTAAGCAGCGTGTCATTTTTAAACCGCTTAATTTACAAGAATCTTTTGTTTTGTTAGGCAAGTTCGATATTGTGTTTTGTCGAAACGTGCTTATTTATTTTTCGAGTGATTTAAAATACGATATTCTCAAGCGAATTCATGGCACCCTAAAACGAGGAGGCTATCTCTTTTTGGGGTCGTCCGAGAGCCTCGCTGGCGCATCTGATTTGTTTGAAATGATTCACTGCAGCCCCGGTGTGGTTTACCGCGCAAAGTAGCCAACTCTGCTTTTATTTCCTGTTTTCTCTCCTGAACGGTATTCGGCGTACTCGGTTAATGAGTATCTGCGAACTTAGCCATAGGTTTCCGTTGTGTTTTTTTGCTTGTTTATGAATTGAGTGTTCATTATTGAGAGTGTGTCCGTCTAACGTTATCGGGCACACAAGGATGTGAGCCTTACTCACGTTTCATGCACTTTTTTTGAGCAAAGTCCTATGCGAAGATCTTTATTATCCTTGGTGGTTATGATTGTACAGTGTGGTTTGGCCCTGTCGGCAGTGGCTGCTTACGACTGCAAAGACGATCGTTATAGCGACGCGGAGCAAAAGATAGAAAGATTGGGAGTAGAGATTAAAGAAGCCGAAGAAAGCGATTTTATCGAGTCATTTACGCGGTTTGAGAAAAATCGTTGGCGATTTATTCGTCGGCCAGATGATATTACGCCGCTACTGGAGGCTTGGCATTCTACGACTAGCGGCTTTCGTGATAATTGCCTTGCGTCTGATGTGAGAATATTTATAACACAATGGATGGGCTTGATGAGTTTACTTGAAGGGCCTTATGATACGCACGAACTAGACGAGTGGTTGGAACAGCCCTCCCATAGCGAGAACTATTGGCTAGCCGATATTCTCTTTCCTGCGACTTTACTGTCGTACGGTCTCGAAAATACAGCCGAAGCTTATATTGGGCAGCATTATCAATACTCGCCTCAGCGGGCTTACCAAACCAATATGGCGGCGAATTTCTATTTTCACAACAGGGTAAAACAGGTCCTTGAATGTGGTGACTATGCCATTAATCAAGAAGGGCTCTATAAATTGAATACGGTATTAGAGGCGCGACAGGAGGCCGATAGGGAGTGGGATGACGCCTATGAATACTTTGTATTTGCCGAGAAGGTTCTGCAGAAAAATGGTCAGTTATCGGCGCAACAGTTAGGTCGGCTCTTACCTTTGCAGCATGAAGACGACGTGTTATTTAGTTTTATTATCGCCATGCTAGAAATGGAGTGGCAGCATTTTTTTACCACCGATTTAAAGTTTAAATTGGTAGAGTTTTATCTCTCTCGGTTGGGCTCTTTACCCGCTCAAGAGCAACGCTACCCGCTTGATATACTCGTGGAATACTCACGGCCAGAATACCTTGAATGGCAAACAGTCGCAGTGTTAATGGATTTTTTGCATCAGTTTCCAGATGAGCCCCGCTATCTGGAGGCGCGCGAAACACTCGCCGAACGCTATGATAACGAAGAGGCCCTAAAGGCGATATTTGATGCGCATTTAGCGCGGGAGCCGGATAATTTTTATTATCAGCAGCGTCGAATCGAATTGTTGGCAACAGAAGAAGAGAAGTTGCTGGCCGTGAATGAACTGATAGAACGCTACCAATTTGATGTAACGGAAGAGGCTCGAGAGGTCCTGTTTGGGGCCTACGATATAAAACTCGATTTATTACTACAGCAAGACAACGCCGAAGAGGCCTTAGCGCTGTTGGAGTCGCTACCCAGTGACGTTAGGCGTGGTGATTATGCGCTACTGCAAGCCAGCCTGTTGGTTACCCAAGGTGATAGCGAAGCCGCAATAAATGTTAGCGTGCAAGCGATAGAAGAACACGGGTATAGCGTATCGACCTTAACTGAAAACTACCTGTTAATGTCTGAAGAAGAGCAAGAAGCGTATTATGCTAACGAGCTGCCCGAATTGTTAGAGATTCATGCTGCCGCCCAATACGCATTGGGTGAAGAGGATGCCGCTAGAGAAGTGTGGCAACACTTGTATCACAGTACTGAAAACACAGAGTATTTACACAAAATTGGTCATGCCTATCGTCAAGAAGGTAACTTCGAAGCGTCACAAAATTTTTATCGCCAGCAATTATCGGTTAACGAAAACTTCTATATACGCAGTGAAATGGCCATCAATGAAATGTTACTGGGTTCACCCTCAAACGCGCGGGCATTGCGTGATGGCCTTCAGCCGATGAATTCAGAGCAACAAATTTTGGCGGCGTATTTAGACCAACGCCTCGGTCTTATTAGCCAGACTGAACTCGATACAACGCTTGCAGATATCGCCTTGGGCGACTCGGAAAGCGCTGCGTTCTATTATGTTTTACAAGGCTTGGCAAACCTGTAGCAATGGCTATTGTGCCACTTGATACAGGGCTTTCACGCAATCTTCTTCGGTTACACTATCCTCTCTAAGCGCGGTAATAAATTGCCGCTTCTCACCGCTGCTGCTGGCATCTAGAATAAAATAAAAACCATATAAAACAACGTGTTAGTGGTTTTCATCCTCTTGGCATACGCATTGCTATTAGTCTGGTATAACACTCTTTTTTGAACTGGAAGGTAAAACCCCATGGCAATCTCATTCGATCAAGCGCTCGGTGTTCATGAATCAGCTTTGCGTCTACGGGGCCAGCGTGCCGGCATACTGGCCAGCAATTTAGCGAATGTGGATACGCCAGGTTATAAAGCCAAAGATCTTAATTTTCAGCAAGCACTAGCGTCACGGCTGGGCGATAAGTCGGGCAATATGAGCTTGCGTGCTACTCGTAACGGACACCTACAGTTTGATGACAAAAGCTTGGGTGAGCTGGATACCCTATACCGTACACCCAGCCAGCCCAGTATTGATGGCAATACAGTAGAAGAACAAGTGGAACATGCTGAATTTATGAAAAACAATTTAGATTTCCAAGCGAGTTTTACATTTCTCAATAGCAAGTTTAAAGGGCTGACAAAAGCCATTCGTGGTGAATAATGAATATCTGCTGTGTTGGATATTGTCCGAGCGCCGATTGTTCTATCGAAAGCAGTCGTCTCTTGCGTTGAGACTGTGTTAACGGTTATTTAAACATTATTTTGTTGTGAGAAATGTATGAGCTTATCCAATATTTTTAATGTCGCGGGTTCGGGTATGAATGCACAAAGCATTCGCCTCAATACCACGGCCAGTAATATTGCCAATGCAGAAACGGCCAGTTCAAGTAGTGAATTAACCTACCGTGGTAGGCACCCAGTATTTTCGGCGGTTCAGGCCGCAGCGCTACAGGGCAACACCATGTCTGCTCAACATGATACGCCCGAATCTATGGGTGTGAGAGTGCAGGGAATTGTAGAAAGTGATGCACCTTTACAACCCCGTTACGAGCCCGAAAACCCCAATGCAAATGAAGACGGATACGTATATTACCCGAACGTTAATATCGTAGAAGAAATGACGAATATGATCTCGGCTTCTCGCTCATTTCAAGTAAATGTAGAAGTGATGAACGCGGCCAAGCAAATGGTTCAACGGGTATTATCATTGGGCCAATAAATAGTCATGACAATTTTGTTAAAACGGTAGAGCTGGTGAGGAAAAACGCATGAGTGAAATAAATGCTATCAGCAATAACAGCCTGTTAAGCGATTTATCGATCGCCAATAAAACCAAGGGCGAGGCTAAAAACAACGAGCTTGGTCAAAGTGCTTTTTTGGAACTAATGATTACGCAGTTAGAGCATCAAGATCCGTTAAGCCCGCAAGAAAATACCGAATTTATTGCCCAGTTGGCGCAATTTAGTTCGGTGGAAAGCCTTGATCGGCTAAATAACAATTTTGATAGTTTTACTAATAATTTTGTGGCCAATCAAGCATTGCAAGCCTCTACCCTCGTGGGCCGTTCCGTAACGGTACCATCCGATAGAACTCAGCTTGAAAGCGGCGGTGTGATTACGGCAAGCATTGATGTGCCTGCTAGTGCAAGTGACATATCGGTGAATATTTTAACCGAATCTGGTGAACTCGTAGAGCAAATATCCCTTGGTGTACAGCCTGCAGGCGAAGTAGTACTGCGTTGGGATGGACAAAATGCCGAGGTGAATGGTGAATTAATTGATTGGGAAAGTCGCCATGAAAATGGCGTAAATGCAGGCTTATATCGGTTTGAAGTACTCACCCAAAGCGACGGAAATTCAACGGAATTAAATACTGCGCTTAGTGCGAATGTTAATAGTGTGACCGTTGCTAGCAATGGCAGCCTTGTACTGAATTTAGCGGGTATTGGTGCAGTGAATCTGGCCGACGTGAAACAGTTTAATGAATAGGCGGCAATTTATTGCCGCACGTTGTAATTAAGTTTAGCAGGAGAAGTATATGCCTTTCGATACGGCTTTAAGCGGCATTCGTGCCGCCTCAACAGATTTAACCGTGACGGGTAATAATATTGCCAACGCGTCAACCACAGGTTTTAAGGTGTCTAGAGTGGAGTTTGGCGATGTTTACGCTACCTCGGTTTTAGGTGCGGGAGCCAACTCGGTGGGCAGCGGTATTCAGGTGCAAGACGTGGCACAAGGCTTTTCGCAAGGTAATATCGCCTTTACTGAAAATGAATTAGATCTGGCTATTAACGGTAACGGGTTCTTTTTGCTTAGCCGCAATGGGGAACAACTCTATTCGCGTGCGGGTACATTTGGTTTGAACGATGACGGTTATATTACTAATAATGTAGGGGCACGTATTCAAGGGTTTCAAGCCGATACAGGCGGAAATGTAGGCGGCATAACCGGTGATATACAAATTCAAACCGCTAATTTGGCACCTCGTCAAACCACGTCTGTCGATTCAATTCTCAATTTAGATTCCACCGATGAAATACTGCAAAGCATTGGCCGCGAATTTCAAACGCAAGGTAATGCAATTGGTGTTGCCCAGATAGGGTTACAAAATGCAACCATCACAACCTTAACGGGCACTACATTTGCGTTGCCGCTAGCGAACGACTTTACCACTACGCCTATGACG
Source organism: Teredinibacter purpureus (assembly GCF_014217335.1). NCBI lineage: Bacteria > Pseudomonadati > Pseudomonadota > Gammaproteobacteria > Cellvibrionales > Cellvibrionaceae > Teredinibacter > Teredinibacter purpureus. The sequence continues at coordinate 4,055,566 of NZ_CP060092.1, read as the reverse complement.
TTCGATGTGCAGTTGTCGGGAGCTACGTCGGGTAACAACGGTACCGTTAGTATTGATCTTGATACCGGTTCGGGCGTACCGGCCACCATCAATACGTTTAATGATCTCAGTACGCTTGCCGGCGTTATTAATGCGCAAATATTTAACCCCGTGTTACCGCAAACCGCTATCGATGTTATTGCCGATGCCGTGGACTACGGTGGTGGTGTGTATGGGTTAGAGATTACATCTTTACAAGAAGGAGAAAACTCTCTCGTTCAAGTGCTTACACCCTCTGCGAACGTGGCACAAATTGGGTTAAATCCAGCACCAGCTTCGGTAGGGGGTATCGCAGCGGTATCGAATGGTTACCCACAGCAGTCCATTGAATTTATTGGCCCTGATGGTGCGATAGTGCCGTTTACGAGTTTACAGGGTGTCACAGCGGCACAAACGGCCTCTCGGTTAAATGCGTTGGAAGGCGTCTCTGCTACTTCGCAATCAGAATTAACACTCAGTAACCATACCAGTGCCTCCGGAAACTTAACGGTCTCGTTCAACGGCGTAAACCTAGTGGCGGATTCGCTAGCGGGGTTAGAGGCAGAAGTGAATGCTTTGAGTGATTCAGTTTTGCCAGGTATAACGGCAACCTTAAGCCCAACGGGAACCAGTTTAGTTTTAGCCTCTGCCGTGGGCGACGATTTACGTATCGCTATTGATAGTGTAAATGGTGGCGACTCACTCACCATACAAGGTGATTTGGACGCACCAGCCCAAACGTTACAGGTACCGCCGGTAGGGGCGGGTAATTTTGACTCAACCCTCAATTCGGTAACCGTGGGCGGTGCGATTAATATCGTACTAGACCAAGGCTACGTGATGGAAAATGCCTCGCCTCCCTCTATTGGATTGTATCAACCAATTTCCGATGCCGAATTTGAGGATGTGGTTATCAACGCTTTTGATCCGACAGATCAGTCCACCTACAACAGTGCCACCTCCATGAGTATCTACGATAGCTTGGGTAATTCTCATGTAATGACACAATACTTTGTGAAACAAAATTACGATGCAACGGACCCCGCCTCAGCCTCCAATCACTGGCAAATGTTCGTGCAAATTGACGGCCTAGATGTAGGCGATCCCGATACCTCACTGCCGCCGCCAGCCAATATATCACCTACGCCATTGTCCTTTGGTGTGTACTTTAATGAGGATGGCTCACTCAATAATATTCTCACCGAAGATATGCTTATCTCGAACTGGGTGCCGCTCGACTCTAATGGGCAGCCCAATGGTGCGATGGGCCCACAGAACGTACTGGCAGGTGGAACGCCGGCCATACCGGAGCCTCCCACATCGTCTAATTTTGTGATTGAGTTAAATGGTACTACGCAGTTTGGTTCCGACTTTTCGGTGAATGATGTCGATCAGAATGGTTATGCGACGGGCCGCTTATCGGGCCTCAGTATTGACGAAAGTGGTATTATTTTTGCGCGTTACACCAATGGTGAATCGCAAACACTGGCGCAGGTGGCACTGGCTGATTTTACCAATCAACAAGGCTTACAGCCGGTCGGTAATACCATGTGGGCTGAAAATTTCGAATCGGGCCAACCCAATATTGGTACCCCGCGCAGTGCTGCACTGGGTGCTCTGCAATCCGGTGCACTAGAAGAATCGAACGTGGATTTGTCAGAGCAATTGGTAAATCTCATTATTGCGCAACGCAATTTCCAAGCAAGCGCCAAAACGATAGAAACAGCGGATCAAGTTACGCAAACAATTATTAACCTACGTTAACACTAGGTGTGAGCACCTTGAAACGTCGTTACTAATGCGGTTTATCGCGACCCGCGTGGAGCATGTCCACGGTCGCTTCGCTCGTTAATCGTTTGTGTGGGTTACAGCTGGCTATCGCGTCATTTAACTGCCGCATTATGGAATCGTGTCTATACTCCAAGCATGCGCTTACGCACCGCGGGCTAAAACTGTGAGCGCGTATTCAACCTAACGGGAGTGAAAGTGATTTGCGGCACAGTGAGGAGGGTGACTCATGGCCAATAGATTAATGGTTTTAATAGTCTTGGCCTCTATAATGGCGCTGCCCCTTCGCGCGCAGGCCGCGACCGTCAATCTTGGTGAAATATCCGACCCTAACGGTGAATATTGTAACGGCTTAATAAAATTAGCGCTTTCCTATAGCGAGACGCCGTATTCGATTACCTATAATGGTGAAACGAATATGACCCAAACACGACTTCTCGAAGAAGTTAAAAGTGGCAATATAGCCATTATGTGGGCGGGCACCACCCGCTCTCTCGAAGAAGAGCTTATTCCTGTTCGTATTCCACTTTACAAAGGTTTACTGGGGCATCGTATTTTTATTATCCATTCTGGAAACCAACCAGCGTTCGATAATGTTTCAACTATAGAAAACATGAAACGGCTAAATTTAGGGCAGGGCCGAACATGGTCAGACACTGAAATTTTAGAAGCTAATGGGTTCAATGTTGTTAAGGCAAATAAATATTCCAATCTTTTCGATATGGTCGATGGTGGCCGCTTCGACGCTTTCCCGCGTGGCGTGCAAGAGCCTTGGGCAGAAATATCGTCGCGGCCGACGTTAGAGTTGGCTGTAGAGAAAAAATTAATGCTCATTTATAAAATGCCCTTTTATCTTTTTGTTTCACAGAGCAATATACGGTTGGCTGCCGATTTGGAATCGGGTTTACGCGCCGCGATAACCGATGGTAGTTTCGATAATTTTTTTCTAAACAACCCTATGGTGATGGATGTCTTAAACAAAGCTAACCTCCAAAACCGTATTGCGTTCCATTTAAAAAACCCTACGCTATCACCCAAAACACCACTGGAAGATAAAACACTTTGGTTAGACCCTTACAGTTTAGGGCTATAGCATCGCGCCACTTACTCTTCATACTCTTCATACTCTTCATACTCTTCATACTCCTTGCGCTAGTTCATCGGTGTAGTCATAGGTGTAGTTCTAGCGTGCGGTACTCGCACTATTAACCGAATAGCCCTCGCGGCAGCAACCGTTAGCGGAATCAATAATGGCCTAGTACAACGCTATTCCCGTTTTGGCACCCTTATTGCTCCTTTCTGGATAGGGTTCGAATGTGACACTTTTCCATCGTTATTCAATGCAAACAACACGTTTTTCGATGGGTTTAAATTCACGCGTTACGACAGTGAAATACTATGGATAAAGCTCTATATGTCGCTATGACAGGCGCTAAACACAATATGCAAGCGCAAACCGCGCATGCGAATAACCTCGCCAATATTAATACGGTTGGCTTTAAGGCCGATTTTGCACAGGCACGCAGTATGCCGGTGTATTACGGTGATGGTCAGCCTACACGTGCCTACGCATTAGCGGAAAGCCCGGCAACGGATTTTAAACAAGGCGCACTCGTGCAAACAGGGCGCGAACTCGATATCGCCATTGAAGGTGAAGGATTCATCGCCGTGCAAGCGCCTGATGGCAGCGAAGCTTATACGCGCGCTGGCTCGTTGTTTGTGGACAGTGTTGGTATTTTACGCACCGGCAATGGCTTGCCGGTGCTTGGCAATGGAGGGCCTATTTCAATACCGCCCGCGGAAAAATTAGAAGTGGCGATAGACGGCTCCATTACCGTTTTGCCGCTTGGGCAGGGCGTGGACGCGCCAGTGCTTGCAGACAGAATTAAATTAGTTAACCCAGCCTTGGACACGATTAAGCGCGGTACCGATGGTTTGATTCATGCGTTGGATTTAGAAGAGGACGTGCCCGCAGATGCCGCGGTACGCGTCGTTTCTGGATTTGTCGAAAGTAGTAACGTCAATGCTGTTAACGAACTTACCAGTATTCTAAGCCTTGCACGGCAATATGAAATGCAGGTGAAAATTATGCAAACCGTAAAAGAGAACTCAGAAACATCCGCAAGCTTATTGCGGGTGTCGGGTTAATACAAACGCTTCAGTTAAAGCCTTAAAACGATAGTTCGAGGTGTGAAATGCACGCAGCACTCTATGTGAGTAAAACCGGCTTAGCCGCACAAGATATACAGCTTACAACAGTCGCCAATAATTTGGCGAATACCTCCACGGTAGGCTTCAAGCGCGATAGAGCGATATTCGAAGATCTGTTGTATCAAATTCAGCGTCAACCAGGGGCGCAAACAACAGAAGAAACTCAGCTACCATCTGGCATGCAGTTGGGTACTGGCGTACGGGTTGTGGGAACGCAAAAACAATTTACCGCAGGCAGTTTACAAATTACCAATCAGCCTTTGGATATGGCCATAGACGGGCGCGGATTTTTTCAAATACTACAACCCGATGGCAACATATCTTACACCCGCGCGGGCCAACTTCATCTAAGTAGTGCGGGTGAATTAGTGGATGCAAGCGGTTTGCTATTGCAACCGGCAATAACCTTACCGGCCAATGCCGATCGTATCACCGTGGGAACAGACGGTATCGTTAGCGCTTTTGTACCGGGTACGCCCGCACCGCAAGTGTTGGGTAATATCCAAACGGTTGATTTCGTTAATCCTGCTGGCCTGCAGGCCATAGGTGGCAATTTGTTTTTAGAAACTGCTTCTAGTGGAACACCGGTTACCGGTACGCCGGGCGAAAATGGATTGGGCCAAATTAACCAAGGCATGCTGGAAAATTCCAATGTCGATATTGTTGAAGAAATGGTCAATATGATTACCACGCAAAGAGCCTACGAAATGAACTCGAAAGTCGTCTCAACGGCAGACCAAATGTTACAGTTTGTGACGCAAAATTTGTAAGTTAAGGTTCTGTGAAATGAGCGTCACGATTAAAACGGCATGGGTAACAATATGAGCATAAAAGGCTTAATAATAGTCACGCTAATCGGTGGTGGGCACTTGCTACTCAGCGGTTGCGTAAGCAAGCCCGTACTACCCGACGACCCCTATTACGCGCCGGTAATGCAACCGTCCGAAAGACCGTCGCTACCGGCTAACGGATCGTTGTATTCCGACAATACATCTATGGTGTTGTTTGATGATCGTAAAGCAACACGCATAGGCGATATTTTAAATGTGGTATTGCAAGAACGTACCAGCTCTAAAAAAACGTCGAATATAGCGTTAATTAAAGATAGCGATATTACTGTTGGCGGAGCATCTGGTACGGCTGCGCTACTTGGAACAACGCTCGGCGCGGGTGATGTATCAATGAATACCGATCTGGCGGCAGCTCGAGAATTTAAAGGTGAGGCCGATGCCGACCAAAGCAACCAGCTTACCGGTAATATTTCCGTAACAGTGGTGGATGTCTACCCTAATGGCACACTACTCGTACGTGGAGAGAAATGGTTAACGCTTAATAGCGGTGATGAATATATTCGATTGAGCGGCTTAGTTCGCCCAGACGATGTAAGCCCAGACAATACCATCGTCTCAACCAAACTTGCGAATGCGCGCATTACCTATTCGGGCACTGGAGAATTTGCAGATTCGCAGCAAATTGGCTGGATTGGAAAATTCTTTAACAGCCCCTTATGGCCATTCTAATGAAGAGTTACTCTACGTTAACACGTTTTTTTATGGGTCCTTTCTTGGTGTTGTGTTTAATGCATAGTGCCAATGGTATGGCCGAACGAATAAAAGATATAACCTCCGTAGCGGGAGTGCGCAGTAATCAACTGGTGGGCTACGGTTTGGTGGTTGGGCTCGATGGTAGTGGCGATCAAACCAATCAAACGCCGTTTACCACGCAATCGTTTATGAGCATGTTAAAGCAGTTTGGTATTACCATTCCGCCCGGTGCAAAATTTCAACTCAAAAACGTGGCCGCCGTTGCGGTGCATGCCGAACTCCCCGCATTTTCTAAGCCGGGCCAAACCATTGATATCACGGTTTCATCCGTTGCAAACGCTAAAAGTTTGCGTGGAGGCGCGTTATTGTTAACGCCGCTAAAAGGCCTGGACGGGCGCGTATATGCCATTGCGCAAGGTAATTTAATTGTCGGCGGATTTGGAGCAGACGGCCGAGATGGCTCAAGCGTAACGGTCAACATTCCCAGTGTAGGCCGTATTCCTAACGGTGCGATGGTCGAGCGTTCGGTACCGTCTACCTTCGCGAACGGAGGGAAAATTATATTTAACTTACACACGCCCGATTTCACCACGGCAAAACGTGTTGCCGATAGTATTAATGACTTGCTCGGCCCCGACGTTGCCATGCCAATGGATGCAACCTCAATTGCCGTGCAAGCGCCCCAGCTCGCAGCACAGCGAGTGGATTATTTATCGCTACTCGAAAACGTAAACGTTACGCCGGGAGAATCATCGGCAAAAATTATTATTAACTCGCGTACCGGCACCATTGTGGTCGGTAAACATGTACGCGTGTCGCCAGTTGCCGTTACCCATGGTTCTTTAACGGTTACAGTGCGCGAAGATGTCAATATTAGCCAGCCCGGTGGTTTCTCGGACGGAAACACCGTCGTAGTGCCCGAAAGCTCAGTAGAAATAACGGAAGAATCTGGGCCTATGTTTGAATTTGCGCCCGGACCAACATTAAGTGACATTGTGCGAGCAGTAAACGAAGTAGGCGCTGCCCCAGGAGACTTAATGGCAATCTTAGAAGCGTTAAAACAAGCCGGTGCTTTAAAAGCCGAAATATTGGTGATCTGATGAATAGTGCTACGTCACACTCTCTTCTAGCCGCGCAACAACATTTACAGTCGGCAGATGTCTATACAGATTTAGCGAGCCTTCAGCAACTAAAGGCCAGCGACGATAAAGATGATGCCATGCGAAAAGTGGCTCAACAATTTGAATCCATTTTTATAGGCATGATGTTAAAAAGTATGCGTGATGCAAACGCTGTATTTGAAGAAGGTAGTTTATTTAACAGCGGCGAAACAAAATTCTACCGCGATATGTACGACCAGCAATTATCGTTGAGTATGGCCCATACCCAGCAAGGTGGTATTGGTATTGCAGAGGCCATGTACCGACAAATGAGCCAGTCGTACGGCGACAATAGAACATCCTCTGCGGCGGAAAGCCGGTTATCGATGGTAACGCCATTGGAGACTGATTCATCGGTAAATACTTCATTGGAAAATGTGCCAGCGTCATCCATTCCAACGGGAAGCCTACCAGCGCGTGTTACACCTGAAGGCAACGAGCAACTTAAAAATCGGTTGGTTAAACCGGATAGCGTTAGCCCGCTGTTACCTTTGCCCGCAAAAACCATTTCTGTCAATGCACCACTAACCCTGCGCAACGAACCAGAAGCAGCCGTTCCCGTTGTAACAAAATCGGCGAATGATAAACCGCCGCACTATTTTGCACTGGCGCACTCCCCTGAAAGTTTTATACGCGTTGTTTCACCCATTATGGCGCAAGCCGCAAAAGCGCTAGGAATTGACAGTGCAATACTTACCGCACAAGCGGCGCTCGAAACCGGCTGGGGACAATCCGTACTGAAAAATTCGAACGGTGAGAGTAGTTTTAATGTATTCAATATTAAAGCCGGCCAACAATGGCAGGGCGACACGTTAGATGTGTCGACACTTGAATATAGTCAGGGAACCTTTAAACCAGAGCAAGCGACGTTTCGCGCCTACGACTCCATAGAACACGCGGTTACCGATTACGTGGCTTTTGTTCAGCAGAATCCGCGTTATCACAATGCGCTAAAAGCGAATGATGGTGGTACCTATATTCATGCCTTGCAGAAGGCGGGTTACGCAACCGACCCTGATTATGCGAATAAAATACTCTCCATTCGTGAGCGTATCGTTACCGGCGATTCGGCCCTAAAACGCACGGATTCCTAAGGTGGCTATGTCATGAGCTCAGACCTTCTCGGCATTAGTGTTAGCGGCCTTCGCGCAACGCAAACAGCGTTAAGCACTACAGGCCACAATATATCCAATGCGGGTGTCGATGGTTATAGTCGGCAGCGTGTAGCCATCGAAACCAACCCTGCAACACTTACCGGCAATAGTTACGTTGGTAATGGCGCTAATGTTGAAAGTATTGAACGTATTGTGAATGGTTTTGTGACCGGACAATTACGTGCCGATACCACGCTTTACAGTGACCTAGAGGTTTACCATACCAACGTTAGCCAGCTCGATAATTTGTTATCTGATACGTCAACAGGCTTGTCGAGTGGCCTCGAATCATTTTTTGCGTCGATGCAAAACGGGCTAGACGACCCAACGTCAATACCGGCTCGCCAATTAATTCTGAGTGAGGCCGAAAACCTTGCCGACCGTTTCAATACGCTGTATAGCCGGTTTCAAGCGCTTGATGCCAACGCCGATGATTCTATTTCGGCAGCGGTAGCTCAAGTTAACGCGCTGGTGGAAAATATAGCGGGGCTAAACTTGAAAATATCTGACGCCGTGGGTATTGGCGGTGGCGCGTTGCCGAATGACTTATTAGATCAACGGGATGAAACGCTTCGTCAATTATCCGAATTAATTTCAATTCAAACCTACGACCAAGGGTCGGGTCAAATTAATGTGGTAATTGGTAGTGGTCAAAATCTTGTCGTGGGTATCGAGGCCCGTAGATTAACCGTGGCTTCAAGTGAAGAAGATGCGGCGAAAATGGATATTGTGTTTCAAAATGATATCGGTGGTCAGCCCATTACTAATTTAATTAGCGGTGGCGAAATTGGTGGCTTACTTCGCTTTCGTGATGGTGTAATGGACAGTGTCTACAATCAATTTGGTCGAATAGCGGTAGTTATGGCCGATTCTTTTAACGAGGTTCATCAACAGGGTATAACGCTCGAAAACGAATTTGGTGGCTTATTCTTTTTTGATGTCAATGAGAATAGTTTATCCGCCGCACGGGTGATTGGAAACTCCAATAATGCCGGGCCGGCCGACAGACAAATAAAATTAAACATCGACGATAGCCTTCAACTCACAGACAGTGACTACGAGGTGAAAATTGAAGCGGGTGGCCTGTATCGTATAGAGCGTTTATCCGACAGTACTGAAGTTGCCACAGGTTTGTTAACTGGGGCCTATCCACTATCAGTTAATTTTGATGGGTTATCATTGGTGTTTGAATCGGGCACCTTTCAAGATGGCGATGCGTTTAAACTATTACCTGTACGTACTGGCGGGCGAGATTTTTCGTCATCATTAGTGAATGCACAAAGCCTCGCCTTTGCGAGCCCTCTGGTTACGGATGCCAGCCTCGGCAATAGAGGTTCTGGCGAAATATCGCCCGGCGAAGTGCTATCGCTTACCGCTGCCGACGGTTCGCCATTACCTTTATTAGCGAATACAGGCGTTATGAACCCGCCTTTAATTGTACAATTTACTTCGCCCACCAGCTACGATATTCTCGACAACTCCGACCCTGGAAAGCCCATACAATTGTCACCGCCCATTCGTGATCAGCGGTTTGTCGTGGGTGCGAATAACGCCCTCTTTGGAACAAACCCGCAGGCAACATTGGTGTCCGCCAATGGGAATATGACAGGCATACCCGAAGGCCGAACGTTTGCGCAGCAGGCGGCACTTTTTATGGCGCCACCCACCGCTGTAGCGCCTGATTTTACCACTACCGATTTTAGCGCAACGACAAATCAGTTCTCATTTGATGTTGTGGTAAGCGGAACCTTAAATGCCGCCTACGACGGTGCTTTTAGCGTTGCGGTTTCCGGCCCCGCTATTGTGGACGAGGCTGTATTGTTAAGTGAAATTAATGCTCAGCTAACGGGTACCGATGTTACCGCCTTTATGTCCGATAGCGGAACGGTTGCGTTTAGGCTAAAACACTCGGGTTTTGGTGATATAACGCTACAAAATTACAATAGTGACCCAGATGGAAATGGCGATGTGGCCCCCGTAGGTCAAGCGAATAACCTATTAGGTTTTAATATAGAAGGAGCAACGTTTACTACCGCTGGCGATGTCAACGGTATTTCCGGTACGGGCTTTATTAGCAATGGTTATCCTGCCGAAGCCATTACACTTTCCACTGCGGCGGAGCTAGAAGGTCTTCCTGCGTCGGCACAAACAATATTTACTGAGATGAACAGTAGCGCACGAGGGTTGGCGAGTGCTTTGGATAATATTGCCGGTGTTACCGCCAATGCTTTTAATTATATGGAATTATCCAATCTTCAAATTACCAATGCGGCGCCCTTACAAATTAATCTTAACGATCAAAATCTCATTGAGTACGAAACCGATCCTCTCGGTGTAAATGTTGTAAGCGCGGATGTTCCCAACCCTATAACCGATATCGATGCATTTAATGATTACCTTGCTGAACGTATCGCCGGGAACTCAACATTGTCTGCTGCGGGAATATACGCGGTAGCGGGGCGAAACGCCTTAACCGGTACGCCGGAGCTTAGAGTATATTCCACCGAAGGCGACGACTTTGTCGTATCCCTAACGGCGGGGGCAGGCGAATCCGTGGACTTAAGCGATGGCAAAAACCCAAATGCCACCATGTCGACCACCGGCAACAATGCCGCGTCAACTTTTGTTATAGGTGGGTCGTTGGATGTGACCCTTGCCGAAGACATGACACTTTCAACCTTTCCACCTAATAGCATGATTTTTGGTGATACTACGGCTACTGATTTTGCGCGTTCTAATTATTGGGGTATTCAAGCATCACTCAGTGGTATACCCGATACGGGCGATACTTTTAGCCTCAACTTTAATAACGACGCGGCCTCGGATAATCGTAACGCGCTATCACTGGTGAACTTAGCACGTGATAAAAATGTGGGCGGCGGCGTAGCGACCTATGCGGAAAGTTACGGGTCACTGGTGGAATATGTGGGCATCGATACTTCATCCGCTAAAATTAATGTTGATGCAAGCGAGCAAGTTCTGCATCAAACAACACAATTACGCGCGTCGGTGTCAGGTGTGAATCTCGATGAAGAAGCGGCAAACCTTATCCGCTTTGAACAAATGTATGCCGCCAATACTCAGGTCATTTCCGTTGCAAGAGAGCTATTTGACCGCCTAATTAACTCGTTTTAACCTGAACGCTCTATTTTATCGAAGAGGCACGTTTTTCGCTTATGTAATGTTAAAACGTATTGCCAGACAAAAATTATGCGCATTTCATCGTTACAAATATTTAATATTGCCAACAAGGGTATGGCCGATGCGAATCAAGCACTGATTCACACGCAAGAGCAATTGTCCACGGGCATTCGCGTACTCAATCCGTCAGACGATCCCGTTGCCTCCACAAAAATAATGCAACTCACTACCGACATCTCAAATATTGGTCAATACCGCAAAAATATTGATATCGCCGAAAATAATTTGGTACTCGAAGAATCATCTTTAAAAAGCGCGAGCAACCTTATACAGCGTATGCAAGAACTCGCCGTCCAAGCGGGTAACACCGCTACGCTTAGTACCAGTGAATATAAAGCGCTAGCCAGTGAAGTAGATGCGCGTTTAGATGAACTCGCGAATTTGTTGAACAGCCAAAATGCGAATGGCGACTATATCTTCGGTGGCTATAAAAGCCGTTCTCAACCGTTCACCGGCTCCGCTAATTCCGGTTTTACCTACAACGGTGACGATGGCCAACAATTTATAAAAATTGCCAATAACACCACCATAGCGGCGAGTGATTCCGGAAAAGATATTTTCGTGGATATAGAAAGTGATGAAAACACTGTAGTGACTTATGCGAGTGCTGCGAATCGTTCTGATCCGCCCGTTGCTATATCCGTAGGCTTGGTGATAGATCAAGAAGCATTTGACGAATTTTACCCAGAAGATTTAGTGGTATCGTTTAATGCCGACAACACCATAATACCCGCCGGTAAAAACTATACGATAACGGAGCGCGCGTCTGGTCGTGTCGTTGTTGCCAATCAGGCATACACTGGCGGCAATAGTATAGAGGTGAACGGCGTTAGCTTTCGAGTATCGGGCAACCCGGTCTCTGGCGATGCAGCCGTACCCGCAACACGCTCATTTGGTGCCGACGGCCCCGTTACACTCCCCTTTGATTTTACTGCACCTAATAATGAAACTGTAACGTTTAGAGTTGGTGGTAGAACCGAAACGTTAGTGCTGGATGGTAATGTCACCAATACTGCAGACCTCTCTGCAATCTTTAATAGCGCGGGTAATGGCAATGCGGCGAAGCTTATCTCACTCGGTGTAACCGTCGACAATACTGGCGTTCAAGTACCTACCGGCGTTAGCCTCACGATTGGGAATGGCTCAGTGAATTCAACTGCCATAATGGGGCTTGATACGGTCAATGGCTCAACCTCTGCGGATGGCGTGCTAGCCGTTGCTGGCGATAGGGTATTCGTCGATTCATCGAAGAAACAAGATATTTTAACCACGCTAGCGCGTTTTAGCCAAGGCATGAAAGATTACGACGGCAGTGACGAAGGGCGAAAAATATTGGATACGGTCGTAGGTTCTACCCTTAATAACCTTAAACATACGCAAACGAGTATATTGGATGTTACGGCAAAGCTGGGCGCACGTTTTAATACACTTGATAGCACCCGCGCACTTCATTTAGATTCCGAATTAGTTATGAAAGATGTATTAGCCGACCTAAGAGATGTGGACTATGCCGAAGCGGCCACACGGTTATCGGCACAATCATTAGTGTTGCAAGCCGCACAATCGTCATTTGTACGCGTCAGCCAGTTAAATTTATTCTCACAACTGTAGAATACCTGCTGGTATTGTGCAGCGCTTGTTGGTTCTATAAGCCGTTACGGCATCCAGCCATTGCCGAAATCCGACAATACTCTCATAAACACCGTTTAAATCTCCCCCCCCTAGGTTTCGGTTAATTTATAGGCTAACCGCAACAGCGGTATGGCCGTGTTCTATTAAAAACAGCGTGCATATACGGCTTTATACCCTCAAAATATCGTTATCGTGTACAGATTATTGTGTATAAAGGACGTAACCGAGGAGCAGGTGGTGATCGCTTTTACCCGTCTGTTTAAGAAACGGCATCTATGAATAGAGAAAATATCGTGGGCAATGTAACGGGTTCAGTAAAATGGGTGTTGAGAGCAGAGGCATTGGCTGTATTAATATTGGCCTTAAGTTTTTATTTTCAGCAAGGGTATAGCGGGTTAACATTTGCGCTTTATTTTCTAGTGCCAGATCTTTCTTTTTTAGGTTACCTCGTCAATAAAAAGGTAGGTGCAATGGCCTATAATGGTGCGCATTCGCTTGTTGGCGCTCTTGGTATTGTGGCACTTGGCTTCTTTCTTAACATTGAACTATTTCAGATGGCAGGCTTAATTTGGGTTTCTCATATTGGCGTCGATCGTACATTGGGTTACGGGTTAAAATATGAAAATGGTTTTGGTTTCACGCATTTAGGCTTAATTGGAAAAGAAAAAAAGCGTAGCCAAAAAATCGTTTTATGACTCAATTTAGCTACAATACTCGGTAAGGGAACAGCGTCACTTGTAGACATTTTTACTAAGGGAATACACTATCGCGCTCAGCGTCTCAGCCCCGTACAAAAGTGATGTCGAATGCGGTAAATATGGCGTAGAGTGCGCGATTATTTTACGTGAAGAGCCATATGACAGTCGAGATTAAAGATATTTCGGAAACCGAAGTCACCTGTTCAACGTGTCGAGCGTGTTGCTGTCGTTTAGAAGTTATGATTATTAGCGACACCGGTGTTCCCGATGAACATATCGCGCGCGACCAATGGGGCGGCGAAACGATGTTGCGCTTAGCGGATGGTTGGTGCTCGGCGTTAGATCGTGGAACCTTTATGTGCACTATTTATGAGAATCGCCCGTGGATCTGTCGAGAATTCGAAATGGGTTCGTATGAATGTCGTAATGAACGAGAAGATTAGGTGATTGTTCAGTGCATGCGAAAATAGCACGCATAATTCTTTATACACAATGGCCCGCGCTACGAATAGCTTCGATAAAAATAGGGGTAAATGGTTAGGCTATAGTCTCGGGAGAAAAGACTTGTAGTTCCCATTTAACTAACGGTTGGATACTTATGTTCGGTTTATTCAGGCAATATAAATTAAGAAAAACTATACAGGCTTATGTTCGTGAGCTTGGGCCTTATTTGCTAAAGAATTATGGTGGCAGCGGGCAGTACACCGTTATGCAGATTCAGGCAGCAATAAAAGTATTAAAACTGAATGCCGATTATATGCCCTACGCAATTGCGCTCTATCGGCATGAGGAATCAATCAATACCGTAAAGCGCGTATGGCTTAATCAGGTTGCGCTGGATGAGATCCGTTTAACCATTGCGCAGTTGCTATTTGACGGCAACACACGCTATCGAGTTGAGCACGTTCTTGAGTTGTGTAAAGACCGTGGCTGGCAGGGTGGTCAATCTCCAAGTTGGGGCGCCAATAAATCGGGCCGTACAAGCTTATAAACCCTATTGAATAAACGATGTCGTGTTGCTGTTTACAACGGTGAGCAACACATGGAGATAGCTAATATCAATGGTGATTTGAATGAATTTGGTGTTTGTTCATAGATTAGCGCCTCCCTAACCGGCAATTTCACTGCGATTGCTTGTCCTTCTATTGGAAATATTTTTCTCAATTGAATAGTGGATGCTCCAATGGCATTTTAAAATGCCTATCTCCCGCGTGCGCTCGATGATAGTGGTGGTCATTGTTAGCGCTATACCATTGGCTGCAATAAAGGTAATAACCAGGGTGAGTAGAGTCATGAGTGAGGCAATTATTGTGAAATGCGTTATCACTATGCCGGCGTTATCACTATGCCGGCGTTATCACTCTGCCGGCACTTTCATCTGCGGTGGTAATCGGGCGTATTGACATTCCCTGACGTTTAGCCAGTGATCGCACATCATTCTTTAAGGTATAGAGCGCTAAAGGTGTCGCATGTTTACGGGTTATAAATACTCCATTGCTAATTATTTTATTTGACGTTTCAGCTTGAACAATAAGAGCATTATCGGCGGTGAAAAGTGTTGCTTGTCCCATTACTCTGGCGATGCCAACGAGCGTGTAGTGTTTAGTGTGATCGCCGGTATTAACACTTACTGGCATGCCCAGTTTTAATTCTGGAAAATTGGTGGTGACCAAATTCAATGAGAGTGTCGCGAATACTCATGCGGCTTACGTGTTTGATCGGTAAACTTGTAGCAAGCAGTGGAATGCCTACGTCAAGAGCGATTTGAACTAAAAATACCCATCCCGATATGCCATAACGCTGAATATTGAGGTTCATTAATGTCGCTAACCGGTCAACGTAAATACAGCTACCGTAAAACGCGATAGGCAAACTCTATAATGGGGCTAGCAGCCCTAAAAGGATTATTCCCCGGTCATAAATGGCTTTTATCTGGCCGCTACTGGCCGCTACTGGTCGCTAAGGCTATCATTACGCCAATTTGTGGGAGTTGTCGGGCGAGCATCATATGTGCCACCAAGTACGCTAACGGATTGTCGCTCAATTAGGATTTGATTTATTGCCGGCGGCCAGTTTCCAGGCTGCGATGTTACGCGGTCGAGTTGGATATTATGGTAATCGGGCAACACAAATAACGGTAGAGGTTTCCATTGACCGTTTGTTGTTTTAATTTCGCCCAGAATAACTCTACGAGTGTCTACTTTATCGATAGGCGGGTGTTCGGCCAGTAATTCCACCAGTTTCGTATCAATTTATTGCAGCTGAAATAGAATGGCCGTTGAATTAGCCTTCAGAAAATTTTCCTGTAGCTCCCGCGCAAGAATCGAATAAGGTTTGAGAGTCACTCCCAGCGTTAGTGTGCCGAGTGGAATCGACAGTATTACCCGTGCAGAGGGGCCTCTGTTCTCCCAGAGATTACGCCACGTTTTTTTCCATAAGGTTTTACCCCCCCCCCAAAAAAAATAGTTAAGTAAATATCGCGCTAGCCCGTGGGGGTTGGATGCCGGCGCTTTGCTACCCGAAAGAAACCACAGGGTTGCGCAACGTACGGTACACGATTAAAACGATAATTAACGCGAGAATAAAAGTAACGGTTTTGTGTACAGGCAAATGAAAGTGACTATGATTTAGGCTATAGAGCAAAGTGATACCCGTATTGCACAGCAACAGCGCAAATAAGCTTTACTCCACCCATGTCTTACTATAGCGATCTATGGCGAGCACGATCGCTTTAGGCGCGTAGCGTATTCGTTAAGTTGGCGATGGCAGCGCAAGCAATAAAACCAGAGTTGCAGGTTGGCGGCTAATGTCATGCCTTGAACCAAGTGCTTAAGGTGGAGGCTCTTAACCCAGCTTTCATGCCCAGAGATAATAAAAGCGATGAAAACCACCGTAAAAAGCCCAAACGCGGAAAAATGTACCAGTGTCAATTGAGCGGTAACCGGTTTCCTATTAAGACGGTTTAAATAAATGAAAAAGAGCGGGCCTACGAGTAACTGAAAGAGTTCTGGGACACTGGGCAGCGATGGGGTCTTGAGCCCCCATCAAAATGCCAAGCTCGAGTTGGATAAGGCACTTAAGGCCACAATAACTACAATAGCCGCTAGATCAGTCCGTACTGTGGGTTCAGAGCGGCTGAAGTGAACCACCACAAAAGCCAACAATAAACCCAGCAATATTCTAATTGCCGTTGTAACACGTACTAAGTGATTGAGTCAGGTGTAAAGCATAGGGCTGAAAGATCGGCCTGATTCTAGAGAGCGGGCATCATATTTTACAGATGCTGATCACCGCCTAAAAGGCGATTTTGGCTAGTGAAAGCCTATCGCTTTGGCGGCCCTTTGTAACCTCACGAAATAGCTTTGCTTGCATCATAAGACCGTACGAAGGGAGATTGGGTTACAAATACCCTGTAGCACAATGAAACTACCGTTAGTGAGTAGCATCTTGGTTACAGCACTCTCTCGGGTGCGCATTATCTATAGTGTGGTAGGCTTTAGTCTAGAAAAAATAAGGGATATACTCACGTTAGACTAACGTCATCAAAACTGCCTAGATTCTTGACATCGAGCGCTTTTCATCCCCGTGTAGAGTCATGATACAGGCCGTATACCCGCAATTAAGCCAGTGGTGTGAGGTGATTTATCCGATACTGCACTATCGACCAGGTTCTACATGAAACGGGTTACGCAAGATGCAATACCCTAGTTGCCAATACTGGGAGCAACACGGTGAATAAACCCGGTTGTTATGGCCTCCATGACATAAATAAGTGAGTACGAATTGTGAAAGATTTAAGCTTTAAAGAAATAGAAAAAATGGATTGTGAATCTAGGTACGAAATATTTTTAAGTATGGTTGCCGAAGAACGAGATATTTGGGTTTTGGTAAACGAAAAAAAGGAATTTTTAAAAATTCACTCGGAAGATCACGGTTTTGAATACCTGCCCGTTTGGCCTCATGCTGAGTTTACAGAGTTTTACAGTAATAGCTCTACCGAAAAGCTTTCACCAAAAAGTGTTTCGGTACCAGAATTTTTCTCAAGGTGGGTTCCAGGTTTGGAACGCGATGGTTTGAAAATTAGTGTTTTCCCTAATGCCGGAACCGAAGTGTGGATTATGGAACCGTCAGAAGTAAAAAGTGACCTTCAGGATGAATTTTCAAACTCTGAGTTTTAATTCAATCCACACCTTTAAGTGTAGATTACTCTGTTGTTGGAATAACGCCTTAGTCTGTAAAGCGCTTCTATAGGTATTCGTGTCGACGAGTAGACGATTTAGAGGGCTAGACGAGAAAGGTGTGGCCCCGTTAGGTTACGAACCTACAGTGGATAGCCTAGACGGCAAACATTGGTGTTCGAAAAAATGTGAACCGTGAGAATGCTCAATATTTCTCTGTAAAAAAAGGAGTTATTCTTTTTTAAAAAAGCACGTAATATTAGCCAAAAAATTATATAACAATAAATAATAATACATAGCAGCACGTAAAAAACGCTTAACAATTTCACGCTAATGGCTTTCTAGACGTCAGCGGTAGTGAAAACGTGCATGTCTTTTACTTTGAATCGAGATTGTGGAGGGCTTCAAGTGTTAGCACAATTTGAATCAAAAAGATTATTAATTTCTACTGTTCAGTCGACCCATTTCTTATTGGATGGCCATATTATTGAACTTTTAACCGATAGAACTACGCAATATTTGCCTCCACATTGGCGAGGCATCGCTACGCCTCACCAAGCGAGAGGCTGGATAGCCGAAAGACTAAAAGAGGGTGGCGTATACGCGTTATCCCTAAAAGAAACCTGTGGTAATACATTTATAGGGTTTCTTTTTCTTCAGGGTATCAATGGCTCGGCAAAGCCCCGCGAGGTTAGGGTGGGCTATATACTATCTGAAAAGTATTGGGGACAAGGGCTTGTCAGTGAGCTAATAGCGTCAGTCGTTGAAACACTCCAAATAAATAATACGATAACCGCCATAACGGGTGGTGTTTCCCCCGACAATATTGCCTCAGTTAAGGTGCTCACCAAAAACGGTTTTATTTACACTGAATCGTCAGATACTACGGAATTTTATACCTACACCTACTGACCCATACGTCATGCGTAAGAATTTATTGTCAGCTGCTTTCACCGCCTGAAATAAGAAGGTTTTTTTGGAATATTTTGATTCTAAACTTTCTCTAAAGACCGTGAAATAAGTCGTTTCAAGTAAGGAGAACGGTAGCTCAAATGAAATGTTCAGTCTATATAGCAACCAGTGCAGATGGGTATATTGCGACGCCCGAAGGTGGTGTTGATTGGCTTCACACCGCGGGCAATGTGGAGGCTGATATGGGAGGTAATGATATGGGCTTTAGCGCCTTCATGGATTCTGTAGATTGTATGATTATGGGCCGTAAATGCATGGAAACAATCGCCAGTATGAATTTAACTCCTGAGCAATGGCCCTATGGCGATATTCCCATTGTTGTATTGAGTAACACAGTGGAAGAACCGCCCGAAAACCTGCGCGGAAAAGTTGAGATGTATTCAGGAAGTATTCACGACTTGCTCGTAATGTTAGAAGGTAATGGTTGCAAGCGAGCTTACATTGATGGTGGCACAACGATTACGTCGTTCATTAACTTACACCTCATTGATAAAATAATTATTACAAAAGCGCCTATTCTATTAGGTGAAGGGATTCCGCTTTTCGGAAAAATAGAGACACCGGTAAAACTTTCACATTGTCATGCTATTACGTTCCCAAATGATTTTAGTCAGGTGGAATATAGTATCGCTTACCCGCAGTAATATCGTTTACCACGCTAATAATGTTGTCACTAATTTAAGGTGAAAGGCCATGAATGTTTTAGTTATCGGTGCAAGTGGGGTTACAGGGCAACTTGTTGTGGATCAGTTGCTTCGTAGAGGAGTTGAGGTGCGCGCAATAGTGCGATCGTTATCGGCATTACCCGATCAACCTAATTTAGATGTAGTTCAAGCCTCCGTACACGATTTAACGAGTGCTGAAATGGCCGTGTACACAAGTGATTGTAATGCTGTTGTGTTTTGTCTTGGCCATAATCTTACGTTCAAAGGTATGTTTGGTAAACCTCGTCTTTTGGTCACCGATACGCTGCGGTGTGTATGTGATGCGATTAAATCACAAGGCGCGAGCGATAAGGTTAAAGTACTCCTAATGAACACCACTGGAAATAGTAATCGAGATATTCCTGAAAAACCGCCGTTAACTCAACGCATGGTTATTTCACTATTAAGAGTTTTGTTGCCTCCGCATGTAGATAATGAAAAAGCAGCTGATTTTCTACGCACTAACATTGGACAAGAAAATAGTGCCATAGAATGGGTGGCGATTCGCCCAGATGCTTTAATCGATGATGAAAAAGTAACAGCGTATGATTTGCACGTATCGCCTATTCGAAATGCAATTTTTGATTCGGGTGCAACCAGTAGAATTAATGTCGCTAACGTTATGGTTGAGCTCATACTCGATGAAGACATATGGCTGCAATGGAAGGGTAAAATGCCAGTAATTTATAATCATGCGCAATAGAAATGAGTGTAT
The DNA here is from genome assembly GCF_014217335.1 of Teredinibacter purpureus. Taxonomy (NCBI): domain Bacteria; kingdom Pseudomonadati; phylum Pseudomonadota; class Gammaproteobacteria; order Cellvibrionales; family Cellvibrionaceae; genus Teredinibacter; species Teredinibacter purpureus. Next base: position 4,035,591 of record NZ_CP060092.1, on the reverse strand, counting down.
TACGTAGGTATAAGGTTTTAATTACCCACTGTTTTATTTATTCTTATCGTGCCAATCACTCTATGAGGGGTTTTAGATGAATGTTATTAAAATATCGGCATTTTTGCTTTTGTTTTTATCCGCTCAACCGGCCATTTCTGAAACGTTATTGATAGAAGACGTAACGGTGATTTCTCCAGAGCGCGAAACTCCCTTGTTCAAGGCCTATGTTTTAATTAAAGACGGAATGATTGCCGAGGTTTCATCGAAAAAAATCGATATAAGAGCGCCTGTTGTCCGTCTTGATGGACGCGGGCGTTACCTTATTCCCGGGCTTATCGACTCTCATGTGCATCTCGCCAAAGTGCCGAGTATGACGGGTCGCCATAAAAAACAACACCCGGATTTAGTCGCGTCCTACCTGCAGCAGCAACCACGTAGCTATCTATACTTCGGCTATACAAGCTTAATTGATCTAAATGTTTTTTCGCCAAAGGTGCTAAGTGAGTTCACCCAGCAGCCGTTACATCCAGACGTATACACGTGTAGCAAGCACCTTGACATTGCCAATGGCCACGGTATGTTTGAGGAAGACCCAAAAACCCGCCTATATGACAATGCCAATTTTCTATACGATCATTATCAGCAACAAACGCTAAACGGTGATTTTGATCTGAAAAAACATACGCCAAAAGCAACCGTTAAGTATATTAAAGAAAGTGGTGGAATTTGCGTTAAAACGTATTACGAAAACGGATATGGTGGCAGTGAATTCGCTGATTATGATATTCCAACTCCGCAGATTATTCGTGACGTGGTTAGTGAGGCGCGTAAACTCAATATGCCAACACTATTGCACGCTAATTCCTGGGAGTCTCAGCGTTTTGCGCTGTTAACAGATGTTGATATTATCGCGCATGGCATGTTTCATTGGGGTGAATATCGACATGCTAGCGAAGTGCCGCCGGCTATCCATGTTACGTTAAAAGCCATTGCTGATCGTGGTATTGGCTATCAGCCGACCTTACATGTTCTAGATTCGCAACGCAGTATGTTTGACCCTGCGTATTTAAATAATCCGCTATTGGAGCGAGTATTACCGAAGCCGCTATTGGATTGGTACCAATCTGAAGACGGGCAATGGTTTCATAAGCGTATACGCCAATATTTTCCTCGGCATTTACATGCGCTGGATGATGAGGGTATGTACCAATTATTCAATAAATACTATCGCCACAATATACAGGTATTAAAAGCCTTGGCCGACTATGACGCAAATCTACTTTTTGCAACGGACACTATTATCGGTCAGTCTTATGCTAATGCACCTGGTTTAAGTGGGTATACCGATATGCAGGCGTGGTATAAGGCCGGCGTATCATTGAAAAAAATATTGGAGGCAGCCACCATTAATAACGCAAAGGCCTTTCATCTAGACAATAGTGTCGGCAGTATTGAAGTGGGTAAAAAGGCGAATTTACTCCTCTTAACTAAAGACCCATTAAAAACGGTAGAGGCATACAATAGTATTGAGCGCGTTCTAATTAATGGCAAAGCTGTTGCTCGTGAGGCCTTGGCCGCGAGTAATTAGTTCGTTGTAGGAATAGTGTCGAGCAATAGTGCCGAGTAATAGTGCCGAGTAATAGTGCCGAGCGGGTAAAATGGTGAGGTTGTAGATAGTAGAAAAGGGAGAATAGAACGTTCTCCCCGTTTATAGGCTAATTATTATTGGTTGGGTACGAATTATGTCGAGCACCTGAATTGTGGTTCTTGGAATAGCTTTTCGCTTCATCCCAGTCGCTCGTATATTTGATAACTTTGTCATGCTCTGGGCAAAACACTTTATATTTTGCTTGTGCAGCCCATACAGTTGTCGTTGCAGCCAATAGCGCTAATGATGCAATAATAATTATTTTCTTCATGTTACATGCGTCCAAATGGTAGGCGAACCTGTATGCTCAGTTATATTCTGGTCATTGTCAAATGTTGAACAGGTGTAATACAGTTTTCTCGGTTACCCCCTGCGCGTAATGTTCTAAAAACAGCGATATTACTACTTGTCAATATTGCGCCCCCTATACATTTCGATCCTACCAGATAATGTCGATACTTGATGTAGCGGATACCGAACGACTATGGATGCGACATTGTATTGCCCCCATTCTAATATCGACTGATGCTTCCCTTTAATATGCTGTGAGGAACAGTGATCAATTACGGCTGAATATCATGATAATTTATTGGGTTGGCGCGTAGGTGGGCGTTAAATTTCCCTATGCGATGGTTAGCGGGTGAACACCAAACGCCATAAAGTGCCTTAGCGTGACCGGTCAATAGAATAGCGCTGTAGGCACTACTTTTAATGTAAAAGTACGCCTATTCACGCCATTTTAAACGGTTAGTGTTTGGGGCTCGTTGTAAGGCCATTACATAGTTGCATGTCAAACTACAGTAGTGTAGTTTTTGAGCGCTTAATTAAAGGTTACAGAGCGACTATAGATTGGGTGGAAATAAAATAGTTTTTTTTTATACCGTATTGTAAAGATAGTCAGCGTTATTGCGTTCTAAATGATTCAGGTGTTTTTTTTATTCGGCTGGGTTGCCTGTATTGGCCATGGCCTTTGGGGAAAGTTTATAGGGCAATACGTGATTTACACCGTTCACTATTTTGACAATAACAGGGCTCTGGTTATGAGGGATTTTTATAGATGTGTAACGGAAGAGGAATTATTTGTTATTAACTAAAATAGGAACGCATTGTAATGTCGAGTTTAATACACGAAGTTGTTGTTGGGTTTTTCGAGAAAAGACAGGGTGAAAGTGGTGAAAGTATCGAGCCGATGTTTAATGTGTATTCGAATGAACGTTCCATTATACAGTTTACCTTTAGTGATGACGCCAATATTTTTACGTGGAAACACGAAGCCTCAGCAACAAGTACTTGCTTGGAGGACGGTCATGAGGATGGACACCTTCACTGGAATGCTGCTGCAGGCATGTTCTACAGAGATGGGGTTTTTAGTTGGGAGGAATATGGGCCTACGCATAGTGAAGCAGAAGCCAAAGATTTAGCGACTGTAGGAAATGGTGGTGTGCGTAAGGCCGTGACGCACGGCCATGGCGGAGATTTTGGTGATTACGGGTATTTTTTTGATCATAGCGGTATTCTTCTTAAAATAATATCGGTAAAAAAGTAAAGTTAAATATAAACCGAGTTAAGTAAAAGTTGCATATGGATAAACGTTATCTTCGGTATATGGCTTGCAAACAACAAATGGATTGTCGTGATCAGGTCGTTACAGTTTTATCGTAAAGATACGAAGCAATGGGTTGCTTTTAGGTGCTCTGCCGTTCTTCGTTTTCAGTGGGGGTATGTTCAAACAATACACTTATCGATGAGGGGTTCCGTGAAATGAAAATCAATATGTTTAATCGGGAAGAAAAAGGAAAAGAAAACTGGGAAAAATATGCGGATAAAGCTATTGAAGGTGTAGAGAGAATTCACACTATTGGTGGTTTTTCGCTGTTAGTGTTTGTAACGGGCGTTTCAATAATTGGAGTATCTTTGTTGGCAAATTTAGCGGCCCTAAAGGGAGTGGGGCTTGCGATTACTGTAGTTAGTGGCGCCTTAGTGTCGATAAGTGGTATAGCGCTTCATTTTTTTGAGGTAAGAGATAAACAAGCCATCTATAAAATATCGTTGGAAATGTTTCATTCCATGACAAATTCTCTTTGGGGTGTTTACATCGAAAGCCTAAAGAAAAAAGATACGATAGATTCGGCCCAAGTAAAAGCATCCATTAAAGATATAAATAACTTCCTCAATATACGCACTACTGATAATGACGTGCCTCATTCGTAATGGCATTGTAGGTGCCAAATTATGAATTCGATACTACAATAATGTGGGTGTGTATCTTCGGGTGGCGTTGAGGGAACAAAGGTTGCGTATTATTTTAGCGAAAGGGTTTTTCATTTTGGCAGGATGAATACGCAACTATTGAGAAAACATCATGGGAAAAAAGAGTGTTTTGGTCAGTCGGTGTGTTTTATTTTGTGTCTTTATGTTGTTTATTGTGCCCGTTAGTAAGGCCTTCGACAAAAGCTCAGATCTAGAAAACCTGATGGATTTGTCCCTTAAGGAATTGATGTCAATCACCGTAGAGGTTGCGTCTAGGCATCAGGAGTTGGCAAGGCTCGCGCCCTCATCGGTTACTATTTTTCAGCGGCAACAAATATTGGAAATGGGTGTTCGCAGCGTTGAAGAGTTATTGAACTTTGTACCAGGATTTCAGAGCTCGCGCGTAACCTTCCTTAATCAAGGGTATCGAGTGGCAGCCCGTGGTCTTGTTACTGGACAGCCGTCTTACTCCATTCTTTTTTTGATGGACGGTCAGCGTATGAATTCTGATATGTCTGGCGGGGCCATGTTTGATAATCGGTTCATCACAACGGCTAATATCGACCGCGTGGAAGTTATTAGGGGCCCTGGTTCTGCCATGTATGGTTCCAGCGCTTTCTCTGGTGTGGTTAATATTATCACGACAAAAGATAGTAATGACCTGTTTGTGGCAGTGGGAGATTATGGCGCTAGAGAATTTTATACCAATGGTTCTATTCATGCTGATGACTGGAAAGCCTCTGGTTTTGCCCGGTTTTACAACGATACGGGTCACCATTATGGCGCGGACTTAACCACTCAGATCAACCCATTCACGACGTCGACCCAAGACCCGAATAAAGCCCTAGACGGAAAAGCGACCCTTACGTGGAAGGACCGTCTTCACTTAGATATTCGGCATAGTCGTCGAGAGTTGGACGATTTTTTTAACTTCAATTTTGTAGAAAATGGCACCACGCATGCAGAAACAGAGCAAAATTCCTTCGCATTTTGGGGTGATGTCATACAATCCTCTACATGGCAGCTCAGTGCCAATGTTAATTATTCCGAATGGAAGGAGGAGCAGATAGAGGTCTTTAATACAGAATTGGGGACATACCAGTATTATTCCTCGGAATGGGATTTTGAGCTACAAGCGCATCGCAACGTCAATAAACACACCCTTCAAGCCGGAATCGGTTACCGTCACTCGGATATTGATAAGTACCGTTTCGTCAGCTTCGATAGTGATACTGTATACCCTCAAGGCCCAACCAGTGACCGAGAAATATTGAGTTTATATGCGCAGGATCAAACTGCTTTTTCGGAAAAATTACACGGCACACTGGGCGTGCGTATTGATAAAACAAGCGGTGTCGGTGCGGACTTTAATCCTCGAGCAGCACTTGTTTACGCGCCAGTGCCGGAACGGAGTTTTAAACTTATGTACGGGGAAGCCTTTCGTGCCCCCAATCGCCTGCAAACGGATGATTTATATTTAGGTAATCCTGATATGAAATCCGAAAAGATTCGTACGTTAGAGCTTGCATGGCTGCAGAATTGGGCAGAATGGTTGAATCAAAAAATTGAAATTCAAAGCGTTGTAACACTGTTTTCCAGTAAACATAAAAATCGCATTAGTCTAGTACCTGGTGGAGGCCCATTTGGATTGTCGATTGTTAACGATGAGGATACTCTTACGTCTTCAGGGTTGGAACTTGAAATGTCGGCAGTGCTAGGCTATTACACTCGCATGAGCATGGCTTATACGCATTTGCCTAAAACAGATAAACAACCACAATTATTTTCGACTAACACCTTTTCGTTTTCTACTAGTTATAACCGAGCTGAATGGGGTGCGAATGTCAATGCACAGTTTCACAGTGATACAGAGCAAACTATTGGTACAAGAGAAAACCCATCATTTCGACAATTAGCGCAATATTGGTTACTAAACGCATCGATCTATAAGAATTTATTTAGCGATACCAAGCTTATAGCGCGTGTTTATAACCTTACCGATGCTACATATTATTCTCCCAGTATGAACCGAAAAATGGTGTCGGGTGTCGAAAATAGAGGCCGTATGCTTAGTTTGGGAATAGAGTTTATATTTTGATGTAGTTTCTGCACTATAACCATTTTTTCAATTGAAGCCTCAGGCTAAGACAGCGTGGCGAGCATTTTCCTTCCTTCAAACAGATAAGTTATCGTCACTTTTTAATGTCGCATGAATAAAGCGACAGCGACAGGCGTGTGTTCCCCCAAATTGCCTTAATCTTCCTCCATCGAAATGCAGGCCAGTATTAACGGTATTAAAGCGGCAATGGTCTTTCCGCTGTATTAACAATTATTGCCGCTCTTGTATCTGCGTGTGTTTATAAACGACAAAAATACGCTACAAGCCCTAATATTCGGTCTCATTCAAACTTGGCATAGCCATTGCAAATTTCCTGTTAAGTTCATTCACTGCGATTTAAACGTTCTATTCCACGCAGTAGAAACGAATACACGTTAGTGACTCATGTTACAGGAGAATTGTTATGCCCTTAGTCATTAATACCAATGTTGGTGCTTTGAATGCCCAGCGGCAATTAGTTAACTCTGGTAATGATATGAGTCAGGCCATGGAGCGTTTAGCTTCGGGTAGACGCATTAATACCGCACGCGACGATGCGGCGGGCTTGGCCATTTCCAATAGAATGACCTCTCAGATAAGGGGGTTAGGCCAAGCCATTCGAAACGCGAACGATGGTGTTTCACTTATTCAAACCGCCGAAGGCGCGTTAGACGAGGTGACCAATATTTTGCAGCGTATTCGTGAACTTGCTATTCAGTCGGCTAACGGAATTTACGCCGATACGGATAGAGGCACGTTAGATGCGGAGGTTCAGCAGCTAAAAGAAGAAGTGGATCGTATTGCCAAATCGACCTCGTTTAACGGGCAACCGTTATTGGATGGTAGTTTGGGCGATGTATCGCTGCAAGTGGGTGCTGAGGCTTACCAGATTATCGATCTTTCTATTCCTGGTTTTAGTACGTCTTCGCTGGGTGGAAGCTCCGGCGATATTGTGGGCGAAGAGACTGCCGCTGGGCTTACGACCCTTGCATTATTTGATGCAGGTGCCGCTGCCGATACTTTATTTGTGAATGATACGGCTATTAGCGATCTTTCGGCTGGTACTACCCTTAATGATAAAATAGCCATTATTAATGCCGACCTAGATGGGAAGGGTGCAGAAGCGTCCGCTTTAGTGAATGTAGAGGCAACGGCCGCGGGTAACGGTATTTTAACGGCCGGTGTCTCGTCTATTACCTTGGCCGTAACGGATGGTGATGGGTTAGCACAGAGCTATGTTTTGTCAGGCACTGCGAGCTTGGGAGAGCTCGTCACAAAAATTAATGCCGAAACCACTCTCGATGCAAAAATAGATGACTCGGGCAAGTTAATTCTAAATGCAGATGGTGGCACGAGCATAACCGTGACGGATGCCACCGGTGCGTCGGGTTTAGCAACGGGCGTAACCACAAATTTCTCATTAGTGTTTACTGACACCACTACCGATAAAAATGGCGTTAAGGTGGAAACGGGTGCGCAGAACGACGCGGATATCCAAGCGTTGGGTATTGACGTACACGATGACGATAGCAACCTACTGGGTTCTACTGTTGCCGGCGTTGCTGCGACTATTCAAAAAGGCGATTTGATGATTAACGGCGTTGATGTTGGCGCCTTTACGGGTGTCAATACTGCCGCGACGGATACGGCATCGGCCATCGAGGCGATTAACTTGGTGTCTGAAGAGTCTGGTGTGGTGGCCTTTACGGTAACGGGGTCAACCACTCGCATTGGTTTGCGTTCTACGGTGGGCGGCAATGTGTCCATTGAGTATGGGGAGAATGCTAACGCCGGTAATATTGTCGCGATAACCGGGTTGCAGGAACGTAATGTAGCAGAGGGCAGCGGTTCTGTATCGGGTATTGCCATTGATACTGCGGAAGGGTCTCAAAAAGCAATTTCGGTTGTTGATATTGCGCTTGAGCAAATTAATTCGGTGCGGTCTGAACTCGGTGCGGTGAATAACCGCTTGGATTTTACTATGAGTAATTTAGCAAATGTGTCTGAAAAAACCTCGGCTGCGCGGTCACGTATTGTCGACGCCGATTTTGCGTCCGAAACGTCTGAGCTAAGTCGCGCGCAAGTTTTACAGCAAGCGTCCCAAGCAATGTTGGCGCAGGCCAATGCACAGCCCCAGCAGGTTTTACAGCTACTCCAAGGGTAATCTCTTAACGACAGAAAACCTAAACGGTTATCGCTAGCGGGGTAGCCGTTTTTTGCAACGCGTACGGATTAAAACGGTACGCGTGTGTCGTTGGGTGTTGAAAGGTAGGTGTTGAAAGGCGGGCGTTGCGCCAAGGGTAGTCGAGCAAGCGAATAGAGTATGTGCTAACGCATGTGGCTCATTTTTTCGAGTATGGGGTCGCGAGTGTCGTCGAGTCTAAAGGGTTCTGTTTTCATGCGAAGGTAAACGTTGTCGATAAACGCGTTGAAGATCCCTGCACCGAGTTGTGTACGTTGTTGAAATAACACCTTATCGCGGGTATACAAGCAGTTTTCAACGATAACACCCAACAAACAGTTAATAGACCCTCGTAGCAAATAGTGTGTGAGCGGGTCATTGTGGGCGGCAATTAATCCATATATACGTTGGCACTCATTCTGTAGTGCTCGGTTGTCGGAAAGCGTATGGCTCATAGTGAGGGTTTTTTCGATGCTCATAAAATACGAAAGCAATGGTTCGTGAGTGTTATTACCGGTGTTTGTTGCTTCCGGTAAGTGCGTGCCAGTGGCCCGGTAAAAGTGCGCGGTTTTAATGGCGTTGATTTCCGTTGGTTTATCGCAGCACGGCGCGGGAGGAATACTGTCTATCGCAGCGCTGAGGGTGTACTGAATTTTTGCGCCGTTGTTGGTGTTAGTGCAACTAAAATCGGGAAATGCGCGGGTCGCCATAGCGAGTAGCCGTTCCATAGCGATTCTGGAATGATTCAGCACAGTATGGGTTTTGACTTTGCCACCAAAGTTGCCCGCTACCAGCGTATTGTTTTGCTGGGTGTAAGCGTATTTAAAATTACTTGTATCGGTAAGTGATTTTTCCATCTCGTAGTGAAAACTGTTAGCGCTATGGTGGCCTCCGGTTGTAGGCATACCCAAATCGACGCCCACTAAATGTACGTCTTTAAAACCCATAGAAATAGCAAACGCTAGGCCACAGTTTGTGACGGTGGGATTGCAAAAACCTAATGCATGTAACGTTTTTGGGGCGACATTATTATGAAGGTGGGCCGTTGCTGCATCGTTGGGTTTTATGGCGTAACACACCTCCTTAAAGGCCGCTATGGCGTTAGGCGCAACCGTATGCAAACACAATAGTGTGATGTTTTCGCGGTCTTCTGGGCGGGTACTGAGATGTAAAAAGTCGGTGATGGCATTGGTTCGCTCCATCTCTACATGAAAGTCGGGCTTGATACCCATTTTAAGCAGGGAGCCTAATGCCGAGCCGCAACTCATGATAATGGCGTTGTCGGTGTTTTCGCGAAGGTACGCGGTATGCGCATCGAGCGAGGGGCCGTTGCCTACTAATATTAACCGTGCAGTACGGTGCTGCGTTTGGCTGCTATCAAACACAGGGTGGGATGAACGCGCATTATGGTAGCCGTGTGCCAAGCCTATTTGTTCGTCGTCGTAATACCCAAGGCCACCAATGAACGCGCGAATTTCGTGTAGGTAGCGTTCAATAAATTGTTGTTCGGCGGCACGGGTGGTATGTGAATAGATAAATGAATAAATGTGTGCGTGCAAACCAATGCGTTGTAGGGAAAATTCGATGTCGGTTAACGCTTGTGTACTGTTTTTGCCTACGCAGAAATCGATTGAATGAAGCGGTTGAGAAAAATGCCGCACAATGGGTTCCCAGTCTAACGTATGTAACGAGGCATGAAAGGTATCTAAGCAGGCTTCGTGAATAAAAATATGCTGAATATCGAATGTGTCGAGCAATAGCGGTAATGAGTAACCAAGCCCAATGCCGCTTACAATAAGGTTAGGAATGTACGTTATAGGTGTTTCTAGCGCGGGTTTTTTAAGCGCGGCATAGGCATCGATAAGTGTATTCAGGTGCTGTAGGTGGATATGACGGTCGTTGTAGGCCTCTCCGGTACAGAGTTTAAAGCGTTGTACGTTTTGCTTTTTTTTAAAGTGGTTTACCTGCTTACGGCAGTAGTGTTGCGGTGGCTCGTTGTAAAGGTATTGTCGAGTGGCAGTGTCGGCCAAGTTCAGTTCGCCGTTGGGGTCTAGCTGAAGCACGACCCCGCTGGGGCGATGATGTTCGAGTCGTTTATATAGGGAGGGGAACGCGTGTTGTAAAAGTGTGATATTTTTTCTATAGCAAAGATTCATGTTGGCTTGAATCTTTTGGGCTTCGGCCTGCTGTATGAGTTGTTGGAGCGCTTGCGACATTACCGTCCTTTTTCTTACGGGTGTGGCCCGTTTTAATGTGACGCCTTTTTTCGCGTGGGGGGCGTAGCTTAGCGTCAAGGTTTCGACTATTGATACGTTAAAGATCAGTATAGGCAATAGAAATGCCAGTGTTCTATCACTGATAAAAAAGTACTGTGAGTCAAAAAAATGTCGAGGGCTTTCGGTATTCTGTTCGGCGTATTTTAGGTGTCAATTAATTATCGCAAACGGCCCGAATGTGCGTAGTTATAACGTTAGCCTCTGAAGGATGCTGGACTATCGAAAAAATAATATAGAGGTTGTGCCGTAAAAATGGCTCATTTTCTCTAAAAAACTTATGATTCTTCTCGAGCGGCAATGCTTAACCGCTTGAATTAACAGGTAAATCTATTGCCTTCCCCATTGCTGTAAACCACTTTCCACTCATACTAAAGTTTATTCGTGCGGCGCCGAAACGCTAAGTATGGAACGTCGAGACCTTTTTGAAACGACGATCTGAGTACTAATGGCCGGGCCTTTACAGCTGGCGTTTTGAAAACTAATGAATGGGAGGCTTATCATGCCTTTAGTAGTTAACAGTAATGTTCCCTCACTGAATGCCCAGCGCCAGCTGCTTCAGTCTGGAATGGAATTGGACAAAGCGAGCGAGCGTCTCGCCTCTGGTAAGCGGATCAATGGCGCGGCTGATGATGCTGCCGGTCTCGCAATTTCTAATCGTCAAACATCACAGATTCGAGGTTTAGATCAAGCCATTCGAAACTCAAATGACGGTATTTCATTGATCCAAACCGCTGAAGGAGCGTTGGACGAAACCACCAACATTTTACAGCGTATGCGGGAACTGGCTATTCAGTCGGCGAACGGCATTTACTCCAATACCGACCGTGCAACACTCGACGCGGAAGTACAACAGCTTAAATCAGAAATTGACCGAATTACCGATACAACAGCGTTTAACGGCCAGAACATACTGGACGGTTCTTTAGGTGATATTGCCTTGCAGGTAGGCTCGGAATCAAATCAAACGATCGAGTTCGGCATTCAAAGTTTTAGTACCAATAGTTTAGGTGGTGCTGGTGGCGATATTATTGGTGAAGCGACAGCTGCCGGTTTAACGTCTCTGGCAGCGTTTACTGCAGCGGATACGGATACTACTTTGTATGTGAACGACGTAACCATTAGCGCAATGGATACAACGGCCGGTGATACGCTAAATGAAAAACTGGCCACAATGAACGCCGATTTAGATGGCAAGGGTGCGGAAGCCTCTGCGTTAGTGTCTTATGAAGCGGGCGGTACAGGTGATGGCCGTATGGTAGCGGGTACTGACCACATTGTACTGACCGTTGTGGATGGTGATGGCCGTACGCAAGCGTTTCAATTAACGGGCACTAATAATCTTGGCGAACTCGTTGATAAAATTAATGCAGACACCAGCGTCTCGGCGTCTCTTAGTGAAAACGGCAAGCTAGTCCTGGCTCAGGAAGATGCCGTATCGGTCGCTGTTACAGCGGGTGCCGGTAGAGCCATTGCCGATGTCGCGGGTATTGATGCAACAGAAGCCACTAACTTCCGAATGGTCTTTACCGACACCAGTGTCGATAAAGCCGGCGTAAAAGTAGAAGGTGGTTTGGATGCAACGGCAGCCTCTACGGCAACATTGGTATTAGTCGAAGGCTTAGGCTTGGATGTACAGGATGATCAAGGCAATTTACAAGGCCATGGTATTTCCGCTGCAGCCTCCTTGAACGAAGGCGATTTAATTATCAACGGTGTTGAAATTGGTGCAATTACTGCTGGTTCCGATGTAGCCGCTCAAAATACAGAAGTGATTGAAGCGATTAATAAGTTCAGTAGCGAAACGGGTGTAGTGGCCTACGCAGGTGACGCAACAAACAGTATTGCGCTTAGCTCTACCAGTGGTGACTTGAGTATTGCTTACGGCGATAACGCAGCGGCCACTATATTTGCTAATACGGGCTTGCAAGAGCGTAATGACTCTGTAGGTGCAGGCTCTATAGCAGGGGTGAATGTATCCACCGAGGCGGGTGCGCAATCGGCTATCTCGGTTATTGATGAGGCGCTAGAGCAAATTAACAGCGCTCGATCGGATCTAGGTGCGATTAATAACCGTCTCGACTTTACCGTATCTAACTTGTCTAACGTATCGGAAAAAACATCGGCTGCACGATCGCGAATTGTCGATGCCGATTTCGCTTCCGAAACGGCACAGTTAAGTCGAGCACAAGTACTACAACAGGCATCACAAGCCATGTTGGCTCAGGCCAATGCGAGACCACAGCAGGTTCTCTCGCTACTGCAATAACCTAATAACCGAATGGTTAATTGGTAATGTTTACCCTAACGCCGGAATTATTTTTCCGGCCGCGGGTTAAAGAGAGGAATAACCCATGATTGAAGTTAGAAATATAGCGCCGGCCACTCCGTTAACGGCCGTGCCTGCTTCATCTAAGGGGGCTGCTGAAGCTCAGGAACAGAGCGGCAAACAATTGCCGAAAATTGACGAAAAATCACCTGTTGAAGAGGCTCCAAAAGAGCAACCTAAAACAGAAGTGAAATTGGATGTTGCCGTAGCATCAATTACCCAATACGTGCAATCTATCCAAAGGGACCTACAATTTTCAGTAGACGCAGATCTTGAGCAAACCGTAATTAAAGTGGTGGATGGTGACTCGGGAGAGTTAATCCGACAGATTCCAGAAGAAATATTTTTGGAATTGGCACGTAAGTTGAACGATGATGGAGAATTACGGTTAATGGATGCACTTGGCTAATAGCAAAGTGACGGCAGCCTGATGCCGAACTGGGTTCAACGGGGGCGCACAGTTTTTAACTGGGCGTCTTTCTGCGTTAACACGGTGTGGCAATGCAGCAGGTTTTTCCAGCCTTACTTCGGCGGTGTTATTAAAGGGCAACCTAAACCGCTGAAGAAGGTTGTTGGATGTAAGTGTGAGGGTTTACGTGAAGGTTTAACGGTAGTGTTTAATCGCGTGCCCCCCTGTTCCGTAACGCGTCAACGTAAAAGCTAAGAGGTGAGGACGAACATGATTGATAATAATATTATTCAGTCTCTCGGCGTAGGCTCTGGCATTGATACGCCTGGTCTAACCAAACAGCTCACCGAAATTGAACGGGCAGCACCGCAACAAAGAATAGATTCCGCGCGTGAAAAAGCAGAAACACAAATATCTGACTATGGCTTGCTCAGCAGTGCCATGGCCACCTTACAAGATGCCGCTACTGTACTGTCAGACCCAGAAGGAATGTACAGCAAAACGGCCTCGTATACCGACAGTAGCGCGTTAGTTCCCCTTGAACTCGACACCGATGTTCAGGCCGGTACGTATAATTTTGAAGTGACGGCCATTGCAAAATCTCAATCACTAACCTCCACTACGTTTACCAATACAACGGATGCCGTTGGTGAAGGTACCTTAACGTTTAGTTTTGGTAATGTTACGGCCGATGTCGACGGCGAAATGACCGCGTTCGTCCAAGATTTTGAAGAAGATTCGATCGACGTTGTTATTGATAGTACAAACAATTCACTCGAAGGTTTACGCGATGCAATTAATGCGAAAGACTTTGGTGTGCAAGCCACTATCGTTAATAGTGGCTCCGGTTATGTGTTACAAATTAACGCCGAATCTGGCGCTACCAACGAACTTGAAATTAAAGTAGTGGAAACCAGTGGCGCCTCTACGGATACCGACGACAGTGATCTTTCGCGGTTTGCCTTCAATATGGACGCCGTAGATGCGTCTCAACTTACGCAGAATCAAGGCGGCCAAGACGCAGCGCTGACCATCAATGGTCTCGATGTTACACGAGAAACCAATACCATAGACGATATTGTAGATGGTTTAAAATTCGATTTACTTAAAGAATCGCCCGGCGAAACCATTACGGTTACCGTATCGGAAGATAAAGCCTTCGCGGAACAAAATGTAAGAGATTTTGTAGAAGCGTTTAATTTATTCTTAGAGGCTATTGAACCTGCCGTGGGCACCTACGAGCAAGATAACGAGGAAGGTGATGCCGAGACTATTACCGGTTCTCTTGCAAACGATTCGTTGGCCAACTCCATTATTTCTCGTATTCGTTCGGTAATTAGTAGCGCTATACCGGGTTTGGCAGACTCTGGCTTTACGTCGCTGGGTGCAATTGGATTACGAACCGAACTCGATGGCACCATGAGCATCGACGAAGATGCTTTTTCGAAAGCGTTCGAAAAAGATTTTGAAAGTGTGCAAAATTTGTTTGCACCGCTTACGGCCACATCGGATAGCGATATCTATATCAATAGTTACAACGATAGCACCACGGCTGGTGAGTACGACGTTGTTATTACAACGCCTCCTGCGCGAGGTTATTATACTGGCGGCGCGCTAACGGCTGACTTTACAACACCGGGGTTTAGCCCTGGTGCCGATGTGTATACCTTTACCGTGGATGTCAACGGCACTGAGTCGGCCGCGTTAGCGATACCCGCAGCGGTTTATGCCACCGAATCTGATTTGGCTACGGCCATGCAAACCTTGATTAATGCTGATACGAACCTAGCTGACAATGGCGCAGCGGTCACCGTTACCTATAATTCGGGCACTAATAATTTTGATATTGCCTCTACGGCTTATGGTGCATCTTCCATCGTGTCCATTACCGATGCGAGCATGGAATCTGTTACCGAGTTAGGTTTAACGGTGGTGGATGGTACGCAAGGCCAAACGGTTGTGGGCACCATTAATGGCGAAACGGCGTTTGGTTCTGCTAATGTTTTACTGCCTGCGTTAGGGGAGCCAGGAGAAGGTTTGGCCTTGGTTGTGGGTGAGAATACAACCTCTGCGACGGTTAATTTTTCGCGTGGTTTCGGGGGCGAGTTGGGTGCAACCTTAGACGAATTTTTGTCGGGCAGTGGTTTAATTGCCTATCGCGAAGATAATCTAGAAACCAGTATTGACGGCTTAGACGAAGATCAAGAGGCGCTTGACCGCCGTATGACCGCTTTCGAAGAGCGCCTAATAAACCAGTTTATTGCGATGGAACGTATTATTAACAGTTTGAATAGTTCCGGCTCATTTCTCGAAAACCTTATTAATACCTTACCCTTTACTGCCAGCAGAGACTAACACCTGCCGGCGTGTAAAAGGGTGGAAAATAAACGCTAAAGCCGCATTAAGCACCGTTTTTTCTCACGCGAGCCCGAGTTGTGTGGCCACGGTATCTTCGCTTGTATCCCATTGCAGTGGTTGCGATTGCGCAAAGGTTAAAGCTTCCTCAATAAACTGATTGTACAGTGGAATAGAAAATTCCAGTGCGGTTCGGTAATCCTCCTCGTTCGACAAAAATAGTACACGGCGTGTCATCAAAGCGAAAATAAACTGCGTGCTGCCACGAATAAGTTGATAGCTAATGGGCGACGTGTCTTTAAGCCGTGTTACGGCAGCGTGAATGCGATGAAATTCAGCTAACAATGCTCGCGCATTCAGTTCGGAACAGGCTAATGGAAGTTTAAGGGTTTCTTTAAGCGAAATTAACGGCGCCAAATGAACATGCACAAGGTGATTAATCGATAATTGTTGTGGGGGGAATGCGGTGAAACGTTGCGAGAGTAGTCGCGTTACAATTGTAGATTTTTCGCCGTCCTCGAGAGAGGGGGGCGTGGGAAGATCTTGTGGATGTGTAGGCCGGGTGCCATCAATAAACGCTCCATCGTTGGGGTTGTACACCACAAATCGTCGGTCAGATTGTGTGTAGAGCGAGAGCAATAACGCCATATTAACGTTAGTGTCGTGCAAAATAGGGTGTGTCGCGAGGGTGCCGCCGAAGTTTGCGGGCACGGCGTAATGTGTTTTTTCGTCTTCGAAAGAGGTAAAACCCTGTTTCTGGGTTTTACGCTCAATATCCATGTGGATACTGAGTGCGGAGTGATGCGCTCTCCCGCTTTTCATACCCAAATCTACGCCAAAGAGTTGGATGTTCTCAAAGCCCATCGCCAACGCAAACGATAATCCGGCATTGGTCACCGTTGGGTTGCATATAGCCAGCGGTAAAAAGGCCTCTTCGTTGGTGTCTTGGTTTTGCAGCGCCGTTAACAATAGTTCGCCGGCATCGTTCGGCTTTACGGCTACATAGGTTTCATCAAATAAATTCACAACGCTCGGTGCAACCGTATTTAAGCACAACAGTGTAATGCCCTTGCGGTATTCGGTGGTGGTGCCGTTTTCAAGATAGCCTTTAATAATGGCGGTACGTTCGGTTTCAATATGAAAGTCGGGTTTAATTCCCACTTTGGCCAGAGAACTTATTGCCGTTCCGCACGAAAATAGTAAGGCGTTTTTACCGTGTTTTTTTAAATAGTCGATGTGCTGGTCGAGAGATGGCCCATTACCAATAATGTACGCGGGCGGTAATGCTGTCGCGGGCTTACGTTGATTGAATAAACGCACACCACTGTGTAAATGCGCGGCGGTATGGGCCAAGCCAATTTGTTCGTCATCGAAATAACCCGTACCAGAGGCAATAAGCGGGTATTCCCGCAGGTAGTGTTGAACAAAAGAGGCTTCCAGAGGGCTGTTAAAATGCTGAAAAATGGCGGTATATACCAGGTTATGTAAGCCAATTTCATCGCGCAAGGTACGAATATGGCGAATCACCTGCGTTTCGTCTACGCCAATAAAAAACCGTATAGAGCGGCCCTCTGTTGTAAAATGATTAAGTATTTTCTGCCAGTCAATACTGTGTAATGAGGCATAAAAAGAGTCGGGATTTGGGTCCACTATACACAGGTGACGAACATCTAAGCGGTGGGTAATATCTTCCAATGAATAGCCCAAACCGCAGCCGGTAATAATCATAAAGCCAATGGGCACGGCGCAATGAATGTGCGGGTTTTTATACTGGTTGTTGTGCTCTTCTATAAGCGTATTAATGAGCGTGGGGAATAAGTGTTGGTTATTGCGTACCGGTACTTTTTCGAACCCTATGCCTCGTATAAACGGCGATTTCAAAAAGGCATTCACTTGCGCTCGGCAATAGCGATCGGGTCGCTGTGAATAAAGTGATTTGTTATTGTTGTTAACTAAATCGAGATACCCCTTGGGGTTTACCTGTAAGTGGTATTGCGTAGGGGTATGTTGGTTGAACGTTTGGTACAGCGTGGGCACAACGTCTTTAAAGGCTGTCATATTATGACAAAAAATAACGCTAAGCTGCTGTTGTAGGCGTGTAACCTTGTCTGTTATCGGTGAATCACTAGTGGAGGGTTTAATTGGCGTAATCCTTGTGTAGGCCCACAGTAAAAAGGTGTTAGGTGTTAGGTGTTAGGTGTTACCGCTATTATGTTTGTGGAAAATAGTCGGTGCCGAGAATGTTGTATTTTCCAAGCCGTTCTTCGTTGAGTTCGAAGGTGGTTATATCCTGTTCTGGCGACCAGTGCGTGGCATAATCTCTGGAAAAATTTCGGGCTAAAAATCGTGCGTTATTGGTTCGTCCGTCCACTAAAATAAGCGTGCCGGGTAATAGGGTGGGTTCCATCAACAATAAATCTGCGGCCATTACAGTGCGTTCATCGCACTGAAAACTTAGGCCGTTGAGTGTTCCCTTAACATCTTTTGGATCTGGGCCGTCGAGGTATATAAAATCTGCCACTATGTTGGGTAGGTGGGTGTAGTAGTGGCACATTTGGCCGTTAAATGTGCCTATCTCAACACCACTGTGTTGCAAATGAATACGGGGGCTTAAATGCGTGGGGAGTTTTCGCTGGGTGGTGGCTATCCACTGCGCCGACGCGTCTACGGAAAACAGTTGGAACATAAAGCGGTTTCGAACGCTGGGCCTGTTGGGGAGTTTCTCCCATTCGCGCTCATTTTTTTCGAGGGCATCGGCAATTATAACGGTGGAATAGCCAATGCCAAACTCCAATACGGTAAAACATTTTCGTTGCCGTATTAATTTGTGCAGCCGTACGAGGTCGTCGGTTTCAGGTGGCAACGCAATAGCGAGTTCACCGGACACACTGTCAAACGCGTTTTCGGTATAGTCGAGATTGTCTTCGAAGTTTAATAGGGCGTTCAAACCGTTTTCCTGAAGGTACGCTTTATTGTGGTCAAGTTGTGTTTGTCTATTCATATTATCTCTAACAGTTTTGACAATTAAAGTGCCGCCGCGGCTATGGCAAGGTCGTGTTGCGTGTCGATATCCACAGAGCGCTCCGCAGGCATTAGATAGGGAGCGGTGCGTGGTTGCAGTAATGTGGGTTGTTGTTCAAATGCGTCTATTGCAACAATAAAAAGTGCACCATTGGGTTCGTAAACTGGGGGTAAATCTTGCCTACGCATAAACGGATATTGGTTATTGGCAATGCCCGTCAGAAAACCTTCATGGTTTAACCGAAAGGATTTCAACGGGTTGTGTTCCAGTGCCGTTACACTAATGGCGGCATCGGCGTAGTGCTGCTGAAGGGTAGCCATTGCAGTATCAATGTCGTACGCGGTGCGTAACGGAGAGGTTGGTTGCAGTAAGCACAGGTAATTGTAAGTTTTGCCACGCTGCCTGAATGCTTTAATCGCGTGGGTAATGGTGGGGTTCATAGGAGCGGTATCACATGCGAGCGTAGTGGGGCGCATCAGTGTGTCAACGGATTGGCTTTGGGCGTACTGCCGAATGGTGTCATCGTCCGTTGATACCACAATATCAGTGAGTACGGTTGCTGCTTTTGCAGCGTCAATTGTCCATTGAATAAGCGGCTTGCTGTTTAGCAGTGCAAGGTTTTTGTGGGGTATACCTTTGGAGCCACCACGGGCGGGAATAAGGGCGAGTACACGGGGTTTTTCTGTCATAGGTCGCGCCTATTACGAAGGTAGCCAATGGGTTTAGCGGCTTAATATTTTTATGTTAAAGCGCTAAAGGTTAAGGTTTTTAATATCAATTTGCGCGCGGCTAAAATCATCCATAGAGCCTATGTCTAGCCAGTAGTCGTGAATGGGGTACACGCTAATTTTTTTCTGTTGTGCAATATGATTTTGTAATAGCGTTGGCATATCGATACGTTGATTTAATTTTACGCTCGCTACAAGGTTTGAGTTAATGACGTAAATGCCAGCGTTTATCTGAAATTGGTATTTGGGTTTTTCAATCATGCCTATCATTTGGCTATTGTTATTTTCGATTACGCCATAGGGAATTTGATGTTCATATTCACGAACGCAAATGGTAGCGTCGGCACTGCTTTGAATGTGATTATCGAGCAATTGGCTGTAGTTAATATCCGTTAGCACATCGCCATTAATCATAATTAACGGAATATCTGGAAGGTTTTTGGGGAGTAGCCCCAAGGCGCCGGCAGTTCCAAGTGGTGTGTCTTCGTGTACGTAATGAATATTGACTCCCCACTTTTTACCGTCACCAAAGTGTTCTTGTATCATGTGGGGAATGTAGTGGGTGGAAATGTAAAATTCGCTAAAACCGGATTTGGAAAAATGGCAAATGGTACGTTCAAGAATAGGGCGGTTGCCTACTTTTAACAGCGGCTTTGGGCAATCGTTAGTGAGGGGGCGCAAGCGTGTACCACCACCACCAGCCATAATAAATACAGGGTTTTTATAATGCGTTTTTGCAAGCCCTTCGGTGAGGCTCTGCAAGCCGACAACGTGGCCGTCGTGTATCAGTGGAATGGTGAGCAGGTCTAGCCTGCTCATGGTATTCACTAATTCTGCTGTGGGTGTGCCGTGCGGTGCGGTGGTAGGGTGTTCGTTCATAACGGTAGAAATGGGGGCGTGTAGTGCAACGCCATCAATGAGGCCACGACGTATATCGCCGTCGGACACCACGCCTAATAACAGCCGGTTAGCATCGGTTACCAGTAATACACGTAACGAGGCTTTTTCTAATATCGCAAGAGAATCTCGAATGGTGACGTTGGGTAAAATGAGGCTATCGCGCCAATTATGCGTGGCTTCTGCAAGGTACCGTTGGCGAGGGCGCACGCCACTGCTCACGAGCCTAAGTTCGTTTTCGGTGGTTTGATTGTGTTGCGATAGCGGCATTTTTATCACCAATGGGTATAAGCTGTGGTTTAACGGAACCAACCGTTCTCGGACTCACCTTTTAAGGTCATCGCTTTTTGTAACAAGCTAGTGTTTATATCGACAGTCGCGAGAATTTCTGCAATTTTTCTTCCTGCCCCGCCCAAAAAATACGGATTTTTAGCGGTTTTACAGTGCGCCTTAAAGTTTGCATCACCTAAGCATTGTTCCACAGCCGCCTGTATAGCGTGCTCGTCGTAATCGACGTCGAGCACATTAGTGGAGCGTAAACGGCCCTTTTGGCGGGTGCCAATGTTCACGGTTGGGCAACAAAAAGCCGGCGTTTCTTTTATGCCTGAAGAGGAGTTGCCCACACACGCAATGGCGATACCCTCTTGTTTCGCGAGCGCGAGTAAACCGTGGTATAGATGGTGGCCGAGGGAGGCATGTACTTGTATGGGGAGCCTGTTGGCCGTGTCTTTTTTTAATTGTTCTAGCGCGGCGACGATAAGGTCACCGCCGGCATCATTATTGGGGTAAGTCACAATGACTTGAACGCCTTTTGTCGCCAATGCTTTTAGGGCTTTTATTGAGGGAATAATTTGCCATTTTGCACGTTGGTATTCGCTACTCACAGAGTGTTGCGTAAATACAACAATCGGTTGTGCTAGCGTAAGGGAGAGTTTTTTAACAATGTCTTGAGGGTTTGCATAGCGTTTTTCGGCAATTAGATCGATCGCGGGAAAACCGGCGGTATGCACTCGCCATGTTTCTTCGCCCATGGCGAGTAACCGATTGGCGGCTTGTTGATTGGTGGTGAAATGTAAGTGTGCGAGCTTACTCATGGCGTGGCGAACCGAATCGTCGAGCGCGCCGCCTTCGGTAAGATCGCCACCTTCAATATGGGCGGTAGGTATGTGCATTTGTGTAGCAGCAATAACCGCAGCAAAACCTTCAAAGCGATCGGCGTACACTACCACTATATCGGGGGCGAGCTGTGCAAGGGTTTTCGTCATGGCGATAATACCATTGCCAATGGCAACCGCCGTAGACGACGCCACAGTATTCCCCATATCAATAGTGACTTCGGCATCTATATGAAAACCATCAGCGCGTATTTCATCAAGCGTATGGCCAAATTGGGTATTTAAATGCGCGCCCGATACGATAAGTTGATAGTGCAGCTGAGGGTGCGCATCAATGGCTTTGAGTATAGGGAGCTGCAAACCATACTCAGCACGATTACCGGTAAAAACCGCTATTTTACGTTTATTCATATTGATAGAGCTTTGATAAACCTTTGATAGGCACCGTGTCATCTTCGACGAGTTGGTGAATGCCTCTTGTGAGCGAATACTGAGGCGACCAAGAAAATGTTCGTTTAAATTTTTGGGTGTTGATTCGCACCACTGAAGCGGGCGTCTCTATATCGGTTGCAATCACGTCTCTATCGGGTTGACCAAACGCGGCCAAAATCTCACGCGCTAAATCCCCAATTCTAACGGAATGGCCCGATGCAAGATTAAACAGACCTGTAGAGGAACTGTTGATCACAGCAATGAGCGCTTGTGTTAAATCTTCGACATAGAGAAAATCTCGTATGGGGCGTAAACGCTTAAGGTAGATGGGGTCACGTGGCGTGGCGTGTAGCTGATGGAGAATGGTAGACACGACATTGGTGGGCGCCATGCCAGTGCCAAAAATATTACTAAGGCGCACAACTGTTCCATGAGTATTTAATACCGTTCTTTCGTTTGTTGTTTTAATGGCGGTGTAACGGTCGGAGACATCGACGGGATACTCTTCAGTAAAAGGCCGCAACTTACTTTTTGTTGTTGCGCCAAACACAGAGCACGATGAGACGTACAACATCTCGGTTCCATAAAAATGCGCAAAAAACTCGACTAGTGCTGTGGCGTCGCGTGCATATTCGGCACCTAAGGTTTCTACTGTCGCGCGATCCGATTCCTCCGCAAGATGAATTAAGGCGTCGCCGCGTGGGCTATTACGGTAGTGGTCTACAACGGTAAAAGAAAGCTTGAATCGGCGGGCGTGGGGTTTATGACGGGTGACCGCAATAACACGGTAACCTTGTTGCGTGAGTGCGTAACATAGGTGTTGTCCGATAAAGCCACTAGCGCCTGTTACCACAATAGTTCTCATGCGTTATGCCTGTATGTCGTCGCGTTTAAGGTGGGTATCGTTCTCAATAGCTTGAGCGGCCACTTTGCCTATTAACGATTCGTAATCGACCGCAGGAATGTCACCGCAACCTGGTCGTTTAACCCAAATATTATCGTGGTTGAATGGCTCGCCTTTTTGAATAGCTTTAATGCTTACGACGGTAGAAAATGCAAAATCCATCGTGATTTTTTCCTCTGGCGTTGCGGTTTTGTGGCCGCCGAGTTGTACATGTAATGTCTTGCTATCGTGGATGAGTTCTCGGCAGGCGTGCTCGTCCATAGAGCAAATAATATCGGGGCCTTCGCGTTGCATATGATCAGTAAAATGCCGTTCCACAATAGACGCGCCAAGTGCAATGGCACCCATGCAGGCAATATTATTGGTTGTGTGGTCGGATAAACCAAAAACGGCATCGGGGAAGGCGTGAGCCATTTCGGTCATGGCACCCAGCCGCACTAAATGGGGAGGAGTAGGATATAGGTTGGTGGTGTGCAAAAGCGCATAAGGGATGTGGTATGCACGAAACAATGTGACGGCGTTGGCGATGGAGCCAATGTTATTCATACCCGTACTCAAAATTACGGGTTTTTCTTGCGCACAAACATGTTGGATTAGTGGTGTGTTATTGCATTCGCCCGAGCCTATTTTATAAGCACTTACGTTCATGTCCGCGAGACGGTTTGCCGCTGCGCGTGAAAAGGGTGTGCTGAAAAAAATCATGCCTTTATCTTCCACATACCGCTTTAGCGCACGCTCGTCGTCTTCGCTTAATGCGCACTCGCGCATAATATCGTAGATAGACGACGTTGCGTTCCCGGGAATAACCGATTTTGCCGCGCGGCTCATTTCGTCTTCAACAATATGGGTTTGGTGTTTTATAATTTCCACACCGGCGCGCGCGGCCGCATCTACCATTTTTTTGGCTGTTGTAAGGCAACCATTATGGTTAATGCCAATTTCGGCAATAACCAACGGTGGATGAGCAGGGCCTATTTTACGTCCATCAATAATGATTTCGTTCATAGGTATGATGTCGGGTTACATTTTACTGTCAAGGTGTTGACCTGTTTCGTAATGCTTGAACGTAGGCAGTAGGGTGGTAATGGCCGCAAGAATATCGTTTTTCGTCCATTGCCCGCGTAGCTGTAAAGCGCTAATTGTTTGTTCAAAAATATTCAAATGTTCTGTATTCACAGTAGCGCTATTGTGAAGAATGCCAATTGTTTTGTAAGTGCTGTATTCGGGCGTTTCGGTATCGGTATAAAATTGTTCTATTGGTTTTTCACCGGTAGTGTTGCTTTCGTTAAACAAACACGGCCATTTTCCCTGTTGCGGTAGAGTCTTGATTAATTGGCGAGCATCATCTTCGCTGGTGCAGGAATGTACGTGATAACCATGTGCCTTGAGCACGTTTTTCGCGATTTCAGGAAAAGTTGTTAAAGCCATATTATCGCTCGGTAACGGAAAATACAGTTCGCGATTTTTTCCGAAAATACACGCCATTAAACACAGTTGTCCCGCTTCTTCAGGCGTCAAAAAGTAGCGTTGAATATCATTTGGCGCCACTATTGGTTGTTTTTTTCGAAGCCTATGCTCAAAGCCGCAGAGTAATGACCCGTCAGAAAATGCCACGTTTGCGAAGCGAGCGGTGCTAATGGATATTTTTTTGCTGTATTGCATTAACACCCATTCCATTATTTTTTTTGACGCGCCCATTACGTTCACGGGGTCTGCGGCTTTGTCGGTTGATACACAAAAATAATGTTTAATGTTTTTGTTGATGGCGAGTTTCAGCGTTTTTTGTGTGTTAAAAATATTGACGTTTAGCATGCGCATTAACGTGTAAGGGTCTTTTTCGCTGCGCACATGTTTTAGTGCCGAAAGATTGACTAAGTAGTCGTAGTGACCGTCATGGTCAAAAAAGGCATCAAACTCCGTTGAGCCAATATCTAGGGCATAGGTTTTGAATGATTCGCCAATATCGCCGTACTGGCTTCGTATATCACGCACCAGTTCAACAAGATTATTTTCGCTAATGTCCACCACATGAATTTTTTTGGGGCGCCGTTGTATTATTTCTTTTACCACGGCCTGGCCAATAGAGCCTGCGCCTCCCAGCACTAAAAAAGACGCGTGCGCGACCACGTCGTTTAGCGCAGTAGCGTTGGCCGTAATGTCCGCGTCAAATAACGGGAGGTCTCTACCAATTAGTGTTAATGTTGAGGGCACAAAGGTCATTTTTTTTGGGGCTCATTATGGGGGCCAAAAAAATGGCGCAAAATAGACTGTTTGCAAAATAAATACCAACGCATAAAAGTTTTGACGAAATTATGGCACGTAACGGCTAGCCGGCTCGCGTTGACGCCAAGTTAAGCTAAAGTATTAACCATATTGGCCGAAATGTTTGGATAGTCGCGAATGAAAACTGATTCATTGATAAATGTGACGCAATCGAAACGTTTTAGAGAGAGGTTTAAGTGAACACCCAATTCGCAGTAGATTCTTATGCCAAAGTGCACCGTCAATCCAATGTAGAAGTGGCGTCGCCGCACAAACTTATCGATATGTTGTATGAAGGGGCTCTTGAACGAATTGTTCAGGCGAAGGGCGCAATTCAATACAATAATATTGAATTGCGCGGCAAAAAAATTAATTCTGCCATTGCTATTGTTGGCGGCTTGCGTACAAGTTTAGATAGAGATCAGGGCGGTGATATTGCGGCAAACCTCGACGGCCTCTATGTTTATATTCAAAATATTTTGGCAAAAGCGCACCGCAATGCCGACGCTGAATTACTCGATGAAGCGGCTAAACTTGTCGGTAACATGCGCGATAGTTGGAAACAAATTGGTTAATCCTCTCATACTCACCTATTGATACCTACCTTAAGGCCATGATTCGCGAAGGCTATTCGAATAATTGGCACTGTCCCTGCATTAAGTTTATTGATGTTGAAAAACGGCATTATTTTGCCACTCACTATTGTATGTTTTTTGAAATAAGCGTTCTTTAAATAAGCGCTTTTACTTAAGGAGGTTGCCATGTCTGTGGCCCCAACGAACGCTGCACGTATTATGGAACAACGCGCAGACGAACTGTCATCTTACCAAGTTATTTCGCTTTTATTGGCCGGTGCAATGGAGCGTGTCTCTCAGGCAAAAACCTGCGTGCGCGAGGGAAATGAAGCTGATAAAGCTGTTCTTATGGCTAAATTAATTGGCATTATTAACGGGTTACGGCAATCGCTCGATATGCGGGCCGGCGGCGATATCGCCACCAATTTAGATATTCTATACAATTACATGTCTGAACGGTTATCAACCTGTTCAGGCCCAGAAGAAATGATTGCGTTATCGGAGGTGGGTAAATTAATTGATAACGTTAAGCAAGGCTGGGATGCTATCGATAAGGAAGGCTAAAGTAATCGCATTTTGAGCCGTTAACCTATTTAACGCATAGTGTGTAGTCTATGCTTTGAACAACGGTTGATCAGGATGCTTTATGTCTGTTATTTCTGTAAGTCACCTTGCGTTAGTGCGCGCGCGTAAAGCGTTAGAACAAGCGTATGATACAAAAAACTGGGACGATGTTCGCGAGTTGGACTCGCTCTTGGGCGAGTGCTTAAACCAAGCATTTGATGATGACCAACGCGATACGTCAGCGCTTGTTAGCGAACTAGAGCGCGTGTTAAAACTGTACGCGGCTATTGTGTCGTCGTTGCCCGAGCAAGCAGAACAGTTATCGTTTTCGGGCGCGAACATGCTAAGCGTTGTGCCTCCCTGCCTAGAATAATTGTTTCAACCTTATTTTTTCGCCCAATTTTTGTAATGCCTGGCGCATAAGATAATTGGGTGCTAATAGCGTATTGTTGCTTGCGCGTCTATTTTAATATTGACCACCTTCCCTGTGTGTTAACCCTTCCTTAAATCGTTAGACCGATAAAGTATATGCTCGCCAGAAATTTGACCCTTGGCAGTTTGTTGACTATTACTTAGGGAAATTCCCGCTGCGTTTTCTAATCAGTCAAAAATTAGTCGAATGCGGCGAGCGTTAGAAACTGCGCTTTGAGATACCGGGTTGTTATTGTTGAGCACGCCATCGTACTGGAGTCTTAGCAATAGAAGGCGGCAGCTTATTAGAACTAAATCAGCACGCATAACTCAATCACCCCTATGAGTTCGCTCACGTTAGAGTAGGTCGAAGTAATGCTTTACGAAAAAGAGATTCTGGTAGTAGAAGATAACGATGTTATTCGTCATGATTTACACATTGTGTTCGATTTTTTGGGTGAGCATAGCCGCATTGTATCGCACCAGCAGTGGCGACAAATGTGCGAACGCGGTAAAGGGCCTGTCTCGTTAGAGAACGGACGAGAAGTGGGGATGCTTATATTGGGCCATAGTGATTCGGTAGAATCGTTTAAGGCCCAATTGGAGGCCGTGCGAGGTTATTGTCAGGAAGCGCCGGTAGTGTTGCTCGGTGAAGGCCCTGTGGTGAGTGATGATTGGGACCCGTATTTGCGGCATATGGTGATCGATACCTTGGTCTTGCCCGTCAATTATTCCGAAATGATAAATGTTATTCACCGCGCGCAACGTTATACCGAAGCTCAGCAGCGTCACAAAATCGATAAAAATCAACGTCCGAATCACTTGTTTCGAAGCTTGGTAGGTACTAGCAGAGAAGTTCAAAATGTACGCGCGATGATGGCACAAGTCGCCGAAAAAGACGTAACGGTGCTTGTCGAAGGCGAGTCTGGCACGGGCAAAGAAGTTGTCGCGCGTAATTTGCATTTTCATTCGCCTCGGCGAGACAAACCTTTTGTCCCTGTTAACTGCGGGGCTATTCCTGCAGAGCTATTGGAAAGCGAATTATTTGGCCATGAAAAAGGCGCCTTTACGGGTGCAATTAATTCACGCGCTGGGCGTTTCGAATTGGCAGAAGGTGGCACGCTCTTTCTTGATGAAATTGGCGATATGCCGTTGCATATGCAGGTTAAAATCTTGCGCGTGCTACAAGAAAAATCTTATGAACGTGTAGGCGGTAATAAGGCGTTTAAGACGAATGTCCGTATTATTGCCGCGACGCACCGTAACCTGGAAGAAATGATATCCGGCGGTAGCTTTCGAGAAGATTTGTATTACCGGCTGAATGTTTTTCCTATTGAGATGCCCCCGCTACGAGACCGAGCCGAAGATATTCCCTTACTGATCAGTGAATTAACGGCTCGCATGGAGAGCGAAAAACGCGGCTTTGTGCGATTTAATTCAGCTGCGATTTTATCGCTGTGTAATCACCCTTGGCCGGGTAATGTGCGGGAACTGGCGAATTTAGTTGAGCGTATGGCCATTATGAACCCGTTTGGTATTGTGGGCGTGCAAGATTTACCGCAGCGTTACCGCCATATAGCGGCTGAATCGGAAGATGAATTTGATTCTCTTGTGGACGAAACCCGTAAGCCAACGGTGGTGGGTGAAGGCGATATTGCATTGTTACCTGAAAATGGTATTGACCTTAAAGAATACATGTCGGGTTTGGAGCAAAGTCTTATTCAGCAGGCGTTGGATAATACGGGTGGTGTGGTAGCGAGGGCAGCCGAGCAATTGACCATTCGCCGTACAACCCTTGTTGAAAAAATGCGTAAATACGGTCTACAGCGAGGCTAGGGTTCGTCTTGGCACTCTAAAAGTGGTCTTTTCTTCTGTTTAAAGCGTAAAAAACGGGGGAAAAGCGCGTTCTCTGCGAAAATTCGCACACACCATATAGTCACGGCTAACCTTCATTTGGTATTATCCGCCGCTTTCCTATTATTTGGGTTCTCTCCCAGAAACACACTTTTTGAATTTGAATCAATACGAGTAAAGCTATGAATCTTGCCGATCGCGTTCTATCTGTGAATAACGACCTTCCCATCCGTACAGATCAACCTGTCCATAGCGGTAAAGTCCGTTCGGTATATTGGTTAACCGAGGCCGACAGCAAACGATTGATCCGAGATAAAGGCTATAACGTTGCGGCCGATGCCCCTTTAGCTATTATGGTTATTAGCGATCGTATCTCGGCATTTGATTGTATTTGGCACGGTGAAGGCGGTATGAATGGCGTACCGGGCAAAGGTGCTGCGCTCAACGCTATATCCAATCATTGGTTTGGTCTGTTTCGGGAAAAAGGTTTGGCCAACAGCCATATTCTCGATATTCCACACCCGTTCGTATGGATCGTTCAAAAAGCTAAGCCGGTTATGATAGAGGCGATAGCGCGTCAATATATTACGGGCTCCATGTGGCGCGCCTACACCAAAGGCGAGCGTGACTTTTGTGGTATAGAGTTGCCAGAGGGTTTGAAGAAAGATCAAAAGTTACCTGAGCTGCTCATTACGCCATCAACCAAGGGTATTTTGACCGGTATTCCCGGTGTACCCGAAGCAGACGACGTGAACATTACACGCGCCGATATTGAACAACATTACGAGGCGTTTAATTTCCGAACGCCGAGCGATATCGATGTGTACGAAACGCTGCTACGCGAAGGCTTCGATGTGATAACAGACGAACTGGAAAAGTTGGATCAAATCTTTGTTGATACCAAATTTGAGTTTGGCTACGTAACCAATGCAAAAGGCGAAGAAGAGCTTATCTATATGGATGAAGTGGGTACACCAGATTCTTCCCGTATATGGGATGGCCCACAGTACCGCGACGGAAACGTTATCGAAAAATCGAAAGAAGAATTTCGTCAGCAGCTACTTAACCACTTTCCAGACCCCGATATTTTATTGAATAAAGATCGTATGCCAGAACGCCAAGGGTTGGCCCGTGACAACGCCTTGCCGGAAGCTGTTCTTATGCAAATCTCGGCAACCTATACAGGTATCGCCGAAAAAATTACCGGCAAGCCTATTATTCTTTCTGATAACCCTAAAGCCGAAATTGTTGACGTATTACGCCGCGAGTTCGATCTCATCGTATAACGTTTTCCCGGCGACCAGAGCCTCTCTCTGGTCGTCGTCAAATCCCTGACGTTCACACTCGCTCTCCTTGTTACCCCTTTCTAACGCTTTGAAATTATTAACGTTTAGCTTCTGGCATTGGCCTTGCAGTTAAGACTCTCACACGAACAGTAGTGACAGTTAACTGTCGGGAGATGTCCAGCTTGTCGCCAACACCCGTATCGCCATCGTCATCAGCATTATTAGGCTCCACACCCGATGTTAAGGCCGAAACCTTAGCCGCAGCGTTTGCGTTTTTTAACGAGACCTCCACACAGCTCGAAAACTCGTACCGATTGCTAGAGGATCGCGTGGGGCAGCTCACCCAAGAACTCGACCAAGTATCGGCCGAGAAGAAGGCTGAGCAATCCGAAAAACAACAGATAGCAAGCCAAATGCAGGTGTTGCTTAGTGTGTTACCCGGTGGCGTTATCGTGCTAGATGCGCGCGGGCATATTGTAGAGGCTAACCCCGCCGCTCAGCAGTTGCTCGCATCTGGTTTAACGGGGCGATTATGGCGAGACGTAATAGGTGAATGCTTTGCGCCACGCAATGACGACGGTTTAGAAGTTTCGACAAAGTTGGGCCGACGCTTAAGTGTTGCCACCAGCTCTCTTGATGAAGGCAAGGTTGCCGACGTTACACAGGGTGGTCAAATTATTCTGCTCACGGATCTAACCGAGACACGACAGTTACAGCAGCACGTGAGCCGCTCCGAACGATTATCGGCAATGGGTAAAATGGTCTCAGCGTTGGCTCATCAAATACGAACGCCCTTATCGGCGGCGATGTTGTATGCCGACCACCTGTGTCACTCCACCTTGTCACCAGAGAAAAGAAGCGACTTTTCTCGCAAGCTTTTTAGCCGTCTACAACATATGGAACGCCAAGTGCGGGATATGCTGCTATTCGTAAAAAGTGAATTGCCGCTTAACGATGACATTACACTTCGCGACTTAGAGCAGGGCTTTAAGGAAGCGGCCGAAATCCCCTTGCAAACGGCGGGGGCGGTATGTGATTGGCAAAATCACCTGCCGCAGCGCCGCATTAAATGTCATAGAGAAGCGCTTATTAGCGCATTAATGAACCTAATTAATAATGGCCTGCAGGCGTCTGCATCGGAGCCACACCTTACCGTGACGTTCAACGAACATGCTGACTTTCCTGGTTTTGTGGCGGTAAGTGTCAACGATAAGGGAACGGGTATGTCGGCAGAATTATTGTCGACCGCGCGCGAAATATTCGTGACCACAAAATCGCAGGGTACAGGTTTGGGGTTGGCGGTTGTGCAATCAGTGGCGCGTGCTCACGGTGGCGGTTTCGAATTGGCATCGCCACCCAATCACGGCGTTACCGCAACATTACGAATACCACTCTCGCATTAATTTAATTCAGCCACCTTATTGGCTTTCGACAGTTTTGGTTTGGAGCATACTATGAGAACCTCAAAAAACGGCACGCAACGAACAGTGTCCATTCTAGTCGTCGAAGACGATGGCGACCTACGAGAAGCCTTAGTGGATACGTTGGAATTACAGCACTTTTCGGTCAATCAAGCCGAAAATGCCGAAGTCGCTGTCGACCTGCTAAAGCGAGACCACACCTTTGATCTCATCATTTCCGACGTTAATATGGGGGCTATGAGTGGGCACGATTTATTGCACCATGTGCGTCAAGAATACCCGCAAATACCCGTGCTGTTAGTGACGGCCTACGCCAGTATTAGTGACTCAGTAGAGGCGATACGTAATGGTGCGGTGGACTACTTGGTGAAACCGTTTGAGTCAAAAGTATTAATTGAAACCGTCAACCAGTACGTAGGCGGCAGCGTTAACAAAAGCTGCGAACCGATTGCCGTCTCCGAATCGAGTCAGCAACTATTAGTGCTCGCAACACGTGTTGCGCAATCCGATTCCACCGTGCTCTTAATTGGAGAGTCGGGTACCGGTAAAGAGGTGCTCGCACACTATATTCACGAAAAATCACCCCGAAAGAATCAACCCTTTATCGCCATTAACTGTGCCGCCATCCCCGAAAATATGCTTGAAGCCATGCTGTTTGGCCATGAAAAAGGCGCCTATACCGGTGCACACAGTTCTGCACCGGGAAAATTTGAACAAGCCAATGGGGGGACGCTGTTACTGGATGAAATTTCAGAAATGGACCTAGGTCTGCAAGCGAAATTATTGCGCGTGCTGCAAGAGCGAGAAGTAGAGCGTTTGGGCGGGAGAAAAAATATCGCGCTGGATGTGCGCGTAATTGCCACCTCTAACCGGGATATGCGTCAACAGGTGGCAGAGGGGCTTTTCCGCGAAGATCTCTATTTCCGCCTAAGTGTATTGCCCCTGCAGTGGGCACCCCTGCGTGATCGTAAAGAAGATATTTTGCCACTGGCCGAAAGCCTATTAGCACGTCATGCCGCTAAGCAGCATCGCCAAGGAGTAGAATTTACACCCGAAGCACTGGACACCCTGCTGAATTATGCATGGCCAGGCAATGTACGTGAACTCGATAATGTGATGCAACGTGCGTTAATTTTACAGCCTGGAAATCAATTGGGTGCAGTTGACTTAGGGCTAAATACGCTAACACAATACAGTGAAAAACCGTCACTGGTGGATGCTGTAGCGCAGCATACACGGGATGTGTTTACATCGGTTGCCCTTAATGTTGCCGGTGGCCAAATGGGCGGAGATAACGCCGCAGCGCCTCAAACGTCGGACCCAGCCGCACGCCTAGGCCGAGACCTCATGAAACGAGAGTTTGAAATTATTCTGCATACATTACGCCAGGAAAGGGGCAGCAAAAAACACACCGCAGAACGTCTAGGAATAAGCCCAAGAACGCTGCGTTATAAATTGGCAAAGTTTCGAGAAGAGGGCTACTCACTCGACCCCGTAACCGGTTAGAAAAACGTTATCTCAACTTGTTTTAGTCCCATACGGTATAAGTAAGTATAGAGGATCTACCAGGGCCTTAAAAAAAATGTCAATTGCATAAAAAATGCTATTTTAAATGAAAAAAAATTTGATATGATCTAGGCCAAGGGTTCGATATTGTCATATCGATTTCATTCTTTTGTCACAATTAAGGTGGAGGATAGCGACGGTTAGTTTTCATTCATTTCTTTAGAGTGTAATTACATCCTGCCTATAGGAGTCCATAGTTATGGGTATTGAAGTTTTGGGTAGTTCTTCTGACTTGAACAACGTTATTTTGGAGTTGGCCCTCGAAACAGATGAAAGTTTCGAGGGTGGGCACCGTAACGATGAGTTGACTGTTGATTCGCGAAGACAACTAGAAAATAAAATTGAAGAGTTGCGTTTGTTAAGAGAAATGCAAGAATTTGATTTTGATATCTAATTGACTAATGAGTTAAACATTCAACTAAAACCAACGGCTTGTTTTTAAATTGTATTTAATTAAACCGTATTTCGTTGGGTGAAAGCAATTGTTGTTTAAGTGTCTTTTATATCAAAGCCGCCAGTGGTGGTTGCTTTATGGGGTGAAAATACGCCAAATAGACAGCCACACGAGGTGATTAAAAAGCATCAAGGTTTTTGTACCTTGGTGCTTTTTTTTGCCTTTTATTTGGGTTTTCGGTACCGCAATGTCCCGCCCTTCATCACTGAAAATAAATTGTAATGAACCCCAACCGGACAAACTTTGCCACACGGCAAACTGTGGCCCAAATTGTGCTATTTAACGGTAGTTGCCTATTTTTAATCAATTCGACAAATTCTTGGCACTGGATGAGTCGATGAGAGAAAGACGAGAGCCCCTACCATGACAGATCGAATGGATGTAAACCGCCTTTTAATGGAAATGCGTGCGATAAAACAGCAGACCAATGCCTTCGGTAACCCCGGCGCAATCGCGGGACGAGACCGTGTAGAGGGCACGCAAGCCCTAGGGCAAGCGTCGAAGGTTAACGGCCCCGGCTTTGGTGAAATTATGGAGCAGGCCGTCAATAAAGTGAATGAAGTACAGCAAGCGTCTAGCTCAATGTCGGAAGCGTATGTTCGCGGCGATCAAAATATTGACGTAACGGATGTCATGATCGCCTCGCAAAAAGCCGGCGTTGCTTTTGACGCGATGCTGCAAGTGCGTAACAAATTAGTTGAAGCCTATCGCGATGTAATGAACATGCCCATCTAACACCCCGCGTAATGTGGTACGAGATATTCTATGGCCAGTGCAGAAACAGCTAGCTCAGCAGGAACCAGTGATTTAATCGAAGGGTTTAACAACCTCAACATTGTTCGCCAAGCCGG
Source organism: Teredinibacter purpureus (assembly GCF_014217335.1). Lineage (NCBI taxonomy): Bacteria > Pseudomonadati > Pseudomonadota > Gammaproteobacteria > Cellvibrionales > Cellvibrionaceae > Teredinibacter > Teredinibacter purpureus. Next base: position 4,001,723 of record NZ_CP060092.1, on the reverse strand, counting down.
TTTGATGATTGGCTTAGCGGCAAGCGTAGCCATCGGTTTTGCTGTTGTGTTATGGAGCCAAGGAGAAGATTACAAGCCGCTATATGGTAGTCTCGATCGTTTAGATTCCTCTGAAGTGGGGCAAATATTAGATTTCAATGAAATCCCTTATAAAATAGACGGCTCTTCCGGCGCGCTAATGGTACCCGTAGACGAAGTGCACAGAGCACGTATTGTTCTGGCTGAAAATGGGGTACAAGGTGATAAAAGTATTGGCTTCGAATTACTAGACCAAGAGCAGCCGTTAGGTACCAGCCAATTTATGGAAGCCACGCGCTATAGACGCGGGCTAGAAGGCGAACTTTCACGCACAATCTCCAGTATCAATTCGGTACGTGGCGCACGGGTGCACTTGGCAATTCCAAAGCGAACGGTGTTTGTACGCGATGGGCGAGAACCCAGTGCCTCCGTCTTTCTCGATTTATTTCCCGGGCGACCGATTAAACCAAAGCAAATTAATGGCATTGCTAATTTGGTTGCGGCAAGTATTCCTGAATTAGATGTTGAGAATGTTACCGTGGTGGACCAAAAAGGTAACCTACTCTCCGTTGGCATTGAAGATGAAAAATTAGTGCTTGCCGACCAGCATCTCGATTACGCGCGCAAAGTGGAAAACGATATTGTATTGCGTATTCGCCGCTTGCTGTCACCCATAGTCGGCGACGCAAATTTCAAAACGGAAGTTGCCGCCGATATCGATTTTACAGAAATAGAGCAAGCCGAAGAATCGTTTAACCCCGATTTACCCGCAATTCGCAGTGAACAAACCGTTGAAGAGCAGCGAGTGGGTGCGGCAGGCGGCGGTGGGATTCCGGGTGCCCTTACCAATCAACCACCGGCGGGAGGACAGGCCCCTGAAGTAGCGGGCCCAAGAGGAGATGAAGAGCCGCCAGCACCTTCCAGTAATACTCGCTCCCAAGCAACGCGTAATTTTGAACTCGATCGAACCGTAAGCTACACCAAACATGAAAAAGGGCGGGTACGACGCATCACCGTTGCCGTTGTTGTGGATGATAAAAAAAAGCTAGACGCTGAGTCGGGCGAGATAACCTCCCAGCGCTGGACCGATGTCGAATTGGAACGCTTGGCTATACTGGTAAGAGATGCGGTAGGCTTCTCTGCGGTACGGGGTGACAGTGTGAATATATTAAATGAGACGTTTATACCCTTACCGATAGTCGACGATTTAAGTGATGCCCCCTTATGGGAGCAGGATTGGTTTAAACAGCTGGCGAAACAACTTACCGGCGCGTTTATTATCATGATTTTAATCACGGGGTTACTACGGCCCGTATTAAAAAGCTTGGCGGGAACGGGCTCTAAATCCAAAGAACAAGAAGAAGCGAAAGAAATGGCAGCGCTACAAGCGTCCGGTATAGATTCCTTCGATTCGCTGTCTGATGAAACCGTAACGCTTACCGGGGGTGACGCCCTAGCGTTACCCAGCCCAGAAGAAAGTTATGAACAACAACTCAATGCGGTGAAAGGTTTAGTAGCAGAAGACGCCGGCCGCGTTGCTCAAGTCATCAAACGCTGGATTAATGAAGAATGACCGATACGCCACCAACTGACGCCGATGGAAAACCGATAGTCAGCCTCAACCGCGTTGACCAATCTGCTATCTTATTGATGACACTGGGAGAGAAAAGCGCAGCCGAAATCCTACGTCATATGGGCCCCAAAGAAGTCCAGCGGTTGGGTACCGCAATGGCGCAGCTCAGTAATGTACAACAGTACGAAGTAGAAGTGGTACTCAATAACTTTATGGAAGAGGTGCGCACCCAAACGGGCTTGGGTATGGGCGCAGATAAATACATTCGTAATATGTTGGTAACCGCGCTCGGGGAAGATAAAGCACACGGCCTCATCGATCGTATATTGTTAGGTGGTAATACAACAGGCCTCGATACACTCAAATGGATGGAAGCGCGTTCCATTGCCGATATTATTCGCAATGAACACCCGCAAATTCAAGCCATTGTTTTAGCGTACCTAGATCCCGATCAATCGGCCGAAATATTGGGCTATTTTCAAGAGAAAGTACGTTTAGATGTAATGATGCGTGTTGCCGCATTAGATACCGTACAGCCCGGTGCCTTACAAGAGTTGAATGATATTCTCGAAAAACAATTCTCGGGTAGTTCCGGATCGCAAACCAAAGAAATGGGTGGGTTTAAAACCGCTGCTGAAATTGTGAATAATCTCGATAGCGCTATTGGTGGCGAATTAATGGATTCCATTCGCGAAGTGGACGAAGATATGGGTAATCAAATATCCGATCTTATGTTTGTATTTGAAAACCTGCGCGATGTTGACGACAAAGGTATTCAATCACTCTTGCGAGAAGTTTCCTCCGATGTGCTCATATTGGCCCTTAAAGGGGCGGACGAAGCCTTACAGGAAAAAATATTCAGCAATATGTCTCAACGTGCGGCCGAGTTGTTACGGGATGACCTTGAAGCGAAAGGGCCCGTTAAAGTTTCCGAGGTTGAGGGTGCGCAAAAAGAAATCCTTACTGTGGCCAGACGTATGGCCGATGCCGGAGAAATTATGCTTGGTGGTGGTGGAGAAGATATGCTCTAAGCTATTTTTTTTAGAAAGCTTAAGGGACGTTTTAACTGTACCAGAAAACCATAACACAATGATATGACGTAACACTATGACGGATGTTTCCAAGCAAGTGAATAGAATTCCACAAGAAGACATTACAGTGTCTGATCGTGTTACAGCGTGGGATCTTCCTGATGTAGGTCAGCATAAGAAAGTCATAAAAAGTGCAGAGACTGAAAAAAAAGCGGCACAAAAAAAAGCCAATAGCGAACGTGTCGAAACGGTTACTCGACAAGAAAAACCTAAGCCACCCACCGCTGAACAATTGCAGGAAATGGCCGATCAAGCACAGCAAGAAGGGTATGCTGACGGTTTTAAGCAAGGTATGGAGAAGGGCGTATCGCAAGGTGAGGTGTCCGGGCTGAAAGCGGGTGAGTTAAAAGCGTATAAGGAAACCAAGAAACGAAGTGACGATGAAATCGCACGATTAGCCGCCATTGCCAGCCAGCTTTTTGATCCCTTACAAAATCAAGATCAACAGCTAGAAAACATAATTGTATCCATGGTGGTGTCGCTGTCCAAACGGCTATTGGGCGACGAGATTTCGGCCGCACCCGAAAAAATAGTGACTATTGTGAATCGTGCGGTAAAAGCGTTACCCGTTGGCGCTTCGAATATTACCGTTTTTGTCAATGAAGAGGATGCACAGCTAATAGACGCCAGCATACCCCCGGAGCATCGTACATGGGACATTATGAATGACGCCGCACTGGCGCGCGGCGGTTGCCGTATTGAAACAGCCGATAGCCTAATCGATTACTCAGTGGAAACGCGGCTAGCCGATTATTTTGTGACGCTTGAAGAGGAGGGCGATACGCTCAATGTAACGTCTGAGAATACCAGCGCTCGCGACAATACCGTATGACCACACAATTTTCGACGCTTAAAGAGCGCCTGCAGCAATACCAATCTTTTCATAAGCTAAATGGATTTCCCGAGGCGCAAGGGCGGCTCACGCGAATGGTCGGTTTAACCTTAGAGGCCGTGGGCCTTAATGTTCCCGTTGGGCGCCAATGTCGTGTTGAACTCAGTCATGGTCGAGAATTAGAAGCAGAAGTGGTGGGGTTTCATAACGAAAAAACCTTTTTAATGCCGGTACAAAAAATTGAAGGGCTTCAACCTGGTGCGCGAGTAATGCCTATACACGCGCATAAGAATTTGTCGATGGGTGACCATTTAAGAGGGCGCATACTCAACGGCATTGGTCAGCCATTGGACGGCAAAGGGCCGGTTGTTACGCATGACAAAGTCGATCTTTCCCCCAGCACCATTAACCCCTTACATCGTCATCCGATTGATGAGCCGCTCGATGTTGGCATTCGCGCTATTAATAGTTTGTTGACTGTAGGCAAGGGGCAGCGCATTGGGTTATTTGCCGGCAGCGGTGTCGGTAAAAGTGTTTTACTCGGCATGATGACACGATTTACGACTGCCGATATTGTAGTGGTAGGCCTAATTGGCGAACGTGGTCGCGAGGTTAAAGAGTTTGTTGACCATATTCTGGGTGACGACGGCCTCAAACGTGCCGTAGTTGTGGCAGCCCCGGCAGACGATGCACCACTAATGCGTTTGCGCGCTTCTCAGTTGGCTACGCGTATCGCGGAGTACTATCGCGATCAGGGAAAAAATGTTTTATTACTCATGGATTCTCTTACCCGCTTCGCGCAAGCGCAACGCGAAATATCGTTAGCCATTGGTGAACCACCGGCCACAAAAGGATACCCACCCAGCGTGTTTGCACGCATTCCAGAATTGGTGGAACGGGCTGGCAATGCCGATAAAGGTGGAGGTTCAATTACTGCGTTTTACACAGTGCTAACCGAGGGCGATGATTTACAAGACCCCATTGCAGATGCGTCCCGTGCGATTTTAGATGGCCACATTGTATTGTCCCGTCAATTAGCAGAAGAAGGCATTTACCCCGCGATCGACATAGAAGCCTCCGTAAGCCGCGTAATGCCGAATATAGTGGATGCAGGTCACCTGGCGCGGGCGCAACAATTTAAGCAGTTGTTGTCAATCTATCGGTCGAATAAAGATCTCATTGCTATTGGTGCTTATACTCGTGGCACTGATCCAGAGATTGATCGCGCAATCGAGCGACAGCCACACCTAAAAAAATATATCGCTCAAAAAATGGCAGAACCGGCGCATTATATTCTCAGCCGACAATTACTCGAGACTGTATTAACGACAGCGACGCCGCCTGCACCACAAGCATTAGGTGGGGCGCCAGATACTACAGTGCAAAATGCTCGACCGGTGCGACCGTTGGCCGCCGGTAACCGCTAATGGCCGCGCTACGTTCGCAACGCATCGAAGTGGTTGTCGAACTTGCGCGGCGAAAATTGAACGATGCGGCACTCGCGTTACGTCAACAGCAAGATATTCTAAACGGCGAAAAAAAACGTCATCACGAATTACGCGATTACTATCATCACTACATCGAGCTGTTTGGCGCAAAAAATGTAGGGCTACGGGGTGCACAAATAGGCGAATCAAGAAAGTTCCTGGGCCAAATGGCGAAGGCAATAGAAGGGCAGGGTTACCAAGTAGAGCGCGTAGAGTACCAGTTAGCGCAATTGCAAGCCGCGTGGCATAGTTGTTATCTAAAGGTGCAGTCACTTACCGATTTACAATCGCGATATCGCGTGGAAGAAGCGATGAATAGAGATGCGTTAGAGCAGGCGGCGGTAGAAGAGTGGGTTACATTGCGTTCTAATCGAACCCCGTAAACGCTAGTTAATAACCGATAAACAGCAGCGGTAGCTAATAGCGCGGCTTTCCTCTCGGTGTAAAATTTCGCCTTGCAACGTATAGTTATGGTATTCACCATCTGTATTTTTTAACCTAACCGCAGCAGACATTGTGCCTAAATTCGATAAGCTAGTGGTGAGTTCTTTTCGGAGCCTAGTTTCATCTTCAGGATGAACCCTGTCAAATATTTCCATATTTCGGTATATGTTTTTTTCGAGTTCAGTGGTGAACCCGAGCATTTCTAGTGCAAGATCGCTCCACATCACAGAACCTTTTTCTAAATCCCATTCAAAACTGGGAAGAGAATGTAAACTGCTTGAATTGCGGTTAACCTTTGGTGCTTTGGCGATAGATTGTTTTAGTTGTTGACGCAGTTCTGTGTTTTCAAGCAGTAACGAATAGCTAAAGGTAATAGTATCGATAAACGCTGTAAAACTCGAAAAACTACTAGGGTGGTGCGCAGTTTCTCGAGAGCCGGAAAGGCTGAGAACACCCCATAAGTCGTCCTCACAAAAAATGGGAAAATGCACCCAAGTATCACCGTCAAGCGCATAGGCGGCGCGAATAGCGGGTGGCGGAAACGACTCGGGTAAACAGGTGTATGTTTCGTCGCTACCATTACCAGGAATACACAATGTTTGGCCGCGTTCAAAAATTTTGTGTGTACTTAGGTGAATGCGATATTTTCGGTCATGTGTAATACAGGAAAGCACACCAAAATTTAAAAACTGACTGAACAGTGGTGCTATGTCCATTAAATTGTCGAGACGAGAATTGACGATATCCCGCGTTATTTCGAAGCTATTATTGAGTAAAGCGCCGGTGTAGTCGGTATTGTCTAGAAACTTGTGAAGGTGTTGCCTTCCGTGCATATTAGGCGCATTCGCTGAACTATCATTGTTTGGTTCTACGGAGTTGCCGTAAAGTGAAGGTGAAATGGTTATGGTTTTCGGTGGTGTAACACTGCTGTGGATAATACTTTCTAATAACGTCAGGCTGCGCTTCGCGAGAAGGTCAAGGTTTTGATCGATATAGGTAAGGTGTGGCGTTAAGAGGTTAGTCATTCTAATGGCATCGAACGCGACGACATCAATAGGGCCAGGAAAGGTAAAGCCAAACTCTTCAAGTTTTTTAATAAACCCTATAGCCGTATACCCAGCACCGCAGAGTATGCCCGTGCACCGTGAGTTTTGTTGTAGAAATTCGATACCAGCGGTAAGACCGCCGGAAAAAACGGTGTTCGGTGCGCAAATTAACTGTGCTGACCCACAAGGTAGTTGATGCTCCTTTAAAAGCTCACAAAAGCGTTCATAGCGTTTGCGTAAATCGTATTGTGTAATGTCGCCTATAAAGAGCATGTCTGTGTGATTTTTACACTGTAAATAATCGAAGGCTTGTTCGGCGCCTAGATTGTTATCACAGGTGAGTACGGGTACGTCAAGAGGGAAATAATCGTGGGCTATGGCGATAATGGGAATGCCGCGGTTCTGAATTTTTTCGATGAGTTTAGGGTTAGCCGCATTGCGTAGGACAATAATAGCACTATAGGAATTTAAGCCAATTCCAAGTGTGTAATGGCCGAAACCATTCGTTCGAATGGCGCTAAAACGGTAATGTTTTAACTCGCAGTTATGGCGAATATGCTCGATAATTTCTCCCATATAGTCGCCCTGTAAGTAGGGCGTAATTACACCGATATGTAAGGGTTTTTTTTCGCGCCTGAACATAATTGTTCTAATCACCTTCAATTTTGGTTTGGAAATATCAGCAGAAAGTCACCGCCATTTATTATAGGCCGAACGCGCGTTCGATAGTGTACAGAACGGCCCCTATACACGCCCACGAGTAATGTGTGATAACCCGTAGTGAGTTCGAACATTATCTACATTAAGTGGCCAGAAGTTCTCGAGAGAAGCGTGCAAAACGGACGTTTTTCACTGGGTGAAGAACATGGCAATAGACCGCTTACGCTGATAATAGGGCTAACGTTTTGTGGGCACATAACTATAATAGCGGTCAATGATTTCGTCTGTATTTAATTTTTAGAGGCGTTTAGTTTTTTAAAGGCGACAAATACAAAAAAGGGTTTTATCACGTATGGTCATTTAAATTCGCGTCGCTTAAGATTAAACGATTAATGCAGTAAAAGAAGGCCAATACTGTGTATCTTACGCAATTATTGAATGATACGTGTAAAAAAGGATAGATTTAACCGTTCGCAACTGTGTTGCAGTCTCCCTATATAACCAGATAGCTTTAGTTAAGCGATTCTTAGTTAATTCTCTTTTTAAAAAGTATTCAGTGTCCCTTTAAAAACCGCATATTTTCGGCTTACGGTATCTTTCTAGCATCTTTTAAAACTCCGTCTAGACTTAGGTTTGATCGACCTTCTGAGCCATCGTACGCACTGAGTTTTTGTGTTAGGTGATTTGTAATCATTTTGTCATTTACTGGCGTAGGAGTGATTGTTGGCTTTTGATATTCAATCAAACATTCGACGATAAACGCTATAGATTAAGAGGTTAGCGATATGCCTGCGAGTATTAATTTCAATTTGCCCGAGAACATGACCATTGCCAATATCCATGGTTTGCACGAAGAATTTGAGGCGCTAGTGGATAAGAAAGATTGCGACGCGGTTGTACTGGTAGCCGATGCGGTACAGCGCGCAGATACTGCCGGCCTGCAGCTGTTGCTAGCATTCATGCGGGCTACGCGAGAGCGGCAAATTAGTGTTACGTGGGATCACCCCTCTAAGCAGCTGTGCAATGCTGCAGATCTACTGGGGCTAGGAAATGCCATTGGTATTCACTAAGCCCATATAGTGCAACGAGCGTATGTTTATTGTGAATCTCTCTGCTTAGCAAAAAATGGAGAAAGACCCTATGGCAAAAATACTTGCCGTTGACGATTCTGCCTCGATGAGGCAAATGGTTAGTTTTACCCTGAAGGGCGCTGGCCACAATGTGTGCGAAGCATCGGACGGCGTTGAAGCACTGCGGGTGGCGAAAGCGGAAACTGGGGTGGACCTAGTCATTTCAGATATCAATATGCCAAACATGGATGGAATATCTCTCATAAAAGAGCTTCGTCAATTACCCGCTTTTAAGTTTACGCCCATCTTAATGCTTACCACGGAATCGGGTACCGATAAAAAAAGTGAAGGGAAAGCGGCAGGTGCTACAGGCTGGATAGTAAAGCCTTTTAATCCAGATCAGCTTCTCGCTACGATTGGGAAAGTACTCTAATTCAGCAAGAAGTCATTCGTTGAACCGCTTTCTCCGAAAACAATAGACTATTTACTTCAGTAAGCGCGTGATTTTACACAGAACGTAACAGGGAAGCAGGTATCGTTGATGCCTGCTTGCGAGGCAAACGCAGTCAATCCGGTTGTTGATTATGACCATCGATCTATCGCAGTTTCATCAGGTATTTTACGAAGAAAGTTTTGAGGGGCTTGATGTAATGGAAGCCGCTCTCATGGAGTTGGACCCCGCCAATATCGATGATGAAACCATCAATGCAATTTTCCGATCAGCGCATTCCATTAAAGGGGGCAGTGCAACCTTTGGTTTTAGTTCTGTCGCAGAATTCACCCACGATTTGGAAACCATTCTTGATCAGGTGCGCTCGGGAAAGAGAGGGTTTCGCGGCGAAGATGTTAATACCTGTTTGAACTCTGTCGATTGTATGCGTGAAATGCTGCAATTATTACAGGCGGGGGAGGATGGGTATACGCCGTTGTCGAAAGAGTTGAAAGCTGTTTTCGCGGCACTGTTAGACGCTGATGCAACAGCGGTTTCACCCTCAAATGAAGGTGCTGAAACCCTTCTTGATACGTCAAAACAGAAAGTGGAAACCAGCGCTGAGCCGAAACTTGAGCCTATAGAAGTAGCTGTCGGTAAAAATGATTCAGCCGAAAAATATTATCAAATTCACTTTTTTCCCGATAGCGATATATTAAAAACCGGTAACGATGTTGTACGAATGTTTCGTGAATTATCGGAAATATCTCAGATGTTAGACGTTTGTTGTCGGGCAGACGCACTTAACCTTGCATCCCTCAATCCAGAAGATTGTCTGATGAGCTGGACCATTCTACTGAAAACACGCAACGCACTACCGGCGATCAATGAAGTGTTTGAATGGGTTGCAGACGAATCCAAAATAACGATTACTGAAACTGAAATAAAGCAGGTGTGGGAGATTGATTTCGCTCCCAGCGACGGTATTTTATTAACAGGCAATGAACCCATTCGGTTATTCCGAGCGCTAGAGGAGTTGGGCGATATTACCGTAGCGGCCAATACCGACAAATTGCCCAGCCTAGAATTGTTGGATCATGAACGGTGTTTGTTATCGTGGAATATTATTCTTCGTTCTGCTGACGCAACGGAAGACACTATATTAGAAGTGTTTGAATGGGTGCTAGATGAATCTCGTGTATCGGTCCTATTACACGACTCAACGGGCGCTGTAGCCTTAAACGAAGAGGTTGGTCTTGTACCTGCGGTAGCAGTGGGCACCATTGCTGCACCTGTTGGCAGTGACGCGATGAGTTTTGGCGATACGGCCAGCGTCACTGATATCACTGCAGTAGCAACACCTATTGCAACGCCTATTAAAACCCCGCAAGCGGCGCCTGCCAAAAAAGTGCCGGCCGAACCCGGGTCAATTCGTGTGGGTATTGATAAGGTCGACAACTTAATTAATATGGTCGGCGAGCTAGTTATCACTCAGTCCATGTTAGGGCAGTTAGGTACCGAATTTGAAGCGGATCGCCTGCCCAAATTAATGGAAGGTCTAGGGCAGTTAGAGCAGAATACCCGAGAATTGCAAGAAAGCGTTATGCGTATTCGAATGTTACCTATTAGCTTTGCGTTTAGCCGCTTTCCCCGCATGATTCGAGACCTTGGCCAAACGCTCAATAAACAGCTTCATCTGGAAATGATAGGAGAGCACACGGAACTGGATAAAACGGTAATGGAAAAAATAGGTGATCCATTAGTGCATCTTGTGCGCAACGCTGTGGATCACGGTATTGAATTACCCGATGAACGAGTGACAAACGGTAAACCCGCTTTGGGCACTATTACCTTGAACGCCTACCATCAGGGCGGCAACGTTGTTATCGAAATTACGGATGACGGAAAAGGGTTGGACAAAATTGCTATCTCCGAAAAAGCGATAGAAAAAGGCATTATTTCGGCAAACGAAGCGGAGCTAATGCCAGATGAGGCCGTATTCGATCTTATTTTTCAGCCCGGATTTTCTACCGCCCAAACAGTGAGTGACGTATCGGGGCGTGGTGTGGGTATGGATGTTGTTAAACGTAATATCCAAGCGCTCAATGGCAGTGTCGAAATTCGCTCGCAAGTCAACGTTGGCTCGACTATTACCATACGGTTACCTCTAACGCTCGCAATTTTGGATGGACAGCTTGTTCGCGTGGGTCATGATACCTATATATTTCCTCTGGTTTCAATCGTCGAATCACTTCAATGCCGAAAAGAATTTATCAGTAAAGTTGCGGGAGGCTGTGATGTTTTTAAACTTCGCGACGACTATGTTCCTATTATTGAACTTCATAAAACATTTTCTGTTCCAGAAGGTACGCCAGACTTAGAGCAATCGCTTATGGTGGTGGTGGAAGCCGATGGCGAGAAAATAGGCATAGTAGTGGACGAGTTATTGGCGCAGCAGCAGGTGGTGATTAAAAGCCTTGAAAACAATTATAGACGTGTAGACGGTATTTCCGGTGCAACTATATTGGGTGATGGTACCGTTGCGCTTATTTTGGATATAGTCGGCATTGTAAAGTTGGCTGGCGAAAAATTTGGAATTGCTCATCATTTAACACATGGGCGAAATTTTGGAGCGCAAGTTTTGCCTACCCAAGCCATCGGGTAGCAGGAGAAAGTAATGCAGGCACAAGAAAATACCGCGCAGAGCATGTCCGTTACCACAGCGGATAATAGCGATATATCGGCAGATTTAAATGATCAGTACCTCACCTTCATAATGGCAGAAGAAGAATACGGGGTTGATATTCTCTGTGTTCAAGAAATAAGAGGGTGGGAATCGGCTACACCGCTGCCTAACGCACCCAGCCATATTAAAGGCGTTATAAATTTACGCGGCACCATTGTACCCATTGTGGATCTACGCCAGTGTTTTGGCCTTAAGGCTATTGAATATACCGGTGTGACGGTGGTGATTGTACTGAAAGTACAGATGGAGGATGGTGACCGAATTATGGGTATTGTGGTCGACGCCGTTTCCGACGTTTACTCGTTATCTAAAACTGATATGCGTGCGGCGCCAGATTTAGGGAGCGCAGTGAATACAGATTTTATTCGAGGGCTCGTGAATGTCCAGGAAAAAATGGTTATTTTGTTGGATATAGATAAACTTCTAACGTTGGATGATGTACCCAATTTGTCGAACTTGGCTGAGCAAATTACGCAAGCCAAAACTAATGGATAGGTGAATAACGATGAATAATTGGCTTTCTATTTTTGGTTTAGGTCAATCGCAAGAATGCAAAGACATGGCTGGAAAGCTCGCCGCGGTTAGCCGAACACAAGCGATAATAGAGTTCGACCCTAGCGGTAGAATTCTAGAGGCGAACAGCAATTTCTTAACCGTTACGGGGTATACCAGTGATGAGGTCGTGGGCCGTCATCATCGTATGTTTGTAGATGATGATTACGCTAATAGCCAAGAGTATATGTTGTTTTGGGAAAATCTAGCGCGCGGAGAGTCGGTGGTAAGAGAATTCAAGCGCGTTGGGAAAGGCGGAAAGGAAATTTGGATACAAGGCTCTTATAACCCGTTGCGCGACGATAAAGGGAAAGTCTATAAGGTTATTAAATTTGCTATTGATGTAACCGCACGAAAGCAGGAAGAAAATACCAATCGTATTGCAGCCAATCAAGCCAGTGCATTAAAGCTGTGTAGTGCCAATGTTATGTTGGCAGACAATGATCTTAATATCGTTTACGTGAATGATACCGTAGTCGAAATGCTGACGCGAAACGAAGCAAAAATCAAGGAGAGTTTACCCTCGTTCGCAGTGGGTTCCCTTATAGGTACTAGTGTTGATGGTTTCCATAACGATGCATCGCATCAGCGTAAATTGTTGGGCGGGTTAACTGACACCTACAGTACCAATATCAACGTGAGTGGGCTTACCTTTGGTTTAATTGCAACGCCTTGGTTTGATGCAGAAGGTACGCGGCTCGGTACGTTAGTGGAATGGGAAGATAAAACGGAGCGCCTCGCAGAAGAAACTGCCCGGGCAACTAAGGCAGCTGAAAATCTACGTATTAGACAAGCGTTAGATGTGTGCGACACGTCGGTAATGTTAGCCGATAAAGAGATGAATATTATCTACATGAACGAAGCGGTTCGGAAAATGATGTCTGATAGAGAGACTACGATTCGGCAGCAATTACCCAATTTTTCCGTGAGCAGGCTTATCGGCACATGTGTAGATGACTTTCACGTAAAACCTTCTCATCAGCGCCAGCTATTAAATGATTTACGCTCGCCTTACAGTACCAATTTAGATATTGCTGGCCTCACATTTGGTCTTATTGCCACGCCACTGTTTAGCCCCGGTGGCGAAAGGTTGGGTACGGTTGTAGAGTGGGACGATAAAACTGAACGATTAGCGCGTGAAGCAGAAGAAAAAGCAAAATCTGATGAAAACGCAAGAGTAAGACAGGCGCTGGATAATGTCACAACCAACGTCATGATCGCAGATCCAGATGCCAATATTATTTATTTAAATGATGCATCGGTGGGCATGATGAGTAACGCGCAAGCGGATATTCGTAAAGCATTACCGACTTTTGACGCATCGAAACTCAAAGGTGCGAATATGGATATCTTCCATAAAGATGTCTCGCATCAACGCGGTATTATCAATAATTTGACAACAACGTACTTCGGTAATGCTGAGGTTGGAGGGCGTACCTTCACGGTAATAGCCAACCCCATTATTGTGGACGGAGAACGGCTAGGCACTGTAGTGGAATGGGCCGATCGCACGGCGGAAGTTGCGATAGAGCGAGAAATCGACTCCATGGTTGAATCGGCGAGCGCTGGCGACTTTAGTAAACAAATTTCGTTAGACGGTAAAACTGATTTCTTTGCCAATTTAGGTAAGGGGTTAAATGATCTAATTAGTACCGTAGAAGTTGCGTTAAATGATGTTATTCGTATGCTAGGCGCGATGGCGCGCGGCGACCTTTCAGAGCGTATCACGCGCGACTATAGGGGCGCTTTCGGCACGATGAAAATAGATGCGAATGCAACGGCCGATAAACTTACCGATGTTATAACTAAAATTCGAACGGCATCGGGGTCGATTACGTCGGCGGCCAACGAAATAGCGCAGGGGAACGCCGATTTGAGTCAGCGTACCGAAGAACAAGCGTCCTCGCTGGAAGAAACCGCGTCGAGTATGGAACAAATGACATCGACGGTAAAGCAAAGCGCCGATAACGCCATTCAAGCGAGTAGTTTAGCGATGGAAGCACAAACCAAGGCGCAAAGTGGTGGTGATGTGGTTAATCGAGCGGTGGTCTCCATGGGGGAAATTAATACCTCAAGCAAAAAAATAAGCGATATCATTGGTGTTATCGACGAAATCGCGTTTCAAACGAACCTTTTAGCCCTTAATGCTGCAGTAGAGGCGGCGCGTGCAGGTGAGCAGGGTAGAGGTTTCGCCGTCGTGGCAGGTGAGGTGCGTAATTTAGCTCAACGTTCGGCTGGTGCCGCGAAAGAAATTAAAGATTTGATTCGCGATAGCGTATCGAAAGTACAAGATGGCACCGCGCAAGTGAATGAGTCGGGGCAAACGCTAGCCGATATTGTCGCGTCGGTGGAAAGCGTTACCGCGATGATGCGCGAAATTGCCGATGCTGCGAAGGAGCAAACGAGCGGTATTGAGCAAGTGAATACAGCGGTCTCCCAAATGGACGAAATGACCCAACAAAATGCGGCTCTGGTAGAGGAAGCCTCAGCGGCAGGTGAGGCCATGGCCGATCAGGCGCGCGCACTCAATCAGGTGGTTGATTTCTTTTCAATCGCCGGCCATAGGGAGGCCGCTGCAGCAAATGCCCCTAGTACCCATCAATCACGTCCAACAACTCATACCAGTGTTGCGCATCGTGCGTCGGTAGAGCCGCCGATGTCTTATGGTTCGCAAGGCGGTGCCACGGACGATGAATGGGAAGATTTCTAAAGGGTTAAGCATTGCATATTAGTTGTGAGTGAAGAGGTAAAGTAATCGTGACCTTGGCTACCAATAGAACGCTGATTGGAGGCGTATTTGAATAATTCAAACGTAGGCGATTTTTCGCAGCGTGAATTTCCAATGACGCAGCAAAATTTTGAGGAAATAAAGGTCGTTGCCTATTCTCTGACCGGAATAAGCCTTTCGAACCATAAAAAAAATATGGTGTATGGCCGTTTGGCGCGTCGCTTACGGCGTTTAAATGTTGCCTCATTTAATGAGTACTGCGATGTTATTCGGGAAAAAAATAGCCGGGAACATGTTGAATTTGTTAATGCTATTACTACCAACTTAACGTCTTTTTTTCGAGAGGGCCATCATTTCGAGTTCTTGTCGACCAAACTATTACCACGATTACTGGCCGAGAAGCGGCAAGAGAAGCGTATTCGAATATGGTCAGCGGGATGCTCGACGGGAGAAGAACCCTACTCTATTGCCATGACGTTAAAAAACTTTACGGGAATGAGCGCTTGGGATGTAAAAATTCTGGCGACCGATCTCGACTCGAATGTGGTAGAAAAGGCCAGATTGGGCGAATACGCCACTGAGCGAGTAGAAACAATACCCGATAACTGTCGCCGATTTATAGCCAGAAATAATGTGGAAGATAGAGTACGAGTAAAGGACGTTATTCGGGATATGATCACATTTAAACAGCTCAACCTACTTCATGAGTGGCCAATGAAAGGGCGTTTCGATATTATATTTTGTCGGAATGTGGTGATTTATTTTGACGTCGAAACGCAAAAAAAATTGTTTGAACGCTATGCTAACCTACTTGAAACAACAGGCAATCTATTTATTGGGCATTCAGAAAATTTACACAATATTACATCACGATTTAAATCTCTAGGTCGAACAATATACGAACTTAACTAGTGGTTTTTAGGTGGTGACATATAACGTGTGAGTGTGTTGTGCTGCCATATTTAATTTGGAAGAGCGAAAACTGATTGTTTTTAAAAAGTGACTATCAACCCGTAACCTCGATTAGCGGTTTTGAACATATTAACCGTTACTGGGATCGGCGTTTAGGAATACCCGCCGCTAAAATTCTTCCCGGAGAATGCTACGTTAGCCGAACGGGTGAAATGATAGTAACGGTACTAGGTTCTTGTGTGGCAGCGTGTGTGAGAGACGTTAAAATTGGTGTTGGTGGCATGAACCATTTTATGTTGCCCGTGCAGTTAGGGGAGCAGTCAATATCGAGGCCCAGCGTTGTTAATGCAGAGCTGTGCTACGGTAATTGGGCAATGGAATATCTCATTAACGCTATATTAAAACAGGGTGGACGACGCGATAGGTTGGAAGTAAAACTGTTTGGCGGCGGGCGTGTACTCAGTAGCATGACGAATATGGATATAGGTAAACGTAATGTCGAATTCGTATTGGATTATTTACAAAAAGACAGCCTAACGATAGCGGCACAGGATCTAGGCAGTGATTACCCGCGAAAGGTGCTTTACTTTCCCGATACCGGAGCCATTAAACTCAAGAAGTTACGTACGCGCATGAATAATACGATTGAACAGCGCGAAAAAGCCTACCTGGATTCCATGGTTAAAAAGCCTGCCTCAGGCAACGTGGAACTATTTTAATAATCGTAAAGGGTGAGACGCACGCGAGTGTCGAATATGCAAAAGCGCGTAAAAGTATTAATTGTGGATGATTCGGCCCTTATTCGCGCTTTACTGAATGAGGTGTTGAGCTCTCATCCTGGGATCGAGGTCGTTGGTGCTGCAACTGATCCCTACGAGGCACGCGAATTAATTAAAAAATTCGCGCCAGACGTTCTGACGCTTGATATTGAAATGCCTCGCATGAACGGCATAGCCTTTCTTAAAAATCTTATGCGTTTAAGGCCCATGCCGGTGGTTATGATATCGACGCTTACGCAGGATGGCGCTCCCGCAACGCTCGAGGCGCTAGCACTGGGGGCTGTTGACTTCGTACCAAAACCTAAAAACGAAGGTGGTGGAGCGTTAGAGCTTTATCGCGATGTAATTGTAGAGAAAGTCTTATGTGCAGCGAGTGCCAACATAGCGGCATCAGCTGAAGCTTCTAGTTTTAGTGACCATATTTCAGGCAATCGTGATCTCGCCTCCAGCAAAAAGCTTAAATCGCAATTTATCTGTGCATTAGGTGCATCTACGGGTGGTACCGAGGCCATAAAAGAGGTTGTACTTGGC
Organism: Teredinibacter purpureus; assembly: GCF_014217335.1. Lineage (NCBI taxonomy): Bacteria > Pseudomonadati > Pseudomonadota > Gammaproteobacteria > Cellvibrionales > Cellvibrionaceae > Teredinibacter > Teredinibacter purpureus. The sequence continues at coordinate 3,984,824 of NZ_CP060092.1, read as the reverse complement.
TTGCCGGAAAATGGCCCGCCTATTGTTATTGCTCAGCATATTCCAGAGGCGTTCAGCGCCTCTTTTGCACGACGCGTCAATTCCGCTGCGAAAATGACAGTGGTCGAGGCTAAGCATAATCAGAAGATTGAGCAAGGTAGTGTTTATATCGCGCCAGGAAATGCGCATTTGCGCGTTGAGGCTAGAGCAGGTGGTTACTATTGCAGCTTAGGTCGCGACGATGTGATCAATCGCCACAGGCCCTCTGTAGAAGCGTTGTTCGATTCCGTTACGAAAGCGGCTGGCGCAAAAGCGATGGGTATTATTTTAACGGGCATGGGTAGTGATGGTGCGGCGGCGTTATTAAGAATGAAACAAGTCGGTGCAGTCACGGTGGCGCAAGATGAGGGGTCGAGTGTGGTATGGGGTATGCCTGGCGCCGCGGTAAAAATGGGTGCTGCGAGTAAAATTTTACCCTTGAATAAAATTGGCCGGTACCTACTTACAAACGCCTTTAAATAAAAGGTATGAAATCTGATGGTAATCTGCTGGGCTTCTTGGAGATTGAGCTATCCTCATTAAGACGCTTAAATTTGAGGCGTTCGGCGAGTACTTATCGAAATATGATCCAGTGTTTTTCGCTGATTGTGGTAATATGCGCACAGCGTCGGTGCAGAAGGTTAATTACCGCCGAAAGCGTTTAACATGTGGTTTTATTGTCGCTAACAAAATGAACGTTTGTTCATGTCGTTGGCCAAACGTAAGAGACACCAGAATATGGCTATAAGATCCGCAATCTCTGATAACGGGAAAACATTAAGAATATCAATTGAAGGTCGATTTGACGCTTCTTCTTTGGATAATTTTCGAAAAGCGTATGAGGATGTCGATTCACATTCTCTTGAAAATTATTGTGTGGACCTAGGCGACACCGTTCACTTAGATAGTTCTGCATTAGGAATGTTGTTAGTGTTAAGAGATTTCGCAGGTGGCGACAGCGCTCGAATTACCATCGACAACTGCAGCCCTGAAGTTAAAAAAATATTTGCAATTTCTAGTTTCGAGCAATTATTTACCATTCAATAATGTGGTCGATGCTTTTTAAGGTAATAGTAATCGCATTTTAGCGTGAGCTGTTTGAACACTTAATCCTACCGAATACAACCCCACGTATTTCATGGTAATTCACTAAGGTTCGCCGGTGCCCAACGAGAAAGAGCAGAGTTTAAACATACTCATTGCGGAAGATTCTGCACCAGACCGGTTGATTCTTGAATCGATCGTTGCACGCGCTGGGCATGTTCCTATCCCTGTCGCCGACGGTCAAGAAGCCATAGAAGCCTACAAAGAGCACAAACCCGATATCATCATGCTGGATGTTTTAATGCCACGCATGGGTGGGGTAGAGGCCGCGCGAGAAATTCGAGCGCTTACGCGTGACGAATTTGTGCCCATTATTTTTTTAACGTCCCTGTCTGATGATGAGTCACTCGTGGAGTGTATTGAGGCGGGTGGCGATGATTTCCTGCCAAAGCCGTACAACCCCGTGGTGCTGGTATCAAAAATTAAAGCATTCGGGCGTATGCGTGACATGCACCTTGTACTCGCTCAGCAAAAATCGCTTATCCAGGCACATAATCAGCACCTGATTCAAGAGCAAGAGGTCGCTAAACAGGTGTACGATAAAATCGCGCATTCGGGTTGTTTGGATCTCGATATTATTAATGCGTATATGTCACCTCTAGCGGTTTTTAATGGTGATGTGTTGGTCGCCGAGGTGAGCCCTAATGGCAGTATATTAATTTTACTGGGTGATTTTACGGGGCACGGTTTACCTGCCGCTATAGGCTCCATGCCTTTGGCTTCCACTTTTTATGGCATGGCTCGCAAGGGCTTTTCTATGCCCGATATCATTAAAGAAATTAATACCAAATTGCACGAGATCTTACCAATCGGTTTTTTTTGCTGTGCAACGTGTATCGATATTAATCTTGAAAAGCGTCGCATGCGCATATGGAATGGTGGGTTGCCCGAAAGTTTTCTTTATCGTGCACGCACCAATAGTTATGAAATGCTCCAGTCTAGAAATTTGCCATTAGGCGTGTTATCAACGCAGAATTTTAAAGCGAATTGTAAACGTATTCCATTAGAGATCGGCGACCGATTTTACATGTGGTCAGATGGTGTTTTCGAGGCTCGCGATAGTCAGGGTGAGATGTTTGGTGAATCGCGGTTACACGCATTGATGGACCGGCGTATTGGTTCATCCACGTTGTTTGATGAGATTTTGGGGCAGGTACATAATCATATCGGCGATTCAGATAAAGATGATGATATTTCCTTAGTGGAGGTGCTGATCGACGATTTTCCAATTAAGCGGCTCGATACGGACACTCACACGAAAGCGAAGGGGCAGTTGGTCGATTGGGCGCTAACATTCGAGGTAAGTGAATCGAGTTTAAAAGAGTTTGACCCGCTACCTTTACTGGTGAATATAACCTCCGAAGTGCCGGGATTAAAGGATCGAAGCACTACGCTATACACAGTGCTCGCCGAACTTTACGCTAACGCGCTTGAGCATGGCGTTCTAGGGTTGTCGTCTGAGCTTAAGAAAACCCCTCAGGGTTTTGCCGAGTTTTACAAGCTTAAACACGATCGCTTACAGTCGCTCGATAAAGGCTCTGTTCGTGTGTGTTTGAAACATGTTGCGTCGCCATCAGGTGGCCTTTTGAATATTCGAATTATTGATAGCGGAAAAGGCTTTACACCCACCGAAAAGACGCAGGAAACGAGTAAAGTGGTCGCTCCGCCAACGCCAAGTAAGCCCAATTATTTTGGCCGTGGGTTATCGCTTATGGATTCTATATGCGAAAAATTGACGATACATCCCCCTGGAAATGATATTGAAGTGGATTTTCGGTGGCACTTGGATGATGGTCATGATTTATGATTGAGGTGGAGTGAATGACACGATGTCGGAGTTGAACGTAGACATTGATTTACCAATGCTGGAAAGCCTGCGGGATTTACTGGGCGAAAAATTTCCTGAGTTGATTCGCACGTACAACGAAGATTGCGCCGCGAGAATTTCTCGTATGGGTATTGCATTAGAAAACCACGATTTTGTTCAAATTAATCACGAAGCTCATGGCGTGAAAGGCAGTAGCCGTAATATGGGGGCAAACTCGTTGGCTCTATTATGTGATCAAATGGAAACCAAGGCCAAAGTGGAAGACGCCGTCGCAATGCCGCAAATTTTTTCCGCTATAGAGCAAGAGTTTGCCGCTACCGCGCAACAATTAAATAACCTTCTCTAGCTATTGTCCTCTAGCGTTTACTTATCCACTTATTAGCGCCCTTAATTAGGCGCTCGGTAGTGCTTAAATATCTGTCATTTTTACCGCATAAGCGTGCGAAGTACGCGGTCGAACGGGGTCTGTAAAAGGCACCGTGTCATCATAGGTTTATTAGCAACCCCCCTTCGAGTGCGGTTTGTAGCGCGCCCTTGTTACGCTAGATGTCTAGCAACGGAATACGTCTCTTCTTGGCAATACAGTGTTGGTCATTTTATTCTGGCGAGAGGTTTGTAAACGTTTCTATTTAATTAATGCGTCTCCCGCGAATTATGTATCCTCTGGCATAGCCTTTGCTCTTAGCTGATAGATACCGTTATATCTCTAGAGAGAAAGCGCCATGCATTCCATTTTCGACCTATTAACTATTGGCGATAGCGCCATCAGCCAAATATCGCGCCCAAGGGCGCAATCACCATCGTCAGCTAATCGTGACAATGGCAAGGATGATACTTTTCGAACAACATTCGCCCATGAGGCGCGGCGTAAAGCCGAACAGTCAGAAACGGCAGTTCAGCCGAATGACGCGCCTAATCGCGGAGCTACTGCGGCGTCTGATACTTCGCCTCATCAACGCGTCAGCGGCGCAACGCAAGCAGCCAGTAATCGCGACCGTAAGAGCGTAACCGAATCGTCTTCGGTATCCGAAAACGTATCGAGTACAACGGAGCTGTCGAGTACAATGGAACAGTCTGGCACAGCTGATAATACGCCTGAGTTCAGCGGCCTTGCAGCGGGCACGGCGCTGGAGCCTCAAGAACAACCGTATCACTTCACGCCGACGGAGCTGAGCGCACTTCTGGCGTCGTTTGAACACGATACTGTAGGGGTGAACAATCGGTTGCTGGGCGGGCCTATAGCGTCAGGTGTGCTATCGATGGAAAGTATTGTACTGCCGGTAGAGGGGTTAAAGACGGCGTTGCAGGCAACCGTTCAACTCTCTGCAGGTATAGGTGAATCACCGTTACACCGCCTACGTGCGGCCCCAGGCTTGTCTATACAGGCCGAGGGGCTTAGCGTTCAACCAATGACGTTTGCCGAGCTTCGGCTGGCCTTAAACGGCGGCATTGGTCTATCGGCGAATCTCGTTCGGTCGCAAGAGGTAACGCCTACTGCATTACCTGCGGAACTTCAATTTCATGGCGTAAAAAGCGCACCGGTTGCGGTAAAAAATGAGGGTGCATTATTGAGTAGTGATTGGGCGACCAGCATGGATAATCGCATGGCATCGTTCGAGGGTATGCTGAACCGTAGCGCGCAAAGCGAAGCGTTGTTTCGATTGGGGATTGGGGGGAATGTTGAAAAACTATCGGCGCTGGAAAGTGGGCCTGCCCTGGAAACATCGGTACGCCATGCGAGTATTGCCGGCGCTGGCCTAAACCTTAATACCGTAACGCACGATAGTCTTTCGTCGCGGCTACAAATGCCTGTTAACGTAACCTTCGGCAGGCCTCAATGGGCGGGTATGGTCGCCGAGCGTACCGCAATGATGGCGGGCCAAAATATTCAATCTGCAGAGCTTCAGTTAGACCCCCCTGAGCTAGGGCCACTGCAAGTACGGGTTCAGGTGAACAGTGACCAAGTAGTGGTTAGCTTTGTTTCTGGTCATGCCAACGTGCGTGATGCCTTAGACACTACAGCGACGCGATTACGGGAACTGTGTGAACAACAAGGGCTAAATTTAGTGGATGTCGACGTTTCAGATCAGTCGCCAGACGAAGAGCCTACGCCACAGCCCGAGCACTCGGCATCGGGCCAAACTGAAACGGTATTGGACGCTCCGCAAGACGAACAGACCACCACGTTATCGGTAACGGTACAAACGGGTATCGATTACTTTGCCTAAGCGCTTTGCTTTGTTGTAGTAATGTTTGTATTTGACATCGAAGCGTCAATTTTTCGACGCTCTTTCCCTAGCACTCTCAATATTAATAGGAGGGTGCACTTCAATTACGTGAAAAAATACGCTCATCCAGAAATTGCCGACTACATTTAGCTGTAGGGCGGTGACAAGTGCTTGGCATATCTCTTGCTCACTAGAAATCAACCTGCGTTATAAGACGGAAGTTTGACATGGCAGATGATGACAACACAGAAGGCAGCGAAGAAGCGGCCCCCGGTGGCGGTAAGAAAAAACTCATTACCCTAATTGTAATGGCGCTGGTGATTGCTGGAATATCTGTAGGCGGTACGTTAGCCGCGCTTAAATTTATTATGCCGCCTCCGCCGGAACCTACGGCAGAAGAGGGCGCTGAAGAAGACCTGGAACCGCCACGACTTCCCGCCATTTACTACCCCATAAAGCCCGCCATAATCGTTAATTATGATGCGAAAGGGCGGCAACGGTATTTGCAAGCAGAGCTTACATTAATGGTGCGCGAAGAAGACATTATTGGCAGCATCGAATTGCATATGCCGAAAATACGCAACGGTTTGAATTTACTTATCGGTAGTCAAATTTACGAAGAAATACAAACCGCTGAGGGAAAAGAACTTTTGCGTCAGCAATGCTTGCAAACGTTGCAAGATATTATGCAAGAAGAATTAGGAAAACCGGGTATCGAACAGGTTTTGTTTACTAACTTCGTAATGCAATAGGAAAAACCTTGCAAGACTTACTCTCACAAGACGAAATTGATGCGCTCCTCCACGGAGTCGATGACGGTGATATTGAAACCGAAGGGGATCAAGACCTCGGCGGTATAAAATCGTACGATTTAACAAGCCAAGATCGAATTGTACGTGGCCGAATGCCCACGTTAGAAATGATCAACGAACGATTTGCACGCTATACCCGTATCAGTATGTTTAATTTATTGCGGCGCACGGCGGACGTATCTGTAGGTGGTATTCAAATTCAAAAATTTGGTGAATATGTTCATACACTCTACGTACCCACAAGCTTAAATATGGTGAAGTTTCGCCCTTTACGCGGTACAGCATTGGTTATTCTAGATGCGAAACTGGTATTTAAACTGGTCGATAATTTTTTCGGCGGTGATGGTCGTCATGCAAAAATCGAGGGCCGAGAATTTACACCAACAGAATTACGCGTCGTTCAAATGGTATTGGATCAAGTGTTTATTGATTTGCGCGAGGCGTGGAAGGCGGTAAAACTGATTGATTTTGAATATATCAATTCGGAAGTCAACCCCTCTATGGCCAATATAGTGAGCCCTAGCGAAGTCGTAGTGGTAAGTACCTTTCATGTGGAGCTGGATGGCGGCGGTGGTGAGCTGCATATCACCATGCCCTATTCAATGGTAGAGCCTATTCGGGAGGTGCTGGATGCAGGGCTGCAATCGGATACGGATGAAAGAGACGATCGATGGGTGGTGGCATTACGCGAAGACGTGATGGACGCGCGAATCGATTTGGAGTGCGACATTATTCGACGGGATATTAGTTTGCGCGATATTGTTGATTTAAAAGCGGGGGACGTTGTCCCCATTACTATGCCAGATTTTCACATTACTACCGCAAACGGCGTACCTATGTTTAAAACTCAATTTGGGCAAAGTAGCGATAATCTAGCATTAAAAGTACTCGACTTTGTGGACCGACCAATAGTTCGCGCTACAAGTGATGATGGAGATAACCATGAGTGATGATGATGTCGACCAAGGTGATATGGCCGATGAGTGGGCAGCGGCGATGGAGGAACAAGATATCATCGATGGCGACGGTGATGCCGAGGGTGACACAGCGCCTATGGCTTTAGATGAATTCGAGGCGGTAACCGCATCACTTGAGCACGGCGGTGGTGAAGGTAACCCAAACCTCGATGTCATTCTGGACATTCCTGTTAGTATTTCGATGGAAGTTGGGCGGACATCGATCACCATTCGTAACTTGTTACAGCTCAATCAAGGTTCCGTAATTGAACTTGATCGTTTAGCCGGAGAACCGTTGGATGTGCTCGTGAACGGTACGCTTATCGCGCATGGCGAAGTGGTTGTGGTCAACGAAAAATTTGGTATTCGCATGACCGATGTTATAAGCCCCTCCGAACGAATTAATAAATTAAAGTAAGTTCAAAAAAGTACGTTAGAAAAGCCAATTGATAGCTCTGTTGAATGCGGGTAAACGTATGTCACTAACATTTTTTCGCTACACATTATTACTAGTATTCTTGGTAAGCCAAAACCTTTGGGCCGAACAGGCAATCGACACAGATGCCAACGATACTCAAATACTATCGTCTGTTCCTGAGAATTCACCTGCGTCGTATCTCTCGTCATCAGTCATTGATGAGCGGCCGGAAGTCATTTCTTCGAGCCGTGTTCTTATTCAGGTTGTTACTGGTCTAGGCGCGGTGACCTTGCTCATTTTTGTGCTTGCATGGTTGGCAAAAAAACTGGGATACGCGAATTTTAATGGCCCTGCACATATGCGTGTCGTGGCAAATTTGCCGTTGGGTAATCGTGAGCGAGCAGTGCTTATTGAAGTTGAAGGCGAAAGACTGGTATTGGGAGTAGCGCCCGGCCGTGTTAATGTTATAAAAATCTTGGAGGCGAGGGTTTCTAGAGAGGAATACGCTGTATCCGTAAACGATTCATTCCCAGAGAAAAATAACGGTGTGCCGTTAAAAAAAGGACAGGAATTTGCCCGTTATTTAAAATCGGTCCTGGACCCGAGTAATAAGTCGTGAAACGCCTCCGTGTTAATGGTCATTATTATCGCGTGTCGATGGCCATAGCCACTATCCTATTATTGGGCTTTTTATGCATGCTATCTCAGCCCGTATTTTCACAAGACGCTAATGGTATAACCGTTGCTGAAAGTATGTTGAGTAATGGCACGGAAGGCTTCAAGCCCATCGAAGGTTTGCCAGCCGTGACGGTAAAAACGAACAGTGATGGCACTCAAGAATATACGGTAACGTTACAGATACTTTTCTTAATGACCGTGCTCACGTTTTTGCCGGCCATTCTAATGATGATGACATCGTTTACGCGCATTATTATTGTTTTTTCGATATTAAGACAGGCGTTAGGTTTACAGCAATCGCCTTCCAATCAAATTCTCATTGGTCTTTCGTTGTTTCTTTCGTTTTTTATTATGTCTCCCGTACTAACCGAGGTGAATGAAACAGCGTTACAACCCTATATTAGCGAGAGTATTAGCGCCAATCAGGCACTGAATAATACCAAAAAACCCTTCCATCAATTTATGATGGCGAATACGCGAGAATCTGACCTAGATCTTTTCTTTAAAATTGGTCGAGTCGCTAGGGTAGCGCAGCCAGAAGATGTACCGTTTAGTATTCTATTGCCTGCATTTGTGACCTCTGAACTTAAAACTGCATTTCAAATTGGATTTATTATTTTCATCCCTTTTTTGGTTATCGATATTGTAGTAGCCAGCGTTCTAATGGCAATGGGTATGATGATGTTGTCACCACTTATAATTTCGTTGCCGTTCAAGATAATGTTGTTTGTATTAGTGGATGGCTGGGCGTTAATTATTGGAACGCTAGCGGCCAGCTTTGGCATTTAGATACAGCCCATGCGTGGAGTAAGCGAATTTGACCCCCGAAATTGCTCTTCAATTATTTGGTGAGGCCTTTTTTTTGACGGTTACCATGGTCTCCGTTATTGTTGGCCCTAGTTTAATGATTGGCCTTATTGTCAGTACTTTTCAAGCCGCTACCCAGATAAACGAACAAACACTGAGTTTTTTACCTCGCCTATTGGTTACCCTAGCAACCATCATGATGACAGGGCCTTGGCTTGTTCAAAAGCTAATGGATCTATTTACGACGCTAATGTTGCTTATTCCTGAAGTGATCGGATAATGGACTTAACCGAATCGCAATTGGCGGCACTTATTCAACAATATTTTTTACCGTTTGTGCGTATTGGCGTCATGCTAATGGTAATGCCCGTGATTGGTTCTCGTATTGTGAATCCTCGTATACGGTTGGTGTTGTCGGCAGCTATTGTAGTCATTGTGGTACCTTTTTTGCCCGCATTGCCCACCGTAAATTTACTAAGCCTATCGGCCTTTGGGTTTATTCTGCAAGAGATTCTCGTAGGTTTCTCAATGGGTTTCACCTTCCAAATAATTTTTCAAATGTTTGTATTGTGTGGTCAGTATATGGCCATGAAAATGGGCCTTGGCTTTGCGTCCATGAACGACCCTACAAACGGTGTTCAAACGACGGTTATTTCTCAATTTTTTCTTATGATCGTTACCTTAATGTTCGTCGCGGTAGATGGTCACTTAGTGTTAATTTCGTTGTTGGTCGAAAGTTTCCAAACCTTGCCGCCTGGCAAGTTTAATTTTCAGCCTTCGGTATTTTGGCAGCTCGCAGGGCTGGGCAGTTGGATGTTTTCGTCGGCGTTGGTACTCGCACTCCCTGTTCTCACCTCATTGTTGTTTGTCAATATGGCGTTTGGCGTAATGAGCCGTGCGGCACCGCAACTGAATATTTTTGCGGTGGGTTTCCCATTTACATTGATGTGCGGGTTAATACTCATTTGGTTGGGATTATCTAACTTCATTGATATTTTTAACAACACCATGATCTTTGGCTTTAGTGTAGCCAAAGGGATAACAGTTCAATAGCAGGCGGGCGGACTCACTCACGTGGCAGAAGAAGATAGCTCACAAGAAAAAACGGAAGAAGCGACGCCGAGACGGCTTGAAAAAGCGAAAGAAGAAGGGCAGGTGCCCCGTTCTAAAGAGCTGACAACCACTGCGGTATTATTGGCAGGCAGTTCTGGTTTGGTGCTTTTCGGCGATGTGCTGGGGCAAAAAATGATGGCGGTGTTACGCATGAATTTTCAACTAGAACGGCCGGAACTATTTGATACTGCGGCCATGTTCTCGAAACTGGGTGCGTCTTTTTGGGAAGTCTTTCTTGGCCTAATTCCTTTTTTTATTATTGTACTCATTGCTGCAATAGCGGGCCCCATAGCACTTGGCGGTTGGTTGTTCAGCACAAAATCATTGGCGCCCAAGCTAAACAGGATGGACCCAATAAAAGGCTTGGGGCGTATGTTTTCAGTGAAATCGTTAGTTGAACTTGTAAAAGCTATAGGGAAGGTGCTGGTGGTAGTGGGCATTGCCTTTGTGTTGTTGAGCATTATGCAAGATTCGTTATTGGGATTAGCGGGTGAGGCCGTAGAGCGGGGCATACTTCATTCGATTAACTTAAGTTTATGGGCGGCGGTTTTTCTTTCAGCCGCAACGGTTTTAATTGCGCTCGTCGATATTCCGTTTCAAATATGGGACCACTCTAAAAAGCTAAAAATGTCGCGACAAGATATTAAAGACGAAATGAAAGATACAGAGGGGAAGCCAGAAGTTAAGGGCAGAATTCGACAAATGCAACAACAAATAGCACAGTCCAGAATGATGGGCTCGGTGCCAGAAGCCGATGTTGTTATTACCAACCCTACTCATTATTCGGTTGCGTTGAAGTATGACCCTGCGACAATGGAAACCCCTATTTTACTCGCAAAAGGGGTTGATTTTGCAGCGTTGAAAATTCGAGAAGTGGCGAAAGAACATAAAATAGAATTTGTTGAATCACCGTTATTGGCGCGCGCTATCTATAACACAACCGCCTTGGATGACACTATACCCGCCGGTTTATTTGTAGCGGTTGCGCAAGTGTTGGCGTACGTCTTTCAGTTGAGAGACTACCGAAAAATGGGTGGCGAACGACCCTATCCGCCACGAAAGGTCGATATTCCACCCGATATGAAACACTATTAAGATGACGTGGGAAGAGAAAAAACTGCGTTATATTCCCGCTTGATAACGTTTTAAAATATCCAGTTTCGATTGAAACCGATTATGCTCTTCCTCTGACGTTGAATATTCTCGCGCTAGTGTCGCGGCCTTTAGGCTTTCATTATATTGGCCAAGTTGATGGTAAGCGAATGACATGTTTATATAAAATTCAGGCTCATTCTGTTTTAGCGCAATGGCTTTTTTAAGCAGGCTAATTGCGTGCCCATAGTTGCCCAAATTTAAATCGGTGGTGGCAAGTTTTTCGAGGTAATACGGGTTCTTTTTGCTATAGCGTGTTACTTTCTTGGCCAGTTTCTGTGCTTTTTCGTACTGGCCGGTTTGGTTGTAAAGGATATAGATGTTATTGATGATCGACATGTTGCGTTTGTCGTATTTCAGGCCTTTTTTATAGGCATTTTCGGCAAGTTCAAGATACCCATTCAATTTGTAGACAACCCCAATATTGGACCAAACAGAACCGACTTTACTGTAGGTGTCGATTGATTTTTGCATGTACGCTATGGCCGTGGGATAGTCTTTTTCTTCCATATAATTCATGCCGATATTGTTGTAGTACTCGGCTAGCACTTGTTTGTCTGGAATCACTTTGGAATCTAGCAGCTGTGTGTGTTGTGCCGAATAGGCGTCGGCAAATTCCACGGTAATGGTGTTTCCTGGTAGCTTTACCACCACATTTACGTGCCCCGGCACGATATAAAAATTGTCTCGGTCTAGCCAGTCTCGCGGTACATCCACGGTTTGAAATTGTGCCTTCAGCCCTACGTAGCGGGCAGCGGCGGTATACAGTGCTGCATGCGCTAAGCAGTTACCTTCACGAGTCTCATAGGTTTGCTGCGCGGTGTGGGTGGCGTTATACACATAATCAATATTTAAAAACATGGGCTTAAACAGCAAACGATGCAGTTCGATAGCCTTTTCTCGACCGCTCGAGAGATTCGCAATGGTCCTATCTAATAGGCCTTTGAGCTCGTCACTGATGGCCAGAATATCCACATCTGCTACGTGAGGTAATTGCGATAAATTAAGCGGTACGATTGAAGTATTTGAACGATGAAATTCGAGTGGTGTATCGGCAATGGTTGCAACGGCAGGTGCCGGCAGTGCTTGTTCAGCGAAGGTACTGCAAGGAATAGAGTTGATAACAGCCAGTACACACGTTAGAAAAACGGGTGAAGTCAATGGCTTGAACGTAAAACAGTTGCTCATGGCAGGCTCCGAATCTTAGAAACTATGCACTACCCCCCTGTCGTTAATAGTAACACCGATAACGTGAAGACGTTGAATAGATCGTTGCTATAGATAATAGAGGTACATGTTTTTCTTTTATAGCGAGGTGTTATAGGAACGTTTTTTGCCATTACAGGATATAACCGGTTTTTTGACAGAATATTGTCGTTTTAAGGGTAGAGCCTGCATGTCAGAGCGTTTTTTTGATCATTTAAAATCACTCCCCGGTACGGTTTCGGGTGAATCTCTGGCCGGTGGCGCACGCGCGATCTTAAGCGGTAACCTGAGCGTTCCAATTCTGTTGCTCTGCTTGCTTGGCATGATGATGTTGCCTTTGCCGGCCTTTTTATTGGATGTTTTTTTCTCCTTCAATATTGCGTTATCGATAGTGGTGCTGTTAGTTGCCGTCTATAGCCTAAGACCCCTCGATTTTGCGGTATTTCCCACTATTTTGTTGATTGCGACCTTGCTTCGGTTGGCGCTAAATGTAGCCTCTACACGCGTGGTGTTGTTGGAAGGTCACAACGGTGGTGATGCGGCCGGTAAAGTTATTCAAGCCTTTGGCGAGGTGGTTATTGGCGGTAACTATGCGGTTGGTTTGGTGGTGTTTATTATTCTCATCATTATTAACTTTGTTGTTGTTACCAAAGGCGCGGGGCGTATTTCGGAAGTGAGCGCGCGTTTTACACTGGATGCAATGCCGGGCAAACAAATGGCCATTGATGCAGACCTTAATGCAGGCCTCATTGATCAAGACGATGCTCGAACTCGGCGAGAAGATGTTGCCGCAGAAGCCGATTTTTACGGTGCTATGGACGGTGCAAGTAAATTTGTACGGGGCGATTCGGTTGCGGGAATTTTAATTCTAATCCTCAATATTATTGGGGGGCTTATCGTGGGCATGGTGCAACATTCACTTGAATTTCAGGATGCGCTCGAGAAATATGTATTACTCACCATTGGTGATGGGCTCGTTGCACAAATACCGTCGCTACTCTTGTCCACTGCTGCCGCCATAATGGTGACGCGAGTAAACAGTGACGAGGATATGAACCGGCAGGTGCTATCGCAAATGTTTGCCTCGCCGAAAGCAATGGCAGTAGCGGCCGGCATTCTTTTTATTATGGGTTCTATTCCGGGAATGCCACACGTTGCCTTCCTTAGTTTGGCGTTTATTTGTGCGTTAATCGCCTACTTCATTTATTTCAAACAACAACAAATCGAAGTCGTTGACGTAGGTGGTTTTAAACCAGGGGCACCTGGTGCGGTACCGGGCATTAGAGATATTCCTCCCTCTGGTTCTACGCCTGCCGGTTTACCGTCGCCTGTGCCGAATACGAACGAGCCTGCAGAAGTCAGTTGGGATGACGTAACGCCCGTGGACATTATTGGACTGGAAGTGGGTTACCGTTTAATTCCTATCGTCGATAAAAATCAAAATGGCGAATTACTAGGGCGCATTAAAGGTGTACGTAAAAAGCTGTCTCAGGATTTAGGTTTTTTGATACCCGCGGTTCATATTCGCGATAATTTAGATTTACTGCCCAGCGCTTATCGCATAACCCTAATGGGCGTGAGCGTTGGGGAAGGTGAGGTTTTTCCCGACCGTTCCCTTGCCATTAACCCCGGGCAAGTGTTTGGGAAGCTAGAGGGAACGGCCACAAAAGATCCGGCCTTTGGTTTAGACGCCGTATGGATAGACGAAACGCAACGCGATAAAGCACAAACGTTGGGGTACACCGTAGTGGATGCAAGCACTGTGGCAGCCACGCACTTAAATCAAATTATTCAACAGCATACATACGAACTGATCGGCCACGAAGATGTACAAAAGTTGTTAGACCTACTGGCCGAAAAATCACCCAAGCTGGTAGAAGAATTAGTGCCGAATACCCTTTCGATTAACCAATTGCTAAAAGTTCTCCAAGCCTTATTACGTGAACAGGTCGCGGTGAGGGATATGCGCACTATCGCCGAAGCCTTGGCGGCGCATGGTAGTAAAAATCATGATACGGGTTCACTTACCGCCATAGCGCGTGCAGCGTTGGCGAGACAAATTGTACAAGGCATTATTGGACAGCAAACCGATTTACCCGTTCTAACGCTTGATCCCGCACTGGAACAATTGTTGCTACAGACGGTACAACAAGCACAAAAAACTGGCGCCGATGAGGGCGCTTTATTAGAACCTCAATTGGCGGAACGCATGAATAATGGGCTGGTACAAGCGGCGCGAAAACAAGAGAGCGAAGGCAAAGTGATTGTGTTACTAGTCGCTGCCCCCGTTCGCGCAATGATGGCGCAGTTTGTTCGTTTTAATATTCCGGATATGCGGGTGCTGGCGTATAACGAAGTGCCCGACAACAAACAAATTACCATCGATGCCAGTATTGGCGGCGATGTAATGAGTGGTTAGTGATGTACACCAACCCTATTGAACGCGATATTCTGCAGGAGATTAACCATGCAACCCAACGGTAATTCACTCGTCAAACGATTTGTTGCGCCTTCTATGCGTCGCGCACTGGATCTCGTTCGAGAGGAACTAGGCCCTGAAGCCGTTATTTTGTCGAGTCAAAAAACGTCAGAGGGTGTGGAAGTGATCACCTCACTTGAGCCCGATTTACCCACGCGCGGTATTGATGTGCGTCGAGAATTTGGCAGAAGTTTTGATACCGAATTGGATACGGCCATGGGAAGCGATGCCGCTTGGCAGGCGCAAGCCGAAATGGATAAAGCGGCCGCTCAGTATGCAGGGCGAGTTGAACATAATGATCGTACGTCACCGGAAGCAGGCAAGCCCGCGACCAGAGGTGAGCGCCTTGCGCTAGACATAGAGCGAGCGCGAGAACGCATGATAGACGCGAAACGTCGTGCCCGTGAAAATGAATTGCCAATCTCTGAATTACCCAGTACAGCGAGTATCGCTGCACGCCAGCAAGACGCTCGGGATTCCTCTAAAAAGTCGCCAGCTTCGCAGGTTTCCGCGATGGAGCAGTATACTCAATCGCCAGTACCGGCAAAGGCTGCTATGCGGGGGGGATATGAACAGCCTGCAGGTGTGAACGACAATAGTGGTCAGGATACGCGCCTAGAAACCCTTCAAAGTGAGCTGGCCGATATGCGCATGATTCTCGAACAGCAGTTGTGGCGTATGTCTCAGCATCAGGCGCACGAGAATATGCCCAGCCAAGTGCAACTTCCGGCGGGTTTTTCCGTGGTAACGGAGCATTTAACGCGATTAGGCTTACCGGAAAAACACACGCATCAACTGCTAAGCGAAACTAAACACCATAAAAAAGTTAATAAAGCGTGGCGAGAATGTATGGCGCGATTGGCGAAAGATATTCCAACGGCGACGGACGATTTTGTTTCTAAGGGCGGGGCCTATGCGTTTGTAGGGCAAACGGGCGTCGGTAAAACCACCACTATTGCCAAATTAGCGGCACGCTACGTACTCGAGAATGGGCCGGGTAAGGTCGCACTCGTCACAACCGATACTTATAGAGTGGGGGCGCACGACCAGTTACGTTCATTAGGCCGTATTTTAAATGTGCCTGTGCGAGCGGTCGACAGAGACAACAGCCTCATTACTGTACTGTCAAGTTTACGTCAGTTTTCGTTAGTGCTTATCGATACGGCGGGTTTTCGTCACGGCGATCCGTTGCTGAAAGATCAGCTTCGGCAAATGGACCATTGCTCTGGCATCAAGCGCGTTTTAGTTATGGCGTGTAACAGCCAGCTCCAAACAATGAAAGCCTCTACTCATGCCTATAGCGCCTCAAAAGGTATTGATGCTTGTGTGCTCACGAAACTGGACGAAGCGGCCAGCTTGGGTGAAGCCATTAGTGTGGTTATCGATCGGCAATTACCCGTGGCCTACACTACCAATGGGCAAGAGATACCGAAAGATATTCGCTGTGCGAGTGGTCACCAGTTAGTGGCTGACGCCGTAGCGCTATTGAAAGCGCCAATAGAAACAGACCCGGCATTGCAAGGTGGCTAACGTTGACAATGCGGTGTTAGCGGCATGAGCCAGCAGCAAGACAATCGTCATCTATACTTGTTGAATGCATCCCCGATAGAAAGAGATTTGAAGCGTATGAGTGTAAACCGACCCGTAAAAGTCATTGCCGTGACTGGTGGTAAAGGTGGCGTTGGGAAAACGAATTTATCGGTAAATCTTAGTATCGCCCTCGCTGAACTAAGCCGTAGAGTTATCCTATTGGATGCTGATTTAGGGCTTGCGAATGTCGATGTGCTCTTAGGGCTCCATGCAAAACATACGCTCGCCGATGTGCTCGATGGCAGTATGTCGCTTCGTGATGTGATGCTAAATGGCCCCGGTGGGGTAAAGGTTGTACCGGCATCGTCAGGTGTGCAGCAAATGACACACCTAACACCACAAGAGCATGCTGCACTCATCTATGCATTTAATGAACTCAGCGATCAGCTCGATATTTTAATGATTGATACCGCCGCTGGAATCTCCGAAACCGTTGTTAGTTTTGTGAGAGCCGCTCAGGAAGTCATTATCGTCGTGTGCGACGAACCGTCTTCTATTACCGATGCCTATGCGTTAATAAAATTGCTCAATTCTGAACACGGTGTTTTTCGGTTTCGCGTTATTGCAAACATGACGAGAACCAACCAAGAAGGTATTAATTTATTTAATAAATTAAATGGGGTTTGCGATCGTTTTTTAGATGCGTCACTACAATATCTGGGGCACGTGCCGTTCGATGAAAATGTGCGTAAAGCCGTGCAAAAACGCCAGCCCTTAATCGAATTTGCGCCACGAAGTAAAGCTTCTGCTGCGGTACGCGTTATCGCTCAAAAAATTGATCAATGGCCGGTACAGGCGTCGCCACGTGGGCATTTAGAATTTTTCTTAGAACGTTTAGTGACCGCTAATGCAGGTGCGTGTTAATACGTATAACGTAATAACGTTTACTATCAGGGGTTGCATACGCAACATTCACAACACTCTTTCGAGTAACGAGACGATAACCATTTGATGTTAATCCACCGTGTTTTTACGCAGGTTTTATGTCGGTTTCCGCAGCAGACAATTTAATGACTTACGAACAAACGCAGGATGCGAGCATTCAAATAAAGGTTGAAGATTACCTGAATCTGGTGCATCGCATTGCGCATCACATTATGGCCCGAATGCCATCTAGCGTTCAGATCGATGATCTAATGCAAGCGGGTATGGTTGGCTTGCTTGAAGCATCACAAAAATATGACGCCACTAAAGGCGCGAGCTTTGAAACGTATGCCGGTATTCGTATTCGAGGCGCAATTGTCGACGAGATGCGTCGTGGAGATTGGGCACCCAGATCCGTTCATAGGAATGCACGTAGAGTAGCAGAAGCCATTAAAGTGCTCGAAGCTCAGTTGGGGCGTGACGCCAAAGACAGTGAAATAGCGGCGCAGTTAGACATGTCATTAGACGAATACCACGATATTTTACGTGACAGCACCTCAGCACGTTTATTCAGTTTAGAAGAAACTTTTGACGAAGACGAGCCACGTACAGCACAGCCAGCACTGGGAAGTCCCTTCGTAGGCCCCGCCGAAGGCGCACAAAAAGAAGCATTGCGCCGCTCATTAGCCGAGGCGATTAGAGGATTGCCCGAGCGAGAACAGCTGGTTCTGTCGCTCTATTACGAACAAGAACTGAACTTAAAAGAGATTGGGCAGGTGTTATCGGTATCGGAATCACGTGTTAGTCAAATCCATAGCCAAGCAGCTTTGCGATTAAGGGCGCGACTAACGGACTGGCAACAATCGTAGCCCAACCGCGAAGTCAATCAGTGGTACCGGTTACGTTTTACGCCCCCATAAATTTCTTTAAACCTCATTACCGATGCTATTGGTTCGGTAATGAGGTGTTTATTGCCCGATTAAGTTCTTCTTTATGCGCGGCTGGCGTAAAAACTGGCCGACTGGTAATCAGCAGCTAGACTTATTTCAAGGTTCCACAGAACCCTGCGATAAAAGGCATAGAAATCATCAGATTAGCGTAAACCCGAGAAGGGAGACGGAGGTTGCATTGGATAAAAATATGAAAATCCTCATTGTGGACGACTTTTCGACGATGAGGCGAATCATTAAAAATCTTCTTCGAGATTTAGGCTTCACTAACACTCAAGAAGCCGACGATGGTACTACGGCCTTACCCATGTTACGTAGCGGCGATTTTGATTTTCTAGTGACGGACTGGAATATGCCGGGCATGACAGGTATCGATCTTCTTAAAGAGGTTAGGGCCGATGCAAAACTTGTGAGCCTACCTGTATTAATGGTGACAGCGGAGGCGAAACGCGATCAAATTATTGAAGCTGCTCAAGCTGGCGTAAATGGCTATGTGGTTAAACCCTTCACCGCACAAGTACTAAAAGAAAAGATAGATAAAATCTTTGAGCGTGTAGACGGCTAAACGGCCAGGTGGTTATTCAATGGAAAAAACGATTCAGAGCCATGATGAGGAGTTCCTGTCGCAACTGCAAGATTGCGCAACTCAGCTGGTTGAAAAGTTACAGGGCGATGACTACGACGAAGCGTCTAAGCTTATACACGGTTTAGTAGAAGCAAGAGACAAACACATATTTAATAGCGTTGGGCAATTAACCCGAGCGCTGCACGAAGCCATTGTAAATTTTCATGTCGATGCAGATCTAGATTCCGAACCTCCCGAGGTCAACGCATCGGAAATACGAGATGCGTCTAGTCGATTGAACTACGTTATCGATATGACCCAAAAAGCCGCCGATCAAACAATGGATAAGGTTGAAGCGATAGCCCCAATTGCCATGAGCTTAGGGCAAGAGGCAACTCGACTACGAGACGAATGGAAAAGACTAAAAAGGCGCGAAATAACCAAAGAGGAGTTTAAGGGCCTGTATAACCAAATGGGCGAATTCCTCGAACAAATGGATGACGGCACGCAACAACTTAATAAATCTTTGCAAGATATTATTCTTGAACAGGGCTTCCAGGATTTGACTGGGCAAGTATTGCGCAAAGTGATTAGTTTGGTAACCAATGTTGAAGATGAGTTGGTTAACTTGATGAGAATTGCCGGGCAAGTAGAAAATGTTACCGGCATGGCAAGTGATGGGTTGGATAAAGATAAATTAAAAACTATTGATAATATCGTTGCAGAAGGCCCGCAAATACACGCGGAAGAGCGGGATGATGTGGTGTCCGGCCAAGACGATGTAGACGATTTGTTATCAAGTTTAGGTTTCTAATCACGTGGGATTTTTCGGATAAAATGAAAATTCGCAACTCGAAAAAAACAGTGAGCGAGGCATTCATACTTGCCGGTTCTGAAGGAGCAATAAATGGCGTTTGGCGATGACGAAGATATCCTGCAGGACTTCCTTGTCGAAGCTGGAGAGATCATTGAGCTACTCTCAGAACAGTTAGTCGACCTAGAGCAGCGTCCTGATGACAAAGATTTACTGAACGCAATTTTTCGTGGTTTTCACACGGTAAAAGGTGGCGCAGGATTTTTGCAACTCAACGCAATGGTTGACTGCTGTCATGTAACCGAAAATCTCTTCGACATATTGCGTAACGGTCAGCGCACGGTAACAGCGGAATTAATGGATGTTGTACTACAAGCATTAGACGCCGTGAATGCGCAGTTTGCGCAGGTATCTGCACGAGAAGAATTGGCGCCTGCCGACCCTGCACTTATTAAGGCGCTCGAAAAACTCGTGTCAGGTGACGATTTAGTAGCAGAGCCTGCACCTGAGCCTGAGCCCGTGCAGAATGTGGAGCCTCCCGCTCCAGTAACCGCGAACGGCGACATAGAAATATCCGACGATGAATTTGAAGGCTTTCTGGATGCTATAAGTGATGCACCGCAGGCTGAGGTAAGTGCTAGCGGCAGTGATGAAATTTCAGAAGACGAATTTGAGTCTTTGTTAGATCAACTTCATGGTAGCGGCAAAAGCCCCGGTAAGGACGCACCTCCGGCTTCTTCTGCAGAACAACCGGCCTCGTCTACAGATAGCGACGAAATAACGCCGGATGAATTCGAAAATTTACTCGATCAACTTCATGGATCCGGCGCGGCGCCAGGAAAAACCGCCGAGGACGATAAAAAATCTGACTTAATTACAGACGATGAGTTTGAAAATCTACTCGATCAACTGCATGGCAAAGGCAAGGCGCCCGATCTATCGTCCTCCCAAACCTCGTCGCCAACGCCTACTCCTACTTCTAGCAGTAGTGCTCCCGCGCCCCCACCGGCGGCTAAAAAAGTAGAGCCACCGACTCCAGTGGCGGCTCCGAAACCCCAAGCGAGTTCCAGCGCAGAACCTCCAGCGCCTCCGAAACCTACTGCAGCACCTAAGCCTCGTGAGGGAACGTTTCAAGCGGCGCCTGCGGCAGAAACAACAGTGCGAGTTGATACCCAGCGGTTAGACGACATCATGAATATGGTGGGAGAGCTGGTGTTGGTGCGTAATCGTCTTGTTCGATTGGGCGTAGAATCTGCAGATGAAGTCATGCAAAAAGCGGTAGCCAATCTCGATGTTGTGACCGCCGACCTCCAAACGTCGGTCATGAAAACCCGCATGCAGCCCATAAAAAAGGTGTTTGGCCGCTTCCCGCGTGTGGTAAGAGACCTTGCTCGCAATCTTAAAAAAGAAATCAATTTGGAACTGGAGGGCGAAGAAACGGATCTCGATAAAAATTTAGTTGAGGCTTTGGCCGACCCACTGGTTCACTTGGTGCGAAATTCAGTTGACCATGGTATTGAACTACCCGGCATTCGAGAGGAAAAAGGTAAACCTCGAGTGGGTAAAGTAATTTTGGCTGCCGAGCAAGAAGGTGATCATATCCTACTGTCGATTACCGATGACGGCGGCGGAATGGACCCGGATAAACTGCGAGAAAAAGCGGTGGAAAAAGGGTTGTTAGATCATGATGCCGCTGCACGTCTTACGGATAACGAAGCCTTTAACCTAATTTTTGCCCCGGGGTTTTCAACCAAGCAGGAAATCTCCGATGTGTCCGGTCGTGGCGTAGGTATGGACGTGGTGAAAACAAAAATCACCCAGCTAAATGGCTCCATTGAAATTGATTCAAAAATTGAT
Source organism: Teredinibacter purpureus (assembly GCF_014217335.1). Classification (NCBI taxonomy): domain Bacteria; kingdom Pseudomonadati; phylum Pseudomonadota; class Gammaproteobacteria; order Cellvibrionales; family Cellvibrionaceae; genus Teredinibacter; species Teredinibacter purpureus. Next base: position 3,963,385 of record NZ_CP060092.1, on the reverse strand, counting down.
CGAGGTACGTGCATTCGCATTAAGGTTCCTCTTACTTTAGCGATTATGCCAACGCTTATGATTATGCTTGGCCAACAAACCTTTGCGTTGCCGTTAGTAAGCGTTAACGAAATATTCCACATGGATCTAACCCAGAGCAATATTGTTGATGGCCAGGAATGCATCACTATTCGAGAAAAGGCCATTCCAATATTTCATTTAAAGCGATGGTTAGTAAAGAAAAATATATCGTTCGATGTTCCAGAAGAGGGCCATGTTGTGATTGTGTCGGTCGGTACACAGCGAGTGGGATTTGTGGTCGATCAGCTTATTGGGCAGGAGGAGGTGGTGATAAAACCTCTGGGTAAAATGCTACACGGCACACCCGGAATGGCTGGCGCCACTATTACAGGGGACGGTACGATCGCGCTAATACTGGATGTGCCCAGCATGCTTAAACGCTATGCAGGCAATACGTAGAGAGCGTCTACAGGTTACTGAAATGAGGAGTACTCGTGCCCTACAAGGTGTTAATTGTTGATGACTCGAGTTTCTTTCAGCATCGTTTGAAAGAAATTATAAGTGAATGCCCCGATTTGCAAGTGGTGGGCATCGCATCAAATGGGCAGGAAGCTATAGAAAAGGCGGCCAGTCTAAACCCCGATATTATTTCAATGGATTATGAAATGCCGTTTTTAAACGGTGTTTCGGCCGTGCGCGCCATTATGGCGGAAAGGCCGGTTCCTATCGTAATGTTTTCGTCTATGACGTACGAGGGCGCAAAAATTACGTTAGAGGCTTTAGAAGCGGGTGCTGTCGACTTTATTCCCAAAAACTTTGCCGAAGTTTCTACCAATTCTGCTGTTCTAAAAAAACGCTTACACGAAAAACTTGTTACCTTTGCCAGTCAAGCTAATTTGGCGCCCGTACGTTCAACCGATGAATTGGCCGCACAAGCCGCTGTCCGCTCTCAAAGAGCAAAGGAAAAAACGGCGGCCTTACGTGAGCGAATCGCGAAAAAAACAGAGCTGTCTCGCACAACTAAAGGCGCGTCTTCAGGCGGCTTAAAGGGCAAGGTTAAATTGGTCGCAATTGGCGCTTCTACCGGCGGACCGGTTGCTTTATCCGACATTATCACAGGATTACCGAGTAATTTTCCAACGCCGGTATTGGTTATACAGCATATGCCCGAAAACTTTACCAAGGCATTTTCCGAGCGGTTAGATAAACAATCAAGCGTTTCGGTAAAAGAAGCTGAAAATGGCGATCGGCTGGGACCAGGAAAAGTTTTTATTGCGCCGGGTGGAAAACAAATGATGCTAGACCGAACCGGTAGCACTATAAAAATTATAGAAGGAGATGATCGTGTTAATTATAAGCCTTGCGTGGATATCACTTTCGCGTCTTTGGCCAACACCTTTAGCGGAAAAATTTTAGCCGTAATCCTTACGGGTATGGGTTCTGATGGTTGCGAAGGTGCGCGCTTGCTCAAAAACAAAGGCGCAGCAATTTGGTCTCAGGATCAAGAGTCCTGCGTGGTTTATGGAATGCCTGCAGCTGTGGCGAAAGCGAATTTGTCGGATGAGATTGTGCCTTTGGTCGATTTTCTGCCCCGTTTAACTAGCGAAATATGACGGTCTGAACAATGGATATGCTCAGTGTAGTTGGCGTTATTATTGGCTTTTCCGCACTAATAGGCGGCAATTTTTTGGAGGGCGGTAACTGGGGCTCTCTGGTAAATGGCCCTGCGGCCATTATTGTTATTGGTGGTACCTTTGGTGCGGCAATATTGCAGACGCCGTCATCTGGCTTGCGCCGAGCCATAAGCTTATTTAAATGGATATTTAGGCCGCCAAGGCAAAAGTTTCAGGTGGGTATTAAGCGAGTAGTGGGGTGGGCGCGATCGGCTCGAAAAGAAGGTTTGTTGGGTTTAGAAAATATTGCTGAGCGTGAAAAGGATGCGTTTTCGAAAAAAGGTTTACGCATGTTAGTTGACGGCAGTGAACCCGATGTTATTCGACATGTTTTAGAAACAGATTTGATTGTGGCAGAAGAGCGTGATCACGATGCCGTACAGTTTTATGAGAGCATGGGGGGCTACGCGCCCACCATCGGTATTATCGGTGCAGTGATGGGCTTGATTCATGTAATGCAACATTTGGCAGACCCTGCTGAGTTAGGCCCAGGAATAGCGGTAGCGTTTGTGGCGACGATTTACGGCGTCGCGTTCGCGAATCTATTGCTATTACCGATAGCGAACAAATTGAAATCTTGTATTAAAGAGCAGTCTCAGTTTCGAGAGTTATTAATCGAAGGCATTATCGCCATCGCCGATGGTGAAAACCCTAAGGCAATCGAAATGAAGTTAAGCGGTTATCTTCATTAAGGTCGATTTTTGCGGCACATTATTATGAGACGTAGAAGCACAATAGCGACTAAAACGAATCACGAACGTTGGTTAGTATCCTATTCCGATTTTATTACGTTGTTGTTTGCCTTTTTTGTGGTGATGTATTCCGTCTCACATGTGAGCGAAAGTAAATACAAAGTGTTATCCGAAACGCTGCAATCGGCGTTTTCACAGCCGGTTCAATCCCTTGCCGCAGCGCCGGTAGAAATCGTTGAGAACGGCGATTCCTTGGCTGCACTGTCATCACTCGAAAAAAGTCTATCGGCCTTATTAGAAGGGGCTATCGCTAAAGGTTCCGTGAGTGTATGGGGTAACGAAGACTGGGTAGAAATTGAAGTGAGTAGTGCCTTGCTGTTTAATTCTGGCGATGCTGCGCCAAGCCAAGAGGCTCGACAAATATTTGCCGATGTTGCCGAAGTGTTGTCGCCCTTTGCCAACGCTGTTGCGGTATCGGGGCATACCGATGACATTCCTATACGCAATACTCGATTCGACAGTAACTGGGAACTGTCGTCTGCACGCGCGGTAGCGGTAGTCAATTTATTGGCAGTTGAAGGTGTCGACCCTACTCGTTTATCGGCAATCGGTTATGGGGAGTATCAACCTATTGGCGATAATGCTACACCCGAGGGGCGCAACCAAAATCGACGTGTTGTATTACGCGTGGCACGCAGTAAGGCGCAAGCGCCGAGAGAAGGTGCCGATACCATTATGTCGAATGCTGGTGAGCGAGTCAGCAATACACAGGATATCCTGCCGTCGCCAGAACTTGTGAACGCGCTAGAAGGCAATCCCGAGAGTGATATAGCGCCTAATGACATCCAGCAAGAGGATTTACCCATCAATACGGTAGAGCCTATTCAGCTGCCCAGTGGTGGCCTGTTATTTACGAGTGACGCAAAAGGCAGAGGCGAGGCACGTTAATTGCGTTGGTGAATAATATTGAATGTACGCGTCAGAAATACTACCCGTATTTTTGAAAAAACCTCAGGTACTATTGTGCAAGTTTGGACAATCGCAAATCAAAAGGGTGGCGTGGGGAAAACCACCACCACGGTAGCGCTCGGCGGCTTAGCTTCTGAGGCGAGCAAGCGTGTGCTGCTTATTGATTTGGACCCGCATGGTTCGTTGACCAGTTATTTTAGACAAAACCCCGATACCCTAACTGAATCAGTTTTTACGCTTTTCGAAAATCGACATAAAATTACGCATAATCTTGTTGAAAAAATGGTGGTGTCTACACCGTTTGCCGGGTTACACCTATTGCCGGCTTCAACCCTATTGGCGACACTCGAACGTCAAGCGATTGGCGATGGAATGGGGTTGGTAATGGCTAAAACACTGTCTGCGGTGGCTAGTGATTTTGACCAAGCGATTATCGATTGCCCGCCGCAATTAGGGGTGTTGATGGTGAACGCGATAGCGGCGTGCCATCATTTAATTATCCCTGTACAAACGGAATTTTTGGCCATAAAAGGCCTAGAGCGTATCTTGCATACACTCAAAATGATGAGCCGCTCACGTAAGCAAGAGTTACCTTTTACAATCGTACCCACCATGTACGATAGGCGAACACAGGCATGCGTGACCAGCTTAAGGACGATACGTAATAGTTTTGGTGAGCCGGTATGGAAAGGAAAAATTCCCATTGATACACGGTTTCGTGATGCGAGTAAGGCGGGTGTACCACCCCATTTATTCGACGATAGTACGCGGGGTATAGAGGGCTACCGGTCGTTGTATCAATTCTTAAATACAGAAGAAGGAGATTATGCGCAAGGTAGAGACGTTGGTGTGCCAACTGATACAGCGCGCGTAAAAACAACACGCGTTTCACCGAGCGATAATGCGCGGGGAAGCCTTCGATGAATAACCGGCACACTGAAGAATCTCTGTTAGATTATTTTAATGAGCTGTTAAGCGAAAAGGTAGAAAGCGCTCGCCCGGCAACTGCTGAGGCGGAAAAACCTGAACAGGTAACGTCGCCTTGTACGCTTACAACTGACAAGGCAACTGTTACGGCAGTGTCGCAAACCTCGCAGAATACCGCACCTCCTCTTGCAGCATCGCGTGCATCAACGTCACAGCGCATCGCCATTTCGCCCAAACCAAGCCCCGCTGTCTTACCGGTTACTCCTAGAGTTGAGCGGGTGCGTGAGCGCGCGAAGGCGGTAACGCAAGTGCAGGTAAGCCCCAAGAAAGAGAGTGTGCGAGAGGTCGATGGGCAGCACCTTGCCGAGTTGGAGGCACTTAAGCGACAACAGTTACAGGCGTTACTCGCTAAACAAATACCCGATATTCATGTTGAGCAGCAGGTTGATTTACCGATTGTCGATAGCCCTGCAGCACCGTTAAAAGAAAGCGAGCCCGTAGAAATAGCGGTGGAGTGCGAAGAAGCGCTATCCGACGATGAAAAAGCCGAGATCTCGTTACGCAAATCGCTCGGTATGCAGAGCGTTTCGGAAGTGGTTTCGTTTTCGCAAGAAGACCTTTACGCACAGAGCATCAATTCTGTTCTTGAGTGGGCCGATAATGGGCGTCCGCAATGGGCTCAGAATCGTTTTGATGTGCTGTTATTCGATGTTGCTGGCCTTACGTTGGCGGTTCCGCTTATTGCCCTAGGCCAAATTCAGCCTATCGCCGAGGAATTAACGCCAATTTTCGGACAGTCCGATTGGTTTATGGGGCTCTTGACCACGCCGCATGGGCAAATTCGCACGGTTAATACGGCATTATTTGTAATGCCCGAAAAATACTCCGATTGTTTTTTGTCGTCGGCTAAATATGTTGTTTCTATTGATGGCTTACCGTGGGGCTTGGCGGTTGATTCGGTTAACCAGCCCATATCACTTGACCCTGATGAGGTTAAATGGCGTGCGCATCGTTCTGGTCGTCCTTGGCTCGCGGGTACCGTTAAGTCTGCCATGTGTGCACTTATCGATATTCCTCAAATGGGCGCAATGTTGCAGGCCTCGGAAAATAAATAATCTCTTCTCGATGAGTTTTCCGCTGGCATAGAAGCTGCAATTAACTATATTAAAGAGTAGATCCGGCGCCGCGCGGCTGAAATTTGACGCCTGCTGTGACATCAGAAATCTTTCCGATAAGCTCAGGCGTAGAAATAGTGAGGAATACAATCAATGTCAGCTAATTCCAGCATCAATAAATCCAGTGAAGATCCGGTCTTACAATGGGTAACGTTTAAGTTGGCCGGTGAAACCTATGGTGTGAATGTGATGCAGGTACAAGAGGTCTTGCGTTACACCGAAATAGCGGCGGTGCCAGGCGCACCTTCTTATGTTATCGGTATTATCAATTTGCGCGGTAATGTTGTAACCGTTATTGATACGCGAGAACGCTTTGCCCTGCCTCCTGGCGAGCTTAACGATAACACTCGAATCGTCATTATCGAGGCAGATGCTCATGTAGTGGGCATTTTGGTGGATAGTGTTGCTGAGGTGGTGTATTTACGCCAGTCCGAAATAGAAACGGCCCCCAATGTAGGTAATGAAGAAAGCGCTAAATTTATTCAGGGTGTTTGTCATAAAAATGATGAACTACTCATCTTAATTGAACTGGATAAATTATTAACCGACGATGAGTGGGCTGAAATAGATGCGGTGTAAATCACACCTAAAACAACAACATGGTTGTACACAACGTACATATCAGGTTGAGATAAACGAGGTACCTCTATTATGGAGATGAATTCATTTAAATTAGCGCAATGGTTTGGCGCGCTAAGTGATGATCTACTCGTTGGCTTTATGGGTGTAGTTGCGTTGTGTTTTGTGGCTATCGTTGTATTTTCACTGTTAAACCGTCGTAGGCTACTAGCGCTTAGGCAACAAGTGGATAGGTTAGAAAAACAGGGTGCGCTAATAAACGCGGGTTCGCGCGGGCTTGGGCAGCACATTATTGCATTAGAAAAAAAACTGAATACTTTGCAACTAGAGCAAGAGGATATTCGGCATAACGATAGCGAATTTTCATACTCTCAGGCGCAAAAATTGGTGGAACAAGGTATCGATGTACAAACGATATCCGCTAATAGTGGGTTGTCGCCATCAGAAATTGATTTAATGAAAATGCTACACGCGCAATCACAATTACACGATCATGTGGCGTAACCTTCTATTTAAAAATGCGCCGCTAAATAGGCGAGTATTACCTTGGGTTTTACCGCGTACAGATTTGCGTATTTTCTCTCTTGCTGTATTTTTACTACTTTCGTCGTGTTCCATTTCTAACAAAACAGCCTACGAAGATGTTGAAGGCTTGTTGCCCGATAATTTTTTTGTTGATATTCGACACAATAAAACGTCTCAGTTGTGGATAGAATCGCAACTCGGCGAACCGCAGTCTCGTCAGCAAGGCCCGGATAACCAGTCTATTTCAAATTATCGATTGTATCGGCTAAATAAAATGCATGCCGATCTCTTTGTATTACTTCGCTATGATGGTGAAGAACAGGATGTGGAGTACTTTCATGTATTTTACGATGAAGGAGTAGTGAAAAGTCATTGGCGAGACCGTTACGCTAAAGCGCAATCAACGACGTTTTTTCGTCAGCCCAATGGCTCTAATGAGATTGTCGATAATGTAGAAAACGTCGAGCGCTTAGAGAATTTAGAGATTACAGAAAAACCGAAAGAGTTGGACAGCGCCATGCTTCCATCAAGCCCATCGGTAGCGCCGCATTCCAGCGTAACGCCGCACTTTATGGCACCGCCCACAGGGCCTATTCCCGTGCCTACGCCCACGCCAGAACCAGACCATTCCCGCGGGTCAGCGATAGCACCGCAACCTATTATTGGAAGCGGTGGTACGCGCTTATAGATTTAGCTGGTTGCTAGCGCTTATTTCTACGGTAGGTTGAGCATTAAACTGTTGGCCTGAAATGCCTTCACTGTCTTTTCCCATGAGGTATAAATAACGGTTCATAAGCGATTCTGCTGAGGCTATTTTCCCGGGGTCTTCTGCGGGGTAAGCGGTCGCGCGCATTTTGGTGCGTGTAGGGCCAGGGTTTATCGAGTTAATACGAATAGTGTTTTTGCCATCAAACTCATCGGCTAAGGTTTCCATTAGGTTTTCGCTGGCGGCTTTAGAGACGGCATATGCGCCCCAATAAGCGCGACCCTTTAAACCAACGTCTGCACCGGTAAATACTACGCTAGCACTCGGTGCACTTAATAAAAGCGGTAAGAGTGTTTTTGTGAGGATAAACGGCGCGGTCACATTTACTTGCAATAATTTTTGCCATTGTTCAAGCCCGTAATTGGCGATGGGCGTACGTGGGCCGAGTTCGCTAGCGTTATGCAGTAAACCGTCGATATGGCCAAATTCCTCTGCGAGCACATTACCTACTTCAATAAAATCTTGCTCGGCGGCGCCTTCAAAATTAATAGGAATAATGGCTGGCTTGGGGCCATTATTGGCTTCAATTTCGTCGTAAACGGCTTCGAGTTTTGAAAGGGTTCGGCCGAGTAATACAACCGTTGCACCGGCTTGGGCAAACGCCAAGGCCGCAGCTCTGCCTATGCCATCTCCAGCACCGGTCACGAGAATAATTTTATCGTGTAATAATTTACTGGGCGCGTCGTATTGAACGAGCGTATTTGAATCGATCATAATGCTTTTCCTGACGCCGGAATCTTAGACGTGTTGTCGTGCGGCGGTATCAATAATCTAAAGGTATGTTTCAATAATAGGCCATATTTCGCTGGCGTTATTAACGCAATGGGTTGCGTTCCAATTCTCGTGGCTATCGTTTGCGTCAATGTAACCGTAGCCTACGGCGATAGTGGGCATGCCTGCGTTAATTCCACACAGAATATCGCGTTTGTGGTCACCAATATAAAGAGCATTTTGCGGTAGGCAAGCGCTTTGCTTACAGGCGAGCAGTAAGGCGTCGGGTGCGGGCTTGCGTTCTTCCACATGTTCAGGGCATATAATAGAACACGGCTCAGAAGAAAATTTAAATGCGTTCATGAGCGGTTCGGTATAGGTCCAAGGTTTATTTGTGACAACGCCCCAGTGAATGCCCTTGGAGGCTAGGTTTTCCAGAAGGGTATCAATGCCGTCGAAAGTGGTTGTGTGAGTGGCTAAATCGAGTAAATAAAAGTTGAGTAATGCACTGCGCAGTTCAGCGAAGCCATTATCGTTGGGTTTACAATTAAACGCCATTTGTAGCATGGCGTTAGCGCCGTCGGAGACAACGTTGCGTACTGCGGTTAACGGTAATTCTGGCATACTTTTACTGCGCAGTAGCCGGTTAAGCGCTGCCGCCAAATCTGGAGCGGTATCGAGCAGCGTACCATCTAAGTCAAAAAAAACAGCCGTAAGTTTCGGGTTCATAACGGTTTGGTCGCGTGAATTAAATAATTAACATCGATATCGTCTGGGTTAAGTTTATATTTTTTGGTGAAAACATTGTACGTAATGCCGCAAATATTATTCACTACAAGGCCAGATTCTCGTGCCCAGCGGCTAAGCTCTGAAGGGCGAATAAACTTGCCGTATTCGTGCGTGCCTTTGGGTAATAATTTAAGCAGGTATTCTGCCCCAAGAATGGCAACGCCGTATGCTTTTGGGTTGCGGTTAATGGTTGAAAAGAAAATGTCGCCACCGGGTTTTACTAATGCTGTACAGGCATCGATTGTGCTCGCGGGGTTGGGTACGTGTTCGAGCATTTCTAAGCAGGTAACAATGTCGAATTGATTCGCGTTATTCTGAGCAAAGGCTTCTGCGGTAGTGTGTTGGTAGTCAACCTGAGCGCCAGTTTCTAGGCCGTGAAGCTTAGCAACTTCTAGCGGCGCCACTCCCATGTCTATACCGGTCACATTGGCGCCGCGCTGAAAAAGAGCTTCGCATAATATTCCGCCACCACAACCAATATCGAGTACTTTCTTTTCTGCGACGGCCGCGCGCTCATCAATGTAGTTGGCGCGTAGCGGGTTAATGTCGTGCAGGGGCTTAAATTCGCCGTTTAAATCCCACCAGCGGCTGGCCATGCGTTCAAATTTTGCAATCTCGGCTTCATCAACATTTTGGTTGGCTGTCGTCGTCATGATTCGCGCTCTCCAATGTGTGTACTGGCATTTTTAGGGGGTTCGTTACCCTTCATACGGTTTTGCCATTTATGGGTATTAATCTTAATCTCTTCAAGCGATAGCTGTGTGAGAGCGCCGTTATGAACGCGTTGCTCACCGGCCACCCAAACATGTGTTACGTGCGCGCCTGCACCGGTGTATACCAGTTGGCTCAGCGGGTTGTGCACTGGCAAAGAGGCTATATTAGAGAGGTCTATGGCAATCACATCGGCTTGTTTACCGGCTTCGAGTGATCCCACTTTTTCTTCAATTCCCATTGCGCGTGCGCCGTTAATGGTTGCCATCTCAATGGCGGTGGTGGCATTGATCGCGGCGGGGTTGTTGGCCGCAAGTTTACCGAGCAATGCGGCTGTTTGTAGCTCGGCAAACATATTCAGCGTGTTATTGCTGGCCGCGCCATCAGTACCGAGGGCTACGTTTATATCGGCGTCTAAAAGCTGCTGGGCGTTACAGGTACCGCTGGCCAGCTTCATGTTCGATTGCGGGCAATGAATAACGTGTGCACCGGTAAGTTTTAATAGTGCTCTATCGTCTGCGGTGGTTTGCGTCATATGCACGCACTGCGTTAAAGGCGTGAGCAGCCCGAGATCGTGTAAGCGTTGCAAGGGACGTATGCCGGTTTCTGCTAGAGCGGTATCGATCTCGTGAGCCGTTTCGTGTAAGTGTATTTGAATGGGGGCTTGCAGTTCTTCTGCGTAGGTCGCAATGCGTTGTAGTGACTGGTCGCTAACGGTGTAGGGCGCATGGGGGCCAAAGCCAATCTCTATAAGGGGGTGAGAACGGTATTTGTCACGCAGCTGTAAACCTTTGTGGAACGCGTCATCAGCATCTCGGGACCAGTTATTAGGGGCGTCCAATATAGGGAAGGTAATTTGCGCCCGAATACCGGCTTCGCGGGCGGCTGCGGCACACGCTTCGGGGAAATAATACATATCGGCAAAACAGGTTGTACCTGTTAATAACATCTCGGCGATGGCGAGTTTGCTTCCGTCTTCCACAAATGTTTCATTTACCCAACGGTTTTCGGCCGGCCATATATGGTCTTGTAGCCAGGTGTCGAGAGGGTGATCATCGGCAAAACCGCGTAGCAGGGCCATAGCCGCATGACCGTGGGTGTTGATAAGCCCCGGCATAATCAATTGCCGGGTAAGATCTACTCGCTTTAGGGGCGTGTATTGGCTGCTAACATCGCTAGTCGGGGTTATACCTATAATGGTGTCGCCGTTGATTAATAGGCTGCAATCAGTATAAAGGCGGCCACGTGGAATCACGGGAGCAATCCAAGAGGCGTCTAGGCATAGGTCTACGGTTATTTTTGTGGTCATATTGTGCGCTAACTGCTCGTTGTTTGTTCGTCACGTGGGTTTAGTGGCAGGGAGCCCAGTATACCCGTAAATTTCTATGCTGTGGCGCTCGCTCAACGTGCTTATCATGTTGATTTTATGGTAGTATTCGCCGTTTATTTGGCCGTGATCTAGAGCGCTTAGGTCGCATAGAACCGCAAAACAACAAAAAGACATGTCCCGCAAAGCGGGTGAGACTTTTATGGGCGATATTGCAAAAGAAATCCTACCGGTAAGCATCGAAGACGAACTCAAGCAATCCTACCTCGATTACGCGATGAGCGTGATCGTGGGGCGTGCGTTACCTGATGTTCGAGATGGCTTAAAACCCGTGCACCGTCGAGTGTTGTTCGCGATGAGCGAGTTAAACAACGACTGGAACAAACCCTATAAAAAATCGGCCCGTGTGGTCGGTGATGTTATTGGTAAGTATCACCCTCACGGCGATTCAGCCGTTTACGACACCATTGTTCGTATGGCCCAGCCTTTTTCGTTGCGCTATACGCTGGTCGATGGCCAAGGTAACTTCGGGTCGGTCGATGGTGATAGCGCTGCTGCTATGCGATACACCGAAATTAGAATGAAGAAGATCGCGCACGATTTGTTAGCCGATCTCGATAAAGAAACCGTAGATTTCGTGCCCAACTACGATGGCACAGAATTGATCCCGGCGGTAATGCCTACTCGGGTTCCCAACCTGCTTGTGAACGGTTCTTCGGGTATTGCGGTGGGCATGGCGACGAACATTCCGCCTCACAATTTGCGCGAAGTGGTTCAGGGTTGTCTTCGTTTAATTGACTGCCCAGAGTCGACCATTGACGAGCTAATGGAAGACATTCCTGGTCCAGATTTCCCCACAGGCGCCATTATTAATGGCCGGGCCGGTATTATTCAGGCGTATCGAACAGGCCGTGGTCGCATTTATGTGCGTGCTAAAGCCGATGTTATTACCGACGAAAAAACGCATCGTGACACCATTATTATTAACGAAATCCCCTATCAGGTGAATAAAGCGCGCCTGATCGAAAAAATTGCGGAGCTCGTTAAAGATAAGAAGATTGAAGGTATCTCCGAGATTCGTGATGAATCCGATAAAGATGGCTTGCGTGTAGTGATAGAAATTAAGCGTGGGGAAATGGGCGATGTGGTTCTTAATAACCTATTCGCACAAACCCAGCTGCAAAGCGTTTTTGGTATTAACGTAGTCGCCTTGGTTGACGATCAGCCGAGAGTGCTCAACCTCAAACAAATGCTTGAATATTTTATTCGCCATAGGCGTGAAGTGGTTACGCGTCGTACGGTTTATTTATTGCGTAAGGCGCGTGAGAGAGGTCATGTACTCGAAGGTTTGGCCGTCGCTATCGCCAATATCGATGACGTTATTACGCTTATTAAAGCGTCTCCTTCGCCCGCGGAGGCTCGAGAAGCCTTATTGGCGCGAGGCTGGAACACTAGCACCATCAGCCCGTTCTTAGAGAGCGCTGGCGCCGATGCGTGTAAACCAGACGACCTAGGCGATTCTTTCGGTTTACGAGACGGCTTGTATTATTTGTCGCTTGCACAGGTGCAGGCAATTTTGGAGTTGCGCCTGCACCGTTTAACGGGAATGGAGCACGAGAAGTTACTGGCTGAGTACGAAGAGAAGCTCAAACTTATTGGGGAATACCTAGAAATTCTCGGCAACCCGCTTCGTTTGATGCACGTTATCCGAGAAGAGCTTGAAGCGGTAAAAGAAGAGTATGGCGATGAGCGTCGTACTGAAATTCAGCATTCTCAGCAAGATTTAACCGTAGAAGACCTCATTACTGAAGAAGATCGAGTCGTGACAATATCTCACGGTGGCTACGCCAAAACACAGCCTCTCGATGCCTATCAAGCACAGCGTCGCGGTGGCATGGGCAAGGCGGCTACATCGGTGAAAGATGAAGATTTCGTCGAGCATATGTTGATAGCGAGCACGCACGATTACCTCTTGTGCTTCACCAATGCCGGTAAAGTGTATTGGTTGAAAGTGTTCCAAATTCCGGTGGCTGGCCGACAATCTCGAGGTCGACCCATGGTGAATTTGTTACCGCTGGAAGAGGGTGAGCGTATCACCTCAATTTTACCGGTACGAGAGTTCGACGAAGACCTATTTATAGTGATGGCAACATCTAACGGTACGGTTAAGAAAACGCCGCTGCCACAATTTGCCCGTCCACGTTCCGTAGGGCTGCGCGCGATCGATCTTGTAGAAGGCGATCACTTAGTGGGTACGGCCATTACCGATGGCAAAAAAGATATTATGCTGCTGAGTTCCAGCGGTAAAGCTACGCGTTTTGAAGAAGATACCGTTCGTTCCATGGGGCGTACCTCTCGTGGTGTTCGAGGCATACGAATAGCCGAAGAACATCGTGTTATTGCGATGATCATCCCAGCCGAGGACGGCAAAGTTCTTACGGTTAGTGAAAATGGCTTCGGCAAACGAACCGAAGTAGCCGATTTCCCAACGAAAGGTCGTGGTGGTCAAGGTGTTATTGCCATGGCAACGTCTGATCGTAACGGTGCATTGGTAGGCGCAACACAGGTCTTTGATGGTGATGAAATTATGCTCATCTCCGACCAAGGCACCTTGGTGCGTACACGCGGTGACGAAATTTCGGTGCTTAGCCGTAATACCCAAGGTGTTCGTCTCATTCGAGTGAAAGACGGTGAACATATTGTGGGTGTTGCGCGTATAGATGAACAGCTAGACGATGTTGATCCCGAGGGTGCTGAACCGGCAGACACGGAGCAGGCAGAAGCGTCAGCGGGTGAAGTTGCTGCTTCAGGCGGTGCGGATGAGAAACCAGCCGATTCAGACGCCGACACCGACGAAGAATAACTTTCAGGGAATGATGACGAGTGACTGACAACGAAAACAGTGGGCCCAATACCCAAGAGCAAAAAGAGCTTGCGGCACTGCGCGATAAAATTGACGGTATCGATACGCAAATTGGTGAGCTGATCAGTTCGCGCGCGCAATGCGCTCAAGATGTTGCCGAGATAAAGCAGCGGTATTCAGGTGATGAAGCTCCGAACTTCTATCGCCCTGAGCGTGAGGCGCAAGTGTTGCGCAAAGCAATGGAGCGTAATCAAGGGCCGTTACACGACGAAGAATATGCGCGGCTCTTCCGTGAAATTATGTCGGCGTGTTTGGCGCTCGAAAATCCTATAAAAGTTGCATATCTTGGGCCAGAGGGTACCTATACCCAGCAAGCCGCGCTAAAACATTTTGGTCAGTCGGCCCATACGGTTTCCATGTCGGCTATTGATGAAGTGTTTCGCGAGGTGGCATCGGGAGCGGCTCATTACGGTGTTGTTCCCGTCGAAAATTCCACTGAAGGGGTTGTAACCCATACCTTAGATAATTTTCTTGCGAGTAGCGTAAAAATTTGTGGTGAAGTGGTGCTTCGCATTCATCATCACTTTTTAGTGTCAGACGTTACTCACGTTAGCAATATTACGCGTGTGTATTCTCATGCTCAGTCGTTGTCCCAATGCCGTAAATGGCTGGATGGCCATTTCCCCAATGCAGAGCGAATAGCTGTTAACAGTAATTCAGAAGCAGCCCGTCGTTTGAAGGGTGAATGGAATGCAGCGGCTATCGCAGGTGAAATAGCTGCCGACTTGTACGATTTAACCAGCTACGCACAAAATATTGAAGATCAGCCCGATAACTCAACGCGGTTTTTAATTATTGGCTCCGAAGACGTTGGCCCCAGTAATGATGATAAAACCTCATTGGTGGTGTCTACCCGCAACGAGCCGGGCGCACTACACGGCTTGCTGGAACCGTTTCATCGGCACGGTATAGATCTAACGCGAGTCGAAACGCGTCCGTCGTCAACCGGCACATGGAATTACGTGTTTTTTATTGATTTTGCAGGGCATGTTACCGATAGCGTTGTACAAGCAGCGCTAAAGGATGTGGAAAAAAACGTATCCGATTTAAAAATTCTTGGCTCTTATCCAAAGGGCGTTTTATAACCATTTACTTCACGTCGTTTATTCTCGCTAGCCAGCGACTATTAGCTGGCGGTGTAAACGAGTGGCGGATCGCTTGGTGATTATGACCGGACTAAATAAGGTTGTTATTGTTGGCTTAGGGTTAATAGGCGGCAGCTTAGCGGCAGGCCTACAAAAAGCCGGTGCGTGCCAAAAAATTATTGGCGTTGCACGACGAGAAGAAACGTGTCAGCAAGCCTTAAAGATGGGTGTGGTTGATCAGGCCGTTACCCATATTTCAGAGGTTGCGAGCGAATTAGGTAAGGGCGATATCGTCTTTATTTCGGTGCCCACGTTAACTGTTCGCGCTATTGTTGAACAATTAAAAGCCTGTATCCCGAGTGACGTTATTATTACCGACGGCGCAAGCGTAAAAGGTAGTGTACGTGATGATGTACGCGAAATTTACGGCCATTTTCCGGCTAACTTTGTGTTGGGTCACCCAATAGCAGGGTCGGAGCAAAGTGGCGTAGAAGCATCAAACCCCGATTTGTATGTTAAGCATCGGGTTATTGTAACGCCTATGCCACAAAACAACGCCGAGGCGGTTACGGCCGTGCGGGCAATGTGGCAAGCCGTTGGTGCAGAAGTATTGGAAATGGAAGTAGACGATCACGATGTGGTTTTAGCTTCCACTAGCCATTTACCGCATGTTATTGCTTATTCGCTTGTCGATACCTTGGCTCATGACAGCCATAATGAAAATATTTTTCGCTACGCAGCGGGTGGGTTTCGCGACTTTACTCGAATTGCCAGCAGCGATGCCATTATGTGGCGAGACATAATGCTCGCCAATAAACGAAGCGTTTTAGATGCTATCGATTTATTCTCTTCAAACCTTTCGCGTTTAAGAGCGTTAATCGATAAAGAAGACGCTACCGAAATCACCGGTGTTTTCACCCGCGCTAAATTTGCCCGCGATCGATTCACTAAAATGTTAGAACACAAAGCCTATAGTAGCCCTATGCAAAATACAGAAGAAAAACTCGTTGTTTACACCGTAGCTCCTGGTGGCCAAATAAAAGGCCGTATTCGCGTTCCTGGCGATAAATCAATTTCTCACCGCTCCATTATGCTGGGCTCGTTAGCAGAAGGTACAACGCATATCGAAGGTTTTTTGGAGGGTGAAGATGCCCTCGCCACCTTGCAAGCGTTTCGTGACATGGGTGTTGTTATCGAAGGGCCAGAACAAGGTACCGTTACTGTGCATGGCGTTGGCTTAAAGGGTCTGCAAAAGCCTTCGGGCGCGTTATACGTGGGTAATTCTGGTACATCAATGAGATTGTTATCCGGAATATTAGCAGGGCAATCATTTCAGAGTGAACTAACGGGTGATGTCTCGTTAAGTAAGCGCCCAATGAATCGCGTTGCTAATCCGTTGCGTGATATGGGCGTAACAATCGATACCGAAGAAAATGGTCGTCCACCCATGGTTATTAACGGTGGTTCTGCATTAAAAGGTATTAACTACGAAATGCCAATGGCCAGCGCACAGGTAAAATCGTGTTTGTTGTTAGCCGGCTTATACGCCGAAGGTGAAACAACCGTTACAGAACCTGCGCCAACGCGCGACCATACAGAGCGTATGCTCAGAGGCTTTGGGTACAATGTGCAGCGCGAAGGAAATGTTGTATCGGTAAAATCTGGTGGCAAGTTAACCGGTACCGACATCGATATTCCTGCCGACATCTCCTCCGCAACGTTCTTTATGGTGGCGGCCGCTATTTGCCCTGGTTCAGATATAACGCTTACTCATGTTGGTATCAACCCAACGCGTATTGGTGTGGTTAATATTTTACGTTTAATGGGGGCAAATTTATCGCTCGAAAACGAACGTGAAGTAGGCGGAGAACCGGTAGCGGATATTCGCGTGCAATACGCCCCGTTAAAAGGCATTCAAATCCCAGAAGATCAAGTACCCCTAGCGATTGATGAGTTTCCTGCGCTACTTATTGCCGCAGCCTGCGCAGAAGGTAAAACTGTACTGACCGGAGCCGAAGAGCTGCGCGTAAAAGAAACGGATCGTATCCAGGCAATGGCAGATGGCTTAACTGCGCTTGGTATCGAATGTGAGTCAACGCCCGACGGTATCATTGTTGTGGGTGGCCAGTTAACCGGCGGTACTGTAGAAAGCTGTCACGATCACCGTATTGCAATGTCGTTTACCATCGCTGCTCTGCGCGCATCAGGCGCGATACAGGTGAACAACTGTGCAAATGTGACAACCTCATTCCCTAACTTTGTCGATCTGGCGCGAGAAGTCGGCATAAGCTTAGAAGTAAATTGTGCTTAATTTTACGCGCTAAATCATTATAATTTGCATTGGCTGGTTAAACGTCAGTCAATG
Source organism: Teredinibacter purpureus (assembly GCF_014217335.1). Classification (NCBI taxonomy): domain Bacteria; kingdom Pseudomonadati; phylum Pseudomonadota; class Gammaproteobacteria; order Cellvibrionales; family Cellvibrionaceae; genus Teredinibacter; species Teredinibacter purpureus. The sequence continues at coordinate 3,946,168 of NZ_CP060092.1, read as the reverse complement.
CCTATTAAGAACTGTCCCGAGACACATTTCATGATTAACGATACTACCATGACACATCTCAAGCAGCTGGAAGCTGAGAGTATTCATATTATCCGCGAAGTAGCGGCAGAATTTGATAACCCTGTAATGCTGTATTCTGTGGGTAAAGACTCTGCAGTAATGATGCATTTGGCCATGAAAGCCTTTGCGCCGGGTAAGCCGCCGTTTCCTTTAATGCATGTGGATACCACATGGAAATTTAAAGAAATGATAGCCTTTCGTGAGCAGCGACTTAAAGATTTAGGTTGGGATTTAATTGTACATATCAATCAAGAAGGTGTTGATATGGGCATTAGTCCGTTTGTTCATGGTAGTGCAAAACATACCGATATCATGAAAACTCAAAGCTTAAAACAGGCTCTAGATAAGCATGGTTTTGATGCTGCATTTGGTGGCGCCAGGCGAGATGAAGAAAAGTCTCGAGCGAAAGAGCGCGTGTATTCCTTCCGCGATAAAAACCATCGCTGGGACCCTAAAAATCAGCGCCCTGAATTATGGAGTTTATATAACGGTAAAGTGGATAAAGGCGAAAGTATTCGCGTGTTCCCGCTTTCCAATTGGACTGAACTCGATATTTGGCAATATATTCATTTAGAAAGCATTCCTATTGTGCCGTTATATTTTGCGGCGAAGCGCCCAGTGGTAGAAAAAGACGGCGTACTAATTATGGTCGATGACGATCGTATGCCCATTGGCAAAGACGACAAAATTGAAGAAAAAATGGTACGTTTCCGCACGCTTGGGTGTTACCCCCTAACCGGCGCGGTTGAATCTACCGCAACAACATTGCCCGAAATTATTCAGGAAATGCTGCTCACAAAAACCTCTGAGCGCCAAGGTCGCGTGATTGATCACGACTCTTCAGGCTCAATGGAAAAGAAAAAGCAGGAAGGGTATTTCTAATCCCTTTTTTTGGCCGCCTCAGCACCATGGGGCAGTGTTTGTTGTACCTTGCCATGCCTGTGAAGGTTTAATGAGCATACGTAAAAATATACAGTGAATTTGGAGTAGGCATTTCAATGTCCCATCAATCAGAACTTATTGAAACCGATATCGACGCATACCTAGCGCAGCACGAACAAAAAGAGCTGTTACGTTTTCTCACTTGCGGAAGCGTTGACGACGGTAAGTCCACATTAATTGGTCGCTTGCTGCACGACTCCAAAATGATCTATGAAGATCAGTTAGCCGCAGTTGCTTCAGATTCAACAAAGCATGGTACAACGGGCGAAAAGCTAGATTTGGCTTTGCTCGTCGATGGTTTGCAGGCTGAGCGTGAGCAAGGTATTACCATCGATGTGGCTTATCGATATTTTTCTACAGCGAAGCGCAAATTTATTATTGCCGATACTCCAGGGCACGAGCAGTACACGCGTAATATGGCCACAGGAGCCTCCACCTGTGATCTCGCGATAATTTTGATTGATGCCCGCTACGGCGTGCAAACACAAACACGTCGCCATTCGTATATTGCATCGCTATTGGGCTTGAAACACGTTGTTGTCGCGATTAATAAAATGGATTTGGTCGAGTTCGACGAAAAGCGTTTTGAAGAAATTAAGGCCGAGTATCTTCAGTTGTCTAAGTCGTTGAACGATGCAGAATTGTATTTTGTACCCATGTCTGCCCTCGAAGGCGACAACGTGGTTAATAAAAGTACCCATACGCCTTGGTATACAGGGCAATCGCTAATGGAAATTTTAGAGACAGTAAAAGTCTCAGAAGATAAAAATATTACCGATTTTCGTTATCCGGTACAGTACGTTAACCGTCCGCATCTTAATTTCCGCGGGTTTTGTGGCACTGTCGCATCGGGTATCGTCAAAAAAGGGGATGAAGTTAAGGTTTATCCTTCTCAGAAAATTAGTAAAATAAAATCTATTGAAACTTACGATGGTGAGCTGGAGTCGGCCTTTATTGACCAGTCCGTTACGCTTACGCTAGAAGATGAAATTGATGTTAGCCGCGGGGACATGATAGTGCACGCGGATGCAAACCCACACTTCTCTGATCGCTTGCAGGCACATATTGTTTGGATGGCCGAGGCCACGTTAAAAACAAACAAACAATACTTCTTTAAATTTGCGAGTAAAGTAACACCAGGTTTTGTCTCCGAAGTTGAATACCGTATCGATGTTAATACCTTCGAAAAGTCTGAAGCAGATGATATGGCGCTTAACGATATTGCCGTTGTCGATGTGCAGCTGGAGCAAAAAGTTGTTGTCGATTCTTACCCGCAGAATAGGGCAACGGGTGCGTTCATTATTATCGATCGTATGACAAATATCACAGTTGGGGCGGGCATGGTGATCGATGCGCTTGAGTCTAAGCAGGCAAGCGACTCTCAGTTTTCTGAGTTTGAAGTTGAACTGAATTCATTGGTGCGCAAACATTTCCCTCACTGGGATGCGAAAGATCTATCCAAATTGTGATTTTTTTCACTTTATTGTTTGGTTTGGCTCACGCTTAATACCGTCGAACCTTCTGCCGTTGGTGGAAGGTTCGAAAAAATCCCCGTCAGTAAAATCGCTTTCCCTTACCTTTACCGCTTAAATTCTAACGTTAATTAAAGGTCACTAGAGCCATTGTTATGTTGTAATAATGGGTAGTAGTGCTTTTCGTCGATGCTTATTCTTTTTCTCACGTTTATAAACGTTCATTTCTCACGTAACGTTTATAAAACGGCCTGCTTTAAATTCAAATTTTTTTTCGTAAAGTAACTCCCGAAGCTAATGGCTTCACACCAATAATAATCAACAAGGAGCGAGTTATGTTAAAGGGAACAAATTTTGAGTTTGTACAGCGAATGTTTTCGCGAGATTTCTATACGTCAATGTTGGTGCTTTCGGTTTTTTGTTTGCTCGTTGCATCACCGCAAGGAGTGGCTGCGCCTAAAGCTAAAGATCAAGCGGTAAAACCTAATGCCGAGCAGGTGGCGAGTAAGGTGAATATCAATAAAGCAGATGCAGAAACAATCGCTAGCGTGCTAACCGGTGTGGGCCTGAAAAAGGCTGAGGCCATCGTGGTGTATCGCAAGCAGAAGGGTAAGTTTAAATCGCTAGATGAACTACTCGTAATCAAAGGAATTGGCGAAGGTATTTTGGAAAAGAATCGGGCTAAAATTCTGCTCTAACGTTCTGCTTGTATTCTAGGTATTGTGTAAAAAGGGAAAGTTACCGCTCAGGTGGCTTTCCCTTTTCTTGTTTTAGCGCTATATCCAAAGGGCATAATGTTGCGGTCCGTTGTAGAATACCCACCGTATTTGAATGGAGAGATATTATGATCGACCTAGGCCCTCGTTTACTGGTTGCGTTAGATTACGATAACGCAGAACAATGCCTAAAAACCGTACAGCAGCTTAACCCCAAAGACTGTCGGCTAAAAATTGGCAAAGAGTTGTTTACAGCGGCAGGCCCTTCAATTGTCAATGCTGTACAGGCATTAGGGTTTGAGGTGTTTCTCGATCTAAAATTTCATGACATACCCAATACCGTTGCTGGGGCTATAAATTCCGCGGCTAACTTAGGCGTTTGGATGGTGAATGTCCATGCGCTAGGGGGCGAGCGAATGATGGTAGCGGCGCGCAATGCGTTAGCATCTTTTCAGCAGCGCCCACAACTTATTGCCGTTACCGTACTGACCAGCATGGATGCCTCAGACCTTGCCGGTATTGGTATTCAAGAGACGCCAGAGCAGGTAGTGGCCCGTCTAGCCCGCTTAGCGCAACAGTCGGGTATGGATGGCGTGGTGTGTTCGGCAATGGAAACGGCTCAAATGAAGCAAGCGCTAGGCAATGCCTTTCTTACGGTTACCCCAGGTATACGCCCCGTTTCGGCGGCGCAAGGCGATCAACGAAGAGTGGTAACGCCAGAGCAAGCCATACAAAATGGCAGTGATTATATTGTGGTGGGCCGGCCTATTACGCAAGCCGCCGACCCCGCAGCGGCGTGTGCTGCTATCGCATCCAGTATTCGTGCTGAGTAAACTACCCCAGAAAATAAGTAGCGATAACATAAGGCCCGCGAAGCGTAACTGGCCAGCGCTCTGAGTGAAAGGTGTTGTGTAGGCAATATTTGCGGAGCGCGACTTGTACAAAGCCTCGATAAACTGGGCTTATTAACGATTAAAGAAAAGTTGAATAGAGCGTATGCAAAACGATAGTCCTGTAATAACAATTGATGGCCCTAGTGGCTCTGGCAAAGGTACGCTATGTCGTCTTGTGGCGCAGGCAACGGGCTATTCATTGCTGGATAGCGGTGCACTCTACCGCCTAACGGCTTTAGCGGCCGTGCAGTCGAATACCAATTTAGAAAATGAGCAGGCTGTCGCAGCGCTAGCCCAGAACTTGGCGATAGAATTCAGGCTCGCTGAAGAGTCTATTTGTGTCATGCTCGGCTCAAAAGAGGTTACCGACGCAATTCGTCAAGAAGAGATAGGCATGCTCGCGTCAACAGTAGCGGCTTACCCGCAGGTGCGCGAAGCACTGCTTACCCGTCAGCGTGATTTTCGGCAGGCGCCAGGTCTAGTGGCGGACGGTAGAGACATGGGTACAGTTGTTTTTCCAGAGGCGCCCCTAAAAATATTCTTAACCGCCAGTGCGCAAGAGCGCGCTAATCGCCGAGTTAAGCAGTTGGCGTTATCAGGTGCGGCCGGTATCGATCCCGCTAAAATTCTTGCAGATATTGAGGCGCGAGACGACCGAGATACTAATAGAGCCAGTTCACCGCTTAAGCCCGCCAGTGATGCGATAGTGCTCGACAGTACTAGCCTGTCGATTAACGCGGTATTCAATCTCATAATGAATGAAGTGAGCCAGCGAGCGTTGGGCGCTTAATTGTTTGGCGAGCCGCTTATATAGGAGAAGAGCATGTTTCAAAAACTAATAGGGTGGCTGCGGGGCGTTTTCATTATCCTTTGGCTGGTTGCTGTACTCGTTATAGGCGCTTGGATTGGCTTCTATAACGCCGATTACACCACGCTTAATATCCTCGGTTTTCAACTGCCTGAAATGACCATTGGTTTCTACTTGTGCTTAACGTTTGCTGTAGGTGTTGGTTTGGGGTGGTTTGGCACTTGGGTGTTAGCGCAGGGAAAACTTTATTCGCGTAAGCGGGAATTGGGTAAGGTTCAAAAAGAGGTAGGCAAGCTGCGCACGGCGCAAGTTCAGGAGACCTAAGCGAGCTATGGTCGATTACCTTGTTTTTGCATTGTTGTTAGTGGCGGTAGCGGTGGGTTACGTGCTTGGCCGCTATCAGCGAGCTGGCGAACGCCAAAACGCCGGAGCTGCGCCCGGTAACTCCTATTACCAAGGCTTAAATCATTTATTGAAAGATGAGCCCGATGCAGCCATCGACACCTTTATCGCAGCGCTAGACGTTAACAGCGAAACGCTAGAAACGCATTTAGCGCTGGGCAATTTACTCCGAAAGCGCGGCGAAGCCGCCCGCGCCATTCGCGTCCATCAGAATGTGTTATCGCAGCCCAATTTAAGTAAAGCGCAACGTCATTTGGCGCAGCTTGAACTGGGTGTGGATTATATGAAGTCGGGCTTGCTTGATCGTGCCGAATCGCTTTTTAAAGAATTAGCAGAAGTTAAAGGTCTTGATAATGCCTTTAGAGAGCAAGCGTTATCGTATTTGTTAGAAGTGTATCAAGATACGAAAGAGTGGTTGGCGGCAATTGATGTGGCAGACCGCCTCACGGCCGCCAAGTTTTCATCAACGGCCGATGAATGGCGTCACAGGCAAGCGCAATACAGCTGTGAACTGGCAGAAGAGGCGTTGGCGGGGCAAGCGGCAGGAGAGGCTCGGCGCTTCGTGCGCAATGCCCTGCGTTACGACAAGGCCTGCGCCAGAGCGGCATTGCTCCAGTCTAAAATAGAGCTAGCCGAAGGCGGGGCTGCCGTTGCGTTAACGGTGTTGCGTAAATTGCCGCACCATAACCCCGAATTTATTTCCGAAGCATTACCGCTTATTTATACGTGTTTTCAGGCGCTCAATAGCCCCAAAGAAATGACCGCCTTTTACCAAGAAATATATACCGATAGCCATAGTTTACTCGTGCTGAGCTACTTAGCTAAATCTATCGCGCAAGAGCAAGGTGAAGATGTTGTCGTCGATTTTTTATTGCAAGAACTCCAGGCATTCCCACAGATGGATGCCGCCGGCGAGCTACTGAAATTAGTCTCAGAAAACACCTCTCAATGGATAGGTTTTAACTACGGCACCATAAAGGGGGTGCTCGAAAAATTAACCCACGCAAATTGTGAATACGAATGCGCCGGTTGTGGGTTCTCGGGCGAGCAGTTGCACTGGTTGTGCCCTAGCTGTAAACGCTGGTCGACGATAACGGCGCGTTAACCTATTTAGCGCTTATATTGTTTGTGCGAGTCTATCTCCATTCATGTAAATGGCCGTGACGCAAGCACACCCTAAAAGCAAACAAAACCCCTTGTGATTACGGTATATCTCTGCTACCCTCGCGCACCTCTGAAAAACCGTTGGACAACCTCTTTTTAGCCAGATGTGGAGTGTTTCTAGCGACAATTAATTGACCCGTATACTGGCGAATACGGTTTCTATATATAGGTAGCGCGCAATGAGCGAAAGCTTTGCAGAACTCTTTGAAGAGAGCTTACAGACAGTTGATATGGTGCCAGGCACCATCGTAACCGGTGTTGTTATCGACATCGATCAAGATTGGGTCACAGTACACGCTGGTCTCAAATCTGAAGGCGTTATTCCCGCAGTACAATTCCTAAACGAAAAAGGCGAACTCGACCTAAGCATAGGTGACGAAGTTCAGGTAGCCCTAGAGACCGTAGAAGATGGTTTCGGTGAAACCCGCCTGTCTCGTGAAAAGGCTAAGCGCGCAGAAAGCTGGAAAGTGCTTGAAGCGGCTCACGAATCTGAAGAAGTTATTACAGGTGTGATTAACGGCAAGGTTAAAGGTGGTTTCACTGTAGACGTTGCTGGTATTCGTGCCTTCTTGCCTGGTTCATTGGTAGATGTTCGCCCTGTGCGCGAGACAACTCACCTAGAAGGCAAAGAGTTAGAGTTTAAAGTTATTAAGCTAGACCAGAAGCGTAACAACGTTGTTGTTTCTCGTCGTGCCGTTATGGAGCAAGCCAACACCGAAGAGCGTGATGAGTTGCTGGCTACCTTGCAAGAAGGTCAAGCGGTTAAAGGTATCGTTAAGAACCTTACCGATTACGGTGCCTTCGTTGACTTGGGCGGCGTAGATGGCTTGCTACACATTACCGATATGGCGTGGAAGCGCATTAAGCACCCAAGTGAAATCGTTGCTGTAGGCGACGAAATCGACGTTAAAGTGCTTAAATTTGATCGCGAGCGCAACCGTGTATCACTTGGTCTTAAGCAATTGGGTGAAGATCCATGGGCCGCTATCACTAATCGTTACCCAGAAGGCGCGAAAGTTAAAGCCACCATCACCAACCTTACCGACTACGGCTGTTTCGCCGAAATCGAAGAAGGTGTTGAAGGTTTGGTTCACGTATCCGAAATGGATTGGACCAACAAAAACATCCACCCAAGCAAAGTTGTTAACCTAGGCGACGAAGTGGAAGTGATGATTTTGGATATCGACGAAGAGCGTCGTCGTATCTCCTTGGGTATCAAACAGTGTCAAGAAAACCCATGGGATGCCTTCAGTAATCAATTCGCTAAAGGCGACAAGATCTCTGGCAAAATCAAATCTATCACCGATTTCGGTATCTTTATTGGCCTGGACGGCGGTATAGACGGTTTGGTTCACTTGTCCGATATTAGCTGGAACGAAGCTGGCGAAGAAGCCGTACGTAAGTACAAAAAAGGTGACGAGCTAGAAACAGTTGTATTGGCTATCGATCCTGAGCGTGAGCGTATTTCATTAGGCATCAAGCAGCTAGATGAAGATCCTTTCACTATCTACGTGGGCACTAACGACAAAGGCACCATCGTGACTGGCGTTGTGAAATCTGTAGATGCGAAAGAAGCCGTTATCACCTTGGCAGACGACATTGAAGGTACTTTGAAAGCCTCCGAAATTAGCCGCGACAAAGTTGAAGATGCTCGCAACGTGCTGAAAGAAGGCGAAGAAGTAGAAGCGAAAATTACCAATGTTGATCGTAAAAACCGCGCCATTATCTTGAGCATAAAAGCGAAAGATAACGACGATGAAAAAGCAGCGATTAAAGAGCACAGTGCAAAAGCAGCTGAATCTGCTGCTCCAGCCACTATTGGTGACTTGATCAAAGCGGAAATGAAAAGTAAAAACTAATCGCTAACCGCATTTAGTTTTACGTAAAAGCGACACACCGAAAGGCGTGTCGCTTTTTTGCTTTCAGGGTGCAGAAAATGCTTTGTGCGCCATTGTTGTCGTGTTTACGGTGTAAGTGCGTGTTTAGCACGATATTGTTATGTGCAGGTAGTGTGCCGTCGAAGAGGAATTAAAAAGGAATTAAAGTAGTGTTCGGCGGGCGCTAAGTTTGTTTATGTTAATTGTGCTGTGGTTAACAGTAACCGCCAAGGTGGCGTTCCGCCGCTTTTTGTTGTATAAACAACAACTTGCAGCCAAAACAGAGTAACTGCATTCACTTATTAACCTAACGCAATGATATAAGCGACTTTTTAGGCTAGAATCATTGTTAACCATTAGCGCTAAACGTGCTAAATAACGCTAACTACTCGCCAGTGGCCTCTAACCCTATGACCAAGTCAGAGCTAATCGAGCGAATTGCCGAACGGCAAGACCAGTTATCCGCCAAAGATATAGAGCTGGCCGTAAAGCTTATCATCGAATACATGTCCCAGTGCCTCGCCGCGGGCGATCGCATCGAAATTCGCGGCTTCGGCAGCTTCTCCCTTCATTACCGCGCCCCACGCACTGGCCGCAACCCCAAAACGGGCGAATCTGTTGAGCTAGAAGGTAAATACGTACCGCACTTTAAGCCCGGCAAAGAAATGCGCGATAGGGTGAATGAAAGTCTATCGCGCGATTAGGCGCGTTTGGCGTGGTGTTTTACAGGGCAATATAGTTTTTTGTATTGCACCGTTTAGTTATTGTTAGCGGCACTATAACTCGAATAAACGTTAAATAATCGTAAGTGTTCCGCAGCGTTTTTTGGTTTGTTACAGAGCGAGGGAGAAAACGTACGGGAGGGGGCGGCTTCTAGGTACATATACCTAAAAGTTTATTCAGTGTGGTAATTCTCTGCTGCAACCAGCCATTAAAGCCTATATAATTCGCGCAAATTGTGCGGCAGCGCACAAAAGAGCGGGTCAACAGCTCGGTAGCCATCGGAAGTTAACGCACAGGAAAAGCCATTGAATACTCGCCCCATAGTTCCCGTTATTCTTTCTGGCGGCAGCGGTACACGCCTGTGGCCCAAGTCTCGAAAAGCCTACCCAAAACAATTACACAAGCTCTACGGCGATTACACCATGCTGCAGCATACCGTTAATCGTGTTAAGGGGTTTAAGGCGCCAATTGTTGTTTGTAATAACGACCAGCGCTTTATGGTGGCAGACCAATTGTCCGAGCTGCAAATAGCAAAACCCGATATTATTTTAGAGCCCTGTGCGCGCAATACTGCACCGGCCATAGTGGTAGCCGCGCTTAGGGCGCAGCAGTTGTACGAAAACCCCATTTTAATTGTTTTACCCGCCGACCACCTTATTAAAAATACAGAAGCCTTTAATAAAGCCTTGCAAATAGCTTTAGCGCAAGCAGAGCAAAAACTTGTTACGTTTGGTGTGGTGCCCACTCATGCCGAAACGGGTTACGGGTATATTCAGTCCGAAAAAAGCTTGGAGGGTGCTGGCGCCTCAGTTGTCCAGTTTGTAGAGAAGCCCAATAAAGAAACCGCAGAAGGCTATTTGGCGGAAGGCACTTTTACGTGGAATAGCGGCATGTTCGTATTTAACAGTACGCTTCTATTGAGTGAGCTTGAAGCCTGTGGCGCGGGTTGGTTAGGTTGTGGCAAAAACGCGCTAGCGAATGCAGAGCAAGATCTAGATTTTATACGGCTTAACGAAAGTGATTTTGCCGAGTGCGACGATATATCGATAGATTTCGCGCTCATGGAAAAAACAAAAAAAGCATGGATGGTTCCTCTTGATGCGCAGTGGAGCGATCTAGGCAGTTGGGACGCCCTCTGGGAAGCCAGTAAGAAAGATGAGAACGGAAACGTCACCTTTGGTGATGCGTTTGTAAAAAATTGTGAAAACACTTTGATACACGGCAAAGAACGTCTTGTTGCTGCAATAGGGCTCGAAAATATCGCTATAGTTGATACGGACGATGCACTGCTAGTGGTCAACCGTCACTGCACGCAAGAGGTAAAGTCAGTCGTCGACTGGTTAAAGTCAGAAAATAGAACCGAGTTTCAGCATCATCGTGAAGTACACCGGCCGTGGGGTAGTTTCGATTCAATCGATTCGGGCGATCGATACGATGTTAAAAGTCTAAAAGTTAATCCAGGTGCCAGCTTGTCGTTACAAATGCACCATCATCGTGCTGAACACTGGGTGGTAGTGCGAGGCACCGCTAAGGTTGAGCGGGGCAGCGAAACATTCCTAATCACTGAAAATGAATCTGTTTATATTCCGCTGGGCGAAAAACATCGTTTATCCAACCCAGGGAAGGTTCCGCTAAATTTAATAGAAGTGCGTAGCGGTGAGTATTTAAACGAAGATGATATCGTGCGTTGGTAACAACATTTTTTAACGGTATTACTATCGAAGGGTTTTCATGAATAATGTATAATTTTCGCGTTCAGAAAAATGCGGATTTATCTATTATTTGTATACGAGTAAGAGGGGTAGGAGAATAAATGCTGCAAGGATTCGGAATGCTCGCTATCGCGTTCGCAATAGCCTTTGTAATGGTAAAAATACTCAAGCCAATCGCCTATTCTTTTCAGCTTGTCGATAAGCCCGGCGGCCGCAAAAATCACGATGGTTTAATTCCGCTTATTGGTGGCCTCGCTATTTATTTCGGCGTTTTCTTTACTACCTTCCTGTTTATCGAACAACCCCTTTTTATACGCCTCTTCTTATTGGCCGGTGGGCTTATCGTGTTTATGGGCATGGTAGACGATCGATACGAACTGTCGGCACGTTTTCGTCTGGCCGGCCAATTGCTTGTTACGGGTATTTTTGTGTACGGCTTAGAAGTACACATTCACTCTTTTGGTAATATCTTCGGCTTAGGCGAACTAAAAACGGGTTGGCTAGGTTTTCCGTTAACCGTATTAAGCTTGATGGGCGTAATCAATGCTATCAACATGCTAGACGGCATGGATGGCCTCGTAGGTTCTCTAGTGGTGGTAGCGTTTATTGGCCTAATAGCGCTGTTCGGCTATAACGGGAATCAAACCTTCCAGTACTTGTGCTTAAGCTTTGTGGGCGCTATTACCGCCTTCCTAATTTTTAACCTCTGGGGTAGCCCACACAAAAGCTTCAAAAAAATCTTTATGGGCGATGCTGGCAGTATGTTTCTAGGGCTATCGCTGGGCGTACTCCTGGTCGCGGGCTCGCAGGGCAATGAAGCCGCCTTCAGCCCCGTTACCGCACTATGGTTCGTATTGCTACCCATGACGGATATGTTCACCATTATGTACCGCAGAATAAAACGCGGCCGCTCACCCATGGCACCAGATAGAACCCATATACACCATATTATAATGCGCGCGGGCTTCTCAAAAGTGCACACGCTTTACATTATGTTAGTAGCGCAAGGGTTGTTTGTGGTTACGGGCATAGCCTTAATGAATGCTGGGCAGCCAGATTGGTTGTCGTTTTTGTTGGCAGTGGTTTTTGTAACGGGCTATCAATTGTTAATGAGGCGCTCGTGGCGCTTTATACGTTGGAGTAAACGAAATTTGTTTGCAGAAGCGTCAGCGTAACTTAGTAATATCACTCTAAAAAAGCGGCCTGCTGGCCGCTTTTTTAGAGTGATAGTGTTCACCCTGTGAACAGGGATCATTCGTAGGTTTATAAAGTAATGCCCGAAACAATATTATCAGACGAGTTACGCTACCAACTGCTTAAAGAGCTAGAGGAAAATCCTGATATTAGCCAGCGGCAGCTAGCGAGCATGATGGGTGTAAGTTTAGGTAAAACTAACTACTGCCTAAAAGCGTTGGTAGATGCAGGTTGGGTAAAGGTAGGTAATTTCGCCCGCTCTAACCGCAAGCTAAATTACGCTTATGTTTTAACTCCAAAAGGGTTAAGCGAAAAAGCGGCAGTAACCGTACGTTTTTTGAAAAATAAACAGCTCTTATATGAGCAGTTAGAACAGGAAATTGCCGTGTTACAAAAAGAGGCGGTCGCTCAAAATAAATAATGTAAGAATAGTTGAATTGTTATTTTAAGTAACGGAGTATAGAGCTCTTTACTGTAAAAATCTAATCTTGAAAAGAGCAGAAAGCAACTTATGGACAAAAAAATACCTATAGATTCAGGGGTGGACGCGAATTTTGAAAAACAACTCGATCGGATAGAGCGGCAGTTAGGCACTGTTACTGCAGCGACCATTCTAAAACCTAGTGAGCAGCTTAGTTATCAGGCGCAGGTGAATGCCGACGAGATCGATTTGCGGGAGCTGTGGAACGTTATTTGGCTGGGCAAGTGGATTATTATTGCTACAACTTTTGCTTTTACTGTTGCGTCTGTGTTTTATGCGCTTTCATTGCCCAATGTTTATAAATCGGAAGTATTGCTAGTGCCGGCTGAGCAGGGAGCTAGCGGTGGTTTAGCTGTTATGGCTAAGCAATTTGGTGGCCTGGCCTCATTAGCTGGAATTAATCTAGGTGGGGGCGGTGTAAGTGATAAAGCGACTATTGCTATTGAAATAATTAAGACTTGGGGATTCCTCGATGGGTTTATCCGAGACAATAATATTGAAGTTGCGGTCTATGCTGCCAACGGCTGGAACCGTTCAACTAACACCTTAACTTATGATAGTGATATTTATGACAGTGTAAACAAAAGCTGGGTAAGGGAATTTGACCCGAGTAAAGGGGAAGCAGCCGAGCCAAGCAGTTGGAAGCTCTATGAAAAGCTTAGAGACCGCATTAGTATTTCTCAAGATGAAAAAACGGGTTTAGTAAACTTGTCCGTTGAGCACTATTCTCCATATACGGCTAAAGCATGGGTTGACATCTTAGTTGTTACCATTAATGCTCATATTCAAAGGCATGACAAAGACGAGGCTTCTAAAAGCATCGAATACCTAAAGAAAAAAATTCAGGAAACAAATATTGCAGGTATGCAATCCATTTTTTACCAATTAGTTGAAGAGCAGACTAAAACGTTAATGCTGGCCGAAGTCAGTGATGAGTACGTATTTAAAGTGTTAAGTCCAGCAAAAGTAGCTGAAATAAAATCAAAGCCAAAACGAGCATTAATCTGTGTACTTGGTGTTTTGTTGGGCGGGATGTTTTCGTTTTTGATTGTGTTTGTTCGGTATTTCCGAGGTCAGTGAGTCTCGGTCAAAAAAGACGATTACTAGATTTGGGTTTCTGTTTTACTTGCAATAACCAATACCATTGTTTTTTGGCCATTGATCCGCGTTAGCTAGGTTTCGAAGAATCTTAATCTTTCGTGCTGGAAGACCTTCAAATCAATGTTTAAATTAGTGGTGTTTGTGGGATTTTCTGTTGAAAAAACAGGTTTATATGGGTGTTAATCTAGGTATGTAGTAATTAGTTAGGAAGAATTTATTATGCATGAAGTTAAAATTTTAGACTGCACACTGCGTGATGGTGGTTATTACAATCTTTGGGATTTTGATCCTGACGTTGTTCAAGCATACATTGAAGCCATGGCTAAAGCTAAAGTAGATTACGTCGAATTAGGGTTGCGTGAGCTGCCTCAAAAAGGTTTTCACGGTGCGTTCTTTTACACAACCGAAGATTTTATTAATCGTTTGCGATTACCCAATGGGCCTAGTTATGGTGTAATGGTTAATGCTAAGTCGATTATGGGCTCCCCTAAGTCTATTGGCGATACAGTTAATGATTTATTTGTTGATTCTAAAGACAGTCATGTGTCTATTGTTAGAGTTGCAGCTCACTTTGATGAAGTGGAAAAATCAGAGGCGATAGTGAAATGCTTGAAAGACAAGGGTTATATTGTTGGATATAACTTGATGCAAGCCGGAGGTAAACCCTCAGCGGAGTTGGCAGAAAAGGCTGGGATAGTGGCTTCTTGGGGGCAGGTGGATGTCTTATATTTCGCTGATTCACTTGGCAATATGGATGGAGGGGAGGTTAAACGAATAATCTCGGCATTGCGTGAATGCTGGTCTGGTGACTTAGGTATCCATACTCACAACAACATGGCTAGAGCATTAGATAATTGTTTGGTCGCAAAAGCAGCAGGGGTGAAGTGGCTGGATGCTACGGTTACGGGTATGGGGCGTGGTGCAGGTAATTCGCAGACTGAAAATTTATTAGCTGTTATTAGTCAAGAGAGCGATAGTTATGTAACAACTCCAGTATATGAGTTGGCAATACGTCATTTCGAGCCGATGCAGAAAGAATGTGGCTGGGGAAGCAATTTACTTTATTTCTTAGGCGCTCAAAATAATCTTCACCCTACTTACATACAAAACATGCTTTCTGATAGCCATTTTGGGACGGATGAAATTGTTGGTGCGATAGAATTTCTTAGTCAGCAGGAAAATAGAACGTCCTACAATGGAGATGTGTACAAAGCCGCATTGACATTCTCCGGTGAGGGAAAGCCGGTCAGTGGTTCGCCAGAGTTGTGCAGTGTTGCACATGAAAGAGATGTTTTAATTGTAGCAAATGGTTCAAGTTTACAAAGATATTTAAGGGACATTAAAGCGTATATTAGAAACAAAAAGCCAATTGTTATTGGGATAAATGTGATTGAAGAGCTGGCAGAATATATTGATTATTATTGTCTATCCCACAACAATAAATTTCTTTCAGAGCGTGGTATATACAATACGCTCAAAAAGCCGGTTATATTGCCAAAGCACCGATTCAAGGATTCAGAACTAGAACTTTTTTCTGGCAGCTGTCAATTAATCGATTATGGGTTTGAAGTTAAGCATAATTGTTTTTCCGTTAAAAACGAATACTGTGTTGTTCCTTTTGATATTACAGCAGCATATGCATTTAGTGTTGTTGAAACGATGAACCCGAAAGGAGTGTTTCTCGCCGGGTTTGATGGGTATGAAAGTGCCGACTCTCGACAATTAGAGATGCTTGAAATCTTTTCTATGATGAATGGTCTTGAAATATCAAAAAGGCTCATTGCATTAACGCCAACGACCTATCCTCTTGTGCAAGGCTCCATCTATGCACCGGTTTAGTTGTTTTGATGTAATTATATTTGATTGTGATGGCGTTCTGCTCGACTCAAATGCCCTAAAAATTAAAGCTATGGGTATAGCTTTAAGGGGGTACGGCATAACGAATTCTGATATTGATACATGCACCTCTTTTTTTGGTCAAAACTTCGGGAAATCTAGATTTTATCACGTTGACTATTTTGCAAGCCACTTGCTAAATTTGAGAGGCTTGATAGTTGAGGACTTTAAAAGCGAAGTTCTCGCATCTTATTCGTATCAGTGTGAAAGGTTATACTTAAAAGCTAATTTGGCGCCATTTGTAAAAGAGTTGCTGACTAAAAGTAATGCGGTTAAATATGTTGCTAGTGGTTCAGAACAAGATGAGTTGAGAAGAGTTTTTAATGCTCGACAGTTAAATGTCTATTTTGATGGAATTATGGGCTCCCCAGAACTGAAATCAGTTAATGTCTCCAACATTTTGGATATGCATAAAGAGTCTAAAGCTGTAATGATCGGTGATGCAATTTCAGACCTAGAAGCTGCAAGAGCCAATGCAATTGATTTCATTTTTTACAGTCCTTTTTCTAGGGTTGAATCAAAAATGAGAGGTCTGTGTAAAGATCAAGGATATCGAGTCATAGATTCTTTTGATGAGGTAATACAAGAAATATGAACGTTGATAATTATGCGGTAGTTATTCCAGCTAGATTCGAGTCGAGTCGATTTCCAGGTAAGCCTTTAGTAGATATATGCGGTAAACCTATGATTCAGCATGTTTGGGAGCGATGCTGTGAAGCAGTTGGGGGCGAAAAGGTGTTCGTAGCAACCGATGATGATCGAATTGAATCTGCGGTCAACACGTTCGGTGGTTCGGTTATAAGAACAAGTAGCGGCTGTCTCACTGGAACCGATAGGCTTGCAGAGGCTAATCGGACTTTAAATTGCAATTTTATTGTTAATGTTCAAGGCGACGAACCACTTGTTTCTCCTGAACATATTAAAAATGTAATTGAATCTTATATTAATAGTGATGGAGCGATTATTAACGCTATGTGCAAGATTTCAGACGAAAGGGAGTTCCGTTCGTTAACTGTTCCGAAAGTGGTATGTGATCAGTCTGGAAAGCTATTGTATATGAGTCGATCTGGGATCCCATTGACAAAAGAGGGGGATTTTAAGTTTGGCTTAAAGCAGGTTTGTATTTACGCTTTTTCGAGAGAGCATCTTGAGTTTTTCTTAAGCCAGCAGAAAAAAACACCTCTTGAAGAGGTTGAAGATGTTGAGATTTTACGATTTTTAGAGTCTGGTTATGAGGTAAACATGGTCGAAGTAGGGAGTGGTTCTATCGCTGTGGATATTCCTGATGATGTGGCTCGCGTTGTTCTCTCTATGCAGCAGTGATTTAAATTAAGCCATAATACAAGGTTGTAAAATATCCGTTCTCGCATAAGTCGAGGTATTTTAAGTAGGTAAATATCTGCTGTTAGCTAACAATAGATTTTATCAATAGAGTTAATTTGATATACAGACAGACCTACGATGCCCAAAGAGCGAAAAATAAAGCTTTCGATTATCACCTCAGTCTTATCGAAAGTGTCAACGTTAGCATTACAGTTGTTTGCAATGCCGTTGGCTGTCAAGCAGTTGGGTGCCGAGGGCTTTGTTGTATATTCAATGATGATGGGGGTTATGGGGTGGCTGATGCTGTCAAGTATCGGTGTTGGCCCAGCGATTACCATTATTATATCGCCATTGCGTTATAAGAAAGATCGAAGTAGTTGGTTTTCAAGCGCTCTCATTATAGCAGTTTTTGTGAGTTTAGTAGTTTTTCTAGGTGCGCTAATATTGCTAGCGTTGGTAGATGTTAATACTATTTTTATGTCTACCAATGTCAGTTCGACAATAGATGTTAACGTCAGTTTTTATTGTATTTTAATTATTTTTGTTTTGCAGAACTTTTGTACCGTAACAGATGCTGTCGTTCTTGCATCGCAAAAGCAATATATAACTAATTCGTTTTCATTTTTATCTTCAATAGTTAGTGTAGTGTTTGTTGTTATTTATGGGGAAAATATAGCATTAGTCAGCCATCTGCTTTTAATTATTTTAGGGCCAATCGTTGCCTTTAGACTTATAAATGCTTTGAGACTTATTTGTGTTGAAGGTTATGTTAACCTCAATCCGAGTTTGATATCTAAGCCGCAGGTAAAAAAGTTACTGTCAGACGGTAAAAATTTTTTGTTTGCCGGTTCCGTTGCAAATTTAATTTTGCATGTATTGCCTGTACTGATTGTCGGTCGTTTTTATAGCACGGATTTTGCTGCTCAATATGCTGCGCTAAATCAAATAATCTTACTTGGAAGCGGCTTGGTCTCCATGGTCTGTTTACCGTTGATTCCGGCTATTACAGAGAGTGTTTCAAAAGGAAGTTATACCTGGGCTATTGGGGTATATTCGAAGCTGTTGAAATACGTGCTTAGCGTTCTATTTTTAACCATCGTTGTAGGGTGCTCGTACGGTAGTGCTGTTCTCTCTTTCGTTTTTAACTCAGAAGTAACTTTTCAGCAAAGTGTTGTTGTGTCAGCTAGCTTCTACTTTTCATTGCTCATGTGGACAAATGTTCATGTGACGATACTTTCGGCAGTGGGTAAGATAAAGAAAGTAGCGGGTTATCTACTTGTCAAGGCGGTCGCAGTTTTAGTCACCATTTGTATTTTTTTATGGATGGATATTGAGGTGAACCCGTTTTATATAATGGTGTTTTGGACTCTTATTATTGAAACTTTTACGTTGTACTCAATTGCAAAGGAGTTTTTTTGTGCAAAAGACGTTGTTAATAACTAGTACACCGGCGGGCAGTAAAGGGGTGGGTGATATCTACTTAGAAAATATTTGCTCTCAACAACCTGATGGTAGTATTGCAAGATTGTCCGTAGTAAAGCGATCAAGGCTGGGTAAAATAAAAAAATGGCTTAATTTTAGTTGTTATGAATATGGGGTTTTTAAAAGTCATTTACCTATCTTGTCAAGCCTACTCTTATTGATTTTTAGGTGTATTTATAGGGAAAGGATATTTCGAACTATAGTTGAGGTTATTAATTGTGAGAAGGTAGATAAAATTTGGGTGGTACTATCAAGTCCAGAATTAATTTTTCTTGCGGAGAGCCTGCTCGCCAAAACTGAAATACCCGTTTACGTCACGATTTGGGATTCACCAGTTTATTTAAAGGGGAATTTAAACTTAGACCCATTTACCTACCGTTTGGTTAAAAAATCATTTGATTTTACATTGAAAGGGGCAGAAAACATCTCCGTTATCAACGAGGGAATGGGAGCAAAGCTATGCTCTGAATACGCAGATAAAACGTTTGTTATTAGAAATGGAATTGATAGTAATGAGTTTCAGCGGGGTGTCATTGAGAGGCGATCCATTGAAAAATCAAAAAGTATAAAAATTGTATTTGCAGGATCAATATACGCGAAGCGTGAATGGAATAGTTTTGTTTCCGCGCTTAAATATATGGATTTCAAGGTAAATAATAAAAATATTCAGCTTGTTAACTTTGGTCGATTACCTCGTTTTGGCGTCTTGCGTGATAAAAGGATTGAATTTCGAGGTCAGGTAGAATTGGAAGAGGTTTTGGACGAATTGTCGGTATCAGATATTGGTTATGTACCTTATTGGTTCTCTCCTAAAAAAGCTGAAGTGGTCGAAACTTCGTTTCCTGGGAAGGTGTCTGCATATATCGCTTCGAGCGTAAAGGTGTTGTTTCATGGGCCAAAAAATTCTTCGGTAGTTTCATTTATTAATAAATACAAAGTTGGTGTTAATTGCACTTCGCTTGATCGTAGAGCGCTCGTTGAGGCGATAGAGGTAGTGTCTGATATGCAGGTTGGGGATAGGGCGTTGACTGAAGCGCGAGAATCGTTAAGTAAAAGGAAGATGATATTGTCTTTTGGTTCCTTTATTCAGTAATAACTATATACATTTTCTTGTGCATACACTTTGTGTTTTCGAGGTTCTTTTGCAAGACATATCATTTTTATTATACGCAGTTTTTTTGCTTTTGATGGCATTTTTAGTGTTGGTTTCTAAAAGGGATACGTGGTTTTATCAGGTTCTAGTGGTTTTTGTTTTTGTTTTTATCGTTGGTTATCGGAATATATTGGTTCCAGATACAAAAGAGTACTTTGACTTATTTAAATTGTATAACTCGTCTCTTTTGGATATGCAATATATAGGGCAGGAGATGGGCTTTGTGGTTTTCGGTAAGCTCATTAAGCTTTTTTTCGATAGTCACATACTATATTTCTTATCTATTGCTTTGTTTAATGTCATGTTGGTAAGGTTGGCTTTAGTTAATCTAGGCCTTAATGTCTCGTTGGGGTTGATTGCGTATATTTCGTTCTATGGTCTCTCTGTTAACTTTATATTTTTGCGGGTTGGTATGGCGATATCTGTTTTTTTGTATGGATACAGTCTTTTGTATAGAGGTAAGAAGGTGGCTCCTTTTTTAGTTTTTGCGCTAGCCCCTTTTTTCCATAAAAGTATATTGCTGGTCATTTTATCTTTGCCTTTGTTGAAATTGCAGTTAAAGAGGTATGTTTGTTATAGCTTTCTTTTTGTCTCTTTTGTTCTGTATTACACTGGACTGACCGACTTCATAATCTTAAAGATATTTGAATATATCAAGTTGCTCTCTTTTCTGTCCAGATATACGTATTATATTGATAATATTAAGTTTGAGTCAGGGTATTCTTTTCGGTTTTTGTTTAATGTTGTCGTTTTGTCTGTGGTTATCTACAAAACTAGCGATTTTGAAAGAATGACTGGGCCGCTTAAGGTTTGTCTTCTTGGGGTTTTTCTTACGTCATTTTTCTCGGGTTTTTTGTGGGTAGATAGGATCGCTGATGCATTTGTTGTTTTTATGTTTTTTATCGTAACTTCTTTTGTTTGTGAGCGGAGTAAAGTGGGGAGGTATAAGGTGTTAAATGTGCTGACGTATTTTATTTTTGTTACGGTTAATCTGGTTTTTGTGTCCAGAGTGTTAAAAGATTTTTTGTTTATAGATGTTTTTTGACCGATTTATATGCAGACTGCAGTGATTGTGCTTGTTTCACTCAAGGTTATTATCCTATGAATATTCCAGTATTGTTGTTGTTTTTCAATAGGCGAGACTCTATTGTTAGGTTGGTTGGTGCTTTAAAAGCTGTGAAGCCAGAGGTTATATATTTGGCTTCTGATGGTCCTAGAGGCCTTGCTGAGCAGGAAGTCATATTTGAAATACGGGACGAAGTTCTTAATGCTATCGATTGGGGGTGTGAGGTTCACACTTTGTTCTCAGAAGAGAATCTAGGGTGCAAGCTAGCTGTAAGCAAGGGGATTCAATGGTTTTTTAGCCAGGTTGATAGGGGAATTATTCTCGAGGATGATTGTATTCCATCCCCTTTTTTTTTCGAATATTGCGAGAAAATGCTTGAAAAATACAAAACTGATAAAACCGTCGCTTCGATAGCCGGACGAAATGAATTGTCAAAATTTGGTAAAGAAAGTCATTTTTTTTCTAGTAAATTCTTCTGCTGGGGATGGGCGAGTTGGGCGGATAGGGTTAGGGGAATTGATGTTGAATTTGGTTATCAAAAAGATGTTTTGAAAAGTATTGGCTTACGCGAGTTATCCTTTGCTGAAAAAAATCATGTGCTGGGTATTCATAACCTAATGAAAACCAAAATGGTAAATTCGTGGGCGTATTCATACGATCTATATTTTCGATCAAAAAAAATGTTGCATGTGGTCCCCAAGCAAAACCTTATCAATAATATTGGTATAGGTGATGAGGGAACGCACCGTGGATCCAAAAGCGGGGATGATACCTCTGTTTTTGGTGAGGGGTTTCCAATTGATGACGCTGTGGCGCCCGAGGTGAATACGTTGTTTATGAGAAAGTATTTCAAATTTGTCTATAGTCCTCTCAAACTTCTTCTATTTCCCTATATTGGTTACATCAATAAAATCAGGAAAAAACTGGCTTGATGAACAAAAAAAAAGAGGTCAAGCTACTTAGAACCGGTGAGATTGAATGTTCATTTAATGGTGAATCAACGGTTGTCGGCTTTGACAGCAAAAAAATCAGCGCGCTAACGGATAAACTTTCGTCAGAAGTTGCTGGGTTCGGTCTTGGTTCAGATTATGCCAATGAGATTTATTTGCTTTTCTACTTCAAATTGTGTGAGTGGAGTGTTCAGCTGGATGATCTGCATTGCGAGGATATAAAAACTGGTGTAGGTGGCGTACAAGGCGTGTTGTGGCGAAGCATGTTAAAGGGTAGGCGTGGGTTACCTGTTTATACTTTGATTCGAGATTACTTTAGAAGTGTTATTTTGACTATAATGGCATTTTCTGTTGTTGTTATTGGTGGCTTGTTGTCACCTATGTATGTTCTTTGGCAAACATTTATGCTCGGCAAGGGAGGTAGTTTGTCTTCAAGGGCCTGTATCGTAAGGTCTAGCGCAACTTATTCCAAAATGTGTTTGATAAAAGATGATCTTAATATGGATTTATACGCAGAGGATATAGCGTATAAGAAGACAAATTTGAGTTCGATGTTTTCTCTATTGAGTGTAAATGCTTCTTTTTATAGTGTTTTGAAAATCCCCTTTATTGTGGGGCGTGATTTTTGTTCAATTTTAAGAGATGCCTATATTCTACTTGGTTTTCAGTGTGTCGGTGATATAGTTTGGTATTTTTCTAGGCGGATTGTGGTTAAAGCTATCTATGAAATTACTTTTATCGAATTGTGCAGACTAGGCTCTGTCAAAAGCATATATACAGGAAATAAAGAAGATCGGTATGCGATGCTTGAGAGTCGTATTGCTAGCAACAACAATAAAGAGCTTATTTGTATTCCCCATGGACTTGAATATTCTATTAAGTTTCCTGGTGGTGTTGCTGGCGATATCTTCTATTCTACGAGCCAAGTTTCAGCGGAGTGCTTGAATAAACTGTATGGTACCACTAAATTTGTATATGACCAGGCATTGATGAATAGGATCTTTTCGAGGGCTTGTTTGGCGGTTGACAATGAGGGTAAGGGGAAAAAGGTTGTGTATTTTTCCGAGTCCAGGGATACGCATGTGAATTTGAGTATTGTAAAAACCTTATATAATTTGGGGGTTGATTTTTCGGTAAAGTTACATCCCAAGGATTCAAAAAGCAATTATAGTCACATAGGTTTTAATCTGATATTTATTGATGATTATGTTGACGCTATTTGTAATCGTATATGTGTGGCAAGAAAGTCAACGGTGCTGCTAGAGGCATTGTTTAATGGTTCTATCTCTATTGCATATCTAGAGAACTCAAAAGATAAATATTATGTAGAACATCTTTTCCCTTCGCTGCAGGCAAAGGGGATTAAGCAGGTGTTTTGTGAAAGTGATTTAAAAGAAGAATTATCGTTGATTTTAGAGGGTAAATAGAAAATGTTTGAAGATAAAGTGCTACTTATTACTGGTGGGACGGGCTCTTTCGGTAATGCTGTTTTAAGGCGTTTTTTAAGTACCGATATTAAAGAGATACGTATTTTTTCGCGCGATGAAAAAAAACAAGATGATATGCGTAAAAAATACAACAACCCCAAGCTGAAGTTTTATATTGGTGATGTGCGAGATTATAATAGCATTTTAAGTGCTACTCGTGGGGTTGATTACATCTATCACGCGGCGGCATTAAAGCAGGTTCCGTCTTGCGAGTTTCACCCTATGGAGGCAGTTAAAACCAATGTGTTAGGTACTGAAAATGTACTTGAGGCTGCTATTGCCAATGGCGTGAAGCGAATAGTTTGTTTAAGTACAGATAAAGCTGTATATCCAATTAATGCCATGGGTATTTCTAAAGCTATGATGGAAAAAGTTATAGTGGCTAAGTCTCGCAATGTGGATGCATCAAAAACAACTATTTGTTGTACGCGCTACGGTAATGTTATGGCCTCTCGCGGTTCGGTGATTCCTTTGTTTGTTGATCTAATAAGGGCTAAAAAGCCAATCACGATTACAGACCCTAATATGACTCGCTTTATGATGACTCTAGATGATGCGGTTGATTTGGTTTTATATGCCTTTGAGAATGGTTCTAATGGCGATATATTTGTTCAAAAAGCGCCAGCCGCTACGATAGAAGATCTTGCCGAAGCATTACGTCAATTACTGCAGGTTAACGATCATCCAATTAATATTATTGGCACACGACATGGCGAAAAACTTTATGAGGCATTATTAAGCCGTGAAGAAATGGTTGCCGCAGAAGATATGGGTGATTATTATCGCGTACCACCTGATCTCCGTGATCTGAATTATGGGAAATATGTTGAGAGCGGCGATTCGCGTATCTCTCAGGTTGAAGATTATAATTCTCATAATACGGAACGTCTAGATGTTGAAGGAATGAAGCAGTTACTGTTAAAGCTTCCTTTTATTCGTGCCATGTGTGCCGGTGAAGACTATGAATTGGATGCTTAAATTATGAATATTGTCGTAACAGGCGCTAAAGGTTTTATTGGTAGTAATCTATGTGTCCGTTTAGAGGAGTTGGGGTACACTGACTTTGCTCGGGTTGATAAGGAAACCTCCCGCGAGGAATTAACATCTTATCTTGCTACTGCTGACTTTGTTTTTCACTTGGCGGGCATTAATCGCCCGAAGAATGAAAGCGAGTTTCAGGTTGGTAATGCTGACTTAACAATGTTTATTGTTTCAGAGCTTGAAAGGGCGGGCAATAACGCAGCCATTATGTTGAGCTCTTCAATTCAGGCTGAGCGAGATAATGCTTACGGTGTTAGTAAGCTTCAAGCTGAGAAAGCTATTGAAGCCTATTCGCAGCGGGCAGGGGCATGTCATTATCTTTATCGTTTTCCAAATGTTTTTGGTAAATGGTGTAGGCCCAATTACAACTCTTTTGTTGCGACCTTTTGCTACAATATTGCGAATAATCTTGAGATCTCCATTAATGACCCTTCCGCTATCGTAAGCTTGGTTTATGTCGATGATGTCTGTAATGACCTCGTTGCTCTCTTAGGTAGTGGCACCGATTCTGGAACGCGTTCAGTTCAACCGGAGTATTCCTCAACTGTTGGCGAGGTTGCTGACTTGCTTTATAGTTTTAAAGAGAGCCGTGACTCACTTATTACTGAGCGTGTAGGCAAGGGGCTAACTAGAGCGTTATATTCTACTTATTTGAGCTATTTCACTCCTAAGCAATTTAGTTATAGTATTCCAAGTTATGGCGATGAGCGCGGCGTTTTTTGTGAAATGCTTAAAACTAAGGATGCGGGTCAATTTTCTTTCTTTACTGCTCATTCTGGAGTTACCAGAGGTGGCCATTATCATCATAGTAAGAATGAGAAGTTTCTTGTGATTAGAGGGCGAGCCCTATTTAAGTTTGAGCATGTTGTTACTGGTGAGCGCTATGAGCTTACGGTAACCTCCGATTCCCCCCAAATTGTTGAAACTGTTCCCGGTTGGTCGCACGATATTACGAATATTGGCGACGATGAGCTTTTTGTGATGTTATGGGCAAATGAAATTTTCGATAGAGATGTGCCAGATACTTTTGTGAGACCCCTTTAAATGAAAAAGTTAAAAGTAATGACGGTTGTGGGAACGCGACCTGAGATCATTCGTCTTTCGCGTGTGCTAGCCAAACTGGATGAGCATTGTGAACACATTTTGGTGCATACCGGTCAAAACTATGATTTTGAACTCAATGAAGTTTTTTTTGTTGATTTGGGTGTGAGAAAACCAGACTACTTTCTAAATGCCGCAGGTAAGAATGCAGCAGAAACAATCGGGCAGGTTATTATCAAAGTTGATGAAGTACTTGCTGACGTTCAGCCAGAAGCTATGTTGGTCTTAGGCGATACAAATTCATGTCTCGCTGCTATCCCAGCAAAACGACGGAAAGTACCAATATTCCACATGGAGGCCGGAAATCGTTGTTTTGACCAGAGGGTTCCAGAAGAGACCAACCGTAAGATAGTTGATCATACGGCTGATATTAATTTAACGTATAGCACTATTGCTCGTGACTATTTGTTGGCGGAAGGTTTACCTTCTGATCGGGTGATTAAAACGGGTAGCCCGATGTTTGAGGTTCTGCATCACTATATGTCACAGATCGATGGCTCTGATGTATTAGCTCGTTTGGGTCTTAAAAAGGGTAACTTTTTCGTCGTGAGTGCTCACCGCGAAGAGAATGTCGATTCTCCTAAACAGCTTTTAAAACTGGCAGAGACGTTAAATACTGTTGCCGAATATTATGATTGTCCGGTTATTGTATCCACTCATCCTCGCACTCGTAATCGCATTGAGGCGCAGGGGATAGAATTTCACTCCAATATTCAGTTATTAAAGCCGCTTGGTTTCCATGACTACAACCACTTGCAGAAAAATGCGAAGGCGGTTTTGTCTGATAGTGGCACTATTAACGAAGAATCTTCTATTATGAATTTTCCAGCGTTGAATTTAAGGGAGGCTCATGAGAGGCCAGAAGGTATGGAGGAGGCATTTGTTATGATGGTTGGCTTGGAAGCGCAGAGAGTTATGCAGGCTTTGCAGGTTTTGGATTCGCAGCCAAGCGGTGATACGCGCCTGCTGCGGCCTGTTTATGACTATAGCATGCCTAATGTGTCTGACAAACTTGTTCGGATCATTCATTCCTACACCGACTATGTTAAGCGTGTTGTTTGGAAAGAGTATTAATGCGTTTAGCTTTGGTGATAGATGATTATTTGCCTTATAGCACTCGTGTTGGAGCAAAGATGTTTCACGAATTCGCGTTGGAACTTTTAAATGATGGTCATCACGTAACGGTAATTACGCCAGGTATAGAGCAAAGAGAATCGCTAGTTGTTGATGATATTGAAGGAGTTTCAGTTTGGCGATTCAGCTCCGCTCCAATTAAGGATGTTGGTAAAGTTGTCAGAGCCATTAATGAAACGTTGCTTTCGTTCAGAGCGTGGTCTGCGGTACGAAGTAGAGTAAAAAAAGATACATTTGATGGGGTTGTATATTACTCGCCATCGATCTTCTTTGGAGGATTGGTGATGAAATTAAAGAGGCGTTGCAATTGTAATTCTTACCTTGTCTTACGTGATCTGTTTCCGCAATGGGTTATCGATTCTGGGCTTGTCCGTTCTGGTTCTCTGGTTGAGAAGTACTTTCGTTATTTTGAAAACCTTTCTTACCGTCAAGCTGATGCGATTGGTTTGATGTCCCAAAATAATTTGGATGTTTTCGAGACATGTACTGAATCGCTATTTTCAGCGCATGTTTTGCGTAATTGGGCGTCTCTTACGCCACATGTTGCTAGACCAAAAAGAATAACAACTAGAGAAAAGCTTAACCTAAAAGATAAAGTGATTTTTTTCTATGGTGGAAATATTGGTCATGCGCAAGATATGACGAACCTTATGCGGTTGGCAAAGGGCATGCAACCTTATCCGAATGCCCACTTTCTTTTTGTTGGGCAAGGTGATGAAGTTGGGTTGATTCATGAGCTGGCTGATAAATGGGAGTTAACAAATTTTTCTTATCTTCCTTCTGTTACACAAGATGAGTTTAAAGAGATTCTTTCAGACGTTGATGTTGGATTATTTTCTCTTTCAGAAAAACATACGGCTCATAATTTTCCGGGTAAACTGTTGGGGTATATGGTTCAAAGCCTTCCTATTTTGGGGAGTGTGAACCCTGGGAATGATCTTGAAGAGCTAGTTAATAATAGTTCAGCAGGACGTATTCATGTAAACGGTAAAGATGACGATTTGCTGGGGTCTGCTATTGAACTATATAATGACAAGCCAGTTAGAGATGGGCTTGGAAAAGCTGCGTTTGAATTGTTGGAAAGGGAGTTTTCAGTAGCTAGGGCGGTTCAAACGGTTTGTCATTATCTAAGGGTAAAATAAATTGAAAGTATTTGACACCTCTTTTTTTCAGGAATTATTTGAGCAGGCTGAGCAATCCGCTAGAAAGAGAGCTCACTTAAATATCCATAGTAGTCATCAGGAAAAAGTTCAGCGTTTGTTTATAGCTTTAGTAAAAGGGAGTTACGTAGAGCCTCACTTCCATGAGCTCGACCATCAATGGGAAGCTTTCTCTGTATTAAGGGGGGTTATAGAGGTTAAGTTGTATCGCTTCGATGGTGAAGTATTGAGCCAGTTTTTGGTAGGGGAGGGGCAAGAGGCATATTCTATAGAGTTTCAGCCCAACGATATTCACAGTGTTGAATGTGTCACTGAAAGGGCTTTGATGCTGGAAGTAAAAGAAGGGCCGTTTAACCCTATTTTTGCAAAATCTTTTCCTCATTGGAGAGATAAATAGGAGAGCTATGGTCGGCACCAGTTCAACCAAACAGTACGTCAACCCAATGATGCATAACCTTTTTATCCGCAGCGTGTAATGTTGGGGGGGGATTACAGGGCAATATTAGAAACGTGTTGTAGCGGTGTATGTTGTAATTTTCTTTAGAGGCACTGAACGCGCGTTGAGATAGTGTTGCGAGAGTGGATATTGCTTTGAAGCCTTGAAGCCTTGAAGCCTTGAAGCCTTGAAGCCTTGAAGCCTTGAAGCCTTGAAGCATCGAAAGCATCGAAAGTGTCGAAAGCTTTTACTTATTTTCGTATCGGCCTTTACGTGTACCCCGTTCTAACAGTCTTAGCGGCTTTGTGAGCGTATCCGGTTTATTTTCCCGCAGGGGTTATTTCAGATAGAATGGCCATCGCTAAAAAGTTAACGGATAACGGGTTACCGAATATGAAAATTGCAGTTGCGGGTACGGGGTATGTGGGGCTGTCTAATGCGGTGTTGCTGTCTCAGCATCACGAAGTGGTGGCGTTAGATCTCATCCCAGAAAAGGTAGCGCTTATTAATAATAAGCGCTCACCAATAGTGGATACAGAAATAGAAGATTTTCTTGCAAATAAAACGCTAAATTTACGCGCTACACTCGATAAAAACGACGCTTTCGAAGGCGCAGAGTTCGTTATTATCGCCACACCTACCGATTACGATGTGGAAACGAACTATTTTAATACGAATTCGGTGGAGTCCGTTATTCGTGATGTTTTAGCCATAAACCCTACGGCTACTATGGTGGTGAAATCTACGGTACCGGTTGGTTTCATTCAGGGGATAAAAGAGACATTTTCTACCGATAACGTTATGTTCTCACCAGAATTTTTACGAGAAGGGCGTGCACTCTACGATAACCTCTACCCTTCTCGTATTATTGTGGGCGAGCGTTCTGCTAGAGCGGAGGTATTTGCAGGGCTGTTGGCTGAGGGTGCGATTAAAGAGAATGTCGATATTCTTTATACTCACGCCACCGAAGCAGAGGCGATTAAGTTATTTTCGAATACTTTTTTGGCCATGCGC
Source organism: Teredinibacter purpureus (assembly GCF_014217335.1). NCBI lineage: Bacteria > Pseudomonadati > Pseudomonadota > Gammaproteobacteria > Cellvibrionales > Cellvibrionaceae > Teredinibacter > Teredinibacter purpureus. The sequence goes on along the minus strand of NZ_CP060092.1, from coordinate 3,917,380 downwards.
GTAGCGTATTTTAATGAGCTAGACACGTACGCTGAGGCGCACGGTATGGATACCAAGCAAATTATCGATGGTGTGTGTTTAGACCCGCGTATAGGTAGCCATTACAATAATCCTTCCTTTGGTTATGGTGGGTATTGTTTACCTAAAGATACTAAACAGTTGCTAGCGAACTATAGCGAAGTACCCAATAACCTCATTCGCGCAATTGTTGACGCGAACCAAACCCGTAAAGATTTTATTGCCGATTCCATTATCGCAAAACAGCCGAAAACGGTGGGTGTTTACCGTTTGATAATGAAAGCGGGCTCGGATAACTTTCGTGCATCGTCGGTTCAAGGGGTTATGAAGCGTATTAAGGCGAAGGGCATTGAGGTGATCGTTCACGAGCCTGTGTTAAGCGAGGCTGAATTCTTTAACTCAGCGGTAGTAAACGACTTAAATGAGTTTAAGTTGCGTTGTGATGTGATTATCGCTAACCGTATGGTTGACGATATTCGCGATGTTGCCGATAAGGTGTATACCCGCGATCTGTTTAATAGCGATTAAGTTAAAGGGTTAATTCCTTAGCATTTTAACCCTTGCGTATGCTGTTCGTTTTTCGGTGTTGCAACCTCATGCTAATGAGGTTGCAACTCGTTTCTCTTCTATTGGTGTAGGCCTCGTTTGCGGGGGCTACCTATTCTTCTTTGCTGTTGCCCCGTTACCACCAAGCGTCAGTGCTTCTTAGGCGCCACCAAGGCTGTTACTCTCCAGCCAGTGTCGGCTCTCCGTTTAGGCCGCTAATGCGTTCTCCGAGCTTACGGGCGGCCAGATAATTGCCCTGTGGTGAAAGGTGGCCGTAGCCAATAAACATGCTGTTGGGGTTTAGTTGAACCATCTGTGCTTCGCTATAGAGATCGATAAGCGCGATACCGTGTTGGCGTAAGTAAGTGAGAACCGTTTTGTATTCTAAGCTTAGGTGTGTATTGCGGTAGTCTTCTTCCAGTGGCTTGGTTATCACGTAGAACTCTCCGCCGTTTGCTTCTACGGTATCGCGCGTAAGCGCTATTAAGTTAAGCGTATGCCGCACTTTTGCGGCGCGGCTGCTTAGCAATGGCCCCGGTTCTTTTTCTAGGCAACCTACATGCTTTTCAATGGCTGCGAGAGGGTCTCCCGAAGCGTTTCCGAACAGGTTAAGCAGTGCGCCGTTAAGGCTGCGATGCTTAAAATAACGTGCAATGTTGGATTCGCCAAGATCAACCGTTAAGGCGGAGATTTGAATCGGTTTAATTGAGAGGTTAAATTTATTTTCGATAATATGATTGATATTATCGGCTGGCCAGCCGCTTGCTCGTCTAGGGGGAATGTTAGATACGCAGAGTTTGCCGTTGGGCTTTTCATAGAAGTACGGTTTCTCTACCCCCCAAGCTTCTTTCTCTGTTGACTCCCAGACATCGTTGTCGGCAAAAAAGGTGAACACAACAACATCTGGGTCGTAATTTAAACCTTCGGTTATGAGGCGTAAGTAGGATTGGTCTACCCCGTAACCGGTGGCGCCAAAATTAAGCACTTCCACAGTACCAGCGCGTAGCTCTTTATTTAAAACACGGCTGGTGAGTTCGGGAATAGTCTCTCCGTCATTAACGGCCCAGCCCCATGTTTGAGAGTCGCCAATAAACGCAATACGTTTAACGTTGTCGGGCTTTTTAAAGGGGAGTTCGGGGCCGCGCAAGCCCCTACTGTTGTGTGTAATGGTTTTGCCTAAAAAGGTTTTGCTTACATTGGGTATGCCTGCATACCCATATACGGGGTGGTACTGAAAAAAGTCTAACCGTTCTTGGTTGGGTTGCCCTTGGAATGTGGCGATATCGGGCGGTGTTACGGGGTTATACCGGTTGAGAAAATAAAAAATGATTTCGGCGATGAGCAAGGTTACTAATAACGATACGCAAAATAGCAGAGTGTTGGATAAAACATTTTTACAGGCCTGACCAGTAGCAATACCTGCTTGGCGTATAGAAAACGATTGTAGCGACATTTTTATTCTCCATTATTATATTGTCACAAAATTCGGCGTTAAGCCTAGTTTTTACCTCGACTTCCTTTATCGATGTTGTTCTTTTCTATTGTTTAAAAGGTTTGTTTTTGGAGGGGAATTTTTACGTGAAAAGCAGCTGCCAGAATAATAGTAGGTAAATAAACGATTGAAAAGTAGGGGTGAACGCTAAAAGTAGTCTATTTCGTTATATAAAATATGGTTATTTATTCTAGGATATTGTTGTTCTGACAATATGCCGAGCGATGAGCAATTTTCACGACATAAATGTATAGGTAAAGAGGTTAGTGAGAGCTAGTTGGTGGACGACCCGGCAAAATTTTGGTTATTGTTTTGTGCCGAGTTGCTGGAGAGGTTGTAGCTAAGTGTGATGTTGAGTATTGGTTGGGTGTTGGGTAAGGTTTACTGTGTTGTTACTTTTGCTGCGCACTGTTTTATTATCGGGTTAACTGTTCTGGAATATTTGAGGTGAGGCGTGGCGGGTATAAACGGGTGAATGTAGCGGTGGCACTTTCTTCAGGCTTTAGGCGAAAAAAAACCGCAGGTTTAAACCTGCGGTTTTTTAAAATTTGGCTCCGCCTGCTGGGCTCGAACCAGCGACCTAATGATTAACAGTCATTTGCTCTACCAACTGAGCTAAGGCGGAATTGTCTAATGGGTTGTAGCCCGAAAGAGCGCGTATATTACTGGCGCGTTCTTTATGTGTCAACCCCAAATAAAGAAATTTAACTCTTTGATTTTATTGGGGTTTAATTGGTAGGACCAGGCGGATTCGAACCGCCGACCTCTACCATGTCAAGGTAGCGCTCTAACCAACTGAGCTATGGTCCTATCGTCTATCACGGCATAGCCTTTACTGCAGGACTATCACCGAAGAGAGGGCGCGTATTTTATAGGTTTTTCCCTGAAGCGCAATCTGTTTTAACGGTTATATTGCAGTAATCGCGCCACTGTAGGTGGCGGGAGGGGGGAGTGTTAATGGGCTTGGTTAAACGTTGCACAATTACAAAAGGCGCTACAGGAGCGCCTTTTGTGTTGGGGGTAGGCCGAGACTAAGTACAACGCTAGCCATTACGGCACTATGGCTAACTCAGCAAAGCTACAGGGAGCCAATAGCGGCAACACCCAGTGCGGCTTGGTACATCATCTGTGTGACGCTGCTCCAGACGGTAAGCTTGTCTACTCGGTCGGTATCAATTGGTACTATCACGGTGTCGCCTGGGTCTAGTTTTTGGCTTTTGGAGCGAAACCATGCCGACTGGCTCGGGAGAAATACGCGGCCATTGGCTTTAACAATGTAAATACGTTTTTTGTCGGCATTGAATTTAGTGCCGCCAGAGCGATCGATATAATCTTTTACCGTCAGTCTAGTGTCGAAGAAGTGCGAGGTAGGGAATTGCACTTCTCCGACTACGGTAATGGAGGGTTTAAAGCGAGGTATGGTAAGTGTGTCGCCATCTTCTAGTTGAAAGTCGTAGGTGGTTGGGGTTGCCATAATGGAGGGTAAGTCGATAACCATACGGCCCAACGCTTGAACGCCGTCTATATTGTCGAGTATTTGTTTGGTTTCCTCTAAATCAACACCGCCTTTCTTTAGTGCGCTTTCTTGCAAATTGTTGGCGGCAATATCGGCGGCAATCACATCTTTAAGGTCGTTTAGGCGCTCTTGCTCTAGGCGCCGGAGGTCTTCACGGGAGAATATCGCACCTTCGGGGTAAGCGTGGGGGGTCATGCCGCCAGCACGGTGCAATACGTCCATTAGGGTTTCGCCCGGAAGAATAGAGTAGTCGCCAGGGTGTACGACTTCGCCAGCAAGGGTAACCGATTCTTTTTGGTGCCAAAGGGGTACTTGTTTAAGGCGAAGCGAATCGCCAGCTTGCAAAATGGGGTCATCAATTTTAAGGTTTAAATCGATATGCATGACAACGGTGGAGCGTACTTCGTTGAGGTCGTATCGGGTAATTTCGGCCTCGGTGCCTTGCGCGCTTTCGGTTAGGCCGCCGGCTAGGTTTATGGCGTCTGACGTTACCATGTGTTGAGTAAGCGGGTATAGCCCAGGGAAGCGAACGCTACCTTGAATATTAATCAGTTGAGCCCGTTCTGTGATATTGGCTTGAGTTTCTAAGCGTTGTATAACCGTTTTGAGCAGTGGGCTTCTGTCTGATTGATAGTCAAATAGCGTAATGGTATCGCGCGACTCTAATAGCGGGTTGTGTTCGCTGTTGGGGTTTTCAAAAGCGAGCCTAGGGGAGAAGGTAATGACACGAACTTTGCGCGTGGATTTTTCTTCTCGCTGAATAAGGGCGATATCGATATCGGGGTTGGGTAGTAGGTCGTCGACGGTGTTCACCACATCGGTAAAGCGAATTTGAGGTTTCCATGCAAAGCCGCCTGGCCGCTTAACATAGCCATCGAGTTTTACGATGTCTCGCATGGTGTCTAGCGTTGAAAATATTTGGATCACATCGGCGTCGTTAACGCTAAAGTTTTTGCCTTTCTGAGTAGATAAATCTAAGTTTACGAGCGTTTTTTCGCCACTTTTGGTTAGGATACGTTCTATGCGCGAGGCGGGTAGGTAGGCGGTGGGCAGTAGACCGCCGGCTAACGTAATCACACTGGCCACGCTGGTTTCAGTGCGAAGCTCGTAGATTGCAGGGCGTTTTACATCGCCGGCAACGCCTGCAGTTTTTCCTATGGGGGGTACAAAAAGAACGTCGCCGGGCAGTAAGCGCGAATCTTTGCTGGTGTCGCCATTTAAGAGTAGGTCGTATAAATCCAAGGTGGTAATAATTTCGCCACGACGTTTAAGTTGAATGTTGCGTAACGAACCAATTTTGGTAATACCGCCAGACGCAAATATGGCGTTGGTCATGGTTGAAAGAGAGCCTACAACGTAGGAGCCAGGCACATTCACATCACCTAGTACAAATATGCGAATAGTGCGTAAGGCGCCCATAGAGACCGAACTCTTTACGCCGATCATTTGCTGGCTTACCACTTCTTCAATTTTTTCTGATACGCGCTCAAAGCTCATGCCGGCTAATGTAACAGGCCCAATATTGGGAAACATTACTTGCCCGTCGCGATCTAGCGTTAGGCTATGGGTGGTGTTTTCTTTGCCGTACAGTTGTATAACCAGGTTGTCGCCGGGGCCCATAATGTAATTAGCGGGAATAGGTATATCGGTAGATGGTGCAAAACTATCGGCACCGAAACGGAATATGTCGTAGCCGAAAAGCTCCAGTTCTTCCTTAAGCGTTTCTCTTTCGCTGTCTTCGTTAAGGCTAAGGGAGTCCACGGCTTCTTGGGCGGTTTCTTCTAGATCGGAGGTGCCGCTATCACGCAGGTGGCGATTACCGGAAACGGCGCTTTGCGTGGGGGCCGCGTTAGGGGTTGCGCCGCTGTTGCCGAGCAGGCCTGCATAGTCGCTTAAATTAATGCCCATTGAGGCTGCGAGCGCTTGTTGTTGCGCGGGCGACATTTGCTTGAATTGTTCAATTTGTGCAGCGGAAGGTGTTGCTGCAAGGGTTGGCGAGACCATAAACGGTATTAAGAGTAATGCTGCACAGGTTGAACTGAGGAGGGCATTAAGTCTTGAGCGATAAAGCGATCGATTAATCATAAGACGCGTATTCAATTCCTGGTTTTGTTTTCGGTTAAAGCGCGATGGTATCTTTGCCGTTTATTAAGGCTGTTTAAAATTCAAAGTGGATCTGTAGGTGCCCGCCGGTGGAAATCTCTTTACCAGAAAAATACAGCGATTCACTGTAATGCTGAAGGCCAATATCTAGTTGTAACTGGTTGCTGAGCGGCAGCTTATAAATAAATTCTAGGTGTTGGAGATCTATAGTGTTTTTGCCATACGGGTGGCCCGCCGGAGGATCAAGCACGATATTATCAGTGTTTAATTGGCTGCTGCCTAGTCGCCAATTGAATTGATGACCAAAGTCGAAGAAATGATGGCCTTGTAGCGTGGTGGCGCTGGAGGCTGAATCGATGGGGGTCGCAATCGATTTTTTGTAATGGCGATAGCCGCTATTATAGTCTTCATTGTCGTATATTGAGTGGCCGTCGTTTTCGGTTGTATGGTATTCAGCGGATATTCGGCTGCTGACATTAGCGATGAGAGCGCTAACTTCTACCCCGTAAAGTGCGGCCTGAAGTGTTTGATTGCTGTCGTGTGTTTGGGCAATTTGATGGTACAGCGCTAATTGGGTGGCACCCATTGCATGGCCTAGTCGCCAATCGATACTGTCGAGTGCGTAGTGTTTCTTGCGTTTCTCTTGCGTTCCAAGCGTTGCGTTGGGGGCTGTGTCGAGTGCTGCGCTGTCGGCGTCTAGGGTACTATCGATGAGCGTTGGGTTATCGCCACCACTCATTTGGGTTGTGCTTACACCTATTTCCAAAAAAGTGAACGGTTTGACCGTAAAGCGGGCACCGTTAAGTTTGGCCCCCTTTCGGTAGCGGTCGTCCTGAAGTTCGCTCACAAAAACGTTTAAATCCCAATTCGGCAGCCATGCAGTATGAGCATTAGTGGAAGAGGTGTCTTTTCGGTGAACAAATAAACTGGGAGCCGGTCGAGCATTGTTGCCCAGTATCATGCTGGCTTGCCAGCCGGGGCCCCACCACCGTTCAATAGCGCCTACGCCGAGCGCCCAGTTGCCTACGGTTGTGGCAAGGTAAGTGCCATCATAATAACGAGGGTTTGAGCGAATAGGGTCGGTGTTATCGGGGTCTGCAGAGTAGTTTGTTTTCAGTTGGCCAGCAAAATGGCTTGAGGTAAAGTTGCCGGTGAAAGAAGCATAAGAGCCATCTTTTGCGGTATCAGCAAAGTGTGTAAGCCCTGCTGCAGAATGGCTGTTAGCGTGTAAAGTAATGCTGGCATTGCTGCGCATGGCTTTCTCTAGCGCGTGTTGTAGATACCGGTAAGACCAAAGTTCGGAATCGTTTAACTGCTCTATTTTTACCGCATCCAGCCCTTGTTTTATGCCGCTCCACATTACCGGCCAGCTAGTGAGTGGAATCGTCAGTTTTTGCGTGTCGGATAAAATTTGCAGGTGGTGTCGGGTGCGATCATCGCCTGTGTTTACCCACGGTTCGGCATGGGTCGCGGGCGTTAACGTGGCTATGGCACACAGCAAAGTAGAAATGGTGTGGGCGCGCAGCGTTTTAATCTTTGCGCTGGCAACTTTTTCTTGTGTGCATGCTGCCTTGTGCATTTATCCCCTTTAGGCTTCGTGTGAAGGAAGCGTCCTATAAATAATAGCTGTAGCGATCGCTGACAGAGCGTGTACATAAAACAAACGACACGATTGTGGTGCCCATGTGAAGGGTTGTAGCGTGCCGTTAAAGTAGCTGCATGTTAAGGGCTTTTAGTTTTCAGTCAATGGCTGAGCGTTACATTGCCGTTTAAAAAGGGCGTAAAAGGGGCGTAATAGAGGCTGAACGGTTTAAGGTGTTGCGAAGAGCGTTTATTCGAGCGAGTTATTTGACGGTCTACTCGCTTAGGTTTAAGGGCTATTAAATAAACCAAAGGTTTCCTCTCTTCACCTTCCTCTATATAATTCCGCGCCTAATCTCTTGGTAGTAGCAATGGCTATTGCTGTAATGTTCACGTGGCCTTTGGTAGGGGTCACCACTGATAGAAGGTCATTCTATGCCTGTTATCACGTTGCCTGACGGCTCTAAACGCGAATTTCCACACCCAGTTACTGTACTTGATGTTGCCGCTGATATTGGCCCCGGCTTGGCAAAAGCCACCTTGGCCGGTTTAGTTGATGGCAAGGAAGTTGACGCTAGCTTTACGATTGAAGCCGATGCCGCCTTAGCCATTGTCACAGAGAAATCGCCCGAAGGGCTTGAAGTGCTTCGCCATTCTAGCGCGCACTTGCTTGCTCAAGCAGTAAAAACACTTTTTCCAGAAGCGCAGGTTACTATTGGCCCTGTTATTGACGATGGGTTCTATTACGACTTTGCATATTCGCGCGCGTTTACCCCAGAAGATCTAGACGCTATCGAAAAGAAAATGTCTGAGCTGGCAAAGGCCGACCTCCCTGTATCAAGGCGTGTTTTACCGCGCGATGAGGCTGTCGCTCATTTTCGGGGAATAGGCGAAGCATACAAAGCCGAAATTATTGAAAGTATTCCGTCAGACGAGCCCTTGTCCCTTTACAAACAGGGCGAATTTGAAGACTTGTGCCGTGGCCCGCATGTGCCTTCTACCGGCAAGTTAAAGTATTTTAAGTTGATGAAGGTCGCTGGTGCCTATTGGCGCGGTAATTCAGACAACGAAATGTTACAGCGAATATACGGTACTGCATGGAGCAGTAAAAAAGATTTAAAAGGTTATTTGAATCGATTGGAAGAAGCTGAAAAACGCGATCACCGCAAGCTGGGCAAGAAATTTAACTTGTTCCATTTGCAGGAAGAAGCGCCCGGCATGGTATTTTGGCACCCCAAAGGCTGGACGATTTACACCGAAATCGAGCAGTACATGCGCAAAGTACAGCGCGACAATGGTTACCAGGAAATCAAAACCCCACAAGTGGTCGACCGATCGTTGTGGGAGCGTTCTGGCCATTGGGATAAATTTCGCGAGGGGATGTTTACTGTCGAGTCCGAATCACGGGATTACGCCGTTAAGCCCATGAATTGCCCCTGTCATATCCAAGTCTTTAATCAGGGCTTGAAAAGTTACCGCGATTTGCCGTTGCGCCTGGCAGAGTTTGGCTCTTGCCACCGTAATGAAGCCTCGGGCACGCTGCAGGGCATTATGCGAGTGCGCAGCTTTGTGCAAGATGATGCGCACATATTTTGCGCAGAAGAAGCCATTCAAGAAGAAGTGTCGGTTTTCACCGATTTACTGTATGAGGTGTATCGCGATTTCGGCTTTAACGATGTAATTATCCGCTTGTCTACGCGCCCAGAGAAGCGCGTAGGTAGTGACGAAGTGTGGGATAAAGCCGAAAAGGCCTTGGCTGATGCGCTCGACGCCAAAGCATTGCCTTATGAGTTGTTACCGGGTGAAGGGGCGTTCTATGGTCCCAAAATTGAATTCTCACTGAAAGATTGTATAGGCCGTGTTTGGCAGTGTGGTACGATTCAGGTCGATTTCTCTATGCCGGGCCGTTTAGATGCGCAATATGTCGCCGAAGACGGTTCTCGCCAAGTACCTGTTATGTTGCACCGAGCCATTTTGGGTTCTTTTGAGCGATTTATTGGTATTTTGATCGAAAACTACGAAGGTGCATTTCCGCCTTGGTTGGCGCCAGAGCAGGCTGTAATTCTGAATATTACGGACAATCAGGCTAAATATGCACAAAAAGTTGAGAAATCCCTGCAAAACAAAGGCTTCCGAGTCGTTTCTGACTTGAGAAATGAGAAGATCGGCTTTAAAATTCGCGAGCACACCATTCAGAAGGTTCCCTTCCTCTTGGTCGTCGGTGATCAGGAAATGGAAAACGGCACGCTCGCGGTACGTACACGCGAAGGTAAAGACCTAGGAACATACTCCTTAGATGACTTTGCTACACTCTTGGCAGACGCAGTCGCCAAGCGTGGAAAGGTTTGATAATGGAGTAGAGCGCAGGCAACTGCTCGGTGAAAGCACCTAATACGTTGGTAGATGCAACAGCATTGCCGACACCCGCCACATTAAAGTGGTTAATGAACACAGGAGAGATAGGCCATTAACAATCGTGATAATGCCAAAGGGCGTTCTAAGAAAGCGGCAATCAATGATCAAATTGAAGCCACGGAAGTACGCCTAATAGGTGCAGACGGAGAACAAGTTGGTATCGTCCCCATCGCAGAAGCAAGGGCAGCGGCTGCGGCCGTCACCTTAGATCTAGTCGAAATTGCGGCGGATGCTGAACCCATCGTTTGTAAGATCATGGACTATGGTAAACATCTCTTCGAGATTAAAAAGCAGAAAGCCGCGGCCAAAAAGAAGCAGAAGCAGCAGCAAGTAAAAGAAATGAAGTTTCGCCCCGGTACAGAAGAGGGCGATTACAAAGTTAAATTGCGCAATGTTACGCGTTTTCTCGAAGCCGGTGATAAAGCGAAAATGTCGCTTCGTTTCCGTGGCAGGGAAATGGCTCACCAAGAGTTAGGTATGGAGATGATGAAGCGCATCGAAGTCGACTTGGAAGAGATCGCAACTGTAGAGCAATACCCCAAAATGGAAGGCCGCCAATTAATAATGGTACTGGCCCCTAAAAAACGTAAGTAACGCGCATTAAATAGCGTACAACTGCGTTAATACCCCATCTAGCGCTCTTGGTTTTCAAGAGCGCAGATACGAAACCGGTAATTTTTACCCGTTTCGCGCGAGTCATCGGGCTATTTAGCTGCCTAGTTGATTCTAAAGTAAAACCCAGAGGGCCACTTTTATTAGCCCTTTTATTGGAGAAGTAACAATGCCAAAAGCTAAAGTACATAGCGGCGCAGCCAAGCGGTTCAAAAAAACTGCATCTGGCTATAAGCACAAACACGCTTTCAAGAGCCACATCCTCACCAAAATGACTACCAAGCGTAAGCGTCAGCTTCGTGGCACCAGCATGCTTAACGCAGCTGATGTTCCAGCGGTAGATCGTATGATGCGTGCCAAGTAATTGGCCCCACAACATTTTTGAATGAGGAATTAGTATGGCCCGTGTAAAACGTGGTGTAGTGGCACGCCGAAGTCACAAAAAAGTTTTAAAAGCAGCAAAAGGTTATTACGGTGCGCGTTCACGCGTATTTCGTGTAGCAAAACAAGCCGTCATCAAAGCCGGTCAATACGCTTATCGCGACCGTCGCAATAAAAAGCGTAATTTCCGTGCTTTATGGATCACTCGTATCAACGCTCAGTCTCGTGTTGAAGGCGTAAGCTACAGCCGATTGATCGCTGGTTTGAAGAAAGCCGACATTGCTTTAGATCGTCGCGTATTGGCCGATTTGGCCATTCACGATAAAGCTGCTTTCGCAGCTATTGTAAACAAAGCAAAAGAAGCACTCGCTGCTTGATCAAAATCATAGGCTTGCCTGTGTTTTTGTAAAACAATCAGAAAGGGAAGGGCTTCGGCACTTCCCTTTTTATGTTCAGGATGAACGGTATCCGGCGGGTGCAGGACGCACAAGAGCCGGGTTCAGGATGAACGGTATCCGGCGGGTGCAGGACGCACAAGAGCCGGGTTCAGGATGAACGGTATCCGGCGGGTACAGTATTGTTTAGGCCGGCAATACCGAAACAGCAGCACAAGACATTCGCCTAACGTATAAAAAAGGCATTTTCTCTAGACGCTATCTCCGGTAGCGCTCAGTAATCCAGCAGGCCAATGGCCGCTCCAAAAGTAAGCGAAGCAAACGCTCTTAAGTGACTTATGGAAAACCTAAAAGAATTAACCGACGAAGCCCTTAATCTAGTAAACGACGCCAACGATTTAGCCGCGCTAGACGCCGTGCGCGTAAACTACCTTGGCAAAAAAGGCCAATTAACAGGTTTATTAAAAGGCTTGGGTAAACTCAGCGCCGAAGAGCGGCCCGCTGCGGGCGCAGAAATTAATAAAGCCAAAGCCAGCGTGCAAACGTGCATAAACACGCGTAAGCAGCAAATGGAAAATGCCGCCATAGAAGCCAAGTTAGCCGAAGAAAAAATAGACGTAACATTGGCTGGGCGTCGAGCAGAAGCCGGCGGGTTGCACCCCGTTACGCGCACACTTGATCGCATAGAGCGTATATTTGCCAATGTAGGCTATAAAGTCGAACAGGGCCCCGAAATCGAAGATAATTACCATAACTTCGACGCCCTCAATATCCCAGCTCACCATCCCGCACGTGCCATGCACGATACATTCTATATCGATGACAGCAACGTACTGCGTACACACACCTCTCCTGTTCAAGTCAGAACCATGGAGAACCAAGAGCCGCCCATCTACATTATTTGCCCTGGCCGAGTGTATCGATGCGATTCAGATATGACCCACACGCCAATGTTTCATCAGGTAGAAGGCTTGGTCATTGATAAAAACGTAAGCTTTGCGGATTTAAAAGGCACTATCGTGCAATTTTTGCGGGTGTTTTTCGAAGACGACGACTTGGAAGTGCGTTTTCGCCCCTCATTTTTCCCCTTTACAGAGCCTTCTGCTGAATTCGATATTCGCTGGGAAGCCAGTAAAACCGGTTGGCTAGAAGTGGGTGGTTGCGGCATGGTGCACCCTAATGTTTTGACCTCTAGTGGCGTAGACCCAGAAGCCTATACCGGCTTTGCCTTTGGCCTAGGTGTAGAGCGGCTAGCCATGTTGCGCTACGACGTGAACGACCTGCGTTTGTTTTTTGAAAACGATTTAGATTTTTTACGACAGTTCTAAGCAAAAAACCTAACGATAAAAGCGTAATTAACAGGGTAAAGAATAGAGTGGAAAGCCTCTATTCTTCCAGCAAGAAAGTGCGAATGTAGGGGTGTAACTCCAGAGCGCACACCATTACTCACGACTATCGGGCTCATGGCCCGCAACGGATAAAACGATACATGAAATTCAGCGAATCTTGGTTAAGAACTTGGGTAAACCCCAGTGTTGGCACACAAGAATTGGTCGACCAGCTCACAATGGCGGGTTTAGAAGTCGATGCCATAGACAGCGTAGCCGGTGAATTTAGCAACGTCGTTGTTGGAGAAATTCTCGAAGTTATACAGCACCCCGATGCAGACAAACTGCGAGTATGCCAAGTTGCAGGCCACCCCGAAGGTACTAAACAAGTGGTGTGCGGTGCACCAAATGCTCGCGTAGGTATAAAAATTCCTTTTGCACTCGTTGGCGCAAGTTTACCGCCCGGCGATGATGGCAAAGCCTTCAAAATTAAAAAGGCTAAACTGCGCGGCGTGGAATCCCTAGGTATGCTCTGTGGGCAAACCGAGTTACAGGCGGGCGATGATGACACCGGTTTATGGGAGCTTGCCAGTGATGCACCTGTAGGCACCGATCTACGTGAATACCTAGATCTTAACGACACCATTATTGAGGTAGACCTTACGCCTAATCGTAGCGACTGCTTAAGCCTAAAAGGCCTTGCGCGCGAGGTGGGTGTCTTGAATAAAGTGTCCGTTAATAACGTAGAAATCCTTCCTGTCGCTCATACCAGCGATGCGACCTTCCCCGTTAGCCTAGACGCTGGCGATGCTTGCCCGCGGTATGTGGGGCGAGTAATACAAGGGGTTGATGTCAGCAAGCCTAGCCCTCATTGGCTAGTAGAACGTTTACGGCGCAGCGGTGTTCGCTCTATAGATGCCGTGGTAGATGTAACGAATTACATCTTAATGGAGCTGGGCCAGCCCATGCACGCGTTCGACCTCGCAACCCTTAACACCGGCATTCGTGTGCGTTTAGCTGAGCAAGGCGAACAATTAACGTTACTCGACGGCCAAGCAATAAAACTAAACGCAGGCTCATTGGTTATTGCCGATAACAGCGGGCCAATAGCATTGGCCGGCGTGATGGGCGGGCAGACAACCTCTGTAACCAGCAATACACACGATATTTTTCTAGAAAGTGCGTTCTTCAACCCTATTATTATTGCCGGTAAAGCACGCTCTTACGGTTTACATACAGATTCGTCTCACCGCTTTGAAAGGGGAGTGGATTATAACGGAGCCGAAAGCGCCCTCGAGCGCGCGACAGCCTTATTGTTAGATATTGTGGGTGGAACCGCTGGGCCACTGGTTAAGAGTGAACTCACCGAGGCATTACCCCCTGCGCGTGAGGTAACGCTTCAGCGTAGCCGTATAGAATCTGGCTTGGGTTTAGCCATTCCCGACGCAGAAGTGGTCGATATACTCACTCGCCTCGGTTTAAGCTTAAGCAGCCAAACCGATAGCCGTTGGACATTCAGCGTACCCAGCTATCGCTTCGATATCGCAATAGAAGCCGACCTACTCGAAGAGCTAGCGCGTATCTATGGTTACAACCAGCTACCAGTCACCGAAATGCGCGTGCCAGCATCCTTACCTAAAATTAAAGATTCCCAATTACCAGAAGACCGCTTAGCGCGGCAATTAATTGGCAGGGGTTACCAAGAAGCCATAACCTACAGCTTTATCGACCCGAAAATACAGGCATTATTTACGGCTGGTGATACCGCATCAGCGGTAGAGTTACTTAACCCTATTAGCGCAGATATGAGCGTCATGCGTACCTCGTTATTGCCTGGGCTCGTCGAAACACTTCGACGTAACCTTAATCGTCAACATAGCCGTGTACGCTTGTTCGAAAAAGGTTTGCGCTTCATACCTACACCACAAGGCTTGGCCCAAACAGCGGGCCTTGCAGGCTTAATATACGGCCAGCGAGACGAAGCCTCATGGGTAGCAGAAAAGAGCGACGTAGACTTTTACGATATAAAAGGTGACCTCGAGTCGTTGTTATCGCTTACCAGCAAAACAATCACCTTTCAGCCTGTGGTACATACCGCATTACACCCAGGGCAAAGTGCAGAAGTGTTTGTAGAGGGTGAGTCAGTTGGCGTTGTTGGTGCTATCCACCCTCAGCTACTAAAGGCGCTGGACATCACTAAATCGGTATTTGTATTCGAAGTGGCGTTGCAAAAAGTACTCTCCACCACCGTTCCCGTTTTTGAGCCACTGTCAAAATTCCCTGAAGTTAGTCGAGATTTAGCTATCGTTGTAGATAGGGGCGTCAACGCTGCAGTGCTATTGGACGAAATTCGAGCAAATGCAGGTGACTACCTCAAAAACTTAAAGGTGTTTGACGTATATAGCGGCGAAGGTATTGATCCTAAAAGAAAAAGTCTGGCTTTTAACTTGACGTTTCAGCATCCTTCACGCACTCTTAACGAAGATGAAATTAACACTCCGGTGGCCGACATTATTAAGCGGCTAGAGGATGAATTTAATGCCAGCCTTAGATAATATCGATAAAGAGTCCCTCACAAAGGCCGACCTCGCTGAAAACCTGTACGAAGAGTTAGGGTTTAACAAGCGTGAAGCCAAAGAGCTCGTTGAGTTTTTCTTTGAAGAGATTCGGAATGCGCTGGAACAAAATGAGCAAGTCAAACTATCCGGTTTCGGCAATTTTGACTTGCGTGACAAAAAACAAAGACCTGGCCGAAACCCCAAAACGGGTGAAGAAATACCGATTACTGCGAGAAGAGTGGTAACCTTTCGCCCTGGTCAAAAACTAAAGGCACGAGTCGAAGCGTATGCTGGAACCGAGTAATAACGACGAATTACCCGTAATCCCAGGCAAGCGTTACTTCACTATTGGAGAAGTTAGCGAGCTATGCGCGGTAAAACCGCATGTATTGCGTTACTGGGAGCAAGAATTCCCCCAGTTGAAACCGGTTAAACGCCGAGGCAATCGCCGCTACTATCAGCGAGCCGATGTACTCACCATTCGGCAAATTCGATCACTACTGTACGATCAAGGCTTTACGATTGGTGGCGCACGTCAGCAAATGACCAGCGACGTAAATAAACCTGAAAGCAGCACTGAACTATCGAAAATAGTAGCGGAAATGATCCGAGACTTAGAAGAAGTGTTAGAAGTACTTAAAACCTAATAGCAGCTTAAAAAAGCTCAAAATACAGGCGCTTTTTCACGTTAAAAGAAGAATCGATAAAACGCCTAATTATGTCTTGCATAAACCCTCTTAATCCGTATTATGTGCGCCTCGCGTACTTACCTACGCAGAACAAATCGGAGTGTAGCGCAGCCTGGTAGCGCACCACACTGGGGGTGTGGTGGTCGTCGGTTCAAATCCGGCCACTCCGACCAATTCCCCAGCCTTGCGGGGTTAGCGGTTACTAAGCGTAGAAAAACCGTAGAAAAACCCCGTAGAAAAACTCTTTCTCTAAAACTTCCCGCCAATCATTTCTTCTGTGAATACCACTTCAACGTCGTCGTGTGGCAGCTCGTGGTTGGCTAGATATTGCAGCGTTTGTGCTTCGTCGCTGTGCGCCATTGCAAGCTGAATTTGGCTGGTTTTGTAGCCAGCGGTTTTCGCTGTTGCGTCTGCCAGAGATCTTATTTCGTGGAAGGTGGGCGGGGTTTTGTTTTGGGGGATGTCGTTCCAGAGACCTGTGGCGTCTCGGGCGTCTCTGAATTGTTTTGCAAATCTTTCTTTGGGTATTTGGCCTTTGTGGATTTTTAGCTTGCTTCTGTATTCGCGGTCGCGTCGCTTTGATATGTAGGAGATCAAGAACGGGCTCCGCATGTTTTTCATGCTTAGCTCGCGGCCGCGATTTGTAAGGTTGCGCAATAGGGTGTGTCGCTCGTTGTCCCATTGTAGCCGGGTGGCTTTCGTGTGGCCTTTTTGTGCTGCTGATTTACTGATGACGGTTTTTAATATACTGTCATTGATGTGTTGGTCGATTCTCAGGTTGAGAATGTCGCCCTCGCGCATAAATGTTAATAGCGATATGCCCATGGCGATCTGCAGGCCCTCGTATCCCAGTTTCCCAGCTTCTTGATAGATTGCCCAAAACTGTTTTAGCTCTAAGCGTAGCCGCGCTCTGTCGGGTTTTTCGCGTGAGTATAGCCGTGGTCGGTCATCGGCGGTTGTGAATGGGTTGTATGTGAGTTGTTTAAATAGGTCGCGTCCCAGCCAGTAATTGAATGCTCGGCGAAATTCGGCGTGCCGCAGTTTTTGCTGACTGTGTGTTAGTTGGTCCCACCACGCCTGTATTGCGGGTCGTGTGAGCCTGGACGGTGGCATTGAGAATTCGCGGCCAAATTTTTGGAGCGCGTATCGGCGGTTTTTCCAGCTGCGTGCTGTTCTCAGGTTGGGGCTGTTGCGTTCGCGGTAGACGATAAAATCGTCTACGAGGGCGCCGATCGGTGTTAGCCCTTTTTTTATTTCTGTCGCGGGCTGGTAGCTGGCTCTTTCTGCGTTGGCTTGTTCGGCGATAGCGTTTGCTTGGTGAGCAGTATCCGCTATAAAGCCCATTTTGGTTCCGTCCGGTCTGAGGTATTGCCAGCGGTTTACCCGTTTTTTGGGGTCGGGGTAGAGGTTGTTGGCCAGCTGTATGCCGTTAAATAGTCGTGGTTTTTTGGGTCTGGCCATTTTTTTTACGCCGGTCTGTTGAGTAGATTTGCAACTGTAGCATTAATTGTGGGTGTTTCGTCATTGGCTGCTGGCGTGAGGAATGTGTCTTTGCTTAGAAAATCGTCCAAATCAATCCAGACCAATAATTTTTTTGTGCGCATGACTTTGCCGTTAATCGTGCCTTCATCGATCATGTCGGCCCATTCGCTAGTGCTTGGGCCTGAGCCTTTTGTAAAGTAGCGTTGGTTTAGTGTTGTTGTTTTGATTAGCTGCACTGTTTTTTCTCTGTTTTGAATTTTCTGTTGATATATGTATTAATGATTAACGAATAAAGGTTTTTTTTAGATATATGGCGGAATAGTTGGTCATTGGTACGTTAACCCCTGTGTTATATTTCTTTGTGCATTTGGTATTTTGCACACTGCCAAACCGAATAGCCTGCGGCAGTCATAAAAGCCAGCGCGAAAATAGGGTCTAGCCAGTGCAAAAAATGCTCCCCAAAAAAAAGAGTTTCTATTGACGCTTCGGCAAACGCAAACATCACATAAAAGCACATAATAGTAATGACAGCTACAAACGGGTTGCCTTTTGACGATGTAGCTAAAGCCCAAAACCATAAGTCGATTTTTTTCATGTATCCTCCAAAAAATAATGCGTTTAATTGTTGTCCCATCTTAGCCGCTAGTGATTTACACTGACTCCGGTGCAGTCCGCCTCTGCTTGCACCGAAAAACCCCACTTAAGGGGCGTAATAAATATAACAAGGCAATTAAATGCGCTCGTTTCACTCACCGGACAGCCGCAAGCGGCTACCGTTTATTGCGAGGTTATATTTCATTCCACCTGTACGGCCTTGTTTCAAAATCATCAAAGCTACGCCAGTACAAGATAAAATGGCTATAGGTTGTAAACCTTAATGCGCAATCCTCTTTATTCAGTCTTTTAACGTCTTTTTGTTCTAAGTAGCTGGCAAGCGGCATGAATAAAACCTTAATTGGCAGTAGTAAAAACAAGAGCCAGTCTTTAGTAGTCATGCTCATAACGTCTTGCTGTAAGTCGTCTACATATACCGATGTTAAGTCGTTAATTACTCGCTCAGTGAGTGTGATTTTAACCGCATCTGACATAGGCAAGTTTTTAAAATGTGCGTTTCTGAACATGTTCAACTCCAAAATATAACAACACGCAGCAATCGGAATTTCGTACGCTGCGCTTCTCAATCCGTTGCGCTCAAGGTTATATTTTTACCCTGTAATTTCTTGCAGGTCTTTATATGCAGAAGCCATTGCCGCAGCATCGCCACTAATAATCGCTTTATCAGCGGCCTTTAGGCTCTGCTCAATCATCGCCGCCCCAAACGCACCGACTGGCCCTATCTCTTTGTAATACCCCAAAATCTCTCGGACTCTTGCTTGCTCTTCTGGCAGCGCATCACCTAAACTTTTCATAATCATCTCCAAAACATAACAAATCGTTCAATCTGACAGCCCTAATGGGCTGCCGCTTAACTTCGCGGTTATGTTTTTAAGCGTCGTGCCATCTTTTAACTTCTACTGAAAACCGGTCAGCAGCTACGTCTACGCCAGATGTAATAAATAAGTCTGGGAATATTGCTGCGAGTTTTGAGAAATATTTATCTAAAAAATCTGCTTCCCAATTATCGCCGTGGTTGTGGCAGTGTTCTATTTGCCCTTTCATGTCTACCATAATTGGGAAAATGGCCTCTCTGATTCTCTCAATTTCGTTGAGCAGCGGCACTGTAACCTCGTCCTCTTGGTAGCCGATCATTTTTCCTGCCTTCCAAAGCTTTGCTATTCTTATAGCCTCTTTTAGCTCCATTCCTGAATTCTCAAACATAACAAATTGCTCCAGTTGTTTCGTTCGTTCCTCACTCCACGCGGACGCCTTCGGCGCTCGCTGAGCAAGGGGTTATACGGCAATCTTAAACTCTTGTGCCGCGTTACTTTCAAAGACCGCTTTTGCAAAACCTCTCGGTGTTGCCGATCTAATATTTTTCGTTTTAAGGTTCTTTCCGCCTAGCTTTTTGTGTTGTGCGCTATACCCTGGTTCTGGTGTAACTGGTTCGGGGGGGGGGCATTACGAAGCCGTTGCCCGTCCATAGGCACGTTTTTTTAGGGTACGCATCGCGTGGCGCTATGTATTCTGGCCAGCGAGGGTGCCTGTCGTTTTCTGGCAGGTATCCGCCGTACTCATATGGATTAAATATATAGTCCGGCTTTCCGCAGTAGGTGCTAAATGTGCTTATCGGGTTTTCAATCATGTACGGCGCGCCGCACCATTCGCCAATCTCTTTGCTGGTCGCAAACAAATCAAGGCTTAGGCTTAATGCCCTCGCGCCCTTTTTCAAAAAGTGGGCCGCTCCACTTACAGCCACGTTTGTGCATTCAGGGAAGGCGGCAACAAATGCTATGCGGCCTACAATTTCTGATGGCGGCAACCATCCACCTCTTAAATCTGCACCCACTTTTACCAGCCCTGGCCTTTTATCGTCGTGGGTTATTCCCATTGGGTGCTGTATATCAACGATATAGCAGGTATATCCCGCATCGAGCCAAGGTGCCGCCATAATCCCTGTTAAATCAAATAAAAATACTGCCACATCTTTCATTTTAAGCCTCTGCGGTTGCCGTATAACAACCGGCTGTAATCGTTCGTTTTACTCACTCGGACTGCGCTAATCGCGCAGCCGTTAAGCCAAAGGTTAGCAGTCACACTCTCGGTGGCCGCAGCTTGTAAAGCTTAATTAGTGCTGCTTCCACCTGTTCGCCACGACTGCCGTCTCTGCTGTCAACCTCGTTAATTAACCACTGGGGCAACCTAACAGGCATCGTGTTTCGCTTAAGAGCGTCAGGGGCGGCTGGTCTGCCAGCCCCCTCGCGTTTTCCGCCTTGTTTACTCACTGTCAGCAAGCGCCGCTTTTAAACTAGCCAATGCTTTTTCAGCTTTTTGTAAGCAGTCTTCAAGAAATTTATCTTGCTCTTTGCTAACGTCAAATAAGCTGTTGTCGTAGTTTTCCCATATTGCTGAGTCAGCTTGTACGCCAGAATCAAAAACAACGGTTTCTTTATAGTTTTGGTCGTTTATATCAAAATCTACTACTGCCCAAATCACAAAACGATCAACGGGGTTTTCATATTCGCTGGTCTCACCCATTTCAGAAGAGTTTGTGTCAACACTGTTTAAAATAAAATTGTTCATAACATTAATCCTTTTTGATTTAGTTTCGCGTTTTGCTCAACTTGAATACAGTATACGTTTATCAATAATAAATGCAACACATAAATCAACTTAAATTCAAACAGTGTGCAAGGTTACAGCTAACAACCAGTTGTTTCGGACGCACTAACGTGCGCCGCAAAACAAAAAGGTTATGTGTGGTGATCGATGCAATCCTATTTAGTATTAAAAATAAGCGTTTCACCGTTTGCTAGTCTCACAAAACCATTATCGTTACCATTAATAATCATGTGTCCGCCGTATTGCAGGTCATGGCGTTTATGGCAAACAAAAGAGTCCTCACTCAATATTTCAGTCATTCGCGCTTTGCCTAGCCATCCCTCTAAACTGTCCTTACGAAAAGGGCAGTCAGGGCATGGCTTTTTTCGGTATGGTAATGCCATAATTAAATCCAGTAATCACATAACAAACGCATTAAATCGGACTCGCTACGCTCGCGCGTTTCTGCCTAGTTGTATCATCGCTTCAATAAATGGAAAATCTCCATGCTTTGTTTTGAGGATCTTCCAGCCGTAGTGCCTTGCGGCGTGAGTGAATCTATTTTCACCGGGCAAAACGTCAATTTGAACTTTTGCATCGAGTGATACCTGCAACACCCGAAGAGCTTCGGGTGTTGTAATCCCGCCGGACTTAACTATGAAATGCTTCCCGTCTTTTTCGTTATGCACGATGTAAAGTGATACTTTTTCTAGATTGTCCACTAAAATAGTTGTTGTTGATTTCATAATATTCTCCTGATCTAAACTGTGCTGTCGGTATTGCAGCTAACAAATGTTTTGCAGCGGATTCACTCCACTGCGTTTCGCTCTCCCCAGAAAACGAGGTTATGTTGCTGGCAAAAACTCCATTCTACCGCCCTCTGTTTTTTGCCATGTTCGCGCCTCAAAACGCTGCTTACCGCGCTTGTAGACTTTGCCTCTTGGTGGGGTTGATCCTTTGAGTATGTTTTTGCGATACCAAGATTCGCCCGGTGTTAATTTCTTGAAGCCGCCATTTTTTGGTAAAGGGTAATGCGGTAGGCTTGTTGTCCAGCCTACTGACGCGGCTTTTAAAATGCGTATTTCCATTTTTTAGTCTCTCGTCATGGTGGCCCGCCAAATCTGATTTCGGCGATGCTTGATTTAGAGGTTAGGATTTACCTGTCTTTGCGCGCGCGTTTTAGTTGTTGGTTGCGTTTCATTTTGCGCCTCGCTTTAGCCAGTGTTTGTGTAGGCCAAGGCACCATACGGCGGTGTAGGCGAGTGTGAGTATGAGTACGCCCCATTGTTGGTGCTGGGTGGCGCTGGCTATCCAGAAGGGTTGCCCTGCAAGGCCAAATAGGCAGGCGTATTTTTGCCAGTGTGGTTGGCCTATTTGGGTAATGAGGATGGCGGTGATGCCGGTGAGGGCGATACCGCTTTGGCTTATGGTGTCGATCATGTTAGGCGGCGCTTAGTGTTTGCTGTTGGTGTTGGGCTTCGCTGCGTTTTTGATCTATCCAGTTCGCTAGATCGTTAACGTTTACCAGCCATTGGCTTTTTTGGGTGCCGCCACGAAATACGGGGAAGGGGTATTTAAAGCCTCGGGCGTAGCGTTGCATTTTGTCTTTATCGTGCGCGAAATATTTTTCGGCAATAATGTCTAGCGGTATGTCGGCCTGTTGGTATTCGGCCATTAATATAAAAACGGTGCTGAGGCCGTTGGGCGTTGTGTGTGTGTTCATGCTGGTGCCTTTTGTTGCATGTATTTCGCCAGTGCGCGTGACGCGGTGGCTTTAGATGTTTTGGTTTTGTTTGCTATGTTGGTAACGTTGGGGTTGCAGCCAAATACGCCTTGTTGCAGTTGTTGAATAATGGTTTCTTGTAGGTTTTTGCTGGGTTGCACGTTTGCAGGTGGTGCAACATGTGTGGGTTGCACCGGTTTCAGCAAGAAAAGCAGTGCGAGAAAGGCGCCTGTATCCAAGAGCAGGCCAAGCAGGGTGAAGGCTGTTAGGCGGATGTGGTGGGCGCTTAGGTTTAGTGCGTTGGCGGCGAGTTGAACGCTGGCGGTAAATTCGTGGGTGTTGCTTGTGTGGCTGCTGTCGAGCGTGTTTGCAGCAATAAGACTGGTTTCGATAGCGTCTAGTTGTTGGCCTGCGTCTGTGCTGTGCTTAATGCTTTCTAGTCGTTGCGCAATGTTTAGACGTGTGCTGGCGCTTTTATCTAGCAGTTGTGCGCGAGCAAGTTGTCGTTGGTGTGCGGCTTGGGTGGCGGTGCTGTTTTGGTAGCCGCTTTCCATGAAGGCGACTGTTGCGCACACGCTAAGGCTCAGTAGGGCCGCAACCATTGCGCTGGCGAGTATTTTTATGGTTGGGTGGGCGTGACGGCTTTTGGTGGCGGCGGCAAGGGTGTATTGCATGGCGTGTAGTGTTATGCCTATGCCTGTGGCGGTGATGCCCGGTTGCAGGCTTTGCGTGAGCTGCACGGTTAGCCAGCCTGAAAAAAAACAGGCGGCGGTGGCGGTACAGGCGAGCGCGGTGGTGGTGAGTGTGTTGGTTAGCGTGTTCATTTTGTAAAAAATGGCTCCTGTGTTAGCGAGCCTAA
Source organism: Teredinibacter purpureus (assembly GCF_014217335.1). Lineage (NCBI taxonomy): Bacteria > Pseudomonadati > Pseudomonadota > Gammaproteobacteria > Cellvibrionales > Cellvibrionaceae > Teredinibacter > Teredinibacter purpureus. The sequence continues at coordinate 3,894,484 of NZ_CP060092.1, read as the reverse complement.
CGGGGCTGGAGGAGCGTGTGCGCTGTTTTCGTAAATGATGCCGCTAATCACAAGCGCCAAGATGGCTAAATTTTTTAGGGCGTTTGGGTTAATCATTTAAAAAATCCTTTATGCGCTTTAGGCTAACGTTGGCTTTTTCGTTGTTAGCGGGTTTTAGTTTTTGCACTGTTGTGTTGAATGCCGGTTTAATGGGTTTACTGGGTTCGCTGGGTAGTGCTTTGCCCTCTATAAAAAAACCTTTTAGGGTGCGTGCGCCTAGGGGTGTTATTAGTGGCCGTGTTTCCCAGCGTTCAATTTCGGTGCCCTTTTTTTTGTATTTAATTTGCTCTCCAAAAATTAGACCGACTTTTTCGGCCCAGCGTTTGGGTGTGTTGTGTATGTAGTCTCTAAAGTCGCCGCGGCGACCTGTGTGTAGCCACGCCTCTTCGCGCAGTAGGTTGTACAGGCGCTTGGTGGATACACGGCACTGCGCAGCCGTTTCGGCTACGGTGTGGTGGTGGTTTTCGTTTAGGCTGCTGTGTTTTGGTTGCATGCCGTGTCGGTCATTAATATTTTTATTTGGTCGGCGATGGCGAGTACTTTTTCGTGTAGGTCGTCTATGTCGCCGGTGGTGTTGTCGATAATGCTGTCGCCCACTTTTATTGGTGGTGCAGCTTCGGTGCGGTGTGGGTGTAGTGGTTGGCTGTTACTTTTTATGTGAAAGACAACGCCGCCTAAATTGCGTAGCCATTCGCATTCCTCTTCTGTGCGTAGGTCTGAAATAATTAGGCCGTTGCTGCTGGGGTTTTGTTTTTTATGCTGGGTTATGCGTATGCCGCATGCGGTGGTGAGTGCGTAGGGGTTTTGGTGTAGTAGTAGGTCGCCCATTTTTTGCATAAATTCGCGCACGGTGCAGCCGATAAGCGAGAGGTATTGTTTTTTATCGATTGTTAAAAAGTATTCTAAGCTTATGCCAAGGGCGCTGGCGCAGGCCGATTTTACGGGGTGCGCGAGTGTAAATTCAGGTAGGTTTAGTTCGCTTTTTAATATGTCGGCGGTGGTAGATTTTCCTGCACCGCTAATGCCTGCTATGCCTATTATGTATGTCATGTTTAGTTCCTGTTTGTTTTTTCTTGTTGTAAAAAATTGTGCATTAATTTATTGGCTAGCTGTGTGTTGTTGTTAAATTCTGTTGTGGCAGCGCTAATAATGCTGAGTGTTTCGTTTAAGGTAAGCTCGCCAATCGGTTTGTTTTTTAGGGCGCAGTAGTGTTGGGCACGCTCGCACACTAATAGCTGAAAAGTGCCGTTGCATTCTTCAATATTTAACTCGCTAATGAGTTGTATAAGTTGCGTGCGTGTTGTCATGCTGGTGCGCCTTTTGGGTTTACGCCGCTGCAGGCGGCGTGGGTTCGGGTTGGTTAAATACAAAAGTGTGTGCGCACATGCCGCGTATTTTTTTTATGGTGATAGGGTTGCGGGGTGCGGGTTGTTCTTCGCTGGTGCTGCGTGGTTGCTCTAGCGTTAGTAGGCCGTTTTTTGTTGTGCGTATGGTGTGGCCGGTGGTTGCTTGAATTTGTTTTGCGGCGCTAAACGTTTTTTGTGTGGGGAGTAGGTGTATATTGCTCATGCGTGAGTTCCTAGTGGTGTGCTGTAGATGCGGGCGGTGCTAGCGGGGCGCGGTAATGGGCGCATAGGGCTGCGTGGCCGCGCAATGGCGGGTAATGTGAGTAGAGCTATCATGCCGATGTGTACAATGTTTAATTGCTGTGCAGCGGCAATGGCTTGGCGCGAGTTGTTGGCGGCTAGCTTGTAAAATACGCTGCCCCACATTTTGTATAGCGTGCTGATTTTAATGTTCATTATGTTGGTGATCTCTTTGTTGCTGTGGCCTGTTACGGCCAGCTTTAGCATTTCGAGTTCGCGCTTGCCCAGTGGGGCGTAAAGCTGTGGCTGTGTGTTATGCATGGTCGCATTCCTTTTGCGATTAAAAATACCATCAAACTGTTATTATCTAAAATAACGTTATCCTGTTATTTCGTCAATAGATTTCTATATTTTTTTATTTGCTAAGTATGCTTAGCGGCTTTTCCTTAATCTGCTGGGCATGTTTAGATATGAGCGATTAGTAAAGGCGCGGCAGGCGGTAGGGTTAACTCAGCGGCAGTTGGGTGAGCGTTTGGGGTGCAGTGGTAGCGCGGTGGCGCAGTGGGAAACTGGCGAGACGGCCAATATTCGGCTGGAGTATTTGTTTTTGCTGGCGGATATTAGCGGTTATTCGGCGCGTTGGTTGGCGACGGGGCGCGGTGCCGCACGGCTGTTTAAATGGGTGCCCGAGGAGGGGTTTGCCGCGCTGGTTGCACGGTTAGATAGTGATGAGCGCTGGCAGTTGATGCAGGCGCTAGAGCAGATTGATGATTAGGCGCGGTTGAAGAAGTAACCGCAGTTGTTGCAAAGCCAAACTTTGCTTTTTTTAAAGCCTAGGCGGGCGCTAAGGATCATAAGGATAACGCCAATAATGGTGCCAATGGGTACGATAAAAAGGCAAATAACACCGACAATAAACAGTATAACCCCCAGTACTTGCAGGCCGTAGTTGTGCTCGCTGCGCGATGTTTTGTTCATTTCTGTGCCGCATTTTTCACAGTCTAATTTAGTTTTTTCCATTGTTATCGTCCTTGTTGTGGGTGCTCTCTAGAAGGTTAAGCTGCTTGGCCATTTGGGTGAGTATTGCCCACGTTTCTGGCTCAAGTTTTTTCATTTCTGGCGTTAGTTCGCGGTCTGCTGTTGTATTTGGGTTCCCCCAGGGTTGGCCTGTGCCGTCCACAAGCCACTCTAGGTTTAAATCGAGGGCTTTTGCTAGTTGTGCTGCGTATTTGCTGGATTCTCTATTGTTGGCTTCTATTCCTGTGATGGTGCTTTGTCCTATGCCTGATAGTTGGCTCAGTATGACTTGCGTAACTTTTATGTGTTTTCTGGCCCATGCGAGGCGGCGGCCAAGGTTCATGTTGAGCCATGTGGCGGGGTCGAATGGTTGGTTGGGTGGGTTGATTGGCATGGAGGTGTTGCTTTAGTTGGTTTTGGTTGATTTTACTATCGTCTTGGTATTTTTCGCAAAACAAATCAGTTGATATATAACATTTAGCTGTTATTATTGGGTGACATTAAAAATAACGGCTTTATGTTAATTTTGATTTTAGGTTAATTTTTGATAGGTGGTATATATGGATAGATTGCGAGTGATTGGTATTGTCGGTGGTGAGGGGCATGGGCGTAATGCGCGCTTTGCTCGTCGCGTTAATGAGGCGATTGATTTGTTGTGGTTGGCAGAGGGGTTGGCTGTGAGTAGCAAGCCTGTTCCGTTGGCGGTGAATGTGATTTGGGGTTGGGCTAATGATCCTAAGCTGAAAGAGAAGCCTTTGCCTGCTGAGTATGTGCGCCCGGCTGTGCGAGCGGCAAAAATTTTGGGGGTTGAGTTAGGTCCGCATGATTTGCGGCCGGATGTGTACGGCCAGCCGTTGGCGGCGTAGTGCTGGGCTTGTTGGTGTTTCGGCGTTTGCATGTTGAATCCTTTTTAATGCTAGGCGGTATTTAGTGTAGATGGGTTTTGCCTTTGTTTAATCACAAATTTTAGGCTGTATGTTAGTACAGGTCTGTTTATGCCAATTCGTTTAGATGATGAGGAGCTGGGCGTGTTTGAATCGCTCTATGAGGACGGTTATCCGTTTGCTGTTATTTTGTATGTGAGTGGTTTTCGGCGGCGTATGGATTATGCAACCGCGACGGTCGGTGTGACGGCGGGCAGTGTGGTTAGTGAGGCGTTTTTGGGCGACTTGCTTTATCGTTCGGCTAAAGCGGGTAGTCATTACGGTGAAAAAGGGCGCGATCGTTATTTTGTTCGGCGTCAGATTGGGGCGCTAGAGCGGTGTGGTTTGTTGCAGGCTCTTCCAAAAAAAAAACGAAGAGATCCTATGCGCTTTTTTTTACCCCTTGCGGCTACTGCGGGATTAATCCGTGCTCAGGAGGAGCGCACAATAAACGCACATAGAGAGCGCACATTGAATGGGGGTTGTGGAAAAGATGTGCAAGCTATTGAAAGAAAAGAAAAAAACATAGGTAACACGCCTTTCGGAATTGCCGAGGAGCGCACAATCAAAAATGGCGAGGAGCGCACTATCACTGGTTACTTAGTAAATAAAACTAAATATATAACTCCTAACGCGCGTAGCAATAACAGTGCCAGTGTTGTTGATTTTGTGGCTAGTGTTGACAGTGTTGAGAATGGGGATTTTGTTTACCAAGGTGTGGTGGGCGGTGATGGGGTTGCTAGGTTGCCAGTACCGATGGGTGATGACTGGATGCCTGATGCTGCTGTGCTGGCCGGTTTGGGTTTGTGTGGTGATGATCCGAATGTTGCGTGGCATATTCGCATGTTTCGCATGTACTGGCGTGAGCGTGGCGATGTTCGGCGAGATTGGAATGATGTGTTTGTTTGGTATACCAAAAATTATGGTGTGAAATCGGTTGTTTAACTAGGGGGTTGTATGCGTAAGGTTCATTATGGGTTGGTTGATAATTTGTTGCGTGAGTGGGCACTGTGGGTAAACGATGCGGGTAATTTTGGGCGGCTGGGGCATAGGCGTTCGTCAGTGTATGCCGTGGTGGCCGGTGGTGGAGTTGGGCGTTCGATGCTAAACGATGATGATGCGATGTGTATTTGTGACGAAATGGTTGCGCTAAAAAATTGGCAGCCTGATTTTTTCCAGGTGATGGATATGTTTTACCGGCGCGGTATGTCGAAGGTGAAGATTTCAGAAAAGTTGGGGGTTGATCGGCGTTGGGTGGGTGTGGCGCTGGAGGCGGGTTCGGTATTTGTTGCGCGGGGTTTTATGAGTGGTATTGCGTTGCGTTTTAATGGGGTGGCGAAATTGGCGGCGTAATTTTTTAAATTTATTTTGCGTTTTATTTGGGGGTTTTTGTCGGTTGTTTGTGGTTTATTGTCGGGGGTTTTTGTTGTTTTAATTTATTTTAATATTTGTGCTTGAAAAGTTGGGCACAGCGAGGGTATAGTTTTCCTGCATTGTTCGATTGGTGCGCAAACATTTTCCCTGATGTAAAAAACCCTAGCCGTTCGGTTGGGGTTTTTTTTCTTTGGATTTCCTAATACTCCTAATTGATACCCGCCTTGTGCGGGTTTTTTTTATTTATGGAAAAGTTACCAGAGTTTTTACAGAAATTTGGAATGGGGGCAACGCTTAGTACATTTGGTGCGGCGGTGGTTTCCAACCCGCAACTGTTTGTTGCCGTTGTGGGTGTTGTGGGTGGTTTGACTATCCAGTATTTGGGTGTGCGCTGGCGGCATGCATTAGATAAAAAATTTAAGCAGGATCAGCTTGAAATTATGCGTTCTGGTTTGTCTGATGATGTTGGTTAGTTTCGGGTTCTCTTTGAGAATCTGCGGGCGATATATTTGCGAGTGAAAAACTGGGATCGAAATCGGTCGAAATAAAGCGGGAGAGAGGGTTGATGAGTCTAGTCGATGTAAATAATGCGCTAACCAGTTCGGAGCAGGGTTTGGGGCGTTTTCGTTCGCGCGCGATGTCAATTGTGAATCAGTTGCAGTCGGCGCGTGATGAGCTGCAGGCAGCTTACGATAGTAAGGCGTCTGCGCAGGCCGAGGTTGCGATTTACAAGAGCACATTAGAGTCTGAGCGGGCGTCATCGATGCAGGTGGCGATTGAGCGTGCAGACGCATGCAATTTAGTTTTCGTGTCGTTGATAGAAAATTACGATACGTTGTTAGCCTCTGCTGCTGGTGTTGATTGGAATAGCTAGTGGCAATTTTACGGCAAGTGGCGGTTGGGTCGTGGGGGTCTCCTTCAGAAGCGGTATTCTCTAGCGCTCCGTTAGTGGGTAGCTTGCTTATAGCGTGCACGTCTGAGCGGTCGGGGGGCAGTGCTGGTGACCATGTTGTTACTGGTGATGACTGGGTTCATCAGGTGGCGAACACTACTGCTCAGTCCGATGGTTCGTATCGTCGATCAGCGTCTGTTTTTTTTAAAGTTGCGGGTGTGTCTGAGCCGGTGTCTTTCACGTGTGACGATGGTACTTTTAATACCATGCGTCTCACAATTTTCGAGTACGAGCTTGAGGCTGGTGAGGATCAGTGGGTATTGCTCGATTCCGATTTTGCCGACGATGGTGCGACGTCTAACGGTTCAACGATTGATATTGGTGCGACCGTTTCTGTGTCAGCGGGGCGTATGTTTGTGTGGGGCTGTGTCGTGAGTAAAAATGGTAGTGGTATCGATAATCCAAAATCTGTTTCGTATAGTAATGGGTTAACGTCGGACTACGCGGGTGAGCGCGGGTATTTCGATATGTCGCATTTTGCTGCTAGTGCCAACGATGGCGTAACGGGAATTAAAACGTCTATAGCGACGCAGACGGGTAGTGTTGATTCGAGTGGTTTGGCTGGGGCCATACTTGTTTTTTCAACTGTGTTAGCTGCGAGTGTCACGATCGGTGGCTCGCTGGCGACGGGTGCTGGCGAGCTGGATATTGTAGGAGGAGGCGGGTTCTTAACGTTAACATTAACTGGCGATGAGTGGGTGACAGCCGGTGCTACATTTGATGCTGTCCGTGCGGATATTCGTGCGGGTATTTCGGCGTCGTTGAGCCCTGTTGGGGGTTGGAATGATGTTGTTCGGGATGCGGTCCCGTTGGCGAATATTACGCGCAGCGGTGACGGTAAAACGATAAATATTACGCTGCCTGCATTTGCGGGTTATTCGATTTCGGTAAGCGATGTTATTGATGGTATTGCTATTCCGGCGTCGGCTCTGGTGGGTGGGGTGGCTATTTCCGTTGCTGACTCGTTTAGCGTTATCCCGTCGGTATTTTTGTTAGCGGCAAGCAAGGTTTCGCATGTTAATCGTTCGCAAGCTGCGGGATTAGTTCAGGCAAATATTTTGGCGGTTGACGTGGCGACGCATTCCCAGGGTGTGAGTGCGATTAATTTGTTTTCGGCTGCAGCTATAACTGCGGCCGCCGCGCTACATGATCATAATTCCGAGTCTCCTGCGTTTACTCAGTCTAGCGTGCTGGCGATTGCTAAAGCGTTGCACGCTCACAACGTTGAGGTTGCAACGCTAACGGGTGCGGGATTGTTAATTGTTAACGATGTAGCTCACTCTCAGTTTGTTGAAGTATCGGTGCTGGTGCAGAGTGGCCAAATTAACGTTAATGATTCAATTAGTGCGCACCGCGCGGGAATTATTAATTTAATTCAAAACAATACTATTGATGTTACGCGTATTACTCACGGTCATGCGTCTGATGCGGTTGTATTGAGTTCTGGTGTGATACTGGATGTTGATTCGGTGTTATATGCTAATGCGGTGGGTGAAATAGTCTTGACGCGGGCTCATGTTTTGGGTGTTGTTGATGGCTCGCATACTCACAGCAGCGAAACCCCCAGCCTATTTATTTCGTTTTCTGTGCAGTCTGATAGTGTGCGGCATGGCTGTCTATCGGGTGCCCCAACGCTAAGCAACGAAACGTTTTTAGTTGTTCAAAAATCAATTAATGCGTTAATTATCGAGGAGCCGGAATTGGCTCAAAACAGTTTTATTGTTATTGATGACTCTCAGCATTTGCATTTAGCCGATTCTATTGTGATTGGCGGTGGGTCATTCAGTGGGCGGCATGTTGTCGATATTCGCGGAGGGCAGCGTGTGGTGTTAATTCAAAAAATTGATCGCATTGTATCGGTCGAGGGCTGAGCATGAATTTTGAAGTGATGAACGAATTTAAAGCGGGCCACGTCTCGTTTGAAGTGGGTAACAGGCACGACAGCGATAAATTGCAGGGCATCGAAGTGTCGGACGTTGAGCGGTGGCACCGTGCTGGTTTTGTAAAAGCCGAGGGTATGGGTGAGGCGGTAGCGTTAAATCCTAATCATGTCGAGGTGGCCCCGCGCAAAGTGGCAACAACTACAGTGTCAACAGAGGGTTAGGTCATGGGTAAGTCGGTACACGATGACGTGCTAGATGCGGCGCATAACAAGAGCGCAACATGTATAACTATAACGGTTTGCTCTGCTGAGCCTGCTAACTATGCGGCAATTTCGGGCTTAGTGTTGGCCAGTGGAACGTTGGTTGCTGGGGTGGGTAATGGCGATTACGTTATCGCTAACGGTGATGTGAGTGGTAGAAAGCTCACTATCGCGCAACAAGCAAATTTGAGCATCACGGCTAACGGTGACGCTACTCATATTGCGCGTGATGACGGCACTACACTGTTGCGGGTAACGACCTGTGCAACGCAAACATTAACGAGCGGCGGAACGGTAACGATTTCGGCGCACGATGAAGAAATTGAAGATCCTGCATAATGAGTATAGTTGTGCATGACGGTGTTATTACCCCGGTGTTTAAGCAGCGTTGGGACGCTGGCGATGAGGATTGGGTTTGGGTTGCGTGGGATGATCTTGTGCGTGGGGCGTCACTCTCATTTAGCGAGTGGTTGTTGCCTGATGGCTGGGAAGTGCGGGGTGAAAACCATGCGGCGATGGTTACGGATGATGTTTCGGGTAGGTCGTTTTCTGTTGCTAATGCTGTTTTGCTTTCGGTTGCACCGGTTGAGGGGTTGTATCAATTGGTTAATCGTGTTGAGTTTGATGATGGTCGAAAGTATCAGCGTGGCGTAGGTATTGAGGTAGTGAGGTCGCAAGTAGCCCCCCCCCTGCTATAGGTTCTCCCCATGGGGGTATCCAGTACGGTACGCAAGTGCGCGAAATTTCGTTAGTTGGGGGTTTGTAAGGGGGGTTGACGTGGACGCGTTGATCTCTCTTTTTTATTGGGGGTTGTTTTGTCTAGTGTAATTGATTTGGACGCGGCGGCGACGCAATCGGGTTTTGCTGACCTGGTTGGTTGCACTAAACAAGCGATTAATAAGCGTGTCGAAAAGGGGTTGCTTTCACGCGGTGGCACCTACCGTGAATGGTTGAAGGTTTATATAGATGATTTGCGTTCGGAGGCGGCTGGGCGGGGTGGTGATGCTCAGAAGACGCTTACTGAGCAGCGTATAGAGGAGTCAACCGAAAAGACGTTGGCGCTTCGTTTAGCGAATTTAAAAGAGATGGGAATCTTGGCTCCTGCAGAAGAGTTTGTGGCGGCTGCTAGTGTGTTTGCGAGAGAGGTTAACGGTGCGATTAGTGAGCTTGGTTCGGTTGTAAAAGCCAAGTTTCGATCTCAATTTGAAGATTTGGAATTTGAGGATGATCTCATCGACGAACCTGTGCGCTCTGCATCCAGACGCGTTGCAAAAAATGCGGAAAAACTTGGGGAGGATTTTCTTGCAGGTGGCGGAGGATATTAAGCCTAAGCCGCCCGTTAATACTGCTGAATGGTCGCAAAAATATTTACAGTTGCCGGAGGAGGTTGGTGCTTGTCAGCGTGAATTTTCGCTGGAGTATGGCCCCCACCTTTATGGGATTTTTGCGGCCTTCGATGATCCAAAAATCGAAGAAATATACTGCATGAAGGCGGCGCAGGTTTTGTGGACGACCGCATTACTGGCATACATATTTAAACGAATTTGCACGCAGGCGGGTGTTTTTCTTGGGATGTTTGCCAGTGAAAGTGCCGCGAAAAAATTTGCTCTTACAAAAATGAAGCCCGTTGGTTTGGCTACCAAGCCAGTAGCCGAGCGAATGAGTTTTAGTGGTTCGACTCGTGATGGTAATACAACGCTGCGAAAAGTGTTTGATGGTGGTTTTTTGGAGTTGTTTGGGTCGAATAGCCCAGGCAATGTAAAAAGCACCACAGCGAGTTTTGTTTTTGTTGAGGAGCCTGATGATGCTAACGAGGATGTTGGCAACCAAGGCGACTCGATTAAATTATTGTTTGAGAGAACAAAACGTTCGCCTGTGCCGCCAAAAAAAATACTGGGCGGAACGCCATCTCAAAAAGGTTTTTCGCGTGTTGATGAATATATTCGGTTGTCTGACCGCCGCGTATTACCTATTGGTTGCCACGAATGTAAGCAACTGCACGTTTTAGATTTTGAAAATGTTCACGGTTGGGAGGCTGATAGTGAGAGCGGTGAGCGCCATGAAATATTCGGCTTTAATCGTCCTGATTTGGCTGTCTATGTATGCCCGCACTGCGGTTCTCCGTGGGACGATTATCAGCGAAAGGAAAATATACGTGCAACAGTGGCCGCTGCAATGGCCGCAGGTGACCCGCTTTGTGGGTGGGTTGCAACTAAACCAACAACCACTGTTGCAGGGTTTACCTGTTTAAATGAATTGTACAGTTGTTTAAATGGGGTGGGTGTTCATTCGCTAGTAAAAGATTATTTAGAGGCTGAGTACTACGCATCGCGTGGCGACACATCAAAGCAAGTTGTTTTTATTAACTCCAAGCTTGGTCGTCCTTACGAGTATCAAGATGGGCGCGACAATGCAGAAACATTATTGGCGCACGCAAAAGAAGATTCGGAGTCGCAGCGAGCAGAAAAAGTTTGCCCTAGTGGTGGCTTAAAAATAACAGTTGGCATCGATGTGCAAGATAACCGTTTGGCTGTGCTTATACGCGCGCATGGTCGGGGGCGTCGCTCTTGGTTGATGTATGCCGATGAGATTTATGCAAAAGTCAGCACAACCAGTATTGATGATCCAGTGTGGGTAGAGTTGGATCGCATCGTGTTTGCAGCGTTTGAGCATGAAAGCGGTCGGTCGTTATATGCCGGTGCCATTTCTATTGACTCTGGTGGGCATGCTACTGACGCTGTATATGAGTGGGTAACAACGCGGCAAAAAAAATACCCGGCTGTAAAAATAATGGCGATTAAAGGTTCGAGTTCTCGAACAAATCCGCCTGTATTTTCGCCCCCTCCTGCGGGCAAAGTGCTTAATTTTCAAAACCCAGACAAGCTCACGAAAGCCGACCGAAAAAACGTCAAGCTTTACATGGTGGGCACAAACAAAGCAAAAGATTATTTGTCGGATCAGCTCAAGCTTAATGCTCGGGGTGAAGGGCGTTTCCATTTTTATCGCGCGAACGATTTGCGTGCAGATTATTTTGAGCAGTTGGTAGCCGAGGCCAAAGTCGCAGATAAAACTGGGCGTTTGGTGTGGAAGCAAAAACCGGGCTGTCCTTGTGAATTTTGGGATTGTGAGGTGTACGCAGAACATGCAGCGCGAGCGATAAAAATACACATCACAACCGATGCGGAATGGGACAAGATTGAAGTGGCCGTTACCCAATCCGATTTATTTAATGAGGCGGTGCCCTTGGTTCCGGCTAAAGATAATGCGCCACGGTACACCGTTAAAAAATCAACATTTAAAAGGCGAGATTAATGGCTGTAACTCAACAAGATATTAATGATCTTGAAAAGGCTATTTATAGCGGTGCGCGTAAAGCCAAGCGAGGAGATCGGGAAATTGAATACCGCGACCTTGGTGAGATGAGGCGAACCTTATCAGCCATGAAGTCTGAACTTAGCGGCAGTAAACCTAAGCCTTTAATGATGGGTTTTAATCGGGGTTACCAATGAGCTTTTTAGACAGGGCAATCCTTGCTCTTGATCCGCAGCGTGCGCAAAAGCGTCAGTATGCGCGCATGGTAACAGCGCGTTTGCAGGCGATGAGTGCGGCGGCTGGTTACGATGGCGCTGGTAAAGGGCGGCGTTGGTTTCGTGGTGCGGGTACAAGTCAAAATGCCGAAGGGCGTTTAAGTTTAAAGGCGCTGCGTGATGCTTCGCGCGAATTAGAGCGCAACAACCCGTATGTAGGTAATGCTGTTAATGCTATCGACACGTATACAGTTGGCACTGGCATCACACCTAAAGCTAAGCATGCCGATAAAAGCAAAAAAGCAAAAAGAAAAATTGCATTGGCCGATTCGCTTATGCGCGATTGGATGCAAAATCCAGAAATTGATTTTGATGGCCAATTAGATTTATTTGGTTTGCAGGGGGCAACCGCGCGAGGAGTGGCGCTAAGTGGCGAGGCGCTAATGCTTGGGCGCTTGTCAACTGACCGTCGCTTGTCAGTGCCGCTTCGTTTGCAACTGCTTGAGGGGGATTATTTAGACGATAGTAAAGACTCGGGCGTTTCGGATGGTGCTGGCAATATGCAGGGCATTCGGTTTTCGGGTGGTCGTCGTTCTGGGTACTGGTTATTTAATTCTCATCCGGGGGATAGGGCAGGGAAAAATTTAACATCACAGGTTGTAGATGCCGATTATGTTGCGCATGTTTACGAAATTTTAAGGCCTGGGCAACTGCGCGGTCTACCAAAAGGCTACAGCGTTTTTACTCGCATGAAAGGCATGGATGATTTTAATGATGCGTTTATCGAGTTACAGCGCATGGCCGCCTGTTTTGGTTTTGCGATTTATTCAGAGGATGGAACCGGTGGGGCAGCCGATCCGATCATTCCTGAAACCGCTGAACCGGGCTTTGCTGCGCGGCTAGCGGGCACAGATCGTATTGCGTTTAGTACGCCTCCTACCATTAGCGGGCAGGATTCTTTTGCAAAAAATCAAGAGCGATTAATGGCAACGGCCTACGAAGTTACCTACAGCGCGCTTACAGGCGATTATAGCGAGGGTAATTTTGCGGCCGAAAAAATGGCGGCTATTCGTATGCACCTGGCGGCATCGCGCCGCCGTCGCCGCATGTTAATGCCTATGCAGATTAAAAAAATTGAACGCTGGTGGTTAGAGGCTGCAGCGTTAAAAGGTTACGACCTTTCGGGTATTAGCTTTGCGTGGAGCCCCCCGCGAAAAGAAATTCTAGATCTTAAAAATGAGCTTCCAGCCATTATTCAAAAAATGCGGGCGGGCCTAGGTTCGTTGCAGGGAGAGTTGCGAGAGTGGGGTTTGGATGTTGAAACCGTATTGGCTGAAATTGCAGAAGATCGTGCGTTGGCTGAATCACTAAATATTATTTTAGATTCAGATTCCAACACAACAAACAAAAATGGTCAGTTGCAAGGCGTACCTCAAGAGGGTGCGTCCAACGATGACTTTACAGGTAAAAGTGGAGAGGATGATGCCGCATAAATATTTTGCGCAATTGGGTAAAAAAAATATTGCACTCAATGCGCACTGCTCAATTAATACCAAAGGTGAGTTATTAATTTACGGTGATGTTGGTGATTGGTGGGAAAGTTTGGATGCAAAAACCATTGTCTCCGAAATTGAAGCGTTAGAGGGTGGTGTGATTGTTGTTCGCATTAATTCTGATGGCGGCAATGTGATGGAAGGCTTGGCTATGTATCACGCGTTGCGCAGCAGTAATAAAAAAGTGATAACGCATATAGATGGTATTGCCGCCAGCATGGGGGGGGCTTTGTTTCTCGCGGGTGAAGAGCGTCACATACCGGCTAATGGTTTTTTTCATCTGCATAAGGTGAATACGGGCGCCTACGCTGTAGGTGGTAATGCTAACGACTTGCGCGATGCTGCCGAGCAGCTAGAGAGTATCGAGCGCGGTTATGTCAATATTTTAGCGCAGCGTTCCGGTCAAACGGTCGAGCAAATAGAAGATATTTTGGCCGATGGTAAAGATCATTTTTATATAGGCCAAGAAGCGGTAGATGCGGGTTTTGCTACCGCGTTATTTGATTATGAAATTCCTGTAGCGGCTAAATTGCACGTTGGTGAAAAAGTGCAAGCCGCGTTGTTGCAGCATAAAGAAAAAGTTTCACATACTGCGGCAGCCGCCGCACAAACACAAAAAGCGAAGAAGGGTAGCACTATGTTGTTCAATGTAAAATCCAAAAAAAATGGCGGCACATCGGCTGCAGTAGCGTTGCTAATTTCGGCAGCACTAGTGGCTGAATATACCGTTGCCGACGATGCTGTTAAAGGGTTGGCCGTAGAGGGTCTTACGGTTGATGTTTTATCGGGTGCGCAATCGGCCGATGATGAATTATTAAAAGTGGTTGCAGGCAAGTTGGGTGTTGATTGGGCTGAAGAGCGACCGGCGGCTGTTCCCACTCAGGCGGATGCTGTGCGCTTGGCGTCAATTGCTGCCGAAGCTAAATTGGATGCAACTGTGGTAAAGGGTTGGTTGGATAAAAATCTTAGCGTTGAAGATGCCAGTATGGATGCTATTAAGCAGGTGGCCGCTCGAAAAGAGAGTGGTATGCCTGCTGGTGGTGGGGTTCGTGTAGTGTCGTCGGGTAGTGATTTGAGTGCCGCCATGGTGCAAGCGATGTTGGTGCGGTCCAATCCTTCTGTTTATCAGCATACCGAGGCTTCGCGCGAATTTGCGTACAATTCATTAATGGAAATGGCAAAGGGCTATCTATCTGTAAAAGGTGAGCGTGTTAATGGTATTTCGCCAAACGATGTTATGGCCAAAGCATACAGTTCGGCCAGTGATTTTCCTTTAATGTTGGCTGATGTTGGTAATAAAGAAATGTTATCGGCATACAAGAAAAAATCGCGCAGTTTTACCAGTGTTGCCCGCCGTGCAAGTGTTACCGATTTTAAAGAACGTCATGTGCTTACCATGGGGGCTGGCTCTCAGTTGTCGAAAGTGGGTGAAAGTGGTGAATACAAAACGGGTAAATTCAGCGAAGCGGGTAATAGCTATTCGTTAGATAGTTTTGGTCGCATCTTTAAGTTCGGCCGTCGCCACATGATTAACGATGATTTGAATTCGCTTACGCAGTTTATGCAAAGCGTTGGCTCAAAAGCGGCGGCGTTAGAGCAAAAAATATTTTGGGATTTGTTTAAATCAACTCTCAAATACAACGGTTCAAGCCTATATGCCGCAAACAATAATACCCTGGTAAATGCTGGTGCCAGTGTAGAAGCTGCGTTGGCAAAAATGAAGCAGGCGATGCGTAAGCAAACAGATTTGGACGGTGAGCAGTTAGATTTGATCGGTGCGATTCTTATTGTAAGTGCGGAGCGTGAAGAAGAGGCGCTTAAGCAATTGGCGGCGGTGGCGGCCACGAAGGCGGCCGATGTGAATATTCACAGTAACAGCTTGTCGCTATTAGCAGAATCGCGGCTTGATGGTGTTACTAACAATCCGTTTTATTTGTTGGCGCCAGTTGATGAGGCTCCTGTGTTTGAATATGCGTATCTGCAAGGTGAAGAAAACCCACGGTTGGAAACGCAGTACGGTTTCGAGTCCGACGGCATGAGCCTTAAAATTGCACATGATTTTGGTGTGGGTTGTATTGGCGGTCGTGGCATTGTTAAAAATTCGGGTGTTGCATCCTAATTATTAGGGTTTAACGCGATTTAGGTTTTTTATATAAGGGGTCGCCACTGTGCGGCCTTTTTTGTTTTTTTAATTTAATTAAGGGGGATAGCACATGTTAAATCATGTACAGAAAGGCGATGTTCTAACGTTTACAGCCGCCGCAGATTTAAATGGTGGTGACGGTGTGTTGTTGGGTACTGCTGGTTTGTTTGGTGTGGTGCAAGCTGATGTTTTGTCGGGTGAGCAGGGTGAGGCTGTTGTGGTGGAGTGTTATACCCTGCCCAAAACCTCGGCTGATACCCCAGCAGCTTATGCTGCGGCTTATTGGGATGACGGCAATAGTCGTTTAACAACAGCGGCGTCGGATAACACTAAGATTGGTTATTTTCTTGAGGCCTATGGTGCCGGTACAACAGAAGCGTCTGTTCGGTTGTGTCCGTAAATGGTGGGGTTTAACGACCTTACAGCTTTGGGTTCTCGGCAGGCGTTCGGCCTGCTGGGGGCTGTGCTAGGTGTGTATCGTCGGGGTGCGAAAGTTGTACACGGTAATGCGCAAGCCGTGATCGACTTAGATTTTATTACGCCTGCAGAAAACGGCATGGGCGTTGTATCGCAGATACGTGCGGTTTTTTTAGTGGCTGAAGTGGGCGCGGTAAAAGTGGATGATGAATATATTCAGGCGGGGCAGCGTTATCGTATTGCCGCGTTAGATGGTAACGACGGCATAGAGGCTGCCGCGTTTGTGCGTAAATATTAATGGCCGATAAATTATCAAAACAAATAAAAAGGCGAGAAAAAAAATTAAATGCAATCGCTAAAAAAGAAGTGCCGCGCGCGGCGGCGAAAGCGTTAAACGATACCATAAAGATTGTGCGTACCAAGGTTGTGCGCGGTGTTGCTAAAAGTACAAAAATTCAAAGCAAGCATATACGTAAAAAAGTTTTTATCTCACGCGCCACGGCGCGAAAGCAAATAAGTAAGTTGTATGCCTATGCTCAGCCGGTTTCGGCAGTTAGCTTAATGCGCAGTGCAACACTGTTAAAAAATGTGCGTCGCGGTACTAATCGTAGAGGTGTGCGCGTCGCTGGGCGGCAATTTAATCGTGCGTTTATTAATGTGCGTCGTGCCAGTGGTCGATTTCAAGTTTATCGGCGAGAGGGTTTGGCGCGGTTGCCGTTAGAGGTTGTAAAAATTCCGCTTCAGCGTGAAGCGGAACGTGAAATGAAAGCGCATTCAGCAAAAGCAATGCAAACGGTGTTGCGAAAAAAATTATTGCATGAATTGCGCTATAGAACAAAAAAGTATACGAGGTAGTTATGTCGGCACGTAAGTCAGTACGAGATGCGATTAAGCGCGAGTTGGAGCGTGTTTATATTGGTGAAATATTTACAACGCGCCAGCCAGATTTAACCGACCTGCAAAATGCTGTGGTGGTGTCGTTGGTTCGCGGTGAGGTTGAGGATAAAGGTGTCGATGCTTTTTGCACGGCAGATCTTGAAATACACCTTTATTCGCGGCATAAATCCGATGATGAGCTGGATGTGTGGGCGAGTGAAATTTTACCCGCAATAACAGAGGGTAATTTTTCCGGTATTTTACAGGGTGTTTTTGCGGGGGATTGGGAGTACTCATCCGATGAAACCGGTCAATTTAGTAGTTTAGTTTTGCAATTTTCAGTTATTTATTCTGATTAATTAAAGAGAGGGTTAAGCGATGCCGTTTGCAACAGGTGTTACATTTGGCGCGGGTACTGTACTTGCGTTTGAAGATCCAGATACGCCGGATAGTTATGTTGGCTTGCCGAACGTGGTTGACATTGGTGAAGTGGGTGAAGTTAGCGATGCTAATGATGTGTCGGCGCTGGTTGATGAGACGGATATTTATTCGGCTGGGCCAGAAGCGGGAGCAGATTTAGAGTATTCATTTAACCATATTCCGTCGTTAGTGGATTACCAGGCGTTTATGGGTTTGGTTGATGCCAAGGAAACGGTAAAAATGCGCGTTACCTATAAAACAGGTGATGTGGCGACTGTTCCGGTGTTGATGTTGGGTAAAAAAATGGCGGCGGCGCAACGTAAAGAAAAAAACACAATGAAAGTTTACGCTAAGCAAAGCGGGAAATCTGTATGGACGGAGGCTAGTTAAAAATGGATTTTTTAAATAGAGTTGAGTTAGAGCCCGCTGTTATTCCTATTGAGGGGTTGTCCAGCCCGGTGCAGATTACGCGGTTCAGTTTTGACCATATGCGTGAGGTGTTATTGCCTAAAGTGGGCGAGCTAACGGTAGAAGAAGCGGCGTTGTATTTTGTGAATGATAAAAATTACAGTCATACGTCGGAAGACTTGGGTGCGCTCAGAAGTAAAATTGGTGCCGACCAGATTGTCCAAATTTATCAGGCGGGTATGCGGGTGAATGGTTGTGTGTCTGCAGGAGAAGACGACCCAAAAAAAAGCTGAGGCTGGATAGCGATTATCGTCTACGTGTAAAGCTGGCCATTCTGATGCGGTGCCCGCTCTATGCGGTAGGTAAAATTATTCCAGCCGAAGAGTGGCCGCAATGGCGAGAAATTTATCGGCAAATGCCGTGGGATTTTGAGGGTCAAGATTATTTGCATAGCCGCACGGCGGTGAATGTGATGGGCGCAACGGGTGGTCTTAAAGATGGTGTTCACGAGCGTAGTTTAATGCAGTGTGATCCGTTTGAAACGGGTGATTTATCGTTGCAAGAGTTTGAACGGCTGTCCGAGGTAGAGAGGGAGGTGTACGTGGGTTATGCAAAGTTAACCTGCGAACAGTATGCCCTGCTTACACCGGAACAAGCGGAGTGTTACGACCGTAAAATTGTCGAAAGTGCAAAAGCGAGAATGAGTTAATGGGCGCCCCAAAAAAAGTTATTGAAAGACTGGTAACCGAGCTTACGGTTGATGATGCAAAAATGCGTCGTAAGTTGCAGGCGAATGTGCAGGCAACAAAAAGCTGGCAAATGAGTATTAGCAAGCTTGCGGTTGCGGGGGCTGCCGGTTTGGCGGTTGGTGGTGTGGTTACGTTGCAGCGCAAGGTTATTGCTGCCACTATCGAGCAGGAGCGTGCGGTAAAGCAGTTGGAGCAGGGTTTAAAAACCACGGGTAGTCAAGTGGGTTTTACGTTGCAAGAGTTAACGCGGCACGCGGCTGAATTGCAGAATGTCACCTCTTTTGGTGATGAGCAATTTTTAAGTGCTCAATCGAAGCTGGCAACGTTTACGCGCATAACGGGTGATGAATTTTTACGTACCACAGAAGCAGCAGCCGATTTGGCTGTGCGCATGGAAACTGATTTAACGTCGGCAACGGTGCAGTTGGCTAAGGCGTTAAATGATCCTGTTGCGAATTTAGGGGCGTTGTCGCGGGCCGGTATTCAATTTTCCGATGATCAAAAGGCGGTTATTAAATCGTTATGGGAGTCGGGCAAATCGGCAGAAGCTCAGCGAGTTATTTTAAAGGAGTTAGAGGTACAGTTTGGTGGTTCGGCACGCGCTGCGCGCGATACCTTTGGGGGCGCATTAAAATCGTTAGGAAATGCTGCGGGTGATTTGTTAGAGGCCGATAATCTTGCCGGTGCAACCGATAATATCGAGCAGCTTACGCTTTTGTTGCAAGATGAAAAAACAAAAGAGGCGGCGGCTTCTTTGGCGAATGCGTTGGTTGGTGGTTTTGCTGCGGTCACTAAGGCGGTGACCGGCACTGTTGATGTTGTTCGGCACATGGCTGAAAGTTTGGCGGCCAAAGTTCATGGGCCTGCAATTGGTGATTTGGTACGTTTAGAGCAGCGGTATGAAAAGGTTGCTAAGGCTGTAGAAATTTTGCGCGGGGTTGCTGAGTCTCGTCCTAACGATAGGGGTGTAGCATCGCAGTTGGCCAATAGTGAGAAAGAGTTGGCGCTATTGCGTGAGCGTATTCGTTTGTCGAAAGAATTGGCGGCCCCAATAAAACCGCCAAAAGTTCAGCCGGGTTCTTCGGCTGTTGGTGGTGTGGTTTCTGGTGCGGGTGATGCGGGTTCTGGTGTTGGTGTGGTGGGCGAGTACGAAAAGCTTACCAAAACGTTAACCGATCAAATTGCCTTGTATAGTAAAACCACAGAAGCGGCGCGGCTGCGCTATCAATTGGAGAACGGTTTAATTGAAGGCTTGGTGCCCAAGCAAATTGATTTGTTAGTTGCCAAGCAGGCCGAGCTGGATAAGCTTGCGGGCAATGCAGAGTTGCTGGCCGGAATAGCATCGTTTGAAAGTGAGTTAAAAACCGAAGAGGAAAAGCTGGCTGAAACCTATGCGAATCGCCAGCAAATGCTACAAAGCGCACTCGATAACAAGTTAATTACCGAGGCGCGTTACGCCGATCTCTCGCAGAGGTTGCAGGAAAAGGCCGACGATGAGCGCCGTAAATCGCTGGCAAAGGGTATGGAATCCATGCTCGATATTGCTGGGGCTTATTACGATGGTGTCAATTCCAAAGAAGCGGGTCGCGCGCGCTTGGCGATTCAAATTGGTAAAACGCTGTTAGATGACGAAAAGCGAAATTCGATAAAAAAAATTGCTATTCACACGTATGAAACGGCGATAAAAGCGTACAAGTCAATGGCCGCTATACCGTATGTTGGGCCTGCGTTGGGTGTAATTGCGGCGGGGGCTGTGTTGGCAACGGGTGCTACCTATGGGGCGAAAGTGGCCGGTATTGCGCACGGTGGTTTAACCAATGTGCCAGAAGAAAGCACCTACGTTTTGCAGCGTAATGAGCGTGTGCTTAGCCCCAATCAAAACCGCGATTTTACCCGCTTTATTTCTGAGCGTAAAAAGTCTTCTGCTGGTGTTGTGGTGCATATTCACGAGGCGGCAGGCGTTAAAAATAGTGTGGAAAGTTACGAAGAAAATGGCCAGCAAGTGGTGGTTATTCGTCAGTTGGTGCGTGGTCTTGTGCATGATGAAATTGCTTTGCAGCAAGAGCCGGGTGGTTTGTTAAATTCTTATGCGGTGTAGTTTATGCCTTTGCAATCGTTCCCTCCTTTCGTGCCGCGTCGCGGCGTTAATCCTAGTATTGAATTTCGCACGCGGCGTGTGCAATTTGGTGATGGTTATAGTCAGCGTACACAAGATGGTTTAAATGCGCGGCGTACTGTTTGGCCACTTACGTTTGCGTTGCCGCACGCCGATATTGCGAGTGTGGTGGCTTTTTTGGATGAGCACGCGGGTGTAGAGCCGTTTTTGTGGGGGCCGCCCAATGTCGCCGCTACGCCTTATTTGTGTAAGGGTTATAGTGGCCCTAAAAAAATAGGGCCAACCCATTCAGAATTAACGTGTACTTTTGAGCGGGTATTTGATTTATGACGGTAGAGCGCATTATTCAGCAGAGCGTTTACGGTGCAAAAGTGCAGTTGTTAATTATTGATGCAACCGAGCTGGGGGGGCAGGTAATGCGTTTGGCTCCAGCGCCGTTTAATGGTGCTGCGGTGTCGTTTGATGGTGAGTTGTATGTGCCAATACCGCTAAAAATAAGCGGTTTAAGTTGGTCTGCCAAGGGCGGTATGCCGCGACCAGTGCTAGAAGTTTCGAATATTGAGGGGCAGTTTATTTCGGCTCTGTTGGCGTTGGACGATTGGGTGGGTGCAAAGGTAACGGTTATTGAGACCTTTGCCGATTTTTTAGATGCGGGGGCAACGCCCGACCCGGATCAACGGTTGCCCGATGAATTTTTTGTTATCGACCAGTTGCAGGAATGGAGCAACGTTAGTGTGCGTTGGCAGTTGTCGCCTATGCTCGATCAGCGTGGCGTTAAATTGCCGCGCAGGCAAATATTGCGTGATGTGTGTGTTGCGCGGTATCGGCGTTATGTTAGTAGCGAGTTTGATTATAGCCAGGCTACGTGCCCCTATGTTGGGGAGAATTATTTTGATGAGCAGAATGCCCCGTGCGCGGCGGTAGATGATAAGTGCTCGAAAACGTTGAGTGGTTGCCGGTTGCGTTTTGGTGAGCATGCAGAGTTGCCTTTTGATGGTTTCCCCGGTGCCGCGAGAGTGCGTGAAAATGGCTAGCGTAAATAATAAAGGTGAGTTTGATAGCGAGGCAATAAAAATTGCCATGGCTCATGCGCAGGCGTCGTACCCAAATGAAAGCGTTGGCTTTGTTACTAAGCAGGGTTATGTACCGCTAAAAAATGTTGCCAGTAATCCGCGCGCGTCGTTTTCGGTGGCGCGCCACCAAGTCAAAAAATACCGTGGCCAAGTGCTGGCGGTTATTCATTCCCATCCCGATGGCCCTTATTATCCCAGTGCATCCGATATGCGCGGGCAACTCGATTGGGGTGTGCCTTGGGGAATTATTTATGTTGAAAAAGGCTCCCCGGTGGAGCCTTTTTTTTGGGGTGATTCTCTTCCTATTGTGCCGCTTATTGGGCGGCCTTTTCAGCACGGCATTACCGACTGTTATAGCTATGTACGTGATTGGTTTCGTCTTAATCGTAATTTGCTGCTTGATGAGTTTCCGCGTGATTGGGATTGGTGGCAGGGCGGTCAAGACCTTTATACACAAAATTTTAAGTCGCAAGGTTTTTATGAGATTCAGTCTAGTGATGTGCAAAAAGGGGATTGTTTTTTGGCTCAGTTTGGGCGTAGTGCCGTTATTAATCATGCAGGTGTTTATGAGGGTGGCGGTTTAATTGGCCATCAAGTGGGGGATATTCGAGGTGGGTATAGCGAATCGCTTTTGTCGCGTCGTGGGCCGTTACATTTATGGAAAAGCAAAATAAGAATGTGGTTGCGCCATGATTAAAGTATTTTTTTACGGTGGCTTGGCCAAGTTGGTTGAGGGTGCTGTGCATGTAATAGATGTTAAGGCGCCGTTGGATGCGGTGTTGTTTTTGGAGTCTGTTTTGCCGGGCTTTAAAAAAGAATTTAGGGCGGGCCGTTATTTTTTGGCGCTCGAAAAAGATGCGCTACCCATTACTGAAAATTGTTTGCGTTTGGGGTTTGGCGGGCAGTCGCAATTGCATATCTTGCCGCAGGTGCAAGGGCGAAAAGCGGGGTATGATGCAGGTGCTATGGCGCCTAACGCAAGCGCGTACGAGGATAGAGAGGGTGATTTATCGGCTTTATTTAGTGGTGCGTTAAATACAACAGAGCAGGGTGTTTGTCGGCCGTTAATTTATGGTCGGGTGCGTGATGCGGGGTCGGCTGTTATTTCGGCCGGCATTAATAGTGAACAGGTAAGCTATAGTGGTTAGGGTTATTTTCGTATGCGTTTAGTCGGTGCAAAGGGTGGTAAAAGTGGCGGTGGTTCTGCGCGTGCAGCAGAGGAAGACCCCAACACGCTGCGTAGTGTGGCAACGGCTCGCATTATGGATTTTGTTTCGGAAGGCGAGATTGTAGGGTTAGTTGATGGTTTAAAGTCGGTTTTTTTTGACGGTGTACCTGTACAAAATGAGGATGGCAGTTTTAATTTTGATGGTGTGCAGGTAGATGAGCGCACGGGCGCCTTGTCGCAACCCTCTGTAGCAGGGTTTTCGGCCGTAGAGGGTGAGGTGGTAGTTGATCAAGAGGTGCTGCAGGCCGCTCCAGTGGAGCGCACGGTAACGGATGTTGATATAGATGCGGTGCGAGTAAAGTTGGTTATACCGGCGCTAACCAAACAAGATAAAGATGATGGTGATTTGCATGGTTACAGTGTGCAGGTTGCGGTAGATGTGCAAGCTAATGGTGGCGCTTGGGTAGAGGCGATAAAGGCCAAGATTCAGGGTAAGACTACGGCTGATTACGAGCGTCAGTTTAGGGTTGAAAAGCCTGTGGGTGGTGTGCCGTGGTTGTTTCGTTTGCGGCGGGTGTCGGATGATCATGGTGACGATGCGGCTATTCAGGATCAAACGTTTTTTTCCAGTTACACGGAAATTATCGACGCTAAGTTGAGTTACCCCAGCAGTGCGTACTACGCCGTTACTATTGATGCCGACCAGTTCGGCGATAAGGTGCCAAAGCGTAGTTATGATGTGCGCGGCTTGATTGTGCGGGTGCCCACGAATTACGACCCTCAAACGCGAGAGTACAGTGGTGTGTGGGATGGTACGTTTAAGCTTGCGTGGACAGATAACCCCGCGTGGGTGCTGTACGACCTTATTGCAAATGATCGTTACGGTTTGGGGGCGTACGTGGATGTGGCGCGCATTAATAAAGGGTCGCTGTATCAAATTGCCCAATACAATGATGAATTGGTCGATGACGGTATGGGTGGGCAGCAACCGCGTTACACGTTTAATGGGCAAATTCGCACGCAGGATGAGGCGTACACGCTATTGCGCAAAGTGGCCAGTGCGTTTCGTGCCGTTAATTATTACGGCAGTGGCACCATTAATTTTGCGCAAGATGCGCCTTCGGATGCAGTGGGCGTTGTGATGCCGGCCAATGTGGTTGAGGGTAAATTTCGTTATAGCAGTAAAAGTTTAAAGAGTCGCCCAACAGCGGTATTGACGACGTACAGCAACCCTGCTGATGGTGGGCGGCCCGCCATTGATATTTGGGAAGATTCGGATGCGGTTGCCCGTTTTGGTTGGCGACAAAAAGATATTGTTGCGTTTGGGTGTGACAGTGCGGGGCAGGCGCGCCGAGTGGGTCGTTTTGAAGTTGATGCGGGGCAGTCTGTTGCGCGCAGCGTGACGTATCGCTGTGGTTTGGATCAGTTATTTGTGCGTCCGGGCGATGTGATAGGAGTGCAAGACCCAATGGTGGCGGGGCTGCGCTTGGGGGGTCGTGTACGTTCTGTTGGCGGCTTGGTGTTGACGGTCGATAGTTTGCCTAGTGATTTGCCTCTGGCGTATAGCTATGTGCTGCGCTATGTGGGTGCAGATGGCGTGCTTAATGAGCGTGCTGTTGAGGGTGTTGATGTTGCTGCCGGAGAAATAACGGTTGATGAGGCCTTGGGGGATGTGGTTGTAGGGGCGATGTGGGTGTTGTCTGCTGCTGAGGTTGAGTTGCCCTTGTACCGCGTGCGTTCGTTGGTGCGTGGTGAGGGTGGTGAGTATTCGGTAGAGGCTGATTTTTACGACCCTAGTAAATATGCTCGTATAGAGCAGGGGTTGGTGTTTGATAACCCCGATTTTACTTTGCTGCCCGATGGGCCTATTTCTGTGCCTAGTAATCTTTCTTTTTATGAGGTCTTGTATCGTGATAATGCGGCGATTAAAACGGCGGTTACGGCCTCTGTTACTGCGCCGGATGATTCGCGTGTTGGGTATATCCAATTTCAATATGCGTTGGCCGATGAGGCAGGTTGGCAAAGTGGGCCGGTTGATTCGTCGCCGTTGCTGGAGTTGCGAGAGTTACGAGATGGTCAGCGTATACGGGTGCGCGCGCGGGCGGTGTCTCGGCTTGGTCAAAGAAGCCGCTGGCTGGGTGGTGACGTTTACGAGGTGCAAGGCAAGTTGGTGCCGCCTACGCTGCCAGCGTCGGTGCAGGCGGTTATTTTGCCAGAAGGTGGTGTGCGGCTAATTAAAGAGCCGTCGCCGGATGTGGACTATAAAGAAACGGTTTGGCGCTTGGGCGGTGATTATGAGTCGTCTGTTGAGTTGCACCGTAGTGCTGCCAGCGAGTACGTGTGGGCTCGCGTGGTGGCGGGTAGTTATACGTTGTGGGTGGTAGATTATGACACGGGCGGTCGTGCCAGTGAGCCTGTTTCTATAGCTGTTGATGTTGCTGCCCCAGCGCAGCCGGTTATCGTGCATCGTTTTGAGGGGGGCGATCTGGTGTTGGAATGGTCGCCGGTTGCGTCGAGTTTTGCGGTGCGACATTACACGCTGCGTTATGACGATGTTGTGCTTAGCGAGACGTTGGCAACGCATTTTCGTGCGCCGGTTAATTTTGAATCTGCGCGCACCTTTACGTTGATTGCAGAGGATGTTGCAGGTAATCGGAGTGCGGTGGCGAGCGTAGAGGTGCAGGTATCGCCGCCGGATCAGCCCTCGGTGGAGGCGGTGTTTAACGCTGGGCGGTTGGGGTTGAGTTGGGGTGATGTTGCCACGGATTTGCCTGTTGAGTATTACGTTGTGGATCGTGCTGGCGTTGAGGTTGAGCGTGTTGTGAGTACCGCTTGTTGGTTGTCGGTTAGCTGGGGTGGTTCGCAAACGCTTGGCGTTACGGCTGTGGATGTTGCGGGGCATGAGGGTGCGCGTGGTAGCGTGTCTGTTGCTGTTGTGCCGCCTAGCGCCCCTGTTGTCGCCTCTGTTTTGGAGGGGGCTAATATTCGTTTGAGTTGGTCGAGTGGTGCGGGGTCTTTGCCTGTAAGGCACTATGAGGTGTGGGTGGGTGGTGAGCTTATTGAAACGTTGAGTGCTGCAACGCTGTTGCTGCCTGTTACGTGGAGTAGTGTTAAAAATTTTGAGGTATTTGCGTTTGATACCGCAGGCAATACCAGTGATGCTGGGGTGTTGTCTGTAGCGGTTGGCGGGCCTTTGGTGCCGGAATTGTCGGCCGCTATAGAGGGTGGTTCGGTGCGGTTGAGTTGGTCGAATGGCGCGGGAGATTTGCCTGTAAAACACTATGAGGTGCTCTCGGAAGGGGTTGTGGTTGATCGCGTCAATGCAGAATCTTTATTGCTTGCAATTGGCTGGGTGGGTGCTCGGCAGTTTGCTGTGCGGTCTGTCGATACGGCGGGTAGTGTGAGTAATTTGGCTGTAGCGACGGTTGTTGTTAACCCGCCGTCACAGCCGTTAGTTGCTGCTGATTTTGAGGGGCGCGATCTTGTGCTGTCGTGGTCGTGCGAGGCGGGTTCTTTGCCTGTTAGTTATTTCGATATTAGCGATGGTGGTGTGGTTGTAGCGCAGGTGGATGCTACTGTTTTTACGCTGCCGGTTAATTGGGGTGCCAGCAAAACTTTTGGTGTTACCGCTGTTGATATTGCGGGTAACCGTGGTGTTGAAAGCGCGGTGGTGGTGGGTGTTGAGCCGCCAGCGTTGCTGGATGTTGGTTATGTTTTTGAAGCTGGGCGAGTGGTTTTTTTAATAGATGTTGGTGCTGGTAGTTTGCCGGTTGATCGTGTTGAGGTGTTTGATGGGGCAGTGTTGCTGGCGTCGGTGGCGGCTGATGGTTGGTCACTTGAAGTGGCGTGGCAGGGTTCGCGGGAGTTTAGTTTTCGTGCTGTTGATGCCGTGGGTAATGTTAGTGGTGTTGTTGTTGTACCCGTTAGCCCTGGGTTGCCTTTGTCGCCGGATATTGTTGGCGCGTTTGTTGATCGCAATATACGTTTGGCTTGGCCTGTTGGTGCGGGTGACTTGCCTGTTGCGTATTATGCGGTGCAAAACGGCGTGGAGTTGAGTCGTGTTACGCAGCCAAATTTTGTTGCTGAAGTGGGGTGGGTTGGTGCGCGTGAGATTAGTGTAACTCCGTATGATACGGCGGGTAATGCGGGCGCGGTTGGGCGTTATACCGTTGCCCCTGTGTCACCCTCTTCTGCGAGTATTGTGAGTGAGGTTATTGATAATAATGTGCTGTTTCGCTACGGCGCGAATGCCGGTAGTTTGCCGGTTGATCGTTACGAGTTAAAAAGGGGGGCCGAGTTGGATTCGGCTGTGCCTTTTGCGGTAAAGGCGGGCAATTCTACGTTTACCACATTATTTGAGAGTGCGGCGGGTATTTATACTTATTGGTTGGTGCCGGTCGATACTGCGGGTAATGAGGGGGATGCGGTTTCCACGGTTGCAACGGTTTCTCAGCCGCCCGATTATGTTTTGTTTGCCTATTTTTCGGAGCGTGAACAGGGGTGGGAGGGTACGTTTAGTGATGCGGTTTTAACGCAGGATAACACTATGCTTGCGCCTGTGGATGTGTCTGAAACGTGGCAGGATTATGTTGGTAATGGGTATGCCACTCTGCAGGCCGAGGTGGATGCAGGTTTTAATGTGTTTGCGTTGCCGGGTCCTAGCGTGGGTAGCTATGAGAAAGTTATAGATTACGGTGCGTTATTGGTCGGTAGTTTGATTACTGTTAGTGCATCGCCGGATTTGGTTAGTGGTACGTTGGGTGCCAGTGTGATCTTGAGTTATAGCATTGACGGTAGCACGTGGACAGATGGCGATGTTAACCAGTTGCAGGTGTACGGTAGTAATTTTCGTTATGTAAAAGTTCGGGGTGAATTTAGTGGTGACGGTGATGATCTTGTAGAAATACAAGATATTCAGGTGCGCCTAGATAGGAAATTGCGCAGTGATGCAGGGGGCGGGGTGGCTAACGCTTCCGATTCTGCTGGTACGCGTGTGTATTTTTCGACGCCTTTTATTGATGTGACATCCATTATTGTTTCACCTCGGGGTGTGCAGTCTATTGTGCCGGTTTATGATTTTTCTGATACGCCCAATCCAGAGTATTTTGATGTGTACTTGTTTAATAGTAATGGTGGTCGTGTGTCGGGTGATTTTAGTTGGTCGGCAAGTGGTTATTAATGTGGAGTTTTAGGAATGGTTGATTTTAGTAAGCCGGTGCTGGCGACGCCAAAAGTTGATGTGTTAAGTATTTTGAATGGCAAGATTCGGTCTGTTGCGCGCATGGTGTTTGACAGCGATAGTGGTGTTCCTGACGGGTGTGTGCGGTGGAGTGCTGCGAATAATCGTTTTGAGATTTGGAGCGAGGGTGGCGGTAGTTGGGGGCCGTTGGCGGTCACTTATAATATTAATGTGAGTACTTTTGCGGGGCAATCGTCATCGTATTATCGCAATGCTAATAACTTAAATGCGGGAGCGGTGCCCTTGGCGCGGTTGCCGAATGCCAGCACCGGTGCTAAGGGTGTGGTGCAGTTAAGTTCGTCTACAAGCAGTACGTCGAGCACGTTGGCGGCCACGCCTGCGGCGGTAAAGGCGGTAATGGATGCCTTGGGTGGCAAAGCGAACAGCTCCCACTCGCATGGTGTGGGTGACTTGCCGAGCGCCAGCACCAGTGCTAGGGGTGTGGTGCAGTTAAGTTCGTCTACAAGCAGTACGTCGAGCACGTTGGCGGCCACGCCTGCGGCGGTAAAGGCGGTAATGGATGCGCTGGGTGGCAAAGCGAACAGCTCGCACTCGCATAGCGTGGGTGACTTGCCGAGCGCTAGCACCAGTGCCAAGGGTGCGGTGCAGTTAAGTTCGTCTACGAGTAGTACGTCAACGACGCAAGCGGCTACGCCAAGCGCGGTAAAATCGGCTTATGATTTAGCGGCGAGTAAAGCGAACAGTTCGCACTCGCACAGCGCGGGCGACTTACCGAGTGCCAGCACCGGCGCCAAGGGTGCGGTGCAGTTAAATTCGTCTACGAGCAGTACGTCAACGTCGCAAGCGGCTACGCCAAGCGCAGTAAAATCAGCTTATGATTTAGCGGCGAGTAAAGCGAACAGTTCGCACTCGCACAGCACGGGTGACTTGCCGAGTGCCAGTACCGGCGCCAAGGGTGTAGTGCAGTTAAGTTCGTCTACAGGCAGTACGTCGAGCACGTTGGCGGCCACGCCTGCGGCGGTGAAGGCGGTGAATGATGCGTTAGGCGTTTTGGCTGGTACTGTGGGGGATATTGGGTCGGCTGTTGATGCTATTGCTGGGGGGCCGGTTTTTAAGCGTAAGCCTGAGTCTACGCCTCGAGCGTCTACTACGCTAACGGCCGATCCGCACTTGGCGAATTATTCGATGTCGGCCGGTTTCGTGTGGATTGATGGGTTGTTGCGTGTTGCTGCTGGCGCTACGGGTGTGCGTTTGCAGTTTTCGCACAGCGGCAATGTGGGCGATAGTGCTATGACATATACGGCGTTGGGTATGTCCTCCGAAGTTATTGATATTGAGCAGGTGTCTGCAACCTCTGTTGTTACTGTGACTTTGAATAATAGTTATTCTCATGTTGTGCTGGTCAAAGGTTGGATTTATTTGGCTGCGGCGGGTGATTTGCAGTTGAGGTGGGCGGCGAGTAGTGGTGCGACGACGACGCTCAGCTCTGGTGGTTATATTGCGGTGTCTGCCACGGGTTAATGGTTTTTTTTTAGTCGGTCGTTGTCTTTGCAGAATTGGTAAAAGTTTTCGAGGACGATTTGTATGTGTTGTCGTCCGTCGTCTGTTAGTTGTATTAGTAGCTCCCAGTGTTTTGGGCTGATTTGTGCGGGCGGTAATAGTGTTTGTTGGTCGTCCCAGCCATCGTAGAAAACCTCATTTGCGGTTACGTTTAGTGCCAGCATCCACGGTTGCAGTATGCGGGTGGATATTTCGAGTAGTCCATTTTCCATTCGGCTTAATTTTGAGGCTGAAATCCGCAGGGGTTTCTCGCCTGTATAGCGCCGTTCAATTTTGTAAATTGTTGCCTTTA
This sequence comes from Teredinibacter purpureus, assembly GCF_014217335.1. Taxonomy (NCBI): domain Bacteria; kingdom Pseudomonadati; phylum Pseudomonadota; class Gammaproteobacteria; order Cellvibrionales; family Cellvibrionaceae; genus Teredinibacter; species Teredinibacter purpureus. The sequence goes on along the minus strand of NZ_CP060092.1, from coordinate 3,864,948 downwards.
GCGATAGTTTTTGCCGCATTCGTTCTGTACGTAGAAATTCGTGTGGTGTTTTCATTTTGTGTGTAGGTTTGGGGTTTGCAGAATATGCAAAACTATTTATCTATATATTGCAGTATTGGCAAAAGTGCGGTGTTTTGCTTGTTGTTTTTAGCGTCAATGGCTATTAATATTTTTTTTTCGCTGCTAAGCGGTCTTAGCGCAGGATAGTGTAGGGGTTTTCAGGAGAGAGGCGGGTGGCAAATAGTTGTATGTCAATGGAGTTGGCGGGCGAGCGGTTTGAGTTGCGGTTAAGTGGCGAGAGTCGGTTGATTTTGTGTCGCGCGGGGGTTTTGTTTTGTGTCGCAGGGCGGGAGCCGCAGTGGTTTTCGCGTGAGCGTTTTTGTTGCTTGTTGCGAGCGGTTGAGCGTGAGCGAGCGGTTGTTTTTGTCGGCTAGTTAGTTGTTTGTGTTTCAATAAACTCGCGCAGCAAGTTTTTTTTGTGCAGAAATTGCAAAAGTTCTGTAGCGCGCACTGCTGCCGCCGGCGGTTTGTGTTCGCCGCGCTCCCATTTTGCTAGTGTCATGCGGTGAACGTTTAGGGCTGCGGCCATTTCGTCACGCTCTAATTCGAGCGATTCGCGGGCTAGGGTTGTTTGGGTTTTTTCTGTCATTTTTTATCTCAAAAAGCCCCTGGCGGGGCTTGGGTGTTGGTGTCGCTGCGGCTTAATCAAAAATCCAGGAGAATGGGCCGTCTTTTAACGCTTGAACAAGGCCGGCCCCGGTGAGATGTTGATTGTCGTGTTGATCAATAAATGACTCTAGTTTGTCTGCACCGTCGAAAGTTTTCCAAAACTTTCTGGGTAGATCACTGTTCATTTTTGTGGGTCTAATTGTAGCGCTGCCGTTTTTGTTTTCGTAAATATCAAAACCGATACCGTTTACTGCGCACTTGCCAATTGATCGAATAAATTTGCTCATGTTAGTCACCTTTCAATTCGTGATTTACCTGTCGGCGTTATTGCCTCCAGTGATTACAATTATACGCTAGAACCGGATCGGTTCAAGTGTTTATCCTTTATTTGTTGATTCTTGCGCCTGTTTTTTCGACCCTCGCACAAAAGTGGGGGGTAAATATTTGTAGTGGTAGCGCCGCTCGCCTTCGCGTGGGCCGCTCCAAAAGCCATGCCAGTGCGCGCGGCGCAGGTGTGGCGATTTTGCCCCGCCTTCGTTCGTGTGCTCCTTCGCTAAATTTTCCCCAATTTTCTCGCCGACTTTCCAAATGCGTGGTTTTTTCGCGGGAAATAATTGCCAGCCGCGTTTTGTTTTTTTTGGCCTGGGTCTTTGTGGGGTTGCGTTCGGCTCTTTGTCGTTGTCAATTTCTGGCTCGTCGCTGCAAATGTAGAGTAATAGCGAGATTAGGCCGTAAACATCGGCAGCGATGGGGGTTGTGATGTCGCCAATATTGGGCGCTCCAAAATCTTGCGATTGTTGTATTGCGCGGTCGATGCCTTCGGTAATTGTCCATGGGCCCATATGGATGGGCAGAGGGGTTAGCGCGGTTTCGGTGTCGAGCAATAGCCGTAATTCGGGCGTTTTTTTGTTTATGTCAAATTCGAGGCTGGCAAAAAAACCGTGTAGCGTATCGCCTAACCATTTTTTTTGGGGCGTCTCGATGTAGAGGCACCACTCTGGCAGCCGGTGCAAAACATCACACGGCATGTCACCGCTGGGAATCGTTTCGGCAATTGCGGCTAGTGCGTGCTCGTTGAATGTGTAAACGCCTTGGCTGTAACGCCATGTCCCCAGCGCCGCGAGACGCGAAACATCGGGCAGTAAATGGGCTGGCATGTTGCCGCCCTCGCTCACAATTGCGTACCAGGCGGCGAACGGCAGAAAGCACCAGTTGGGCCAGTCTGGCAGGTCGCGGCCTTTGCTGCTGCGGAATGTTTCGATTTGTTTCCACGCGTTCGGGTAGAGTTTTGCGGCCGCATTTAGGTGGTTGAGTGGTCGAGGTTGCATTTCGGTTCTCCTTTCGTTTCGAGAATAAAAAGCCCCTTGCGGGGGCTTGGGTAAAAAAATCGGTTGTTATGCAGGCTCTACATCAATGTAGGTGGTTTTCGTTATCATATTGTAGCCGCCGGTTGAGCAGGGTTTTCCAATCTGTCCAAATTTTCTAGTTTCGTTGCTGATCTCACTATTCTCGAACCATTCCGCGTTTTTTCCATAACGCTCTTTTACTGCCCGGGTGATTGCGGTATCCACGCAATCAGTTTTTCTAGTTTTTGCGTTCTCGGAATCTTCAAATTGTGTTGTTTTCAATTTCGTTCACCTTTCAATTCGTGATTTACCTGTCGGCGTTATTGCCTCCAGTGATTACAATTATACGCTAGAACCGGATCGGTTCAAGCGTATGTTTTCGGTTTGTTGAGTTTGGCGCCTGTTTTTTTGGTTGTGGCTTGTGTGGGCTTTAGCTTCTGATGTTGGGAAACCGGTCGGGCTTAATGTTGAGTAAAACCAATAAAAACAAGGGGTTGTGTTTCTCTACTGTCCAGTCTGGGGGTGTGGTGGTCGTCGGTTCAAATCCGGCCACTCCGACCAATTAAACAAAAAAGGCCACCCTAATGGGTGGCCTTTTTTGTTTAACCGGCAGAAGTGAGGGACTTTCGTTCTTAGACCTCGGGTCACTAATTCGTCGGGAACGAATTTGGGCGCCCTTCAGGGCGGGCGAAGCCCGAGGCGCAGGACGCGCCGAGTCAATTCCGGCCACTCCGACCAATTCCCCAGCCTTGCGGGGTTAGCGGTTACTAAGCGTAGAAAAACCGTAGAAAAACCCCGTAGAAAAACTCTTTCTCTAAAACTTCCCGCCGATCATACCTTCAGCCAATACCACTTCTACTGCATCGTGTTTTAGTTCGTGCTCTGCCAAATATTGTAACGTTTGTGCTTCGTCGCTATGGGCCATTGCTAGCTGAATTTGGCTTGTTTGGTAGCCGGCGGTTGTTTCTGTCGCGTCGGCGAGTGATCGAATCTCGTGGAATGTAGGGGGTGTTTTGTTCTCTGATATGTCGTTCCATATGTTCGTTGCGTTACGTGCAGCCCGAAACTGCTCAGCGAATCTTTCTTTTGTCATCTGGCCTTTATGTTGCTTTATGTTGATTTAGGAGGCTGCGGTAGTTGCGGCCTCTGTTGATGAGCTCGTGGAGTAGCTTGTAAGGCCCAGCGCAGACGCGCGCTTGCCGTAGCCCCCGAGGCTGCGAGCGATCTGCCTGTGACTGAGCTTTGCCTCAAGCTTAAGGCGAAGAATTCCTTTGATATGTCGCATTGATAATCTTGTGTTTGGCATCGTCGTCCCAGTGCAAAAATGGCAACGATAACGTGCATGACAGGATAAATTTCAATGCATGAAATGAGGTGGTAAGTGATGGTGGTCAACCATTGCGATAACTGTCGAAAAGTGATCACTTTCAATCGCAATGACTGATCAGGTTGAATCGCAACGCGGGATCAGCTTGGGTCGGAATACGCATCAATATTGGCTGCTTTGAGTATGTTTCTCCAAGCAGTGGTTACGTTGTTTAATCGGTCTAAATTTACTTGCAGCGGAAGGGTTAGGCGTTTTTCAATCGCTCTAGGAATTGCTGATACCCCTTTTGTTGCCCTTCGTTGTTGTGCCATGTTTCAAGCGATTTGAAGTTAATGGGGTGAGCTTTTGCAACTAAAACGGCTTGCTCAAGGCTCTGTTTATCTCGGAAGTAGTAATAGTTAGCTAGGCGATCTTTTACGCAGTCGGTTGGGGTGAGCAGTCGTAATGTGCCTTGATCTGTTGTAATGAAGTGTACGGCTGTCGAAGGGATGTGCTCATCGCCAACGGTCAGCGGAGCAGAAGGGAATTCTACCGTTAATTCGGTATCTGGGTGTACAAAGTGTCGGCTATTCTTTGGCTGATTTTCAAAGCCAAGGGTGTGAATGGCGTTTGCAATTTGTCGGTTGCTTTTTAGGCTGATATCGATGAAGTCCAAGTCCTTGGAAACGTACTTTTCGGAAGAATAGATAGACACACATGAGCCTCCCGACAGCACAACATCGATGTCTTTGGCCCTAAGTTCCGCTGCAATGAGTGCGGCCTATTCTAAGCGAGACAATCCTTTTAGGTTTTTCATAGTGGCTTGTCTTTTTTGCGTGGCCGTCGTCGATCGTAGAGCAGTGTTTCTTGTAGGGCTTCGGGAGCCATCGTTAGAGATTTCTCAATAAGCGCTTTTAGTTCAGGCACAAAAGGGTAGCGCGGGTTGTACTTATACAACCGCGTTCTGCCTATTTTCTCGTTAATGAGTAAGCCGTCCCGTTCCAGTCGATCCAGTTGCTTTTGAATTGGGCTTAGATCCGTTGAGAAAGCTTTTGCTATTTCGGCTGCATACCCCGACTCACGAGCGGTGATAAACATCAACACCCGTTCTGCGCTGGTAGAGCCAACGATTGCTTCTATCATAAATAACCTACTATCAAGGTGATAAAACCTACAATATAGGTTTATATACCTACTTTGTAGGTATGTCTATAGGTGGGTGGTTATTTAATCATATTGATGCGTCACCCAATCAGGGCCACTGCATCCAGAAATAATCGGACACCCATGTTAACGGTAACCGGAAGTCGCTTAATAGTTTTAAAATTGCTGTTAGTAAACTCTGGTTGGTTGAGTAGGATATGGGAAATAATCGGACACCCATGTTAATGACCCGAAATGAAATAATCGGACACGGTGGGGAAATTTTCGATGGAGAAAAATATGAGAAAAAACTCGACTATGGTGATTTTTGTTATGATTGCTGGCATGGATACGAAATCAATATTCGGAAATATTAACTTAGTTGAGGTAATATTTACGTCCGCAGCCTACTTTTTATTTTTGGCTGGGTTTATCATTACTTCAAATATATGGGGAAAATATAACAAGCCACTAATCTGCATTTTTTCGTTCCGAATTTTGTGTTTGATAACACAAAATTATCCACTTAAAAAATGCAGATTAGTGGGGCGTTCGGCTAAAGTAGGAAGCTGTTAATGACTAAAGTAGCATTAGTGACTGGGGCAGGAAGAGGTATAGGTGCGGCAACTGCAATTCAACTTGCTAGTGAAGGGTATTCAGTTTGTATAAATTACCTTTCCGATAAAAGATCAGCCTCAAGTATCGTTTCAAAAATTGAGAGATCTGGTGGTATCGCTTTAGCCGTTCAAGCTGATGTATCGGAAGAGAATGAAGTTGAGGGTCTCTTCAGTATGATTGACACTAGGTTAGGGCCCATCAATCTCCTTATTAATAATGCTGGAATACTATTTGCTCAAACGGATATCGAGGGCATGACTGCTGAAAGAATTAACAGCACACTCAAAACTAATGTCACTGGTTATTTTCTGTGTTGTAGGGAAGCGGTAAAGAGGATGTCTCATAAACATGGAGGTAGTGGTGGGGTCATAGTGAATGTTTCATCGGCCGCTTCCCGTATTGGCTCGGCACATGAATATATTGACTATGCTGCATCAAAGGGTGCAGTGGATTCGTTAACCATTGGGCTTGCTATGGAGGTTGCAGATCAGGGTATACGTGTTAATGGTGTTCGACCCGGACTCATTTATACAGAAATGCATGGAAGTGGCGGTGAACCTAATAGAGTTGATCGCCTGAAAAGTAATTTACCACTGAAGCGTGGTGGAAAGCCTGAGGATGTCGCGGAAGCAATATCTTGGTTGTCGTCTATAAAATCGAGCTATACAACTGGTTCTTTTATCGAGATCTCTGGCGGCCGGTAATGCCGAACAAAGCGTTCAACCTCGTTCGCAATAACATGCTCACTGGAACCGACCTATTTTTGGAAAATCTTGCATGGGCAGCGCCCATAATAGGAAAATCTGCCAAAATAGGTCGGTTCGGTTGACTCGGCGTTAAAACTAAAAGGAGTAAGAGTGAATAAATTATTTAAACTGATATTGGGGACGGTAACCCTAATATCCTCTTTTTCATTTGCTGCACCTCAATCTGGAGGCAAGGTAACTAAACTTTACGTAAGAGAAGATGCTGTTGTTCTTTTTAAGCTTGGAGATACTGTATCTCTTCCCGAAGGTTGTAGCGATTCGAGTTGGCCTTATACTTTTAATACGACTGATACAGTTGGAAAAGAATGGCTTTCAATGTTGTTAGCAGCCAGAGCAACTGGAGAGCCTCTGAATATCGGGTATAAAGAGGGAGATGGTAATCGTTGTGGTGTCGTTTATTTGCATCACTAATTTTAACATGTTTAGCCGGCGTTTGGGGTTGTGCCTCCGTTCCGGCGCTTCGCGCCTACACTATGGCCGCTGTGCAGTGGTGTAGATTTTTCGAATTTGATTTTTGGTGTTTTTACTATAGCCGCATGTTGGGGCTTGTTGGTTACCGCATTTTACGGTATTGGTTGTAAGTGTTGGTAATGCTTTTATTATAGGCAACCGTGTGAAGGCCAGGCTAGCTGGCAGTCTGAGTGTAAGCGGTACAGCTAAATAATTTAAATTCGCCAAACATGGTTTTGCCAAAACGAAATGAGATGGTCACGTTGCTAAGAAATATTTCGATCAATGATAAAAAAGGTATTGGCACTGGCTCTACTCTATTTATTAGATTTATTTTCAATGACTGAGTGGGTGAGGTTTTATCTTACCGGCAGGAAAAAATTTTCTACCGTACAAAAAAGTTAATTCAGGTTTGTGGTTTGGCCCATCAGTTGATAATAAAACGGTCTATGTCAAATTTCGCCGATATACAGCTATGCCCAAAATGGATGGCCTTGCTTGCGTTTATTAACTCTCATTGTTCTAGAAATGTGATAATTGATCTTAGATATAATTATGGAGGGGATTTTTTTGTTGGGCTAAAACTTGCTCAGTTGTTGGTGCTGACGGACGCTATCGATTGGAAAACGGGTGTTTATGTTCTTATTGATAATGTGACTTTTTCGGCTGCCATGCGTAATGCTGCACAATTTCCTCAATTGCTTAATGCTCAGTTGGTGGGCGAGCCAGCGGGTGCGGCTACCAAGATATGGGGCAGTTTAAGCTGCCCAGCTCTAAGCTTAAAGTTACTTATTCCAAGCGTTTGTATCATTTTAACAAAAGACGATAAGGATGCTTTATACCCGGATATTTTGATTGAGCATTCTATAAGCGATTATATCGAGAATAATGATCGTCAATTGGAGTGGATTTTAAATGATATCGCGGGTAGAAAAACTGCGTATAATGCCGCATTACAGGGGGCTAGCCGCTGAATACAGTGTTATACGATACTTGAGGATGTATTCAATGTGGTTTTTCTTCTTTTTATATATTGGGTAAAATAAGTGGCGTTGTACGTACAGCTGCGTATGAACATTATTGTCACGATGAGTACGCCTAATTCGGGTTTACTTTTTTTGTGGTTAGTACCTATACCGTAATACAGGAGTAAGAAAAAATTAATATTATCGATTACGACTCTCTTTTAAATGCCGCTCGCCAACAAACCGAGCCACAACGCCTATTATTTGTTTTTTTAAAGGCATCTTTACCTGCAGATCATAAAGATGAAGAAAAAAGTCGTTTTGACTCTGGTCAGGGTGGCACATTAGAGCCTGTGATGTGTGTAGATAAAACACTGGAAGAATTGGGCGTATTCTCTGATTTGGTGAAGGAGTCGGAGTCGCTGGAACAAGATTGGCAAATAGTATTAATAGCCTGCCTTTCGGGTAGGAATGGCGTTGTACCAGATTCCACAGAGGTGGAATTTTCTTTGAAAAAAATGGTGGAAACCGTACAGCAGGGAGGAGACCTGTCAAAATATGTGGCGTTTAACCGAGGCGGAGAACCTATACAGTTTAATTAAACTGAAAATTGCTCACAAGGCCATAAATTCGAAATGTTGTTACGCTGCGCTTTATTTCAACGCCGCTTCGCTCTAGATAGCTCTTTTAGGGCAGCGTTATACATTGAATACATAGGAGCCCCGACATGAGTGGGATAAATGGCCTAGACATTGAGTGACTGGTTTTGATGGTGGTCGGTTAAAATGCGGCCATTCTGCCAAATAAACGTTCTTACTCAACGATTTAAGTACCCGCCACTTTCCCTGTATTCATCACGCTAGCCTAAAAAACTTAGTTTTCCAGCTCTGTAGTTGCGCGGGTGTAGCCTCGTTACAAGGCTTAATGAATAGAAAATTACTTTATGCAATGAGTGGTTTTCGCAATGTAGGTAATTTGCGCAATGTTAACGATTAGAGGCTGGGTTCAGAGAATGCCAAACGCTGCTTTTGGAGTGGCATTTTTCTGCCTAACACTCGCTTATTCCATGATTCACTGCCTTCTGTATTTAGATGTCTATTCCCAGATCCCCATAAGTTGACCAGAACAGAGGCTTAAATATTCGTGTTAGTCTCCCGTTATCACTAGTTTGTAACGAGAAGTTTGTATGAATACACCGTCAAACTTTCGTCGAGGCACCGTTATTTTCCATTGGTTAGTCGCATTGCTAATCATCTTTCAATTGGCTGGTGGGCTAATAATGGTTGGAGAGTTAGGAAGGGTTGGCCAGAACCCGTGGGCAAGCATAACCACTATGAGCTTAAATTGGCCAAGATTACCCACTGGATACTCTTGGTTGGATCTGTTGCACAGCCTATATTCGGTATGTTGGCTTCAGGCGCTAGCGGGCACGGGTTTGGAATCGTTAAATTAATCACCCTCGTTCCAGCTAACCTTGTGGAGACGTTTTCGCTCGACACTCTAGGTTGTAGGCTACCGAGTGATGTAGAACCCTATAACAAGTATTGGATGAATATTGGCTACGCACTTCATACTTGGATTGACCATATAATGGTCGTGGCTGTGGTTCTTCATTTTGCTGGAGCATTTAAGCACCATTTATTTGATAAAGATTCAACATTAAAACGAATGCTGGGTAGGGGCTGAGCCACTTGTCATCGTGTGCCGGGTTTTGGATGTCTATAGCATAAACGGGCCAGAAGTTTCATTACAACTCAAATTTAACTGAGAAAGCCGTTAGGGGTATGAGCCATTTATGAACGTTTTACTTGAGCCAATGAAAGAGGCCGACTACTCTTTGTTTATCGAAGCGGCGGTAGCGGGTTATGCTCAGGAGGGGGTAGATGCGGGGCGTTGGACCGTAAATGAGTCCATAAAAAAATCCAGAGCTGAAACAATGAGTAATCTGCCGCAGGGGTTAGAAACTCCCGGTCACTATTTGTTTGATATAAAAACATTGAGTAATGATTTGTCTGTCGGTTATCTTTGGGCGGCAACCGAAGAAAAGCATGGGCATCAATCTATGTTCGTATACGACATAGCAATAAAACCTGAATGTCGCCGAAGAGGGTATGCCGTTGCGGCCTTTTGCGAACTTGAAATTGTTTCTGCTCGTATGGGTATTGATAGTATAGGGCTGCATGTTTTTAGTGCTAATTCAGCGGCTCAAGCGCTTTACCGCAAACTTGGTTACGAAGTAACGGGTGTTAATATGCAAAAGAAGCTCGGCGCGTAAAGGTCTAGATATACGGTTTACACTAGCCGTTAAATGACATCTATAAATGGCAGCCTATGAAAAGTATATTGAGAGTGTTGTTAGTGTTAATGCTATTTATTGTGGCCTACTGTTGGGGCAATGATACTACCATAGCGGCGCTATATGATAATCAGCAAAGTGATGTTCAGGTTTTTGGCAGGGGTGTAGTGGTAAAGGTTCTACCAGATGATACGAAGGGCAGTCGACATCAAAAATTTATACTGAGACTTGATAGTGGCCATACATTGTTGATCGCGCACAATATCGATTTAGCGCCGAGGTTGAAGGCATTAAAAGAGACTGATGTAGTTGAATTTTATGGCGAGTATGAATGGAACTCAAAAGGCGGTGTAATTCACTGGACACATCGAGACCCGAATAATAAACATGTGGGTGGCTGGTTGCGGTATAACACCAGAAAATACGAATAGTCACCCATAAAATATCACGAATACCAGGCCTCGTACTATTTAACGGTGATTGAACGTAGCCACACAGGGGAAGGTATTGACTTACGATCAGGGGGATAGGGTTGTTATTCTCGTAGTGGATTTAATTACGTTGATGTTCTTTTTTCGAATAACTATATTTATTAGCATTATTCCTTTCGAATGTTGGGATATGGCCGATGTATGGGAAAACCGGCCATACAGTGCGAGCCCATTTTTTATGTATGTGGCCATTTTAGATTCAATCGAAAGCTACGGTAATGGCGAGGGTGTAACCGCAGTACAGTAATACAGTTGTCTTGGTGATAAATGCTGCTCGTCAATCGCCACTTTTAGGTGATTCCAATAAAGGCGTTCCACTATACTTTTCTAGCTATGCTCAGTCTTTACGTAAAACCCAGTAGCTGTTGAGTTTTGACTTGGTTTATATGGTACAGGCTATGCTATTCGCGAGACGTTGAAAGGAGGCCTTTAAGAGGTGGTCTTTGGAAGTGTTTTAGTTTCTCTACAGTATTCATGGTTACTTTTCTTATGGTGTCCGTCTAATAGGGTATGTGAGTCGTAACGACGATGTTTTTTACCTTTAGCGTATCTTTAGGAGAGGGCCAAGATGAATACTAAAATGAGAATTGCTTTTTTTCTGTTAGCGTTTGCCGCGTGTGGGGTGCAGGCCGGTGGTGTGAGCGGTACAACGTATGATGTTGTGGAATCTTATGAGTCAGATGTGAGTAATGCTTACGAAAACAGATGTATGGGCCGAGGATCGGACCGTGTGCGGTATCGCTATGAAACGCGAAAATATACAGAATATAAGGATGGCGCTGCGGTTAAAACCTGGATGAAAAGCTATAAACGCTTTATCCGTTGTTTAGGTTGATCAGCCCAAATTACATTGATGTGCGTTACTCAGAAACCTCGTGGTTTAGGCCTAAATCACGAGGTTTTTTTTATGGTTGATCGAGAATAGACTGCGGGCGGATGAACCGTCTTTAACCCCGCTGGGGTTTGTTAGTGATTCTCTAATTTACGTACAGCGTAATGTAGGTGATTACGCAGTAGCGGCCCAGTTTTCCGGTGCTCACTAGCAATAAAAACCAATGGAAGCGTACGCGTAGAATACCGGCGATTACCGTTAACGGGTCGCCAATGACGGGCACCCAGGCCAGTAATAACGAGAACATGCCGTATCGTGTAAATCGCTTTTTTGCATGCGCGAATTCGGTTTCTGACATACGTAACCATTTGGGTACTAAGCCGGTACTCGCCCAGTAGCCTAGCGTGTAGTTTGTTATGGAGCCTAGTATGTTGCCTGTGCTAGCCACGGCTATGAGAACAACGGGGTGCATGCCGGTGAGCAATAGGGCCACTAAGACGAGCTCAGAGCTTAAAGGTAGTAGTGTGGCGGCTAAAAAAGAGATGATAAAAAGCCCGAGGTAACCGTGTTCTGTAAAAAATTCCATAAAAGGCTGTGGCTTGAGTAGGTTGCTGTCGTTCGGTCAAACCCTTTTGTAAGGGCTGGCGAATGCTCGTGTAGTTGTGTGCTGTGCGTATAGAGGGTGCAGGGTAAGCCACAAGACGTGTTAGTGCTGGCAATTCCAGCATATCTCAAAGGTAGGTTCGTTTTGCTCATCGCAATGCTTGCACTGCCATATTTCGCCTTTAGATGGGGCTAATAGACCTTCTATTAGCGTTGTTGCTGCAGTGAGTTGGCTGTTGTTTAGTATCCACACTTCTGGCCAGGTATCTATGGCTGAAAGTTCACCTAGCCCGCTTGAGGCGAATTCGTTTTTAATAATGGCTTCGATCCCTTGTTCCTGTAATAAAGCTTTGGCGTTTTCTACAATTATTTTATTTTCATGGGTAAAGACAAGTTTCATGCTGATTCCTGAGTACAGTTATCGTGATTTTAATTGGGGAAAGCGCGCAAACATTGTGATTTGACGATTGTTATAAGTCTAGCGTCATAAATACGCTGTTCTCGTCTAGCGTGTAGTCTGCAAAAGGCTCGCACGGTGTAAACCCTGCCTTTTTATATAGTTGCCTAGCGGGTTTAAAAAAGGCCATGGAACCTGTTTCTAAAAATACTTTTTTATAGCCTCGGGTGCGGGCTATGGTAAGTATGTGCTGTAAAAGGGTTGAGGCAACGCCGGTTCCTCGTGCGGCGCTCACGGTACGCATGGATTTAATCTCACCTTGATATGCGCCCAAATCTTTTAAGGCGCCGCAGCCGAGCAGGATATTTTGATTGGAGTATACCGACCAAAATGTGACCTCGGTAGCACTAAGCGCTGCTAAGTCGAGTGCATGCACGCTTTCGGGCGGTGAGGTTGCGTGCATATCGTGAAGATGCTCTTGTAAAAAGGCAATAATGTTAGCGTTGGTTAAATCGTCTATGGCTATGTCCATGGTGTTTTTCACTTAATTTTAGACAAGAATATCCTCGAAAAACGGTGCGTACGCAGCCTAGCCGCGGACGGAAGCAAGGAATATTGGTGACAGTTAAGGGGTTATGGTTGACAGCATTATGCCAATTTTTCATTGACAGTGTTGGCGGTGATGGTAGTGCGCCTTATCGCGTAAAGATTGGATGTAACCATGGTGTAACGATGCGTGTGATATTGGTCACTACAGTGTGCGATACAAGGGTTCGTACTGTGTTCTAACGGGTTTTAGATGAATAGGTTAATCAAATAAACACGCGCGTTATTTGTCACTTAAAAAATGCAGGTGCCATGTATTTCCCATGGATTGGGCTAAGCTAAAGAATATCGAGCCTTAAAGAGGCCCACCGTTGAGTGGGCGCTATTTATGACGCAGGGAAAGCCTTTTGATGCATCAGGATAACCAGATATTAGTCGCGTGTGATGTTGAAGAAACATTGAACCTAATGGTGAGCCGTTTGGACGATGGCGGTTACCGTAGCGTTCATCTGGCACGTTCAGCCCAAGAGGCGTTAGCGTTATTGGACGCGCACGCCATCCGTTGCCTTGTGACCACAATGGATTTAAGCGATCTCGATGGCTGGCGATTGGCCCGTCTTGTCCGTTGTGGCGCGTTAAATTGTAACGCGTCCATGCCTATCATTGTGCTGACCGATGTCTGGAGCCAGCGTATTGCGGAAGTCACAGCGCGTGAATATGGTGTCAATCGACTGCTAGCTTATAGTGATGTAAGTGCTATAGCGGAGGAGGTTGGTAAGTGTCTATCTGATCGCCCGAGTAAGTTTAACAAGCCGCGACTTTTGGTCATCGAAGATGCTGCTGATACTGCCGATCTTATTCGGCGAGTGTTGGACCGCCAGTATAGGATTGATGTTGTTGATAATGGTGAGGATGGTATCCAGCTGTGGAAGCAGTATCGACATAGCTTGGTGTTGTTGGATTATATGTTGCCTAATATGTCTGGCGAGGAGATTCTTAAGATTATATTGGCGATAAACGCTGAACAAGCGGTGGTTTTGATGACCGCACATTCAAGCCGTAATCTCGCCGAGAAGATTATGCTGCTAGGAGCAACAGATTTTTTACCCAAACCGTTTCGCACAGAGCAGCTACGGCATGTGTGTGAGTTAGCGGTAAGGCGAGAAGATTTTATGTTGAGTAATCGTCAATTTTCCGATCAAGTTAAATACCTAGAGAAAAGTGAGCGGGAATACCGAAATATTTCGGAGAAACACCAGCAATTATTGCATAACTTACAAACAGTGGTTATGGAACTTGATGATGAATTGAATATTACGTACCTCAATTATCCTTGGAAAGTGTTGATGGGGTATGACATTCAAGCGTCAATAGGTAAATCTATTTGTGACTATTTACCGACCGAAAATCGAGAGGATTATGTAGCGCTTCAGAAAAAATTGTGCAGTGTGTTAACGGGCGAAATACTGAGCTACGAATTGGAATTATGCTTGTTGGATGATAGTGGCCAGCGCCTTTGGGCACAAATGAAGGTGCGGCGAGTTATCCATAGCGATATATCTTCGTTGACTATCTGCCTAGATAATATAACAAAGCGTAAGCAGGCCCAAGAAGAGCTTGAATATATTGCAATGCACGATGCTTTAACAGGGTTATTCAACCGTCATTATTTTGAAGAATCTTTAAAACATTTGTATGCAGATACGCTTAGAAGTAAGCGCCAGCACGGGCTGTTGTATATTGATCTTGACCATTTTAAGGTGATTAACGATACCTTCGGGCATCGCGAAGGCGATAATGTATTGAGGGAAATATCGAAATCTATGAGCCGAAGGGTTAGGGCCTCCGATATGCTATGCAGAATAGGAGGTGATGAGTACGCGGTATTAGTACACGATATCGATGAGCAAGGTTTATATGATATTGCGAAGGACATTCAAAAAATCGTAAATGATTATACGTACCATGGTGAAAACCATCAGGTGAATATGGGCTGTAGTATTGGTGTATCCCTTATGGACGGTAAGTTGGGGTGTGCTGAAGAGTATTTGATGCAGGCCGATATTGCGCTTTATGTGGCAAAAGGTCGAGGCCGCAATATTGTTCATACTTATGATCTTAGGGATAACGAAAGCGAGGAGCTACGCAGCCGAATAAATTGGGCGCAGCGTGTTCGGCAAGCGATTGCGAGTAATCGCGTTGTACTGCATTTTCAGCCTGTTTTTGATGTAAAAAAAGAAGAGTATGGGTATTACGAGGCCTTAGTTCGGTTGATTGATGAAAATGGTGCGTTAATTTACCCCGAAAAATTTATATCGGCGTTGGAGCAAACGGGCGAAATGCATTTGCTTGATCGTTGGGTGATAAAGCTCGCCGTCGAGCAGTTACGAAAAACCCCAAGCCTTAGAAAAATTGCCATCAACCTTTCGGCGCAAGCGTTTAATGATGATAATTTGGTGCCGGTTATAAAAGAGTCGCTGTCTGCCAATTTAGTCGATCCCTCTGCGATTACGTTCGAGCTTACTGAGAGCGCAAGTTTGTTTAACTTAAATGTAACAACGCGTGTGATTGATCAGTTGCACGATATTGGTTGTAGTTTTGCCATTGATGATTTTGGCTCTGGGTTTAGTAGCTTTTCGTATTTAAAGGAGTTGCCGGCTGATTTTATTAAACTGGATGGCTCGTTTGTTTGCCGGTTGCATGTAGATGACGTGGATAAGGCCCTAGTGAAATCGTTGATTCAAGTAGTGAAAGCGTTGGGTAAAAAAGCAGTTGCTGAATATGTTGAAAATGAAGAAGTGATGAAGTTGTTAGTGGAGTACGGTATAGATTACGTGCAGGGCAACTATATTGGCAAGGCGCTTGCAGTTGACGACGTATTAGCGTCCTACATGACTTATGACAGCCGTAATGATAATTTAGATGTCATGGGTGTTCTGCCTCGTTAGTGGTATATTTTTTTACCGCCTTAACAATCGTTTTTCTCGAAACCGGCTTCGTTAAAAAATCGTCGGCTCCCATCAATTCACTCTGTAATTTTTCATCTAAAACGGAGGCTACCAGTAGCGGTGTGCCGGCAAGCATAGGCGTTTCTTTTAGTGCTTTAAATAGTTCCCACCCATGCATGTCGGGCAGTAATAGATCTATGATAATAATGCTAGGATTCAATTCTTTTGCTAAGAGTAACCCTTCATTTGCCGTACTAGCGGAAAAAACGCTGTAGTGTTCATGGCTTAATGTTCGAGTCATTATATTGATAAATTCATCGTCGTCATCAATTAACAGAATAGTTGTTCCGATAGTATCGTTTCCCTTGATTATTTTTTCGTTTTTAATTGTTTCCCGGATCTTTGCCGAAGATAATTCGTTTACATCTTCGGCGGTGTGAATAGGCTGAGGTATAAGAACAGTAAAGGTTGTTCCCATAAGAAGCTCACTGTGAACTTCAATGTTCCCACCCATTAATTCGCAAAATTGTTTGGTAATGGCTAAGCCCAAACCGCTACCTTGATGTTGTCGAGTGGTGGAGGCGTCGGCTTGCTGGAAACGGTCAAAAACGAACGGGAGTTGCTGTGTGCTAATACCGGGGCCGGTGTCTTGAACAGAAATATAAATCGCTTTTTCGCGGTTTTCTGCCACTATTTTTATAACGCCTGAATTAGTAAATTTACAGGCATTGCTCAACAAATTAAGAATAATATGTAATAGTTTTTCGGAGTCGGCAATGGGCAAGGCAATGCCATTGCTAGCGCTTACAATAAGTTCTAGGCGTTTGGCAGCACATTGTGGTCGAATATTGGCAACAGCGTCGGCTACAATAGATTCGAGGTCAACGGGGCGAAGATTGATGTCCATCCGGCCAGATTCTATTTTGGCTAAGTCTAAAACACTGTTAATTAGCCTTAATAATCGTTCGCTGTTAGTAATAACGCGGTTTAAATCGGTTGCGTGCGTATCTTTTCCTTCTAATTTTAGATCTTCTATCACGACATCGGCGTAGCCAATAATAGCTTGTAAGGGCGTGCGAAGCTCGTGGCTCATTAATGATAAAAATTCGCTTTTTGCTTGATTGGCGTCTTCTGCTCGTGCTTTAGCCGTCGCTAGCTTATCGCGTGCGACACTTAATTCGCGACCGCGTAACTCTAGCCGTTCGGCATCTCTCTTCTTATTGACATAGGCCCATACTGCAACGCCCACCAATATTAAGCCGAGAAATACGAGTGCGATGAGATTGTTGACCACAATACCTTGTGTGGTAATGGTGTCGTCTTGCTCAATAATGGTTGTTTTTTGTTTGAGTAGTGTGTCGTTAAGGTCTTTTAATTTAGTTTCTCGGGCGGCAATTTTTTGGCCTATGTCCTCTAGAAGGTACTGACGATTGACTAATTGTTGCGACTTTTTTTCTACGTCTTCGGTTAAGCGTAGGCGTTCTCGATTAGTTTTCTCTAGTGTTGCGCGCTGTTTTGTAATAAGCGATTTTTGTTCATTAAGCAGAGCCTGTGTGTGGCTAATATTATCTTGTAGTACCTTAAGGTTTGTATTTAAGCTGGTGTTTTCTGAGCGGAGTGTTTTTACACCGGTTTCGAGTTGTTTTAATTGGGCCTCTCTATCGCGTAGGTTTTGTTGCACTTTAATGAGCGACGCCTGCCCCGCCTTAAATAGCTGAGCAACATCAATCTCGGAGCCACCATTTAATATAATGTCAGGTAATACCGTTAGGCCTTGAACGAGCATGTTGGCCTTGTTTATTTCGAATTGAATTCGGTTATCTGGTGTGGTTGAGAGGTTTATCATTACCCACTGTTTGGCCGGGTAGTTGTTGGTTACCAGAGCCGTCGAAGAGCTGCCGAGTGCTCTATACAGCGATTCTAGCGCGTTGTTATGGCTTTCCTCTATGTAGAGCATTTGCAGGCTACCTAGGCGTTCGTCACTTGAGATAGATTCAATTTTTATGGGGAGACCGTGAATCAGTGCGCCTTTAAAATGGTTTTGCAATTGTGAAGGTAAGAGTGGGTCTATGGGTTTATAAACGCCCACAGTAATAGTCTGCAATGTGCCCTGTTCGGGCCATTCAATCGTTTTGATAAAATTATAGAGGTAGGACGCAATTATCTCATCGCGGCTAAATGCCCACGCAGGGGGTGACAGGGTTTCGATCGCTAAACCGATACACAGCATAAATGTTAACAATGAGGGGGGGCGGAGTTTATTGATCCTCATAATTGACCAAGTCGTAAGACTCCTCTGTTGAGTCCGTTCGTTTATCCAGTGTAGACCTTTTTTGAGTGTTGGCGCGTACTTTTGGGAGGGGGCGGGGCGTTTTCGAGCACTATTACCGTTTATAGGCCGGGCGGCGTTGCAGGTGGCCGAGGCTAGTCCGATGTGTTGTTCAAGTTGACTTTATGGGGTTATAGAGGGGGAAGCGATTGCGTCACAACATTCAATTACACAAAAAAAGCCTGACACGAATGCCAGGCTTTAGGTGTTTTCACTGTAGCAGTGGCATTAAAACGCAGGTAGTTCGTCTAATGTAATCACGAGTTCGTGATTGTAAACGTGGCTCTTGTGTGCGTCAGAATTGAAGTATTCACCAGTCCAAAAATTATTAGGATCGGTTACACCTTCACCAGCGGAGCCATCATTCCATACAACAAAAAACAACCACCAGGCACCATCGGCTTGCATTGCGTCTGGGTCAGGGATATTGCTGTTTTCACTAAGTGCGATTAGCTTGCTTTGTGAAGGGTAGGCTTTCGCAGCGTTGTAAGTCCCTATTTGCGATGCGTAATTGTTGCGCCCGTCGTAGATGTCATGGCTGACAATATCGACATAGTTGTCACCAGGGTACCAAGAACCGTTTTGTCCATTCCAAACCCAGATAAGGTTGTTTAGGCCGTGATGCGTGGTTAAGCGGTCGTACATATATTGCCACAATAAAATTTGTGCGTAGCCCGCAGGCGCATCGTCTGCTCGGCTACGTCCCCACCAAAACCAACCGCCAGCGGCTTCGTGAAGTGGACGCCACAAAACGGTTGTGCCGGCATCTTCTAGGGTTTGTAGTTCACCGGCGATAAGATCGATATCGGCGGTAATTGCAGTGAAAGCCGCACTGTTTGTATCGAGTGCACCATTGGCCATGGGGATTTCGAATGCCGTATTCTTGCTATCTTGGTCTTGGTTGGAGTAGAAATTGTTAGTCTCACCGGAAGGGTCACGCCAGTGCCAGCAGAAAGTGACAAGCCCACCTAAGTCCCAGTGGTCGATGGCCTCTTCTGTTTGTGATAAACCAGAACCGCCGTTGTAAACACCGTAATTCATGTAGTCGTAACCCATGATGGCAGGAGCTTTTCCGGTATCGTTTATAACACGTTGATACATGTCGGTAGAGTCGCTCCAGGTCAGGTCTTGCTGGCCCGAGAGCATGTGGTTGCCCCAAATACCTTTAAGGTAGGTGTAAACCGCTTGCGCAGTTGCGTCAGCATTGCTGTTTACTAAGGTATCGGATAATGCCGTTTGGGTAGATTCAATTTTGCCGGGGCAAAAACTTTCACTAATGCAGTACTCGTTGTTTTCGTAGCCCCAGTTGCCGGTATCGGTTGCGCAAAAGGTAATAGCGTCGCTCCCAATCCTGCAGTTATTTAACGTGCCTACACCGGGATCAACAGATGATTGATACACAACACATGTCGCCTCGTTTTCCCAACCCCAGCCGCTCGCCGGATTTGAATAGCGGCAATAGGGCCTGCCAGAGGAGTCAGCATTTGGAATAAATACAGCAGGGGCGCTAGAGCTGCTAGAAGAGCTTTCTGAACTGCTTTCTGAACTGCTTTCACTGCTACTTTCACTGCTACTTTCACTGCTACTTTCTGAACTGCTACTAGATGAGCTAGATGAAGAGGAGCTAGAGCTCGAGTTGCCACCACTGGAGCCGCCACCGCAGGCTGCAAGTACAAGGGTGCACGTTATTAATAGGGCCAACAGGTTGGGTTTCATTCATTTACTCACTTTTATAGGTGTAATGGGCCGACAGGTAGTCATTTGGCGTTCCAATCTTTTTAGGAGTGTATACTTTGACCGAATAAAAATCGATAGGCTAAGTCAAAAAAAGTAACCGGTTACAGTCGGCTGCGTAAGTTGACGCTAAGGTAAGGCAACGTTATTAATAGAGTACGTTTTTGTACGTCAATATAACGTCAGAAGTGTTCCTTTGGCTAGCTTACAGGTTGCTTTTGACGAATGGGTGGCGGGATTGTTTAGTAATGTTGCGACGACATTTTGATGGTTACCTAGCGTAGGGTGTATATAGAGGAAGGAAAAACCATTGAGTTAGAACTGATGGGGGCCGTTATTATGCGCCCATCAGGGGGTTAGCGCGCGTGTGGAGTCGGGAGCCGTTTAATTGGATTTTTTCGACACAGTATCTAAAAAGCCCATGGCAAATGCAGAGGCGACAAAGGTTAAGTGGATAATAACGTACCAATAGAGTTTGTTGTCGGGTGTATGCTGAATTGCCATAAACACTTTAAGTAGATGAATAGACGATATTGCCACAATAGATGCTGCGATTTTGGCTTTGAGTGACGAGGAGTCCATTTTGCCTAGCCAGCTCAGCTTCTCTTCTTCGCCACTTAAATCGAGCTGGCTTACAAAGTTTTCATAACCGCTCATCATGACCATGACCAAGAGGCCGCCCACCATTGAGATATCAATGAGCGATAGCACCACGAGAATTGTGTCGGCTTCTTTCATTTCCCATATATGCAGTAATAAATGGGCAACTTCTTGAAAGAATTTTATGCCGAGCGCAATAACCGCGAGGCTCAGCCCGAGATAGATAGGGGCGAGTGCCCATCGTGAACGATACATAAGCGTTTCGAAGAATTTTTCCATGTTATCTCCAGCCGTTGGCTCTTTGGCGCTGTGAATGTGTAGTAAATGTAACTGAGGCGAACGATATGTGGGTCGCTTGACCAAATTCAAGCATGCGGCGAGGCTTTTCCATGAAAGCCTCGCGTTGGTGTAGTGGGTAGAAGAGCTAAACCCGGGCTTGAAGTGGATGGCGCGTGCAGTTGTCCCATTTACGGTGAACCAATGGTAAGACGGCGTCGGCTAAATTTGGCACTTATTATTTAGGTGTGGCACGCGCAACACTTGCGTATTCGTTATGTTTTATTTATCCCTTAATTAATGGCTCTTTAGTATGGCTTGCCGTGTCGCGTTAGACTTTCTCGTGTCGGCAGAACTTACATTAAGCACTTATTCAAATCTGGCGAACACCATAAGTTATTGAAATACATAAACAAATAAATGTTGGCTTGGTTTGTGCTAATAGCTATATGCAATATTGAGTGCCAAATGGAGTTTACTTATGCAAATGTTAAAAATAGCCGTTGGTTTTGTACTGGCCGTATCTATGTCCAGTGCTTTAGCCATTCCTTTTAGTTACGATTCACACGATGTTCCGGAAAACATTCCTGAAGATCCATCGGTTACCAGTGGTAATACCTATTCATACCTAATGAGTATTAGTGCTGTTGGTCAGATTACTGATCTAAATGTATACCTTGATATTGATCATACGTACACAGCTGATCTTGATATTTTTATTAGCCATGTATTAACCGGCACTACTGTTCAGTTGTTTGATCAGCACGGTGGTAGCGGCAACGATATTATCGACGTTACATTTGATGATGAAGCAGCAACGTCAATCGCAAGTGCTTCAGCGCCCTTCGGTCCTGGTTCTTTCCAAGGTGTTGAATCTCTGTCAGCATTTGACGGGTTGTCTCTTGGTGGTGTTTGGGAATTAACGATTGTCGACAACTATACGGCGGATACTGGTATCTTATGGAACTGGGGTATTCGTGGTGACGCTACGGATGTACCTGAGCCAGGTAGTTTGGCGTTGATTGGTCTTGGTCTTGTTGGCCTTGGGTTATCTCGTCGTAAGCGTGTGTAGCATTGAGTGTACATTCGCCGTCATTGATTGCTAAGCGGTGACGGTGGAGTAAGTGTAGTGGGCAAGGGGCGTACGTCTTAGTTTATGTTGTCGAGATACTCTATTTGCTTGAGAGAGCGCTAACGATTGTTTCACTGCTTTTACTCCTTATAAAAGCCTCCTCTATAAAAAGAGGGGGCTTTTTTTATGGGCGCGATTTCTACGTAGGAGCGTCCGTCTCACGTCTCAGCCGATTTTGGGTGAGCCACTACAAAGTAAGGTTGGTTGATTTTAGAGCTGGGATATTGCTTCAATTGTAATAATTTTTATGGGAGCAAGTGCTCACGAGCAATTAAGGCCGCGCGTTGGCCCCTAGTTTTATTGTTTAGTTTTAGATCAGTCAGGCCGTTATAGCCTTATTGAAGGTATCGTTGTGGCGCTAAAATTAATTAAGTGTCGGTAAAAAATACAGTTTAATGAATTACCCTTCTCTAATGTATTTGTAAGTTTATGAGAGTTAAGGCAAAAGTATTATTGGCTTGTTTTGTGCTCTACCTCGTTTGCATATTTAAACGACGAGGGAGTTAAGTGATGCAGATGATTAAAGTGGTGATGGGCTTGCTGTTGGTCGGGTGCGTGAATAGCGCATCGGCTTTGCCTTTTAGTTTTAATTCACATGATGTGCCGGAAGATATCCCGGAAAACCCCACGACTACGTTGGGGAATACTTATTCTTATATGATGACGATAGGTGCCGCAGGTATAATTTCAGACTTAAATGTTTATGTGGATATTGATCATACGTGGACAGGTGATCTGGATATTTATATCAGCGACTTATTAACCGGCACCACTGTCCACTTATTTGATCAGCACGGTGGTAGCGGTAATGATATTACCGGTGTTACGTTTGACGACGAAGCGGCTACGGTTATTTCCAGTGCCGATGCGCCGTTTGGGCCGGGGACTTTTCGTGGTGTTCAGTCCTTAACGGCTTTTGACGGGCTTTCATTAGCGAGTGTTTGGGAGCTAACGATTGTCGATAATTACCATGCCGATGTAGGCACTTTATGGAATTGGGGTATTCGTGGTGAAACGGCCGATGTTCCAGAACCTGGCAACCTTGTTTTAATCGGTTTGGGTCTTCTGGGTATTAGCTTGGCGCGAAAGCGTCATATGTAAACCGGCGCAATAAGCGTGGCTGCACTAGCGGCCATGCGATATTTAACGACTAAACATGATGTTGTATTGTGTGTGACGGGCATTAGGCTATTTTCTCGTAAGCCCCCTGTGCTGCTGGGGCTATTCGCTCACGTGTAGCCCGAGAAACTGTGGGGAAAGGCTGGCTGTGGCGAATATGTTGGGCAATTCAAACTGTGATATAGGGGCTGCTTCAATGCGCCAAATTTTATTGTCATTGCCGGTAAAGCGATAAAAATGAATGGCGGGGCTTTTTGAGCTGTGGGACCTTGCCCTTAAACATAAATGTCTAAAAGCACTAACCGGGCGTTACGTAACGCACAAAAGATACGTATGGCACACAATCCGTCTTGACTCATCTCTATGCACTCTTTTTCTAGAGTGATCTTGTCACGATAAAACTAGTTTTTTGTAAATTCCATTTGCGATCACAACTTTTTGTGTAATAGTACGAGGCTTATCGTACTTGACTGTTGAGCATCATATTCTTATGCGGCTTCGGTCATAAAACAGGGAGGTTATGTGAGACTAACATTCAATGTGTTTACGGTTATAGGCTTGTTGTTTGCCGTTTTAACCGTTCAGGCGGAGCGAGCGCCTCTCGATGAATTGATGGCCACATGGTTAAGTTTGGAAAGCCAAAAGGGGCACGTGCAAAAAAATTGGTCTGAACGCCAGCAGCAATTAGATGAAAAAATTAGTTTATTTGACGCAGAAAAAACAGCATTGGAAAAAGTGATCGAATCTGCGGGCAATGTTCGCAATGATGTCGATGTTAAGCGGATGGAGCTTGCGCGTGCACAGGAAAAGTTAGAGCAAGAGCAGGTCCTTGTAAGTGCATCCATTGCCAAAGCGAGCACAACTTTACAGTTAATGGCGAAGCGCCTACCACCGCCCCTGCAACAAGAGTGGGTGGCTAAAATGGCGTTGTTAGGTGAAGAAAATGTATCGAATAGCGAAAAACTAGAACGCCTCTTACAACTTTTACAATCGGCGGAAGAGTTTAATAGCCGGGTTGCCATGCATCGTTCTGTTATTGAGGCCGCAATAACGGATACGGAAACGCAGAAGGTGGTCGTCAACCAAATGTATTTGGGTGTTAACCAGGCTTGGTACGTGAGTGACGATGCGACGGTCTATGGTTATGGCCGCTCAACGATATTGGGTTGGCAGTGGTGGCAAGGCCGTGATGCGTCTAAAGAGTTGGGGCGAACGCTAGAGGTAGACGATATTGTGGCATTGAAAAATATGCTTGAAACGCCGACGGCCGCCGCCTATCTATCGCTACCCATTAAGCTTTAAGGAGAAAGCTATGTCGACTAGCCTAACGCTTGTATTTCTCATCACAGTGATGTTGTTTGCCAGCACTGCCTCCCATGCGACGAATGATGACCTCGGTAAAACCTTGTTGTCACGTATCGATACATCGACTCAAGAACTTGACGCAATCGAAGCAACGATTACGCAAGAAAGCCGCGCCTATGCGCGAAAGCTAGACCTTATTCAAAGCGAGATTGCGGTATTACGTAAAAATGCTGCAGCAGTGCAACGCGCAGCAGAAGAAAAAACACTTGGCTTGGAAGTGCTTGAATCGCGTGTAGAAAAATGGGAAACGCAGAGTCAGTATCAAGCACACCTGTTAGCGGCGTTTGTGGAAGTGTCAGAGCTCATTGTTAGTGATCAATGGGTGCACGAAGGCGCATTAAAGGTTGACGCTTCTATGCTGGATAGTGCTCTTGCCGCAGTAAATGAGTTACTTCAACCGAGCTGGAGCACGCAAGATATTGTGATGGAGTCGGGGCGCCTTCTAACGCTTCCCACGTTATCGGTTGGCCCTGTTCAGGTCGCGTTTAATCCCGGTACAGGCGAGGCGGGCCCTCTGGTTCAAACGCTTAATCAGCAACCATTACTGCGCGGTATTTTCGGCCGAAAAGAGTCGGGCGAGCTGCAATTATTAAACGAGTCGGGTGCAGGTTATTTAGTTTTCGACCCCACGTTAGGCAATGCCTATGAGCTGAGTCAGCACAACAACACTATTGCAGATCATGTCGGGAAAGGCGGTGTCTGGGCTATTCCCATTTTGTTTTTCGGTGCGCTGTCGTTAATCGTGGCCATACTCAAAGCAATTGAGTTTTTAAAATTGCCAAAGGTGGATGTACGGCTCCCTGAGAGATTAATAGCGTTAACAAAAATGCCGGTAGAAGAACAAAATAATCGCATCGTAGCATTATGCAAGTCACTACAGGGCACGCAAGAAAGGCTGATTGAAATATTGGTGGGCTCAACAGTGTCACCTCAAAGAGATGATCTGTTGGTCGCGTGTGTTATGGAAAGCAAGCACCATACTGAGCGCTACCTTGGCGTTGTTGCGACGGTCGCGGCTATTGCGCCTTTATTGGGATTGTTAGGGACGGTATCTGGCATGATCAGCACATTCAAAATGATGACTATATTTGGCGCTGGCGATGCCTCCACGGTATCTGGAGGCATTAGTGAGGCATTGGTAACAACAGAGCTGGGGCTTATTGTGGCCATTCCGTCGTTAATAATCAGTGCATTACTCACGCGAAAAACACGCAGTTACAGTGCAAGCCTAGAAACGGTAGCTGTGAAGCTTAGTAAAATTGCATTGTGAGGCAGTGAGATGGAGCCGCTAAGTGATCATGTTTTTTTACTGAACAATTTTGTTGTGTGGGCAATCTTTCTCGTCGCAATTGTGGCTTATGGGCTGCTGATCGAATTCTGCTTTATGGCACGCGCTAATGAACAGTGGTACCAGCGAACGGAGAACTGGCTGGGCAGTTTAAAAACGATGTTGGCAACGTTACCGCTGCTCGGGTTGCTGGGCACCATTAGTGGGCTTTTAAAAACGTTTTTAAATATTGCATCTGATAAATCGTTTTCGTTACAGGAAGTGATTAGCGGGGGTATAGCTGAGGCTATGTTTACAACGCAAATGGGATTAGTGATGGTGGTGCCTGGTTTGTTAATGCTGGCCTATTTGAATTCTCGTCGAAAAAAATGGAAATTACTCTATGAACATGCATAGCCGAATAGAGCAGAAGTTTGAAGACGCCGGTAAACAGGAAATTGACCTTGCGCCGCTGTTGGATGTGGTTTTTATTTTACTCATATTTTTTATCGTAACAACCGTGTTTGTACGCGAAACCGGTATAGAGGTTGATAAACCCACGGCTATTTCGAGTAAAAAATTGGAAAAATCGGTTTTATTACTGGCTATAAGCCATAGGGGTGAAGTTATTTATGCAGGGAGTAATATTGGCGTAAAAGGTGTTAGGAGTACGCTTATGCATCTTATTAAAAAACGCGAGCGGCCGCTGGTGATTCAAGCCGACAAAAAAGTGTCTGCTGAGCTTCTAGTGAACGTTATCGATCAAGCTAAGCTCGCGGGAGTTTCTAGTGTTAGCATCGCGACGGTCAATGAGTAAGGCGGCGGATGTGGTAGACGACTACCTAACGCTTCGGTCGTTACTGGCGTGGGTTATTAGCGTTGGAGCCGTTATGGGTTTATTTTTTGTTATGTTGTTGCTACAAACGGGGGATTTTACTCAAGAAGAAACCGTTACGGTGAGAAAGGTCGATGTTGCGCTTCCACCGCCTCCGCCACCTCCGCCCCCGTTGTTACCCCCGCAAGACAATACACCCATGCCTAGCATTGATTTAATGGGGTCTAGTACTGGGCCGCAAATGCAGTTTTCCGATAAGCCTGAGTTGAGTGTGAGTAACATGCAGACGGTAGAGCGTCCCACCATGGATTTGGATCCGCTCGATTTAAGGCAAACGTTGTCATTCGAAATTCCTACCTTGGCGGTAGAGAATCTGGATTCTGTACCAAAAGCAACGTCTTATAAGCGTGTTATTTATCCGCGATCGCTCGTTAACCGTGGGATTAAACGTGTTGATACGAAGGTAGAAATAATAATTGATCAAAAAGGAAAAGCGTACGTTAAAAAAATTGTTGATCCGGTTTATCCCGAAATGATGTCGGTTATTCGAGATTGGGTGGCCGGTGTTCAATTTACTATTCCTACAAAAAATGGTCAGCCGGTTCAAGCGGTATATCTCTATACCATAAAGTTTATTGTTAGGGTGTAAACACAATAGCCTACAAGGAAAAAGGACGTATTATGGCGTGGATAAAATGGTGTTTTCTTGGTGTTTTTACGGCAATAGGTACAGTTGAAGCCTCAAATATTCAGTTAGAGATTAATGTCGATAATCCGAATTTTGTGTTGCCGGTTTTTGCGGGCCCGTATAGCGACCGCGCCGCATCGATTGCCCCAGAAGAGTATGAGATGGCTGATGCACTTCGAGAGCTATTGGATAAAAAAGATAAGGCCGCTGTACTGGTAAAGTTGAATGAATTTTACGATCTAGAATTAAGCGCTGCAATGCTAATACTCAAGGCTCAGGTTTTGTTCTCGTTAGAGATGCTTGACCAAGCGGAAGACACATTTTTAGCTGTGCTGGCACGTAAGCCGCAACTGATTCGCGCGCACAGTGATATTGGTCAACTCTATCTTGTGAAAGAGGATTACGTTAAGGCTCGAAAGCATTTTGCTAAAGCTATATCTCTGGGCTCGAATGAAGCCATTATTCATGGCCAATTGGGGTATTTGAATTTAACGTTGCACGGTGCCTTTAGTGCTATCGCCCAGTATCAACAGGCAATGGCGTTAGAGCCAGAAAACATTCAGTGGCAACAAGGGTTGTTAGCGTCGTTATCACAAGCTGAAATGTATGAATCTGCGCAGGCGCTGCTAAAAGAGATGTTAAATGCCCGGCCAAATGATAGCGCGCTCTGGTTGAATAAGGCTGCCATAGCCTTACAATTATCGAACTCTTTAGAGGCGTTAGCCAGTATAGAAATGGCGATGCTGCTCGGTGATACCGCGCCCAAAAATATACGTACGGCAACCCAGTTACATTTGCAGTTAGGCAGCTATGATCGCGCTTACGCATTGATGAAAGACAGTGTCGACCGATCGAAAATTGATATTGCAACGGTCAATCAATATTTAACATGGCTGGGCCAAGTGGGGTATTGGTCCGAGGCCGCGGAGCTATTGAATGAGTTAGAAGGCCGGTTAAAGGCGTTGGATAGTCATGATAAAAGTATCTTTTATATGCACCGCGCCCGTATCGAAACGATTCAATCTCGTTCGAAAGAGGCGAAAGTATTTTTTGAACAATCTTTAGTGTTCGACCCAACAAACGGTGAGGCATTATTATTGTATGCTAAATATTTAATTGATAGCGAAGACTATGTTAGAGCCGAGTTGCTCTATAGTCGCGCAGAAGGAATTGAGGGAAGTGAAAAGCGTGCGATGTTAGGCCGTGCTCAGCTTTATCTACTGTCTAAAGAATACGAATCTACGCTTGGTTTGCTGAGGAATGTATTAACCTTATACCCCGATAGCCCAGGTGTTCGCGATAATATTGAAATAATGGAAAATATTATTCGCGCGAATAAAAGTATAAAAATTTAGGTGGGGTGTTGTAAAGGTGGTGTTTTAATTAATGTTAGTCAGGTGAAGTTATTGGCCTGATGCGAGGAAATTAATATGAATAAAAAAGCGTTAATATGTGTAGTAATGGGTGGCGTTATTAGTGTTGTTTCCGCCTGCGGTGGTGGAATAAAACAGTCTCTGGTGTGTGATGGTACTGAAGACCATTGGGCAGAGGTTGGCTATAAAACAGCGTTAAAAGGTAAATCTGTACGAACTTTTGACACCTTTAAAGCGGCGTGTGGCAGTACCCTCGGCAAACCACAGCAAACGGCCTTTGTGAAAGGTTACACGAAAGGTATATTTGAGTTCTGCACCTTTAATAATGGTTATGAGTTGGGCTTGGAAAGTATTGAAAAACCTACCAGTTGCCCTCTGGAAATTAGAGCGGAGTTTGATAAAGGTTACCTTCGAGGCGCGGCGGTATTACGAGAGCGATTGGCGAAGCTTCATCGGCAGCAGGACGATAATGAAAATCGGTTGCGCGGCGGAGGGATGGATGAGAGCGTTCGGTCGCCGAATTCTCCCGAGCATTGATTTTTCGTAGCTCGAAGGTGTAATCGCCTCAAACTGTCGTTGCTCAAGCTTGGCCAGACCGATGCTCGTAATGTATTAGGGGTTTGTCTGTTCAAGGTTGAGCGCTTAATTGTTTATAGTACGTTTTTGTTCGTAGCCCTTTATTTGCTAAGGTCTGTAGATTATAAGGTTAGGTTTCGAACGTGTCGTGTCGATTGCGAAACCGTTGTCGTCTAATCATTTCTGCGTTTAATGTGGGCTGTTTCTTAACCCTTCGTCTCTGGCCCCTTCACAGCCTACTGTCATTATCACCTTCATTGTTTGCTCTTTAGTAATGGGTGGTATGAATGTGTGTGTTCCTCTATATAAACGCCAATACGCGTGTTTGCCGCTTAAATCCAGTAACCGATCTCAATCCGATTCTATGCTTGTGGTACCATCGAACGGTAAACTATCGCTTCTTATTAAGGTCTGGAGAACTCTGTGAATTGCGCACGAATGTTTTGTTTGCTTGTTCTGTTGGTTGCGCCGGCGTCTTTTGCTGTTGAATCGGTACCTGCAACACCACACGTGTTACCGCCTTCAGCACAGGGTGTTGATGCGAAGAACCTTATTCGTGAGGCTATGAATTTATGGCGCGGTTCGTCTTCCATATCCGAATTACAAATGACGATAAAGCGCGTTGGGTGGCAGCGAACCATGTCTATGAAGGCATGGACAAAGGGCGAAGGTCAATCGTTAGTCCGTGTAACGGGCCCGAAGAAAGATGTGGGCAATGGTACCTTGCTGATTGATGACGCGCTTTGGAGTTATTCACCGAAAATAAATCGCGTTATTAAAATTCCTTCCTCGATGATGGGCCAAAGTTGGATGGGCAGTGATTTTACCAATAAGGATATTAGTAAATCGACCGACGTACTGGACCAGTATGATCATCGTTTGTTGGATGTTCGTCGTGAGGGCGAGCGCACGCTTTATCTGGTAGAAGCTATTCCGCATGAAGATGCGGCCGTTGTCTGGGGGCGTGAACTCTATTGGGTGCGTGATGATTTTATCGTAATGGAACAACAATTCTGGGACCAAGATAATCGTTTAGTTAAAACACTTTCGACGCTTGAAGTGGTGGAAATGGGTGGCCGGCCGGTCGCAAAACGCATGCGAATGGCGGACACCGAAAGCGATAACGAATGGACAGAAATGAATACCCTCTCAATTCAATTCGATACTGAATTGGCCGAAAGTCTTTTTACATTGTCGAATTTACGTAACCCTAGGTAAAGGATATGGCGACAAATATCAGCCTTCGACTCGCATGGCGAAACCTGTGGAGACACCGCCGTCGTACGTGGCTAACACTGGGTGCGATGGTCTTTTCCAATGTATTGCTAATTTTTATGATTGCACTCCAACAGGGCAGTTACAGCATGATGATTGATAACAGCTTGCGCGCCTTAAGTGGGCATATACAAGTGCAGGCAAACGGTTATCAAGAAGAGCAAAAAATGCGCATGGTAGTGCCCGATATTGAAAATTTCGCCGTAACAGTGCGTGAACAATTGTCCACCGATACGGTCGCGGCGCGAGCGATAGGGTTTGCCATGGCCTCGAGTGAGGAGCGTTCTTTTGGTATTCAGGTTACCGGTGTTCAGCCCATGTTCGAACCACTCGTGTCGAGTATTCCCGGTTTGGTCAAAGAGGGAGATTATTTTACCGGTGTAAATACTCACGAAATTGTTATAGGAACGGTGCTTGCGCGTAACTTAAATGTGACGGTAGGAGACGAAATCACGTTATTGGGGGGAGGGTATGATGGTTCTATTGCGGCCGATATTGTCACCGTGGTTGGTGTTTTTGATTCCGGAATAAAGGATTTAGACCGCTCTCTAGCGCAATTACCGCTTAACACATTCCAAACGGTATTTTCTATGGGAAGCGCAGGGCATAGCCTTGTTATTGCCGCACCCAATTTACCTATAGTGCCTTTGTGGCAGCGCGAGGTGCAGTCTCTTTTGGCCGCCGATATGCCCTTAGCTGTACTCGATTGGGATAAGCTGCAGCCAGGCCTAAAGCAGGCGATAAAGGCCGACATGTCGAGTGCTGCTTTTATGTATTTTGTGTTGGTGATTCTAGTTGCGTTCAGTGTTTTAAATACGCAGTTGATGTCTGTTCTTGAGCGTACTCGAGAATTTGGCATTATGCTGGCGCTGGGTTTAAGGTCGAGTCGGATTAGCCTGTTAGTTGTAAGTGAAACATTACTGCTGTCGTTGATGGGGTTAGTCATCGGTGTGTTAATAGGTTTTTGTCTCATTTTATTTTTGAGCTACAGTGGTTTTACCTATCCAGGCATGGAAGAAATGTCGAGTAAATTTAATATGCCGAGTGAAATTTTCCCCACCGTGAGTGCTTTGTCTTTATTGCTAGGGCCGTCGTTTGTCTTTGTAGGGTCGTTGCTCGCGTCAATTTATCCCGCAGGGAGAATCCACACGTTACAGCCGGTTATGGCTATGCGTGCTGTTTAGGGTGAAGCTATGACATTGTCAGTAACGGTTACACTTGCGTGGCGAAATTTATGGCGAAATTATCGTCGTACGCTAATTATGTTGTCGGCGATAGGCATAGGTGTATGGGCGATGATTGTTATGTCCGCTTTAATGCGGGGAATGGTCGACGATATGATTGAAAGCGGTATTCGTCAATTGCCTGGTCACGTACAAGTTCAGCATGCCGCTTACCGAGACGATCCGAATATACTGCATTCTATAGCGGCCTTAACGTCGTCGATGGCAAAAGAGTTAGTTCATGACGAAGTTGTTCATATTGCCTCGCGCTTAAAAGTATCGGCAGTTGTGTCCAGCGAACGGGACGTGCGTGGGGTAACATTTTTAGGCGTAGAGCCCAAGAACGAAGTGGCACTTTCTTTTGATACAGGCCAAATAACAGAGGGGCGCTGGCTAACCGGTGTTAATGACCAAGGTATTGTTATAGGCGCGAAGCTGGCTAAGCGTTTGGAAACAGGTTTAGGTAAACGCGTAGTTGTGATGAGCCAAGATATTCACAATGCCATCGCAGAACGCGGTGTTCGTATTGTGGGTATTTATGAAGCGAACGATGTTGCCTTGCCCGAAGAGCGCACGGTATACGGCGGGTTAAGAACATTGCAAACGCTCCTGAAGGCCGAAAACCGTGTGTCCGAAATTGTTTTTCAAGGCCGCGATTATCGCAATACGCAGCCTTTACTTTCGTTTGTGTCGGCCTCGCCCCTAGCGGAGGGTAATGTGTCGGTACTTTCGTGGAGCGAAGCAGAGCCCTACCTGGGCACCATGATGAAGGTAATGGACGGCTTTGTTCTTATTTGGGTGCTGGTTATTTTTGTGGCGTTGTCATTTGGTTTGGTCAACACGTTGGTGATGGCGGTTTTTGAGCGCGTTCGAGAAATTGGATTAATGCAAGCATTGGGAATGAAGCCTACGGCAATAATTTTGCAAATAGTTTGCGAGGCTTTTTTTCTATTGATGATAGGGTTATGCATTGGCAATGCTGCTGCATTATTAACGGTATTGCCGTTTCAATCGGGCATTGATATTTCTTCGGTGGCTGCAGGAATGGAGATGATGGGCGCCAATAGTATCTTAACGCCCGTGCTGTCGGCAAAGGATCTTATTACCGCTAACGTAGTTGTTATTGTGTTGGGCGTTACCGCTAGTATTTTGCCCGCTTGGAAAGCCGCACGCTACGACCCGATTGTCGCGTTAAATAAACATTAAGGGCGTCTCTATGACCGCGATTGTCTGTACAGAACTATGCAAAACGTTTAGCCAAGGTGGAGCCACTATTGTGGGGCTTGATCGGGTTTCTATAGGCGTGGAAGAGGGCGAATTTGTTTGCTTGTCGGGCCCCTCCGGTTCGGGAAAGACAACACTGCTAAATGCGATGGGTGGTTTGGATACGCCCGATAGCGGTGAGGTGTGGGTGGGCGGGCAACGCATCGACTTGCTCAGTAAAATTGCACTAGCCGATATGCGTCTCAATAATATTGGCTTTGTCTTTCAAGCCTACAATTTAATTCCTGTGTTAAGTGCGAGTGAAAATATTGAGTTTGTAATGCAAGTACAGGGCGCTTCAAAGGCTGAGCGCGTTGCACGGGTAAGTGAAACATTGGAAGAGGTGGGGTTGGCGGGAATGGGGGATAGGTTACCCTCGCAGCTATCGGGTGGCCAGCAACAACGTGTCGCTATTGCTCGCGCCATAGCGAGTAACCCGAGATTGGTATTGGCCGATGAGCCTACCGCAAATTTGGATTCAAAAACGGCCGAACAGCTTATGACATTATTTTCAGAATTAAATGCTCGCCGCACTGTCACCTTTGTGATTGCTACTCACGATCAACGCGTCATGGCGCACTGCAAACGTCTCGTCGCGATGGAAGACGGCAAGATCGTTAACGATACATGTCAGAAAAATTCATAATGTAGGGCGCGTTAATGAGAGCTGTAAGTCGACCATTCTTGTGGTTTTTTTTCGCCGGTATATTGATGCTGGCGTGCGGCGGAGTGTGTAGCAGTATTGCAGAGGAACCATCATTAGAATGGTCGGGCTTTTTAAAATATCAACCATCGGTTTCGATAGTCCCCAGCAATAGCGCTTACCGGCTTTTAAGTACTTCACCTTCTTATACGCATAATGCTGTAGGTCGTTTTACCCTCGATGTGTCTCATGGGCATTGGCGCTATGCGCTCCACTATCAAGCGAATGCGAACCACGAACCGTCTCTCACCCTCCTTGGTGAGCAGAGCCGAGATGCCTCGAGTTTACATACTGAAGACGCCCACCGTTTAATGACGTTATCCGATACTATGGTACGTAACGACACAAGCACCGTTACGCATCGCATTGATCGGTTCTCGGCAACCTACAGCGGCGAGTCCACGGTTTTGAAAGTGGGGAGGCAAGCTATCAGTTGGGGGAATGGGCTTATTTTTAATCCCATGGATATTGTGAATCCCTTCGACCCCACTGCTATCGATACCGAGTATAAAACCGGTGATGATATGCTCTATGGCCAGTATTTATTACCCTCAGGGCATGATGTGCAAGCGGTATGGGTTGCGCGCCGAGATGAAGATCATGCAGTAACCCAAGACGTAACCTCTTCGGCCGTGAAGTATCACGGCTTTTGGGGCGTGCAAGAGTTCGACCTTTTGTTGGCCGAGCATTTCGGTGAAGGGGTGGCAGCCTTCGGTACGGTTTGGAGTATTGGCGGGGCTATTGCGCGTGCAGATGTTGTGGTAACTGATCGAGAAGAAAAGTCGGTTTTTAGTGCCGTTGCAAATCTTTCCTACTCTTGGAATATGATGGGCAAAAATGTATCCGCCTCGGGCGAATACTACTTCAATGGATATGGCCTTGAACAGGGCGATTATTCCACCGTAGGTATCATGCAAAATCCCGCACTTGCCCAGCGTTTAGCGCGCGGCGAAGTGTTTAATATTGGTCGCCACTACGCTGGAATGTCGGCGACCGTCGAGCTACATCCTCTATGGCTACTCACGCCCTTGTTCATCGTAAATATAGAGGACCATTCGGCTATGCTGCAATTTTTGTCCTCGCATGACCTTCATGAAAGTGCGCGGCTATTATTGTCCGCCAATGTACCAACGGGGAATGAGGGCACTGAGTACGGTGGAATAAACGCGACATTGATCGGGCAACCTTTAAGCCGAGGGCCGAGCGTTACAGCGCAGCTAGCGTGGTATTTTTAAAGGCATCACGCCCTTAGTTGTTGCTTTTGCATATTTCAGTTTTACCCCATTAAAGTGGATTATAACAATGGAACACCCTCTGTTTCTCCCTATGTTTGTTCATATGATCTGGACAGTCGTTTTGTATGTAGTACTTACCTTGCTGCGCGCACCTGCGGTATGGGGCGTGGGGCGTCGTAAACATTATGAAAACACGTTAACGGACATAGAAAAGCGAACCAGCGCTAACCTTTCTAATCAATTCGAATGGCCTATGTTTTTCTATGTGATAGGCGTTATTGTCTTGGCGAGTGAGGTGGTTAACAGCGTTTGGTATGTGGGGTTGGCTTGGGTTTTTGTTGCGGGCCGAATTGTACATAGTGGCGTTCAGATTTTGACAACGAATATTCGGCTAAGAGGTTTGGTGTTTTCAGTCAATTTTTCAGCGGTATTGGGGATGTGGCTAATGTATTGCGTACACTACCTGAACACATAAAAACTTTGTTTTAGTGTTCCATTATTGGCGGTAAGGAATGTGGTATTACCGGTAACAGTTAAACACGTAATGTTGCTTATAACACTGGAGAGAATCGGCCGGTATTATTCTTTAGCTAATGTTTTTAGTACTACCTCTTTTGCGATATTCACGCGAGAGGCTAGGTAATCGTTTCCGCCTCGGTCGGGGTGAATTTTTTGCATGAGCCTGCGGTGAGCCAGCGTCACCGTTTTTTTATCGGGTAAATTTTGTTCAGAAAAACTGTCTAACCCGAGTATCAATAAGGCTTCCTGGTAGGTGGGTTCGCCTACCGATGGCGGATTATACGGCGGGGGTTGTTGCGACTTATTCTGGTTAAATGTTTGTCTAAACGCGCGAATTAAGTAGTATGAGCGTGCATCTTTCTGTTCGTAGTGAACTTCAAGTTCCGTCAGTTCTGATGGGGTTAATTGCGCTAACGAGGCGCCTTTGTGCGGGCCTTCAATAACCTCTCCGGTCATGCTTTTCATGTGTAGGTTAAGCTGCACCCGCAGAAACGGTGTCGAAAAAACGGGGTTACCGAAGGGCGTGTTTTTAAGGTTACCGCCGAGACCATTAACTATTCTCATGAGAGGCAGTAAGCGTGTTACGCCAAATTTTGCAAAGCCTACGAGCGCTGCGGCCACACCGCCTAACCAATGAACACGACCTGCGACTACGGCAAGCAAGACTAGCGCTATAGCCGTACCCACGCCCACCTTAAATAACCATTGCTTGCGCTTATTCGCGGGTAATCGGCGGTACTTCGCCATCAACCAATATACGCCGACAATAATTAAGAGTGCTAAAACTAATCGAAATTGCATAGTGGTTGTCTATTGAAACGTGAGTTCGAGGCCTATTTTACTCACTTGATGAATTTCTTGTTGCAAGCTAGCACGGGTTAAGGGGTGATTGTTTAACCACTCTTTATCGAGCGTTAGCTCATAGCGATGCTTGGCTCGCGTAAAGATGGGTAAAATGGAGTTTAGCTCGCGCCTACGGTGCAATAGAATTGCGATTCTTAAACATAACAGTACAGGAGTGAATGCACGTAACGCTTCTTTGTCCATATCCACAAAACGTTCGGGAAGAATTTTTTTACGGTGGAAGCGTACGAGGTTTGCCATGATGTATTGCTCGTATCGGCTGAACCCGGCGAGGTCTGAATGCCGCAAGATGTAATAGCCGTGCATATGGTAGCTGTTGTGCGAAATACTGATGCCGGTTTCGTGTAGTTTGGCCGCCCACCCTAAAATTTTGGTACGCGAAACGCCGTTGATTAGACGCTTGCTGTCGATTTGCTCCCATAAATGCAAGGCTGTCTCGGTGACAGTGTCGGCTTGGGGCGTATCAATACGGTATTTTTCTTGGAGCTGCGAAACGGTGAGTACGCGTGTATCGTGATTGCTGAATCGGCCGATACTGTCGTAAATTAGGCCTTCTTTTAACGTGGCATCGGCGACGTGAATCTTATCTATTTTGAATTGATCAAAAATTGCCTGAAGCAAGGCGAGGCCGGAAGGTAAAACATTGCGTCTTAATTTTGCAACCCCAGGGGCGTTGATGGCGCCGGCGGATAATGCGGTTTCTATGTAGCGATCTAACGCCT
The DNA here is from genome assembly GCF_014217335.1 of Teredinibacter purpureus. NCBI lineage: Bacteria > Pseudomonadati > Pseudomonadota > Gammaproteobacteria > Cellvibrionales > Cellvibrionaceae > Teredinibacter > Teredinibacter purpureus. Next base: position 3,828,473 of record NZ_CP060092.1, on the reverse strand, counting down.
TACGGGTAATCACGCCTGAGTTTTCATCCGCGTTTAATAGCTCGGCTACGGCACGTATGGTTCCAGATGTGCCGTAGGCGATTTTCCAGCCCTGTTGTAAGTATGTTCTGCGTATTTGCTCGAGTTTTCCACAAGCACTTAAATAGGCTTGGTGCATAGCCGTGCGGCTTAAATTGTCGGGGTCGAGTTTAAAGCTTTCGGTGTAGGTAACGCAGCCAATACTCAGGCTTTCCATGCAAAATGTTTCGTAAGCTCGGCCAATAATAAACTCGGTACTGGCGCCGCCAATGTCGATTACTAAACGTTGTTGCTCGTCGTCGACAATGGTATGGGATAGCCCCGTGTACACGAGGCGGGCTTCTTCGTAGCCAGAAATAATTTGAATGGGTATACCAAGCGCGTTTTCAGCCGCTTTTAAGAACTCTTTAGAATTGCGCGAAGAGCGCAGCGTTTTTGTTCCTACTGCGCGTATCTGCGCTTTGGGTATATCTCGCAAGCGTTCGGCGAAACGGTTCAGGCACTCTATGGCGCGAGTTTGAGATTCGTTATCGAGGTTACCGGTATTGCGTAAGCCTCTCGCAATTTGAACCATTTGCTTTTCTCTATCAATAATCTCTATTCGCGCATCGGTGAAGCGCACGATGAGCATATGAAAGCTGTTTGAGCCGAGATCGATAGCGGCAAAATAAGGTGATTCAAATTGTGGCATAAATAAACTCAATGATCGGGCTGTTATTGGTTATGGTTTGAGCGAATTATTCGGTAAGGGTGACACTTGTGGATTGTCTGTTTCGGTTGTTCACTATTTGGGGTGACTTTGACACAATATTACCTGATTAACATTGTTATTTTAGCCCTAACAGAGGAATTAGTTTCGTGCCTATTCATGAGCGACACTCTTTTGGTTTGCGTATATTGACCAACAGTCACAAAGACATCAAGCGCTTACGCCATGCGACCGGAATACCCAATATTCATGGCAACAAATTCTGGAAATCGTCCCTGCTATTGATTGACTACTTAAGCGCCTTTCCCCCCTTGTTGCAGGGTGTATCGGGGCCATCTCGGCCACCGCGTATACTGGAAATAGGATGTGGTTGGGGCCTTGCCGGCATTTTTTGTGCAAAAGCGTTTAAAGCCGAGGTTACCTGTTTGGACGCTGACGACACCGTGTTTCCGTATTGCGAGCATCATGCTGCGTTAAATGGGGTGAAGGTAGAAACCTGGCGATGTCGTTACGAAAAAATACGTAAAGTTGATTTGCAGCAATTTGACGTAGTGATAGCGGCAGACATTTGCTTCTGGGATGAAATGGTTACGCCCTTAGCTAACCTAGTACGCAGAACACAGCAGGCGAAGGGCGTGCGGGTGGTTATAACAGACCCAGGAAGGCCAACATTTGAAGACATGGCTGAACGCTGCGTAGAGGCCTTCGACGCTTTATTAGAGCCGTGGTCGGCGCCACACCCTCATCGTGCGTCTGGTTGGGTTTTTGATTGCGCTCCAGCGAGTTGATGTGTGTCATCGATAGTAGGGTTTAGTCCGTCACTGGAGTATCGGTTGTGGTTTGGCTCCAATCGGTGATGCTGGTCGAATGAAAGCGCGAGCACGCGGGTGTATGTCTTCGAATGAGGCTGCTTTCGGGTGAAAATGTGGTTATTAAGCACTGGTTATTAAACACTGCGCTTTTGAACGTTGGTTTTCAGTATCAACGTTCAATACCGAGAGTAAGCGTTTATTCTAAATCGTGGTATTAATCAAACGAGGCGATGTTTGCCCGTAATAGAGAGCAATATACTTGTGAGCCATCAACATGTAGTACTGAAAACCCCACTTACACCGCCTTTCCCTGAGGGTCTTGAATCCATCATTTTGGGTTTAGGTTGCTTTTGGGGGGCTGAGCGTAAATTTTGGCAGCTAGACCACGTTTTTACGACTGCCGCGGGGTATTCAGCGGGGCATACGCAAAACCCAACCTATGAAGAGGTGTGCAGCGGGCATACGGGCCATAACGAGGTAGTGCTGGTCGTATTCGACCCTGAAAAACTCCCGCTGGAAAAGCTGTTGCAGTGTTTTTGGGAGTCTCATAACCCCACTCAAGGCATGCGTCAAGGTAACGATACGGGCACTCAGTACCGGTCGGGTATTTATGTGGGGTCGGCGGAGCAACAGACCGTGGCTGAGCGGTCACGGGCACTTTACGGTGCAGCATTAGCGGCTAACAATTTTGGTAAAATCACGACCGAAATAAAAGAAGCGAGCCCCTTTTATTATGCAGAGGATTACCATCAGCAGTATCTTGCCAAAAACCCAAGGGGCTACTGCGGGTTGGGGGGTACAGGTGTTTCGTATGGCGAGTAGATTGCTCTGCCTCCAATAACGCTATTTCTTATCTAACGGTTGATGTAAAGCTTCTTTTTCGGAGGCGCTTACCGAAAGGGCTTCTCGGTGGAGTATTGTGCCGTGGCGAATACAATTTCTACCACTATTTTTTGCGTGATAAAGCCAATGATCGACACGCTCTACAAAATCCAACGGCGAAGGCGGGTGCTTTTCTGTAAAACTATCGAGACCCATGCTGGCAGTAACAGGAATTATTTGTTCGCCATGCATAAAAGTACTGTCTTGTATTTTAAATCGCAGGCGCTCCGCCACTTGTACCGCGACCAGTATGGGCGTGGAAGGAAGTAAAATCGCAAACTCTTCTCCACCGTAACGGCAGGGTATATCGAGTTTACGAAGAGATTCGGTAAAAATACTGGCGATTTTTTGTAATACTTTATCGCCAGCCACATGGCCCCACGTATCGTTAATTTTTTTAAAGTGATCAAGATCAACTAATATTAATGTTGTGGGTTGCCCTGTGCGTTGAGTTCGTTCAATTTCTTGTCGTAGTACCTGTTGGAAATGACGATTATTGTATAGCCCTGTTAGGCTATCGGTGTGCGCTTCTTGCTCCAGGCGAGTCACGGTGGCGCGCAACGTGGTAACTTCTTCAGCGAGCGTGCAAAGGTCTGTACCATTAGGGCATTGTACGGGCGTTTCAGTGCTATTATTATTTTTCATAGCTCGTTTTCATGCGTTATTCTTTATGAGAAAAAGGTTAGGATAAGCGTTGTTTGAAGTCGGTATAGCCAAAATGTTTTATTATTTTTAGTGCATTATTGTCGCTATTCCAGACCGCAATAGAGGGTAAGTTTATACCGTTAAATGTTGTGTTTTTGACCATAGTATAAATAGCCATATCTTCAAATAATAGGCGTTGGCCAATCTCCAGCGGCTGGTCAAAGCTATAGTCTCCTATTACGTCTCCCGCAAGACAGCTTGGGCCTCCTAGGCGTACCGTATGTTCTTTTTCACTGGGCTCGCCGGCACCCGTGAGTCTTGGGCGATACGGCATTTCAATAACATCAGGCATATGGCAGGTTGCAGAGGCATCCAATATCGCGAGATCCATCGTGTTATGGAGTGTATCTAAAACTTCGGTTACAAGTACACCGGCATCGAGTGCAATTGCTTCTCCTGGTTCTAAATAAATTTGTACATTGTAAGTGCTTTGGAAATGTTTAATTCGCTCAATAAGTGCGTCAACATCATAGCCTGCACGTGTAATGTGATGGCCGCCACCAAAATTTACCCACTTTAAGCGGTGTAGGGTTTCACCAAATTTTTTCTCAACCGCATCGAGAGTACGGGCCAGCGGTGCAAATTCTTGTTCGCAAAGGGTGTGAAAATGTAAACCGCTAATGCCTTCGAGATTAAGCTGGCTGAAATCCTCGGCTCGAATACCCATGCGTGAGCAGGGCGCACAGGGATCGTATAGTGCTGTTTCGCCTTCCGAATGTTCGGGGTTAATGCGAACACCAAACTCAAGTGTACGCCCACTTTTTTCACGATAAGCTAATGCGCGTTCACGGTAGTGATGCCACTGGCTAACAGAATTAAAAATGAAATGATCTGAGAGCGTTAATAACTCGTCAAATTCATGGGGTCGAATGGCGGCACAATAGGTGTGTACTTCATTATTGAATTCTTCTCGCCCAAGTTTGGCTTCGTTCAGGCCGCTGGCACATACGCCTTTTAAGTAGCGCATAAGGAGCGGAGCAAGCGAAAACATAGAAAAGGCTTTTAGCGCGAGTAATATCTTCGCGCCACTCGCGGCCTGCACATAGTCAATAATCTTTAAATTGGCTTCAATTTTGGCTTCATCCACGACATAGCAGGGGCTAGGAACGCGAGAGGGGTCAAACGAGCCGAATGACGGCTCGTTTTTAGCAGGTGATAATGGGCTCATTTAGCTGGCGAGTCCTGTAGTGTCGAGTTCAACGACTGTCCAAGGGAGACCGTATTGGTTAAGGTCTTCCATAAAGGGGTCAGGGTCAAATTGTTCCATATTCCACACACCGTCCGCTTTCCATTTGCCTTCTAGTATCATTTTTGCGCCAATCATAGCGGGCACACCCGTGGTATAAGAAATAGCTTGTGATTGAACTTCTTCATAGCATTTCTCATGGTCACAAATGTTGTAAATATACACGATTTTTTCTTTACCGTTTTTAATGCCCTTTGCAACGCAGCCTATGCAGGTAAGGCCTTTCGTTAAAGGGCCTAGGCTAGAAGGGTCTGGTAGTACCGCCTTTAAAAATTGTAAGGGTACAATTTCGGTACCGTTATAATTTACCGGCTCTATACCGGTCATGCCTATATTTTGAAGCACTTCTAAATGTTTTAAATAATTTTCAGAAAAAGTCATCCAAAAGCGAGCACGTTTAATTTCGGGAAAATGCTTGGTGAGAGATTCCAGTTCCTCGTGATACATAAGGTACATATCTTTTGGGCCAATACCTTCGGGGAAATCGTAGGTATCTTTTACTGAGAGCGGATCCGTTTCTTGCCATTGGGCATTTTCCCAATAACGGCCTTTCGCAGTGACTTCTCGAATATTAATTTCGGGATTAAAATTGGTTGCGAATGGTTGGCCGTGATCGCCCGCATTACAGTCGATGATATCGAGTTCGTGAATTTCATCGAGGTAATGTTTACGAATATAGGCCGTGTAAACGTTTGTTACACCGGGGTCAAAACCGCTGCCTAACAATGCCATGCGGCGTTGGGAAACGAATTTATCTTGGTAGGCCCATTGCCATTTGTACTCAAATTTTGCTTCTTCAGGAGGCTCGTAATTGGCGGTATCGAGGTAGTCTACGCCGGCGTTCAGGCACGCATCCATAATGTGTAGGTCTTGGTAGGGCAGCGCGACATTAATCACTAGATCGGGCTTTTCTTGTTCGAGCAGTGCCGTCATTTGCGGCACATTGTCGGCGTCGACTTGCGCGGTTCGAATGGGGCGCTCTATTTGCGCCGCAATGGCTTTACACTTTGCTTCGTTGCGGCTGACCAGAATTATATCAGTGAATACTTCTGGTAGTTGTGCGCATTTATGAGTGACAACACCACCAACACCGCCTGCTCCAACAATAATGACTTTACTCATGGGTAAGTTCCTTAATCTTTCTCGTAATAAGTGTAGCCCTGCATGCTTGCAGAAAAGGCCTTCATAATGGTTTGTCGCTCAGAAGCGGTGATCTGCCCTTGGCGTACGGAGCGCTCGGCAATTTTCCTAAAGCGTTCACGTAGCTGTTGCGGCTGATACTCTACATAGCTCAGTACATCGCTAATACTGTCGCCCTCAATTTCATCTGCAAATTCGTAGGAGCCATCGGTATGTAAACGCACGCTAACGACATTGGGGTCGCCAAATAAATTATGTAAATCACCGAGAGTTTCTTGGTAAGCGCCTACTAAAAAGACACCAATAAAATAGTCTTCATCGTCTTTTAGGGGATGAAGGCCAATGGTTTTTTTGGTTTCGTGCATATTAGTGAAACGATCAATCTTACCGTCGCAGTCACAGGTAATGTCGGCAATAATGGCTTCGCGTGTTGGCCGTTCATCTAGCCTATGAATAGGTGCAATTGGGAATATTTGATCAATAGCCCATACATCGGGTAGCGACTGAAATAAACTAAAGTTTCCGTAATAGATATCGGATAATTGCTCGCGTAAAATGTCGATTTCTTGCAATGGGCGTGCAGCAGTTTCTGACAGCGCTAAAATGTTATTCATCACTAACAGAAATAGATTCTCGGCGAGTGACCGTGAACGTAAGCCAATTTGGCCGCGTTTAAAAATATCGCGCACTTCATCTCGGTAGAACACCGCATCGTTATAGCATTCCTGCATGTTTTTCTCGCAAAGATTATTGAGCGTCTCTTTCATGCTGTGCAGCAGCGGATGTTCGTCTTCTGGGATACTGTCGGGAATAGCACCGGGTGCTGAACTGGCAACATCCAATACATTAAAAATAAGTACCGAGGAGTAGGCGATGGTAGCGCGCCCCGATTCGGTAATGATGGTGGGGTGTTCGATACCCTCGGGGTCTAGAGTGCTCATCACAACATCGATGATATCTGCACAGTATTCATCTACCGTGTAGTTTTTGGAATGGATATGGTTGGTTTTGCTACCGTCATAATCCACCGCTAGGCCGCCACCGAGATCTAGAAACTGCATGTCGGCGCCTTCGCGTAATAACTCCATGTACACCTGGCAGGCTTCAACTACACCTGAGCGAATATCTCTAATATTAGGGATTTGCGAGCCTAAGTGGTAGTGCAGTAATTGAAGGCAATCGAGCATTGCCTCTTCTCTTAAAGTGTCGATCATTTCAATGAGTTGTGCGATGGATAAACCGAAAATACTGCGATCGCCACTCGTGGCATTCCAATGCCCGCCAACAACGGAGGCTAACTTAACTCGCACCCCAATCAGGGGCTTAATGTTAAGTGCACGGCTGCGCTCGAGAAGAATGGGCAGCTCGCTCGGTGTTTCAATAACAAAGAAACAGCTGTAACCCATTTTTGTTGCCTGCAAGCCTAGGTCAATAAACTCCTGATCTTTGTATCCATTACAAATAATATGAGCGTCTGGCGACTCTAAATGTGCAAGCGCAATAATAAGCTCTGGCTTGGAGCCGGCTTCTAAGCCGTGCCCGTACTGAGCGCCAACCGTAGCGATTTCTTCAATTACATGGCATTGCTGATTCACCTTAATAGGAAAAACACCACGGTACTGGCCGTTATAGCCGGCGCTATCGATTGCCGTTTTAAAGGCAATATTGAGCCTGCCAATTTGCTGCTCCAAAATATCTTCAAACCGAATAAGTACCGGGGCATCTAAGCCTCGCTCACGAATGTCCTGCACTATATTCAGCAGCGGTGCTGTTACGGGTGAATCGGGGTCACCTGTCGAAACGGTGAGAAGGCCTTTGTCAGAGACGTCATAGTAACCAACGCCCCAATCTCGGACACCGTAAAGTTCGGCTGAATCATCAGGCGTCCAGCTGGAATTAACAATTTTATTCAACGAAGTGATGCTCTTGAAAAGTAAAGATTCAAACCTGATAGCATTAACCTTAGCCCGCTATAGCGAAGAAGCGCGTACGGAAAGGTGTTGGGTGCGGTCAGGCCAGTATAGCCAAGGCTCCAAAGAGGTTGGAGCTGCATTGAGGGAGCGAATTCTAGCCTGAAAACGGCCTATGTGCACCTAAATTGTAGCCGGTGCTTCAATATTCTTGGAACCCCCTAAAAGCGGTGCAAGTGGTTCTGCAATGCCTATGTTGCTACGCTCGTTGATCTGTTTGTCGCGCTAGGACAATTGAGCGACGGATAGCATCCAAGAACCCTAAGTGGCGTCTAGTAACTAATGACATAGCGTTGGTATCAAGCGAACAGCCTTGCTCACGGGCCAAAATTTTTTGTGGAGGTATTCACCGATTGGCGTTGAGGGAGGCTAATCGCTATTGCGGCAACAAGGGCAGCCTTTCCCAGGCCGATAAGAGTGCCTACACGGCACTCTCAATTACCGATAAACCGTGCGGCAATCCTGTCCAGAAGTTGCGGTTTCTTTCGCCGCCGTTAAAAAGTGTTTGGCGGGTGGCAGGGTAAGCTTATAAGCCAAGGGTATTCGTAAGCGCGCCAGTGTTGCCGCGCTCGCTTTGGGCGCAATGCCATAGCGTTGAAGAGAATCAAATTATCCGTGCATACCCAAAAGGTCAAGGGTGTTGTTTTTCTGTATATGTCGAAAGGAAAGCAATTGGGCTAAGTTAGGTGGCTTTTAACTTACCGTAAAGTTATTGATTATGTTGGAGGCAATTAATTCAATAAAGCATAAAAAGTCGAGTATTGCGGTTATAAAAAACACAAAGATTAACTATTCAATTGATTGCTACGGAAGTTATGCCAATAATTTTTAGGTGTATATTTTGAGGTTAATGGTTTTATCTATTTTTCGTCATTGTTTATGTTAATAGTCTGTTTATTGGGTGCATTAATTTTGGTGGTGACGTACCATCGCCGAATTAGTATTTTGCATAGGTATAGCTGAAAAGGATTTTTCGTCTAGACGGCTAGGCAGCACTCTTATATTTAAGCGAGGATAACGTGTTAACTAAAATTTATTGCTCTAAATTCATACCTTCATATTTATTTTATCAATTATTTAAATTCCTCGTCACCAGTTTATTCTTTATTTGTTTAGCGCCAAATGTAATGGCTAATGAATTGTTACATTTGGCGCTGAAATATAATGCTTTTGTTCTGGATGATTTTTCTGCTGAATCGAGTGATGTACAAGGGCGTATGGCCGTAGGTGGAAATGTTTATCTTAGAAGTTACGGCGTTGCGAGCGCTATAGAGCCCTCCGAAACCGATTACTCTATTGTAGCGGGCGGGTCCGTGGACTATATAAATGGTCAGATCTTCACGGGCGGAGTTATTGCCGGTGGAGACGTGTCTTCAATTTCAGAGAACGTTTCAAATTCACTAGAAGAAGGTGCGTTAATTTTAGGCGATCAGTTGCTTCCCATTGACTTTGAAAGTGTATTTCAGGGGTTGCTAGATGTCTCGCTGAAGCTAAGCGAATTGAAGGGTACGGGCGATGTTGAGTATAAATGGGGTGGCGTATATCTAAGCGGAAATTGTGAGAGTGAGCCTCAGGTATTTCACATTAACGGCCAAGAAATGCTCAATGCTAGCAGTCTAGTATTATCTTGCATTTCTGACGATGCTACGTTGATTTTAAATATAAGTGGGCCGAGTGCCGGATTTAAGAATATTGGATTGGCTCATTTAAGTAAAAGGGCCTCGCGTACCCTTTATAACTTCCATGATGCCTCGACGCTGGAACTTACATGGGTTGGCGTTGAAGGGACGATACTGGCACCAAAAGCTAACGTGGTTAATCCAAGAGGTGCGGTCAATGGAACCGTTATTGCAAAATCTTGGTCAGGCCCGATGGAATTGCACCATGTTCCGTTTGTGGGGGATTTAAGTGCTGAAGAAGAGCCCCAGTTTTTTCCTCCAGCATTTGTTTCTTTGCCGAACCTTGAAGCTTTTACGCTTGAACCTTATAGCTATACCATAGAGGCTTTTGACCAGGATAGCGATCACTTAATTTTAGAATTAGTCGATGCACCGCTTGGTATGCAGTTTGATGAGAGAATATTGGAATGGGTTCCATCTAGCTCACAGGCTGGAGAACACCGTGTTATTCTTGCTTTGACCGATGGATTCTCAACTGTTAATCAAGAATTTACAATTGTTGTGCGAGCAAGAAATACTAGCCCTATCGTCGAAGAAGTTGAGCTCGTGGTGATTCAGGAGGGGCAAGAAGTGACCCTACTGATATCAGCCAGTGATGCAGAACACGATGTATTGACGTATAGGGAAGTGTCTCTTCCATCCTTTGCGATATTGACTGGGAATGAATTAATTTTATCGCCTAGTCTTTCAGATTCAGGAGAGTATTCGGATATTGTAATATCGGTTAGTGACGGAGAATTTAGCGTTGAATTATATCTTAATGTCACAGTAACAAATGTCAATCAAGCACCAATAATCACTTCCTCGCCGCAGCTAAGTGTTTTAGAAAAGGTTGTGTATGACTACGAAATAGTTGTGTATGACTACGAAATAGTTGCTATTGATGATATTGATGATTTGCTTGTTTATACGCTTATGAACGGCCCGGAAAGTATGTCATTAGATGCGAGTACTGGGATTATTCGATGGCAGCCGTCTATGGAGGATATAGGCTATCATGATGTGTTGGTTTCTGTAAGAGATCTAGAAGGATTGAGTGTTTTACAGGGATTTTTGCTGACAGTTGTAAGTGTAAATGAGCCTCCTTCTTCTGTTAGCGTAAATTTTGAGATGATCGAAGACGACGTTATAGAGATAGGTTTTCCTGTCGCTGACCCCGATGGTGATCTGATTACCTTTATTGTTGAAACCTTTCCTGAGAATGGCGAACTTTTAGGTACTTTTCCCAACTTTAGATATATGTTCTGGTCAAGTAAAACCGGACACCTATTTTTTATAAATTCCCTGCTAACGCGCTTCACTTGTTGACTGCAGAATCGAAGTGTCGAACCTGCTCTATTCGAGCAGAACCGACTCTTCCATTTTGCAGCACATACTTGGATTCTTCGTATTTTATTGGCGATAAATCTTCATTCGCCGAATGAAAACGATGTACATTGTAGTAGCGCATATATTTGCCCACGTCAGTCTTCATGTGCGCTCTTGTCGGCTGCGCAATCTTAAATATCCAATCGTGTTTAAGGCTTCCGAAGAAGCGTTCAACAACCGCATTATCCCAACAGGCACCAACGTCTCCCATACTCGCCCGCATATCGTAAGCCGCTAGAAGTTTTCGATAGCGCTTACTGGTATATTGTGAGCCTCTATCGCTATGAAAAACTAAGCTTTTAGGCGGCTGTCTTAGGTTGTAGGCCTTTATCAGGGCCTTGCTCACTAAATTAGTTGTCATGCGCTTATCAATGTACCAACCAACAATTCGACGCGAGTACAAATCCATAACAATCGCCAAATACATCCAACCTTCGCCGGTCTTCAGGTAAGTGACATCGCCCGCCCAAATTTGATTCGGCCCCACTGGGTTAAAATTCTGATTCAGCAAGTTGTCGGCTACGGCATCCGAGGTTTTGCGTTTAGTTGTCACTTTATAGGCGGTTCGCTGAGTGACCCTTAAGCCAAGCTTGCGCATCAAGTTACGAACCCGATAACGACCAATCTGAAAGCCTTCTTCGCGTAATTTCTTCATCATCTCGCGACTACCCAGGCTATTGCGACTCTGCTCGAAAAGCCACTTCATCCTACGGTGTAGGTGCAAGGTATCGCTTGTTATCACTGTGCCTGGGCGCTTAAGCCAATCGTAATAGGACGTTTTCCCAACGCCCATCACGCGACACAACATAACTACAGGAAAGCGAGGTGATTCAGTCTGAATGAAATCGTACTTTACTTCATTTCTTTCGCAAAGAAGGCACTGGCCTTTTTTAAAATCTCTTTCTCCATGCGCAGCTCTTTGTTTTCCTTGCGCAAGCGCTTAAGCTCGACTCTCTCATCCTCGGCCAGCACTTCACCTGCCTCACTAGACTCCACCTTTTCTTTCCATTTGTAGAGCATGTTGGTTGCGATACCCAACGATTTAGCGGCCTCAGGAACGGAATAGCCTTGTTCTCGAACAAGCGCAACGGCCTCTTCCTTAAACTCTTTCGGGTACTGCTTGTAAGTACGCTTCTGACTCATAATGACACCTTAATTGTTGACTAATATTGTCTCTCATTAAAGTGTCCGGTGCTATTAGACCAGTACATTTTCATACGAGAACCAGTTAGAGGTCGAGGGGGAAGTTAAAGAATACTGCTCGAGGTTGTCGAGATTTAGAATCGAAGAGGAGCTGTATTATTTTGGGTATGACTGTGCCTTTTCCGATGCTCGAGTACTGTTTGTTGTTCACTATGGGGAATGGAAAAACTCAAAACAATCACGGCTTGAAGGCGTCATCTTGAAACTACATTCAGAAGCTATTAAAGATACTTTGATCATTCTGGTTAATGCAATGAATGCTCATGATGCATATGAAATGCTTATGCTTATGAATAAAAAGCGATCAAATGAGGAGTAAGTAAAAATAGCTCATTTAGAGTGTTCTTCTCAAAAAAGACCAAAAATGAGAAGCTGAATGAATTGCTTCTCAATTTGATTGGGTATTGAGCTTAAGATAATAACATGCATGTTGCACGATAACATTGACAATGTTATCGTGCAGTAACTTCGTTATCAATTGAGTGCCTCTTAGCATGACATCAGTCACATTACTCACCAAAGTCAAACAGTACCTGCTGGATATTCTTGGCAGCGACGTTTGTGGTGACGCATGGGTAAGGCCTTGGACGGAAGTTAACCAGCTGCCTTTTTATCTTCAGACGCCCTACACCTACCACCAAGGCAAATTGTTTGGACGGTCTTGCCTGCTGATGCAGGCCATTTCACTGGAAGGCGAAACTCCCGCGGTGGTACGTAAACACTGGCAGGTAGTGAGCAAACTATACAAGGGGGATGTGATTTATGTGATCGAGGTGGTTAGCTCTTACAATCGTAGAAGGTTGATAGAGCATCGGGTACCCTTTCTTGTGCCAGGCAACCAGCTTTACTTGCCTACATTTGGTGTGGATTTACGTGAATATTTCAAGCCTGGCAAGCAGCCTAGGGTAACGCACCTCAGCTATCCAGCACAGGCGTTACTACTACGAGAGATACTGACGCATGATTGCTCCGGTAAGCCAGCCAAAGATTTGGCCCAAGTCTTGGGCTATAGCTCTATGACTATCACTCGGGCCATCAATGAGTTGACTGAGCATCAATTCGCTACGGCTGAAAAAGTAGGTCGTGAAAAACACCTGAGTTTTTCACAAAGTGGCCGTTCTTTATGGGAATCCGTGCGGCCGGCGTTACAAAGCCCGGTGACCAAACGGATTTGGGCCGTTCAGCGAGACTGGAAATTGATTTCCGCCAATTTCGAGCCGCGTATGGCCGGAGAATCAGCTTTGGCTCATTACACGGATTTAGCTGATACCCAAATCAGCCAATGGGCCATTGCTTCAGACACCTGGCCTACCTTATGTAAGAGTAAGGATGTACAAGTATTGTCTAGCAAGTCTTCTGGTGAAACGAGCCACCTTCGCAAAGATCGAGAGGTCATGGAGCTGGAGCTTTGGGCATACAATCCGAGTGTAATTACGATCAGTAAGTCTGGGGTTGACCCGCTTTCTCTCTGGCTGAGTTTTGAGGCCAACACTGATGAGCGTATAGAGATTGCCTGTGAGTCTTTATTGGAACAGGTATGGAGTACATTGCAATGGTAAAAGGCCTCGATGTTTTCAGAGATCACTTTAAAGATTTTCAAGGCTGCTATGTTCTGATTGGAGGTGTTGCTTGTTATCTTGCTATGGAAGAAGCTGGTGTAGATTTCAGAGCTACCAAAGACCTAGATATTGTGTTGTGTGCGGAAGCCTTGGATTCGGCGTTCATTACTCATTTCTGGGAGTTTATCAAAGCTGGTAACTATCAGAATCAGCAAAAAAGCACGGGAGATAAACAGTTTTACAGGTTCGATAAGCCTGCGACTGAAGGATATCCTTTTATGCTGGAGCTATTTTCCAGAGCGCCAGATCAACTGGAAATATCAGATGATGCACATTTAACCCCCATTCCCGCGGATGAGGAAATATCAAGTCTGTCAGCCATTTTATTGGATGAGGATTACTACGAATGTATTCAGAATGGCAAAATTTTGATTGAGAATGTGCCGGTATTGGGCTCCGAGTTTATTCTGCCGTTTAAAGCTAAAGCATGGCTTGATTTAACTGAGCGTAAACAAGATGGGCAAGGAATAGATAGTAGAGCAATTAAAAAACACCGTAATGATGTTTTTCGGTTGTCGGTATTGCTTACTCCCACCCAGAGAGTTGAGTTGCCGGACTCTATCAAGCAGGACATGGAACAGTTCCTTTTGTCTATGAGTAAAGAAGAAGGGGTAAATCTTAAGAATTTTGGTGTTGCTAGCAGCCTTGACGACACGCTAAAAAATTTACGTACTATCTATCAGTTAGATGAGACTTCATAGTAGGAAAATTTATTTCGTCACTTCAACAGAAGGTAATGAATAGCATGAGCCTCCCATTAATTAGAGCCTTAATGAATAAAATGGATGTGTGAGGGTAAAAATATAATGTCTGCACATGAACAAGCTGTAATTCTCAATGTTGATAATAGGTTAGGAAAAAACCCGTACGACCTAGTATCAATAGATGAAATTGAAAATTGTTATGCAACAACTCAAGCTGCAAAAGTAAACAGCTTTGTATGTGCAAACTCTTCATGTGGTGTATCTGTAACTGCCGTTATAACCCAAAAAAAACGATTAAACCGAAAGCGAAGTCCAAGTTCATATTTCGCTGCAAAGCCCAATTCACACATTGTCGGATGTGATCGACAGCCAAAACCAAAAGAGTTACATCAATCTGAGTCTGGCTCAATTGCACCGAAAGAGAAGAAGAGTAAGTATCGAACAAAGTGGATAGATCCTCGTTCACAATCAGGTTCAAGCGGAAGCCAAGAGCCTATTGACGCTCCAGCTTCGTCAGAGGGTGATTCTGGCAGCGGACGAGGAAAGGTGAGCGGCGTTACTTCAAATAAGCCAAGTCAGGGGCAGTCGAGTTTGGTTAAACGATTCGCAGAAGATTGGTTGTCCATGACCGTTCGGGAGCGAAGGTCTACTCCCCTTGATGCGCCGTGGAATGTTGGCGGAAGTTACTTCTCGGCTCTCGTCCCCTTAGTATTTTATAAAAAGCGGGAAATTGATGGGTTGGGTGAACGAATATATTCGGGAATCTTGAAGGACGTGGTGCAGGGGCGAACCGGGATTACACTGGTTTTGCCGGAGCCTCATTTGACCGGATTTCCTTTTTGGGTTTGGGTGACTAACCAAGCTCTTAATGAGAGGGCGTCAGGGACATCTTTACATACTAAATTAAATAAATTGATAAAAAAAATAGCCGTCAAGAATACCGAGTTTTTGCTCTTGGTGAATTTATGAAACAGACTAGAGGTGAGCGTTCATGGTGGTCTTTACAGGTAAACCATCCTGCAATGATTGCTATTCTGGTTGATGATTATCCGATTTGACATAGGGTTGTAAAAACTACAAATAGTAATCGATATTGTTGTATTTAATTCTTAGTGGAATCTGAAAATATGAGACTGTTCGATGGGAGGTAATACTTAGCAAGATAGACCGGAATACTGGCCCAAGTGTATCTGATACTACCTAAGGGCGAGGTATTACGATCAGGGTGTGGGTCGGTTTACGCAAATGGATACTTACGCGGGGAATAATCAAGACCCGATCACCTTGCATAAGTATATTTATGGTAATGCCGATCCGGTGACTTATACCGATCCGACAGGGAATTTTGGGCTGGGGAGTTTCGCCGCAGCAAGCAATATTCGCTCAACCTTGTCTAACATTCAAATCAACATCGGTATGAGTGTGCTGGATATAGCACTGGACCCAGAAAATGCAGCCAATAATGCGGGTGCTAATGCGTTAATCGGGATTGCTTCAATGGGTGGTCCAGCAGCGTTTAAATTATTAAGGCTTCTATCCAGTAAGTTTAGAAAAGCCTGCGGGAATAGTTTTGATGGTGAAACCTTAGTCGCTGCCGAGTTTGGTTTGGTTGCCATTAAGGATATTCAAATAGGTGTCAACGCCAGCTTAAAACTGACCCACTTTTACCGATTATCGCCAAAGTAAAACTGACCCACCCCGTTTAATTATTGATCGATTGTGGCGGGGCGATGCCCGCATGCTTTTTGTTTTTTAGCCGATAGCTTTCTCCCGATATTTGTACAATGTGTGCGTGATGCAGTAGCCGATCGAGTAGTGCTGCGGTTAGTGTTGTATCGTCAGCAAAGGCATTTGACCATTGTGAGAACGGCAGATTGCTGGTGACGATAATGCTGCCTTTTTCGTAACGTTTTGCTATGACATTGAAGAATAAATTCGCCTCCTCTCGCCCAAAGGGTAGATAGCCAATCTCATCAATGATCATTAATTTCGGCCCAATAATATTTCGCTTAAGATAACCATCAAGTCGGCCTTGCGCTTTTGCTGTGGAAAGCTGCAACATTAAGTCGGCAGCGGTTATAAAGCGCGTTTTGTGACCCGTCAAAATGGCTTTATAGGCCAAAGCGATTGCAAGATGGCTCTTTCCTACACCACTTGGACCAAGTAACACCACATTCTCTGTCCGCTCTAAAAAACCTAATCCAGCAAGTTCCTGAATCTGTTTTTTGGGGGCTCCTGAGGCAAACTTGAAGTCGTAATCTTCTATGCGCTTTTGGGCTGGCAAACCAGCAAACTTTAGTAATGTCGCTTGCGTACGTTCAGCTTTTGCATCTAGCTCGGTGCGCAGTAATTGCTCAAAGAAGTCTGCTAGGGTTTGCTCAGTTGAGCTGGCTTTATCGGCTAGCGCCGACCACTCTCTGGCCATTGATTCCAACTTTAGCTGCGTGCAAGCACTGCGTATGCGTTCGTGTTGAATGTTCATTGAGCCACCTCAAGCAGTTGATCGTAGACGTCCAGCGGGTGCTGGAAGCTTTCTACCGGAAGTGGTCGTATAGTTGTAATAACCGGTGAATCTACTGTCTTGTATTCAGATGGCAGCGGCTGTAGATATTGCAGCTCTTTATCCATACGTATTTGGGGTTTAACATTAGTTGTGCCGTGCGTCCGCTGATGAGCTACGTCATTTAGCCAAGTGCCTATATGGGCATTTGCGGCCTCAACATTCAGAGTCAGGCCAGCTTGCTTTAATGTGGCAGACAACGGTGTGACAAAACACTGCTTAAGATAAGAGTTGAAGCGTTCAACCTTACCTTTGGTTTTAGCTCTGTACGGTCGGCAAGCCCGAGGTCGGTAACCATAGGTGTTTGCCTGATCTAGTAATTGAGCATTCCATTGGTGCTTACCGTTGCCGTACGCATCGCGCTGAATCATGATGGACTTGGCGTTATCGAAGAGTATCTCCTTTGGTACACCACCAAAGTATTCTAGCGCACCCTTGATGCCTTCAAGCCAATCTTGCTGGTTTTCAGAACTAGAGAACTTTACGTAAGTGCCTCGGCTAAACCCCATTGTAGCGACAAAGGCTTTAAGCGCATTTCGGCCTCGGCGAATGATCGTAAAGTCGACCTGCATTTGCTCGCCAGGTTCGGTTTCGAATCGCACGACAGGGTCATTAACCGAGGGTTTGAACGCATGAACAAACACCTTAATCGTTGATACGCCACCCGTGTACCCTCGTTCACGAATCTCTCTATGCAAAACAGTCGCAGGTATCCAGTGCGGCTTAGCTGCCTCAATACGTTCGAGCAAATACGGCTTGTAAGGATCTAGGATCGAAGGGCGCTGCTCTCGCTCCGAATATGTTGGTGTTTTAGCTGGTGCACGAAGGTAGCTTCGCACGGTATTTCTGGAAAGGTTGAGCTTTTTTGCAATCGCGCGAATGCCAAGCCCTTGCCTATGTAATACGTGAATATCCACTAATATCTCCTGAGTAATCATGTCACCGCCTAGCTATTAATCCGGCGGCTATAGTGCCTCAGGTGGGTCAATTTTCGTTTGGCGTTAGTGGGTCATTTTTACATTGGCGTTAACAAATAGGCGATAAAGTTTGGGCGTATAACGAAGAGACGGGCGAGAAGACGCTTCAAGAGGTTGTTCACCTAATTCAAGGAGAGGGAACAAAAGAGTTGGTGGATATTACGCTAGCCACAGGCGAAGTGATTACCGCAACGGATGGCCACCCATTCTACTTACCCAACGAAAAAGAGTGGATGGATGCGGGTGATTTAACCACGGAACAAGTGCTGCTTGATTTAGTGCGTAGCCCACTTGGTATTGAGGGGATAAGTCTTTACAGTCAACAGGCTAGAGTTTATAACCTGACTGTGAATAATGACCATACCTACTATGTTGGTGAGAGTGGGGTATTGAGTCATAATTGTAAGCCTCTTAACGGAATAGATATGGATCATATTCTTCGAGGAACAAAGGGTGGTGGGTGGCACCATCGACCTAATGGTGTTAATCAGTCAGGAGGCTATAAAATAATTAAAGTATTAGAGAAGCCTAGCTCATCTAATATGCCTTATCGTTTGTTGGTTCAGGCTCCTGGAGGGAAGCCTAAAGCTAGTACTTTCTGGCCTAACTCATGGTCTGGCGAGAAAATAAAAAATGTGATTAATGAGGTGTACATTAGCCAGGTTGCAATAAAAGGTTTAGGGAAGGGACGTCATATAGTCGACTCACCTTATGGCTTTAAAATAGAATTAAGGATTGTATCAAATGGCAAGGGAGGCTTGTTTGTAGACACTGCTTTCCCTAATATTAAGAGATAATGATTTGTGAGTTTCTATGAATAATGCAGAAAAAGCCTTAAATATATTGTTGGCGGAGTTCTCCGAGGAAAAATATGCTTCATTTGTTAGAAAGGAGGTAGACAGTTTTGAAAGAGGAGACAAAAAAGATATAGGCTTTCAGAGTGAAGGTGATGATGTTTTTATTGAGATAAATGAAAGTGTGTGCACAATTAAATTTGATTTTTGGGATGAAAAATCAAATGATTTTATACAGGGAGAGGAAGACCTGAAGGTTGATGTGGTGATTAGGAAAATAAGGGGTCGTATTGGATTTTAAATGGACTTAAGGGGTCGTATTGGATTTTAAATGATCAACTCTTTTCTTTTCCTTTAGTCGCTTGCTTTCAGCTATTTTTTAGCTGTTATTCTTAAAGCCCTAGTCCTTGACTGGGGCTTTTTTGACTTAAGGAGTCGTATTGGAGTTTAAATGATCAATTTAGTCGCTTGCTTTCGTTTGTTTCTTAGCTGTTATTCTCACAGCCCTAGTCATTGACTGGGGCTTTTTAGTTTAAGATGCTTGTTGCTGTTTAATCAGAGCATCAAGCATATCACTAATGAATTTCTGTTTACTTGTAGCCGTCCACTTTTCCATCGTACTTTTTCCCAAATTAACCATCATAAAATTCGGACATTTTATGATGGTTTTACCACGCTCCCATCACAACTATTTTCCCCTTTCCCAAATTAAAATCTAACGATTTACCAAACTGCGTTATAAAAATTACCATCATAAGATTTAAATAAAAAAGCCGAAACCACCTGTTATGATGGTTTCGGCTGGTTAAGTATTTTCGATAGCTTAAAACTTATGATATTTGTTGCTTGATCAACTCCTCATGACTTCGCCAATGTGGCTGAACCAATACGCTATTCACGTGTGCGATGGTCACGATCTTCTGTGCCTCTCTGGCTGCATCAATCAAACTGCCGTAACACAGGTTTCGGCACAACCGTAAATTGCCTTGAGCACTTCGTATGATAAGTTCCGTCGCGCCTTCGCTAAAGGTGTTGATGCCCATTCTTACCGCTTCCAGTTCTTTAACAATGTAGCGCTCCATGTCCTCATCATTTTGCCGTTTAATATTGGCGGAATAGGTGATGCGGCTTTTGATGTCCTTGTTTACATTGAGTGACAAATAATGCAATAAATCCCGCTGGCCGAATAATACCAGGTTATGTTTTTTTGGAAAACGCTCGAACAATAATCGCAGCTTTCTCAGTACCTGCATATCCAGTAAATGGGCTTCGTCAATCAGTATATAAAGCGTTTTACGGTCTTTTATATGATTGTATGCGCACCTTATCAGTTCTTTCTCAAGCGCCTTCTCCGGTACTTCAATTTTAAAAGAGTCTGCGAGCTGCGCCAGAATTTTCCAATAAGTATGCAGGGTTCTTGAGCAGGAGACAACAGTTATGTCTCGTTCTTTTTCCTGGGTTTCAATGTGTTCCCTAAGGACGCTTTTGCCGGCGCCAGGCTCACCAATGACAACAGAAAATCCGCCTTGTTGGGAATGTATTTTAATAATGTCGAAGATCTGTTTTTGCTGGCTGAGTAAGGTCAGGTTTGTTCGGCTAAACGGTTCTTTTGTGGTCGCATGAATAGATTTTATCATTCAGCCTCTCCTTGACGAGACTTTCGCAGGTTAGCGTTATAGACAAGGTTGATCGGGCTGGCTTCACCCATGCGTTGATCATTAAAGTAAACAATAAACCGTTGCTTGTTATTTCGGTCAAAGCGCACCTGTATTTTCTTCTCGCGAAGATCAACAGGGCATTCCCACTTACTTGAGTTGATGGAGAAAAGATTTGTTTTAGAGACTTTGCGGACTTCCTCGACAAAAAACACTTCCTCCGTATATTCGTCATCGACCAGGAAGTGAATACGGCTATGATCAAGTGCAAAGCGATCAATGGGTGTCATCTGAATACTGCTGTGCTTTTGGTGGTTGTACTCGTTTTCTATCCAGTCATGGGTAAGATCGTTGAGTGCTTCAATTGATTTGAATTCAAGATGTTGGACTAAAAAACGATCACGAAAACCTCTGAAAAAGCGCTCGATTTTGCCCTTGGCCGCACCATCGCGAACGGGGGCGTGTGAGAGTAAAATATCGAGCCTGACGCACGCCTGCAATATTTCTTTGGATTTGTAGTTGGAGCCATTATCAAAATAGAGTCTGTCGGGTTTGCCGCGTTTGAATAATGCAGTTCGAAACGCATCAACCATATTCTCGGTGTTGTCGTTGTAAAAGAACTGGCCATGAGTAATGACCCTGCTTGCGTCATCAATAAAAGCAATCAGAAACGTTTTTTTCCACGAGCCATCGACTTGTTTGATTGACGGGCCGTACATCGTGTCGGCTTGCCAAAGCTCGTTGGCAAACTGCATAGCAAACGAATGCCGGAGTTTTTTGGTGGTTTCGAAATTCAGTAAATCATTCTCTCGCACCATGCGATAAAAAGAGGTTTGTGAGAGTTGGCTTCGCGCAAAGTAGTTCTTTTGCATCAACTGCCGATACAGTGTCATTTTGGGGATGACGCCCACCTTGTTTTTACTCAGGGAGGGAATGACCTCATTAATGGCTTCAGCCAATTCATTCACCTGCACCTTACGGTAACTGTTTTTGTCACGTCGCGTTTTGTTATCCAGCGTCGTGACGCCATATTTTTTAAACCGATAGAGCCAGGTACTGATGGTTCGCCATGTAAACTGATAGCGGCTATCCGTTTGCTCATCAACAAATGTGCGTTCAGCCACACTCTGTATTCGGGCTCGAATACTGTTACCGGGTGCGTAATCAATGGCGCTGAGTATGCGCAGTCGTAATTCTAAAGGCGGTTTTTTAAAAGATGTCATTTTTAGTCCCTGGGTGAGTTAACTTCCGTCGGACGATATCGGCATCCTTGTTCGATCAGAAGGACCTAAGCTGTTGCGCAACAATCGAGATTTAAGTGATGAGCATTGTGTGTGTTTGATTCGGCCGTAAAGTTGCAAAAATTGTCTGGGTGGAAAAATTGAATGAGTAAAAATGGATTATAAAAACGACTGTTGTTGATCCGTTTGATAGTGAATGCAGCCGTTCTTTGTTGAGGTGAACAGTCGGGTAAGAGTGGGGAGCAAGTGTTGACAATAATGGCTGGATGAGCGGAAGGAATTTAAAAGATCATCCTTTCGATATTTGAGGACGCTTCGATAGTGACTGAGTTTGAACATTAAGCGGTTGAGCCACCGCCAGGCATTGCGGGTCTCGAGTTGGCCGGTTGCTTGATGGTAAGCCTCACTGATACCCACCTTCGCCACCAATGCAGTGATGAAGATAAAGAGATGAGCCGCGCCGTAGCGAAAAGCAGGGACCTCGCTTGCGACATACAGCTGGAATGTCCGGCCACAACCACTTCGGCCATAGCGGTTGGAGCAAAACAAGCGTTTGCCTACTTTATCTGCCAGTACGCTTGAACGTTGTTTGTAAATAATGCCATGCGAGACAAACTGGTCGCTCTTTGAACAATGAACACATGTCAGTTCATTTTGATGGTAATCGAGGGACAGAGTAAAAGCCTGAATGGACTCAAAATCTGGGTAAAATCGTTTCATTCGTCAATTAGACAAAATTTATATGAAGTGCATCAAATAAAATTTGGGGATTTACAGGGAAAATTTATATTCCCGAATTAACGTTATAAGGAGGGGATAGGATTAGGATGTTTATTTGGTTGAAATAATACTGATCTTACGGCTGTAGTTTGGGAAATTACATACAGGAAATAATCGGACAGCCACGTTAAGAGAAAAACAATCAGTTTAGTTGTGGTTTTTATTAAACCCACCACGCCATAGGCGCTATTTCATTACTGTTTGTTTTTGGCGTGAAATATTTGATTTTTCTGAATTTCAGACGAGTCTAGCCGCTCTCTAGGTTCGAGAAAGGTAGGGTTTATTGCAGGATGGGGTGTTAGTGGAAAATGGCTTCGCAATTCGCGAAGGCCGGTCTTCTTTTCAATCCTAGAACTTTGGCAGCGAGCATGAGTTTTGCTTTGCAGCCGACTAAGCTTTTGAATGTGGATTCGAACTGGGTGGTGAGTGTGAGCCATTCGCGGCTGGTTATATTCAATCGCTCTAGAATGGGTGGCAAGTTGTTGTCGATAAAACCACGTTTGTGTTCTCGAATCGCTCTGCCTGTTATGTCCACGAGCTGAATGTAATCCTTCAGGTGAAAGGGTAAGCCTTGGGGCATGGGTTCTCTTGGGTTGCCTACAAATTCAGCGAGTTTTAAAGGTTGAGTTGAGGGGTGAGTGTTAGCCGCTTTAAGGGCCTCAATACGCCGTTTTATAGAGGTATGTTCCGAGCTTTCTGGGGTTGTCGCCATTTTGGCTCGAACAGGATTTAAATCGACATAAGCCATGCAAGCGGCGAGTGCTTTTTCATCCAGTAACGCCTGTGATTTAAACCGGCTTTCCCAAAAGCGACCTGTGCAGTGGTCTTCTGCATTTGCCCTGCGGGCAATGGGTTCGTTTAAAGCCCACATGAAACGACTTATGCTGGCGAGTTCCAAGCGCCATTGGTCCAGCTTTTCTTTCACGGCCTGCCGCTGGGCGTCATCTAACGGCCCACCTTTTACAAACGCTTGGGTTAAGGGGGTACCTTTGTAAAGGGTGTGCCAGCGTTTGGCTACCTCTAAATCGCTTAACGTGTGAGCCTCTGCGGCATTAATATGCAATACCAGATGGTGGTGATTACTCATTACGGCGTAAGCACAGATGTCAATGCAAAACACCTCCCCCAGGAATACAATACGGTCTTCAACCCACTGTCGGCGGTGTTCGTAGTCGTTACCGGTTAACGCATCTAGGCCGCAAAGAAACGCGCGGCGCACACAGCGAGATGTGCAGTGATAGTAGGGTGTGGCATCTAGTGAGATTTGTTGCTTCCTTGGGCGGGGCATGGCTCATTCCTTGAGTTAACTTTTGCTGTTTTAATATGGGCCTTCCCCTATTCGGGTGGCTAGATTTCTGGCATCAGGTCCAGCCCGCCGAGATGAAATAAAATTGCAGCCTTAAAACGGGCCTTATTCCTAAAACCTTTCGCTTTTACTTTTAGCATTTTTATTCTGCTATTTATACTTTCTGCACCAGCATTATTCTTTTTATTTACGATGGCGTTTATTATCCCCCATAGATTCTTCTTTATGCTTTTAGCTACCGATTTTATAGGATTGAGGCGGCTTCTTATCGCCCAGCTGTACCATTGCTTCCAAGCTTCTTCAGCCCATATACGATCATCATAATTCCAGAGCTCCATGGCATACTCCTTTATCGCCCATGCGCGTGCAGTCTTCTTTGCTACAACGCTTAATGTTGAAATCTGTACAGAATGAATATCCTTTAGATTTTCACGTGATCTCAGCCATGCAAATTTCGATCTATGGAGCTCTAGCTTGTGTTGTTGCGCGACCATATTGGCTTCACTTTTACGAACACTATTTAGAGCCTTATTTAAGTCCATCGCAACATGGAGCCTATCAAAACATATCGCTCTTTCCCAGTGAGGAATATACTCTTTGGTGGCATAAATATAGGACGGACTCATATCCATACTAATCGTTTCAACTGATTGGATTTGCTTGTCACTTAATCCTGTAAAAAATGCGTTTAAACTCGATTTTTTGCGATCTTCTTGGACATCTATTACATGCCCATGATCATTGGAAACAATGGTCACATATTCATGTCCCTTTTTGCTGCAGACCTCATCGACAGCTAGGTTTTGAATATGTAGATGAGACCGTCTTTTTAGGCCTCGCTCTACAGCCCGCTTCATTATTCCATCGGCAGCATTCCAGCTAAGCGCCAGCTTCTTACTGACGGCATTAATACTCGCCTCTTGAAGCCAGGAGATTACATAAGCCTCAAACATCAAGGTGAAACTTGATCGCTTATCAGCCCAGGGGATATCAGCTTGCAATACACCGTGCGTGCGACATTTAGAGCGAGGGATATTCGCGTGAACGAGAGTGCGAAATTGACAGCTATCGAGATGGCGCCATGTTCTTGTTCTGGTGTCATGGCGACTACATCTGGATTCACACAAAGGGCAGGTTAAATGTTTGTCGCAATCGTATTCAACGTGGACGTGAACGGTGTTGTCACGCTCATCTAGCTGAACTGATTCGACAAACCAAGGAGAAGAGATTGATAATATTTTTTCGTAAAGAGAAAGCTCGTCCATCACTGAAAACCAAGAAATAAAAGGCTGGGATTCTAAGGGAGTTTATTAGGAAAGGCTAGAAAGCCACCTGAATAGGGGAAGACCCTTTAATGTACAGTATTGTTTTTCTTGGTTCAAGCGGTGGTGTGGGTGTCCGAGAGCGAGAGTACAGCAGTTACGTGTTTTTTGTGGAATAGGCCGAAGGGCTTAAATTATTCTTGCCTCGGTGTATTGATGGCAGCGCATGCATAAGTATTGTGCATGGACGGGCAATTAGCCCGTCTGCATTACAGGATGAAAATAAATATTCCTTAGAGTCGGCGGTCGCTTAGACTTACTCTGAGACTCTTTAATGATAAGGCTATCATCTAATGGCGCGGTCACTAATGCCGTGTTGATTTTCGGCGGTTAGAGTCTTCTTTGAGTTTTCGTTCGCACGTAGCGAAAGCGTCTCTTACGGCGACATGAGGTGATGGGTCGTCATGGGTGACGGTAATGGGCGCTCCTTTCACGCCAAGCTCTATGGATGCGCGAAACATTTTACCTTTGTGTTTATGGTTGTGCGGGCTATCCAGTACCACGCGGCTATGAATAATAGAATCCGAGTAGCGATAGAGTTTTTCGATTTTTTTGTGGATAGTATCGTTTAGTGCAGGTGAGGGCTCTAGATCACGGTATACAACATCGGTATTGGACTTCATAGGCTAACCTCCATCAGTGCCGGTTTAAAAAATATAAAATGTAATAGTGGGCCCACAAACTAATCATGGCGTTTTAAAAATATTTATCAAGCGGTTTTTAAGAATATTCTATGGGAAAATTGAATGGTTATAGCAATATAAAGAATAAGCGAGGGTGTTACTGGCTGTTTCGTTAATTTTGAGCGTATACTGAGGAAATAGGTGGTTGTGAATATTGACTGTTTCGCAATTGTCGGTACTGAATAAGGTGCAAAATAATAATAAAATAAAAACAATGAAACAGGGGTAACTATGGCGTCGATAGTGGTGTTTATCAATGGCGGTACAGGTTTTATCGGCCGGGCACTATGTTCCGCCTTGCTAAAATTATCATGCCAACAGCTTCCTTCTGGTTTAGAAAGTAAAAACACCTCTCTCGTAGATGATGACGCCCATGACTATCAGTTGTTTGTTCAAACGCGCATGCCAAGCCATCATCGGCACCGTTCCATTACTTTTGTATCCTCTTATCTAGAATTGCCCGAAGGTGTGGTTCCGGATGTCATCGTGAATTTGGCGGGCGCGCCAATTGCTGAAAAACGCTGGAATACAGCGCAAAAGAAGATTTTAATGGATAGCCGAGTACGTTTAACCGAAAGTTTGTTACGTTCGGTTAAAGCGCGAGGTCATGTGCCTAAAGTTTTAATTAATGCATCCGCTGTGGGTTACTACGGTGTGCGTGATAATGAAATTCTTTGTGAAAATAGCGCGAAGGGTGAGGGTTTTGCTGCAGATCTATGCGGTGAGTGGGAGACGGCCGCGCAGAAGTTTATAGCGCTAGGTTCTCGGGTATGTATTTTTCGTATTGGTGTAGTATTAGGCCCAGGAGGAGGGGCGTTAAGTAAGTTATTGCCTATTTTTCGCTTAGCTTTAGGTGGGCCTATTGCCGGAGGGCAGCAATGGTTGTCATGGATACATATTTGCGATCTAGTGCGCATGTTGGTCACCTCTATACACGACCCAGAGTATAGAGGTGTTGTGAATGCTACGGCGCCAAACCCTGTTAGACAAGCCGAATTCGCGAAAAAATTGGGGGCAATACTGTGCCGTCCAGCTTTTTTTCCAACCCCAGGGTTTTTGTTGAAAATTATCTACGGTCAAATGGCTGAGGAGCTGTTAATTGGTGGGCAGCATGTAGTTCCCGGTAATGCGCAAACATTAGGGTTTGATTTTCTGCATAGAAATATTGGCACGGCTCTAGAAGACGTTACGCAATTATAAAAAAATATTATTTTTCCTTGAAGTTGTTTTTTGTGTCCCAATATTATTGATAGGCCAGCCGTAAGGGGGCCTATATAACAACGTTGCAACAGTATTTTATACTTTTCGGCGTTGGAATGGTTTGATCGTTAACGATAAGCCAAATTTTAATATTGCTCACATTTAGAGGATATTCCTATGCGTAATTTTGATTTTTCTCCACTTTACCGTTCTTCAATCGGGTTTGACCGTATGGCAAGCTTGCTTGATAATCTCTCCAGTTCTGATCAGAGCCAGCCTACTTATCCACCTTATAATATAGAGCTTACAGGTGAAGACCAATACCGTATTTCGATGGCGGTAGCAGGGTTTGATGAGGCTCAATTAAGCATCGAAACCAAACAAAATAGTTTGATTGTTACGGGAAATAATCAAGCGTCTAAAGAAGAGAGTCGCCAGTTTTTACATCAAGGTATTGCCGCTAGAAATTTCGAGCGCCGTTTTCAGTTGGCGGATTACGTTACCGTAACGGGGGCATCTTTAGTGAATGGTTTATTGCATGTTGACTTAGTGCGAGAGGTTCCTGATGCATTGAAGCCGCGCACTATAGCGATAGCAACTGCTGGAAGCACGAGCAACAGCAATGTTCATCCGTCTGGTTCTGTCAATATAGCGGCTGCAAAAAATAACGCTGCATAATTCTTTGTGAATGGCGCGATCAGTCAATAAAGGCCGTTTTATTCGGCCTTTATTTTTTGTCAAAAAGCGAATGAGTATAGATTGTGGCACAACGTCTATTCGTGAGGCGTGAATAGTTTGGCGCGTACGGTTGTGCGGTACACGCTCGGGGTCACGCCGTGTTTCTGTTTGAATAGTTGCGTGAAATGCGCTCCATCCTGATAGCCCACTCGAAATACAATCTCTCCTACCGATAGATTACTGCTCTTCAGTAAATCTGTTGCAATACGTAAGCGAATGTTTTTTAAATAGGCAAGGGGTGTGCTGCCTGTGGCTGTTTTAAACCGCCTATTGAATGTTCGCGTACTCATACCAAATTGTTCCGCAAGCTCTCCCATTTGCACCTCTTGATTGTAATTAGACTGCAACCACGTTTGGGTTTGCACAATGGCTTCGTCGGGGTGTGCGTTATCGGCTTCGTCAAAGGCTTGGGCGGCCCGTGCGGAGGCCCGTATTTCGTGGAA
Source organism: Teredinibacter purpureus (assembly GCF_014217335.1). Lineage (NCBI taxonomy): Bacteria > Pseudomonadati > Pseudomonadota > Gammaproteobacteria > Cellvibrionales > Cellvibrionaceae > Teredinibacter > Teredinibacter purpureus. The sequence continues at coordinate 3,800,719 of NZ_CP060092.1, read as the reverse complement.
GAAATGACGCTCTACATGGCTCGCTATGCGATGGCTAAAATAACGTTGGATAAATTGAACGGTGAGGTCGGCTAACGAGTTGACGCTGCCCGTGCAATAAAGATTTCCTGCTTGAGTAATAAAGTGATGACGTTTTAGTTGAATATTGGGAAATCGTTTTTGAAATCGGTCGAAATAGAACCAGTGAGTTGTAGCTGGTTTATTGTCCAATAAACCAGCTTCCGCTAAGAACCAACAGCCGGTGCCTACACCGGCAAGCAGGCTGCCATTGCGATAATGCTCCTGGAGCCAGGGAATAACCTCAAGGTTAGCTTTTAGGATAGGCTCTGGATTACGCCACAGAGCGGGAAGGTAGACGATATCGGCCGTTGGGGCATTGGCAATTGCGCAATCTGGCGAGAGCTTGAGGCCTGTGCGTGTTTTTATGGGGTGTCCTGAAGTGGATACTAAAGTGATCTTAAGGGGTTGAGCCTCCAGTTCTGAATCGATATTCGCGGTAGCTAGCGTAACGGCAGCGTGGAGTAGCTCCATGGGCAGTGTGGCGCTGGTTGCCAACATGTTGTCGCACAGTAAGAAAGAGATGTTGAGCATTAATTGGTCGCCATTTTGTTACTCGTGATATTGTGGCCAATATACCATGGTCGGTGGCTGAAATGGCGGTACCCATGCGGTTAGGAATCCCTACACTGTGCGCTATCCAGTATTGAGTAGTCGACAACAGTCAGGTGTAAATATGGCGAATTTTTTACCGTTAATTGTAGGTTTTGGTGGGTTTAACGCTGCCGGAAGAAGCTCGGGCTTTCAGTCTTATCGACGGATGATTTTAGAGAGCCTTAGCGGTGATTTACGTCAGCAAACCCTCAGCTCTTTATCTCACCTGATGGGGCAGGCATCGTATGACGAACAAGCCGTTATCAATGGTACGTTGGTTCGTCAGGTTGGCCATGATTTTTTCAATGTGAATAATACGCCTGCTGGCAAGCGCATTAATTTGGAGGCGAGCCCGCGTGACCCTGCTAAGTTCGTGATTGCCGGTAAGGATTTGCCTTACCCATTACCCGAGCATTGGACTGCAGATCCTTTGGATGACGGGGGTAAGCGTTATCAAATATCTATTGATAGTACTCAAACCCTAACGCTTAGTTGTACCTCAAAAATGCCGGTTCAAGCGGCTGGGCAATTGCCCACGGGTTTTAATCCCGGTGCTCACTATCGCTCGCAGCATCACCCTCGTGGCCTGCAAATGTCGATTTTAGCGGCAAGTGACGCGGTAAAATCTATGGGTATCGACTGGAAAGAGGCAACGTCTAAGATATCGCCCGATGCAGTTGCCGTATATAGCAGTAGCGTTATGAGCCAGCTCGATAGTACGGGATTTGGCGGTATGATGCAGGCCCGTCAATTAGCGTCGCGCGTTACGTCGAAACAGTTAGCTATGGGTTTGAATACAATGCCAGCTGACTTCGTCAATGCTTATGTTCTCGGTAGCGTTGGTGCAACAGGCGGCGTTACCGGCGCCTGTGCAACGTTTCTCTACAATTTACGCGCGGGTGTAGAGGATATTCGCAGTGGGCGCCGTAAAATTGTGCTCGTGGGGTCAAGTGAGGCGCCTATTATTCCTGAAGTTATGGATGGTTATTCGGCGATGAGCGCCTTGGCGACGGATGCTGATTTGTTAAAGCTTGAGGGTTTACACAGTACCGATACGCCGAATTATCGTCGCGCCAGCCGGCCCTTTGGCGAAAACTGCGGTTTTACGTTGGCAGAATCTGCCCAGTATGTTGTGTTAATGGCGGATGATTTGGCGGTGGAGTTGGGGGCTCAGGTATACGGTGCTGTGCCCGGTGTTTATGTGAATGCTGACGGCCATAAGAAGTCGATTTCGGCACCAGGTGCGGGTAATTATGTGACCATGGCCAAAGCGGTGTCTTTGGCGCGAACACTTCTTGGGGAGCAGGCAGTGCGTGAGCGTAGTTTCGTTCACGCTCATGGCTCCAGTACACCGCATAATCGAGTGACTGAATCGAGAATATTCGACGAGGTTGCAAGAGCCTTCGGAATTTCAAATTGGCCGGTGGCAGCGGTTAAATCTTATTTAGGGCATTCGCTTGGGCCTGCCAGTGGCGACCAACTTATTGCAAGTTTAGGGACTTTTGCTCATGGCATCGTGCCCGGTATTAAGACGATAGATAGCGTCGCTAGTGATGTATACGCCGACCGATTAAACCTTTCGAATACGGATATAGAACTGGGCGTTGATTCAAGTCAGATAGCCTTTTTAAACTCCAAAGGCTTTGGCGGTAACAACGCAACTGCCACGGTGTTGTCTCCAAGTGTTTTAAATGGTTTTTTAAGTAAACGTTATTCGGCGGCCGAGTTGAGTGCTTTTCGTGATAGGCAACAAGCGAGCGAAGCGCAATCCAAAATTTATCTTGGTGAGGCAGACAAGGCAGAGTTAAATCCTATTTATGCCTTTGGTACAGATCTTATCGACGAGTCGGAAATAAAGCTTACACCAGACTCAATTAGCTTGCCGGGATACGCTCAGCCGATTACATTGGGAGATAGTGAAGGCTACTCTTTTTAATTGAAATGTTTTAGCCGGAAAATGGCGTGAATAATGAAATCAAGCAGATGGAAGTGCTCCGATGGATGATGATCTAGAGGATAAACGACGCGTAGGAGAGGGCATTGTTCGGTATTCGACAGCGTTGCCACTGTCTGGGAATTTAGGCGAGCGATTGCAAGCGGTCAGAAAACAGCAAGGGCTTTCTCAGCGGGAACTGGCTCGCCGTGCAGACGTTACAAATAGTACGCTGTCTATGATCGAACAAGGCAAGGTTAGCCCCTCTGTGAGCTCGCTGGAAAAAATATTGTCTGCAATACCGTTAACAATGCAAGAGTTCTTTTCCGATAACCTTGAGCTTATGCCCCCTATTTATCGAGAGGGCGATTTCGTTAAAGTGCAAAAGGATGGCGCAGAAAGTTGCATTATGCCGCTTACTGAAGCGGGTAGAGACGGCGTTTACATTTCGCGCCAAACTTATTCTCCTGGCGCAAATATCGCCTCTGAATGGATGATGCGTAAAGGGTTTGTTGGCGGCATAGTGGTAAACGGAATACTGACTTTACGGCTAGATGGCCACGAGTATCATTTGGATGTAGGAGAAGGGTTCCATTTTTCACTACACCGTTCCCACAGTTTGGCGAATCATGGCCAAAAAGAATGCACCGTAATTTCAGTGTCATTTAGTGATAGGCGCACCTAGCGCTTTCTTCTCTATTTATTCTCCCTTCGTCTTAAATTTCTATCGATCCTTAGTATTCTGTTCCATACTTTGGAGCAGTCGTTGCTGGTGGTTGATAAGGATAGCTATATCAGTCGTTTTGACTAGTGATAGCAAGAGGCCGTTTCATTAGTGTATGCCGCCACAAGCATTTTTGATTGTTATAAGCATAAAGTCTTTATAGATGTTGACCCTATAAATGCCGTGTGGCAACGTTTTATTCATCGGGAGCCTAACAAGCGGCTCTTAACACTCGCTAAATAAGAAGCAGAGGTGAGCATGATTTTTAATGGACAAGCGTTTCAGCTGAGTGAGCTAGAAGACGGGTTTGTAGAGCTGAAATTTGATTTGCAAGGCGAATCTGTTAACAAGTTTACAGCCGCAGCGCTCGAGGAGTTAGAGCAGGTTGTAACGGTGCTGGAACAACGCTCCGAAACAGCAGGCATGGTGTTGTGCAGCGGTAAAGACGTTTTTATTGTGGGTGCAGACGTAACCGAATTTGGCCCCGCGTTTAAACTGGGTGATGAGGGCATTAAAGCTTTTGTAGGAAAAACGAACAAATTATTTAGTCGTATCGAAGATTTATCTTTTCCAACCGTTGCCGCAATTAATGGGTATTGCTTGGGAGGGGGCATGGAAATTGCCCTAGCGTGCGACTTCCGTATTCTTAGCTCTGATGCAAAAGTTGGTTTACCGGAAATAAAGCTTGGGCTAATTCCCGGGTGGGGTGGCACGGTAAGGTTGCCTCGATTAGCGGGTGTAGACGTAGCGGTTGAATGGATTGCATCCGGCAAAGATCAGAAAGCTCTGGTAGCGCTTGCCGCAGGCGTTGCGGATGGCGTAGTGGAACGTGATAAATTAGGTGTCTCCGCACTCAAGGTGTTACGCCAAGCAGTTTCAGGAAAGCTGCCTATTGCGTTGCGTAAAACTCAGAAAAAATCGCCACTAAAGCATAATGATATAGAAGCACTATTATCGTTTGAAAGCTCGAAAGCGTTTGTCAAAGCGCAGGCGGGGTACCACTACCCAGCACCTGTCTCGGCGATTAAGGCCATGCAAGAAGCGGCTAAGTTGGGGCGTGATGATGCACTGCTGATAGAAACCAAGTATTTTGCCGAGCTTGCACAAACAACCGCGGCAAAAAGTTTGGTCGGTCTTTTTATTAATGATCAATTGCTCACTAAAAAAGCTAAACATCTTGCAAAAGGGGCGGATAGAAAAGTAACGCAGGCCGCTGTTTTAGGTGCAGGTATAATGGGGGGAGGAATCGCCTACCAGTCTGCGTACAAAGGTACGCCGATAAAAATGAAAGATATTGCACAGGCCGGCTTAGACCTGGGCCTTACAGAGGCTGGAAAGTTACTGAACAAGCAAGTTACGCGTGGCAGAATTACGGCCGCGAAAATGGCTCATGTGCTTTCAAGTATTCAACCCACTTTGAGTTACGACAATTTTGATACGGTTGATATTGTGGTGGAAGCGGTTGTTGAAATCCCGAAAGTAAAGCAAGCCGTGCTGGCTGAGACAGAAAAACATATTCGTGAAGACGCTGTTCTTTGCTCTAATACGTCGACCATTTCAATTGACCACCTAGCCGCGTCGTTAAAGCGCCCCGAAAATTTTTGTGGCATGCACTTTTTTAATCCTGTTCACGCAATGCCTTTAGTCGAAGTTATTCGCGGCGCTAAAACGTCGGATAGCGCTGTTGCGCGTACGGTCGCATATGCCAACGCATTGGGTAAAAAGCCGGTCGTAGTCAATGATTGCCCCGGGTTTTTAGTGAATCGCGTGTTATTCCCGTATTTTGCAGGTTTTTCCATGTTGCTTCGTGATGGCGCGAGCTTTCAGCACATTGATAAAGTAATGGAGCGCTGGGGGTGGCCTATGGGGCCTGCCTACTTAATGGATGTTGTGGGTATCGATACAGGCGTGCATGCGGAATCAGTTATGGCTGACGGTTTTCCCGATAGGATGGGTAAGTCGTATACTGCTGCGTCCGATATTCTCCATGAAGCCGGTCGTTACGGCCAGAAAAATAATAAAGGCTTTTACAACTACGCGCCGGATAAAAAAGGTAAACCTCAGAAGGCACCTACGGACGAGAGTATTGCACTTCTAAAACCGCATGTTGCGGAGGCCCGCGAATTTACCGATGAAGACATTATTGCTCGCATGATGGTGCCAATGGTTACTGAACTGTCGCGTTGTTTGGAAGAGGGTGTAGTGGCGTCAGTCGCAGAAGCCGATATGGCGCTAATTTATGGTATTGGCTTTCCTCCTTTTCGGGGAGGTATTTTTCGTTGGCTAGATACCGTTGGTTTGGACGCTTTCTCTTCTATGATAAAACCGTTAGAGGCGCTTGGCCCTCTATATGGAATGACAGAAGGCATGACAGAAAAACTAAACAGCAAAACAACCTATTATCCCGTTCCGTGAGGCCAAGATTATGAGTTTGAATCCAAGAGATGTTGTTGTCGTTGATTACGCTCGCAGCCCAATGGGACGTTCTAAAAATGGGTGTTTTCGGCATGTGAGAGCAGAAGACCTGAGTACGCATGTTATTAATGGTTTACTGTCTAGAAACTTGGCGCTTCCGCCAGAAGAAATAGATGACTTAATCTGGGGCTGTGTAATGCAGCGTGGTGAGCAGGGCTTCAATATAGGCCGCAATATTGTATTAAGAGCGGGTTTGCCACACTCCGTTCCAGGTCAAACTGTTAATCGCTTATGTGGCTCGTCGATGTCCGCGTTGCATACCGCCGCAGCCAATATTATGGCTGGCCTTGGCGATGTCTATTTGATCGGCGGTGTTGAGCACATGGGCCATATCAATATGAGCGAAGGTGTTGACCAAAATCCTGCAATGGGCCTTTCGGTCGCAAAAGCAGCCGGCTCGATGGGCCTCACAGCGGAATATCTATCGTTATTGCACGGTATTACGCGAGAGCAAATGGATGACTTTGGGGCTCGATCACACAGGCTTGCTGCTGCCGCGCGTGAGGGAGGTTTGTTTGCGCGTGAAATTATTCCTGTGATTGGGCATGACGAAGACGGCGCGCCAATGTTGGTGGAGCATGATGAAACCATTCGCCCAGAGACAACCGCTGAAGTCTTAGCAACGTTGAAACCGGCTTTTAATCCAAAAGGCGGAACTGTTACGGCTGGAACCTCGTCGCAAATTACGGATGGAGCGTCTTCCATGCTTGTGATGTCTGCTGAAAAAGCGGCTTCTCTAGGTTTAACGCCTATTGCGCGAGTACGGTCAATGGCGGTGATGGGTGTTGATCCGTCGATAATGGGTTATGGGCCTGTGCCATCAACGCAAAAGGCGCTTAAGTTGGCCGGGTTGGCAATGACAGATATTGACAAGGTTGAGCTAAATGAAGCCTTTGCAGCCCAAGCCTTACCTGTCCTAAAAGACTTAGCTTTATTGGACAAGATGGACGAAAAAGTTAATTTGTATGGGGGAGCAATTGCATTGGGCCACCCATTCGGTTGTTCCGGCACCAGAATTTCAGGAACGTTATTGTCAGTGATGCAGGAAAATGACTCACAGCTGGGGCTTGCTACTATGTGTATAGGCTTGGGGCAGGGCATAACGACAGTTTTTGAGCGAATTTAGGCTGAACTTTAATCAGTGTTGGGGTTAATCTGGCACTGTTTTACTTTCTTCTTAATGTGATTGTTGAACCGCTCAGATGAGTGTGGCACAATTGCCACCCTTCAGCGGCCACCTGCAAGAGTAAAGTTGAAATTACTCTTTATAAAACAACAGGTTAGACGAGAATCTCTCGTTATCTATATAGGTGGTGGCTAGTTTTTGAGTTATGCGGTCGTGGCGAAATTGGTAGACGCGCTGGATTTAGGTTCCAGTGCCGCAAGGTGTGAGAGTTCGAGTCTCTCCGACCGCACCATAACTCAAACATATTATTCACAGTTTAATCTCCACTATTTTCTACGAGGAACAAGATGCAAGTTTCCATTGAAACAACATCTGGCTTAGAGCGTCGTTTAACAATCGGCATCCCAGCGGATGCCGTTGATCAAGAAGTGACTAAGCGGTTGAATGATGCTGCCAAGTCAGTACGCATTAATGGCTTTCGTAAAGGTAAAGTTCCTTTCAAAGTGGTGAAGCAGCGTTATGGCGCCGGTGTACGGCAAGAGGTGCTTGGTGACGTAATACAGCGCTCTTTCTACGATGCAGTCACAAAAGAATCTGTACGACCCGCTGGCCAGCCTGCAATTGAGCCTGTTCAGATGGACGAAGGCAAAGACATAGAATATGTTGCAACCTTTGAGGTTTACCCAGAGGTAGAACTCAAAGGGTTGGATGAGCTAGCTGTTTCGCGTCTAGATGCGGACATTGAAGAGGCTGACATCGACAAAATGATAGAGTCGTTGCGTAAGGCTCAAGCGACAATGAACCCTGTAAAGCGTAAATCTAAGAAGGGTGACCAAGTTACTATCGATTTTGAAGGTAAAATTGATGGCGAATCCTTCGAGGGCGGAAGTGCCGAAGCGCACGCCTTAACGCTAGGTTCTGGCACTATGATCCCAGGTTTTGAGAAAGGGATTATCGGAATGAAAGCCGGTGAAAGCGGCGTTGTTACGGCAACGTTCCCAGACGATTACCAAGTAGAAGAATTACGGGGTAAAGAGGCTGAGTTTAGCATCTCTTTAACCGAGGTTAAGGGCGAAAAACTACCTGCTTTGAATGATGCATTTTTTGCAAAGTTTGGTGTTGAAGAGGGTGGCGTTGAGAAATTCCGCACCGATGTCGCTGAGAACATGGAGCGTGAGAAGCAGCGGGCTATCAAGGCTAAGCTAAAAGAGCAGGTTATGACTTCACTGCTTGAGGCCAATCCTATTGAGCTTCCGGCAGCCCTTGTTGCTACCGAAATTAATGCGCTTCGCGAGCAAATGGTACAGCAGTATGGTCAGGCAGCCGCTAATCTCGACCTAAAAGCTTTATTGCCAGACGATATGTTTAAAGCGCAAGCCGAGCGTCGTACCGCTTTGGCTTTGTTGATTTCAGAGTTGGTTAAAGACCGAGAAATCAAAGCCGATAAAGATATCGTTCGATCGCTTATCGAGGAAACAGCTTCCACCTACGAAGATCCCGAGCAAGTTGTTAATTACTACTACGGCAACGAGCAGTTGTTAGCGAGTGTTGAGGCGGCTGCTCTTGAAGAGCAAGTTGTTAACATTCTGCTAGAAGCGGCTAATGTAACCGACGAAAAAGTAGCTTACGAAGATATTGTAAAGCCATCTGAAAACGGATAGCGGCATCAATAACGCTTCCGTGTATACATAAAAGCAGCTCCTATATGGGGCTGTTTTTTTATGCGCCAAATTTGGACTGAGGTGTTGTGGCGTTAAAAATAATAAAAAGTGTTTCTCGTGCGCCAATTGAACTGAATGGTTAACGATTGCGCGTTTGAGTAAAGAATCTCTCTCTATTGTGGCTACAATCATTGTATGTGGCCTTTTCGCCCTTATAATGGATCTATAGGCGGGCAAACTCGCGTTTATTCGCTGTAGATATATTGTTTCGGAATGTGAGTCGGTAATTTGCTAGTGCAAATTCGGGCAAGCGACTAAACTTACATGGCCGACCAACCCCTGCCCAAAATTTATAATTGTTATCGTAAATTGATGAATGGAAACATTTTATGTCCCAACTAGATCTGTACGGTGGTACTGCGCCTGGAATCGATAGTTCTTTGGTGCCGATAGTTGTTGAACAAACCGCACGCGGTGAGCGTTCCTATGATATTTACTCCCGTTTATTAAAAGAACGCGTTATTTTTTTAGTGGGACAAGTAGAAGATCATATGGCCAATTTGGTGGTCGCTCAGTTGCTATTCTTAGAGGCTGAAAACCCCGATAAAGATATACACCTATACATTAATTCTCCTGGTGGTTCCGTAACCGCAGGCCTTTCTATATACGATACCATGCAGTTCATCAAACCTGATGTCAGCACGATGTGTATCGGCCAGGCGTGTAGCATGGGGTCGTTTTTGCTGTCAGCGGGCGCAAAAGGTAAGCGGTATTGTTTACCAAATGCACGCACAATGATTCACCAGCCTTCTGGTGGTGCGCAGGGGCAAGCAACCGATATTCATATTCATGCACAAGAAATACTGAAAATTCGTGAGCGTTTGAATGAAATTATGGCACACCATACTGGTAAAACAGTAGATGAGGTTGCCGTTGCGACTGAGCGCGATAATTTTATGAGTGCTGATGAATCTAAGGCTTTTGGGCTGATTGATGAAGTCCTTCAAAGTCGGGATGGCGTAGGTGCATAAAAGAGCTGATTGAAAACTTGGTTTAAGTAGCCGAGGGTGTTCATAAATGTTGTATCGCAGCTGGAATGGTTGATTACCAGCTAACAAGTTGACACTCCAGACACCTCATGGCCACAATAAGACTTTAACTGGCTGTATTTACGGCTAGCTGAAGCTAAACCGAAGTCTAAATCGAAAATAGTATTGAAAGAGTTGGTTGGAGACGAGAATGTCCGACAATAGTAGTGATAACGAAGATAGCGGCAAACTGTTGTACTGTTCCTTTTGCGGTAAAAGTCAGCATGAAGTACGTAAACTAATAGCCGGGCCTTCCGTCTTTATATGTGATGAGTGCGTTGATTTATGTAACGACATCATTCGCGAGGAAATTCAGGAGAGTGCTACCGAGGGTGGTAGTGATAAATTGCCTGTACCTAAAGAGATTTCGGCGACTCTTGATGACTATGTTATCGGTCAAAGAGATGCGAAGAAAGTGCTTGCCGTTGCTGTTTATAATCACTATAAGCGCTTGCGTGTTGGTGACCAGAAAAAAGGTAAGGACGAAGTCGAGCTTGGCAAGAGTAATATCCTACTTGTAGGCCCTACTGGAAGTGGCAAAACGTTATTGGCTGAAACCTTGGCGCGCTTACTGAATGTACCTTTTACCATAGCGGACGCCACTACGCTGACTGAAGCGGGTTACGTCGGTGAAGATGTCGAGAATATTATTCAGAAGCTACTCCAGAAGTGCGATTACGATGTGGAGAAAGCTCAGCAAGGTATTGTATATATTGATGAGATCGACAAGATCTCGCGTAAATCCGATAACCCCTCTATTACACGTGATGTATCTGGCGAGGGTGTTCAGCAAGCATTGCTTAAGTTGATAGAAGGCACAATTGCATCGGTTCCTCCGCAAGGTGGGCGCAAGCATCCTCAGCAAGAGTTTTTACAAGTGGATACCTCGAATATTTTATTCGTGTGTGGTGGTGCATTTGCCGGCTTAGAGAAGGTTATTAGAGACCGCTCTGAAAAAGGCGGTATAGGCTTCAGCGCTGAAGTAAAGAGTAAAGATGGCAGCAAGAATGTTGGTGAGACGCTAAAAGATTTAGAGCCAGAAGATTTGGTTCGTTATGGGTTGATCCCTGAGTTCGTTGGGCGTTTACCGGTTATTGCAACCTTAGACGAGCTTGATAAAGAAGCCTTGGTCACTATTCTTAAAGAGCCTAAAAACTCACTCGTAAAACAGTATGGCAAGCTTTTCGAAATGGAGAATGTTGAGATCGATTTTCGTAACGACGCCCTTGACGCAGTTGCAGAGAAGGCAATGGAGCGTAAAACTGGCGCGCGAGGCTTGCGTTCTATAATGGAAAATGTACTTTTGGAAACAATGTACAAGCTACCATCGGAAGAAAATGTCGAAAAAGTTGTTGTTGATGAATCCGTTATTAAAGGTGAGTCTGAGCCATTGATTGTTTACGGTAATACTGAGTCTCCGAAGGCTATGCCCGAGGAATAGTTCGTTTTGTAATGCCAAGACACAATTGTTGTTATTGCAAAAAGGGGCGGTTAATTGCCCCTTTTTTGCGTTTGTTGCTTGTAATTCCCAGTACTCTTATGTTCCCGCCGTATAGCGGCATAAGTTGTTTCGAGGTCATAAATGGATCAATCAGAGATTGTCGTAGGCGATAATCGCCTTCCTCTTTTACCTTTGCGTGATGTTGTTGTTTATCCGCATATGGTCATCCCACTGTTTGTCGGTAGAGCTAAGTCTATTGCGGCGCTAGAACGAGCGATGGCCGAAGACAAGCAAATATTACTGGTAGCGCAAAAGCATGCTTCTGTGGATGAACCAGGAATTGAAGACTTATACGGTTTCGCAACCATAGCAAGTGTTTTACAGCTGTTAAAGCTTCCTGACGGCACAGTAAAAGTGTTGGTGGAAGGGCGGCAGCGGGCAGAGATAAAGTCGATCACAGAAGAGAGCGAGTACTTCATGGCGGATATTGCCATAGTGCCGAAAGATGACGTCGAAGGCCGAGAAGTTGAGGTGTTAACGCGTTCTTTGATCTCTCGTTTTGAGCAATACGTTAATTTAAGTAAGAAAGTTCCTTCAGAGGTTATGACCTCTTTAAGTGGTATAGACGACTCGGGTCGTTTAGCGGATACCGTGGCCGCTCATATGAGCCTAGAGCTGGCTCAGAAGCAGGAAATTCTTGAAATTCCTGCGGTACAGGAACGGTTAGAACATTTAATTGGCTTGATGGAAGCTGAGGCAGACCTCTATCAAGTTGAAAAACGCATTCGCGGCCGCGTTAAAAAACAAATGGAGAAGAGCCAGCGCGAGTACTATTTGAATGAGCAAATGAAAGCTATTCAAAAAGAGCTTGGTGAGATGGGCGAAGAGGTCAGTGAGGCTGAAGAGTTAGAGCGGAAAATAGCTGAAGCTGGCATGAGTAAAGAGGCCGAGAGTAAAGTAAAAGCTGAACTGGGCAAACTCAAATTGATGTCACCAATGTCAGCCGAAGCTTCGGTTGTGCGAGCCTATATCGATTGGATGGTAAACCTTCCGTGGAAAAAGCGTAGTAAGGTACGTCACGATCTAGAGCGGGCAGAAGATATCTTAGATAAAGATCATTACGGTCTAGAAGAAGTTAAAGAACGCATCCTCGAGTATTTAGCGGTTCAGCAAAGAGTTAAAAAAGTGAAAGGCCCCATATTGTGTTTGGTTGGGCCTCCAGGAGTGGGTAAAACGTCTTTGGGTGAATCTATTGCGCGCGCGACTAACCGTAAATTTGTTCGCATGGCGCTGGGTGGCGTTAGGGATGAGGCCGAAATTCGAGGTCATCGTCGAACCTATATAGGCTCAATGCCGGGTAAGCTTGTCCAAAAAATGTCGAAGGCGGGGGTTAAAAACCCATTATTCCTACTCGACGAAATCGATAAAATGGGTATGGATCATCGTGGTGATCCGGCATCTGCGTTGCTGGAAGTATTGGATCCTGAGCAGAATAATTCTTTTAATGATCATTATCTCGAAGTTGATTATGACCTTTCAGACGTAATGTTTGTGTGTACCTCAAACACTATGAATATTCCAGGGCCGTTACTCGATCGTATGGAAGTTATTCGTATTCCGGGTTATACCGAAGATGAAAAGGTCAATATAGCTAGCCGATATTTAATTCCTAAGCAAACAAAGAATAATGGTTTAAAAGAAACTGAAGCTGCTATTCCCGAAGATACTATATTAGATGTGATCCGTTATTACACACGTGAAGCGGGAGTTCGAGGGTTGGATCGAGAGATCGCAAAACTTTGCCGCAAGGTCGTAACGGCAAATGTAAAATCTAAATCCGCGAAGACCATTACGGTTACTGCCGATAAGTTAGAAGATTACCTTGGTGTTCGGAAATCGGATTACGGCAAAGCTGAAAATGAAAACCAAGTTGGCCAAGTGACGGGGCTAGCATGGACGCAAGTCGGTGGAGAGTTATTAACTATTGAGGCATCGTCGGTTAAAGGGAAAGGGCGAATGGTTAAAACCGGTTCGTTAGGCGATGTTATGCAAGAATCTATTCAGGCAGCAATGACCGTTGTTCGGTCTCGCTCTCAGTTCTTGGGCATCATGCCGGATTTCCATGAAAAACGAGATTTGCACATACATGTTCCGGAGGGGGCAACCCCGAAAGATGGGCCAAGCGCAGGTATTGCCATGTGCACAGCGTTGGTATCAGTGTTTACCGATATTCCGGTATTGGCAGACGTGGCTATGACCGGTGAAATTACGTTGCGTGGCGAGGTGCTAAAAATTGGTGGCCTGAAAGAAAAATTACTGGCGGCTCATCGCGGTGGAATTAAAACGGTTATTATTCCTCACGGAAATGAAGCTGATTTGCGTGAAATCCCCGATAACATCAAAGAAGATTTAACGGTAAAACCTGTAAAATGGATTGATGAAGTGCTTGAAATAGCATTGCAGTATATGCCCAAGCCCTATAGTGACGAAGAGTATCAAGAGCTCGAAGCGCAAGCTAAAACTGCAGGTGAAGAGTCCAAACGTATAAGCACACATTAGCCGTATTTGTGGGGCGATCATTTGGTCGCCTTGCGATAGCTAGGCCAACAATAGATGCTTATTTTCACGTCTATAGGCTCCACTGTAAGCTTGGTCACATCTTGAATGTAGAGCCAGGGTGCTTGCCCAAAGGGGTAAAGCGGTCAAAAAACAGCCAGTTATGGCCGTGTCCGACAAATAATGGATTTCATTCTTGACCGGTATACGGGCAGTTGGTATAAATCGCAATTCTTTGCGGGGCATTGTCGCCCAGGGACCTAGTTACGACAGCCAATCATTGGGCTGCGCAAATGTAAAGCATTAGAAGTGTTTAATAGAGTAATCCAATAAAAAGAGGGGATTAAAGTGAATAAGTCAGAATTGGTAGAAGCCATCGCTGCTTCCGCAGATATTTCAAAAGCAGCCGCTGGTAGAGCCCTGGATGCCGTAACTGAGTCAATCGCTGCTGCCCTCAAAGAAGGTGATCAGGTTGCATTGGTAGGCTTCGGTACTTTCCTTGTGAAAGAGCGCGCTGCTCGAACTGGCCGTAACCCTCAGACGGGCGCGCCTATCGATATCGCAGCTGCAAAGATACCGAGCTTTAAAGCTGGTAAGGCTTTAAAAGACGCTGTTAACTAATATAGGTTAAAGCGTTTATTAGACGTTAAACTGGTGGTCGTATTATTGCGGTTGCCGGTTTAAGTTAACGTTAGTTGATTTAACTTTATTAATAAGTAATCGGCAAAAGTTAGCGGGAAAGATTTCAAGCTTCACCAATTGGTACGCCTCCCTGTTTTAACCCTGTTAATTATTGTGTCTCGATCTAGAAAACTAATAATAACTGATTAGGTCAAATACACAGCGAAGCCATTTATGATTGTTCCTATATTCGGATTGTTGAATCGTTCGTTAGATTGCTTCTCGTATTGGAGCGGTGTTAAATCAGTAAAATGAAAATGAAAAAAACAAAAAAAACACAAATACTACCTGATCGATTTAAATGAATTTAAGTCGTCAAAGGCGCAAAATGGTAGCGCCTTTTTTTGTGTTTTAAAAACAAAAAAATCGAGGTTCGATATGATTCTGGGGTTACGAGAAAACTTAAAAGGCACAGTGGTTATTAGTATTATTGTGCTCTTTTTCATCCTGCCGATGGTTATCAGTGGTGTAGGTAGTTCTTGGTTAAGTTCTGTTGCAGGAACGGATGCGGCGGTTGTTGATGGTGAAACCATCTCTAATCAAGCCGTGAATCGAGAAGTCTACATGCAAAAGCAGCGCTTGCTGTCTCAGCAAGGCGTTGATCCGTCTGCCGACTACTTGAAAGATGAAAATTTGCGCGCGCCGGTGTTAGATCGTCTTACGAAGAAAGCAGCGGTAATCGCCTCTATTAAGAGTGCGGGTATGGCCGCTTCAGACGCAACGGTTAATACGCAAATCGTAGCGCAGAAAGATTTTCAAACAGATGGAGTGTTTGATCCTCAGTTGTATCGATCGTTGTTAAGTCGAATTGGCTCTTCTCCTGCGCTCTACAAAAGTGAGCTTGTAGAAAGTGTCATGCTGCAGCAGTTGGATGCAGGTCTAGATAAGTCTTCATTTGTAACTGAAGCCGAAAAGGCTGCTTTAGTCGAAATTATCTATGAGCAGCGTTCGTTTTACACCGCAGACATTCCCGTTGAAGGCTTGGCTGAAGGAATTACTGTTAGTGATGATGCTATTGCAACTTACTACGAAAGTAATCAAGCGCAATTTTCACAACCTGAACAGTTATCTATTGAATATATTGAGTTGTCTGTTACCGCTTTAGCAAATACAGAAACTGTATCTGATGAAGAAATAAGCACTCAGTATGATCTAGAAGTTGCTGATTTTAGTTCGTCTGCGGAGTACGAGATCGCACATATTTTGGTCGATAAAAATGCAGAAGATAAAGACGACCGTTTAGCTGAATTACAAACGAAAATAGCGGCAGGTGAAGAGTTTGCAGAGCTTGCCAAGGTCTATTCTGACGATGCAGGTTCGAAAGATTCTGGCGGGTCATTAGGTGTGTTGCTATCAGGTATTTTCCCCGAAGCTTTTGAAAAGGCCGTTTACTTACTTGAAGAGGGTGAAGTGTCGGCGCCGGTGAGCACCGATTCTGGCGTACACTTGATTAAAGTTGTGTCTAAAAGTGTTGATGAAATGCCTAGTTTTGACGAGCGTAAAAATGCTATTGCGGCTGCATTAAAAACGGCAAAAGCAGAAGAGATTTTCTCCTCAAGTTTAGAGCTGTTGGAAGAGCTTACATTTAACTCAGATAGCCTTGATGATGCCGCCGCGGAAGTGGGTGCCGAGGTGCAAGTGTCGTCAATGTTTGAACGTTCTAACGGCCTAGGTATTGCGTCTAACGCAAAAATTAGAGAAGTGGCGTTCGGCGACGAAGTTCTTGTCGATGGTCGAAATAGCGAGGTTCTCGAGTTGGCCGGTAATAGAGCTGTCGTGCTGCGTTTGAAGTCTCACTCTCCTGAGCATATTAAACCGCTAGAAGCGGTAACCGCGCAAATTCAAGAGCTTATTGTTGAAAACGAAGTAGCGGCGATATTAACCGATAAAGCCGATGCCTTTATTGCCTCTGTTAAAGCTGGGAGTGAAGCGAATACGCTTGCGGATGATCTTGGTTATGGTTTTGCCGTTCATGAAAATACAACGCGTAGCGCACCCGTTTCGGATCCGACGACTCGTCGGGCAGTCTTCTCGGCACCGATGGTTCAAGGTGTAACGACTTTTGAAATGAACAAAAATGCTGACGGTAGCATGAGAGTTGTTGGTATCACCTCCAAGAAACCAGGCTCTATTGCTGATTTGGATGCGCTAGATATTACCGGTTTGGCATCCCAGTTAACGACAGAGAATAGTCGCTATGAAGGCGGTGCTTTCCAGGCAAACGTTATTGCTGGAGCAGAAATAGAAATACACTAGAGCGTTTCGCGCTCTTAAAAAGCTTCGTTACTTCGTTTGGAGTTTCGAAGCTTTTTTTTCGCCTTCTATAAAATGTTTGCGGAATGAAATTTTACTGGTTGAAGCTACGGAGACCCGCTTTCTATCGATGTGACTAAATAGCGACGGTAGGCGTTTTTAGTTTCGGTGCTGGTTGTTGATGAAGTAAACACAAAATTGAGCTTAGCGGGGGAGGACGATTGAGCGTTATGCGGTATATCCGCTAAATGATGACCAACTCTCCGTGCTATAGCTTCTCCAGAATCAATCCAATCTATTTTGCGGAAGTGACCAAGGCTGGTAAAGCGCTCTTTAAGCAAAGGGAAGTGAGTGCAGGCGAGCACAATTTTATCCATAGTGCCAGAGTGATCCTGCCCTGTTAATCGCACCAGCTCGTCAGATAGCTTATCGTCATCGACGGGATTGCCACAAATTTGCGCCTCTGCATAGTGTACGAGTTGGCTGCTACCGAGCGTATACACATGGCAGTGCGCTGCAAACTTAGTGATTAGAGTGTTTGTATACTCACGGTCTACCGTCGCTGGCGTCGCTAATAGCCCTATAACGCTACTAGATGACGTTTCCGCGGCCGGCTTTACGGCGGGAACCACGCCAACAAAAATTTGCTTAAAACGCTTTCTAAGAGGGGCTAGTGCAATTGTACTTGCGGTGTTGCAAGCGATTACCGTAATGTCTGGCTTATAGCGCGCAATAAGGCTTCCCATCAACTGCACTACGCGGTCAATGAGGTGGCTATCGTCCATTAAGCCGTATGGAAACAGTGCATTGTCGGCCACGTAAACGAGGTCGCAATAGGGGTAACGTATTTGGATTTCCCTTGCGATACTCAAGCCGCCAGCGCCAGAGTCGAATATAAGAATAGTGGGTGTTCGTTGCACAATAATTATTGTCCGGCTTTACCATTAGAAAAGGCCAAAGGATAATAGCAAAGCTTTTCCACTCGATACAGAAAACACTATGTTTGAATTATTGTCATTTTTTGAAAATTACTATTTATTGCCCTTCGCATTCGGAAGTGTGTTAATGGCATCGGCAGGGTGGGCCTTGGCAAACGTGGGGCGACAACGCGATAAAAAACGCTTTGATCAGCGTGTAGCCGAGCTTCAGGCCACAGTGGTAGCGCAAGAGCAGAGTTCTTTAGTGGTTCTTCATCAAAAAGACTTAACCCTTACCCGTGTGCAGGCTGAGCAAGCGTCCATGGCGCGGCAGTTGGAGCGCAGCCGCGACGAAGTTGCTGTACTCACCGAGTATAAATCTCGATTTATTCAAATGGAAACCCGCTTCGACGCCCAACGAAAACAGAATGTGCAAGAGAAACAATTGCTGGATGAAACGAAAGCGCAACTGTTTAAAGAGTTTGAGTTGTCGGCAAATAAGCTATTTGAGGCCAAGCAGCAGCAATTCACGGCTACAAGCCGGTCGCAAATAGAAACCGTATTGTCTCCGTTCAAAGAGCAACTTAAAGATTTCCACAAGCGCGTGGAGGATGTCTATCACAAGGAAAACAGTGAACGTAGTAAGTTGGTGGGGCAAATTGTTGAGCTGCAAAAACATACCCAACAGATTAGTAGCGAAGCGAACAACCTAGCGGCAGCTCTAAAAGGCGACAATAAAGCGCAGGGCACTTGGGGTGAAATCATCCTTGAGCGTTTACTAGAACAGTCTGGCCTTGAAAAAGGGCGTGAATACGATACACAGAAGGCTCACGCAGACGAGTCTGGAAAGACGTTTAAGCCGGATGTGATTGTGCATCTGCCAGAAGGTAAGGATATTGTTATTGACGCAAAAGTGTCCTTGGTGGATTACGAACGCTACTTCGACGCTGAGGATACTAGCGAAAAAAATCAAGCCTTGAAACGGCATATAGATTCTATTCGTACTCATATCAAGGGGCTTTCGGTAAAGAAGTATGAGCAGTTAGAGAACGTGAGAACATTAGATTTCGTATTTATATTTGTGCCCATAGAGGCTGCTTATATTGCCGCAATACAAGCAGCTCCTGCGCTTTTCAAAGAAGCGTATGATAACAATATTGTACTGGTTAGCCCTTCGAGCTTAATGGTGGCGTTACGAACGGTAGAAACGTTGTGGCGATACGAAAAGCAAAATAGTAATGCGGAAGAAATCGCGGCAAGCGCGGGGAAACTATATGATCAGTTCGTTATGTTGCTGGCGGGGATTGATGATGTGGGTAAATTTCTGGAAAAGGCGTCTGAGGCTTACGATACAACGCGAAAGCGGTTGAGTAGTGGTCGTGGAAATTTGGTGCGCCGAGTCGAAAATTTACGTGATCTGGGCGCGAAGACGAGTCGAAACATACCCGAAAAGTTAAAGACTGAAGCGCTTGACGCTGCTGAAAGCGTGTTATCCATCGAAGAGGATGAGGCTGTGCAAGAGCACTTTGAACTTGAGAAAAAGTAGGCTATAAATGCCGTATTATGGTGAGATTACCTTTTAGGATTTAGTAATTTATGTTGTATTTAATGGTCGTGGCGACAGCCATTGTCGTGTTGCTCGTTGGCGTTGCAGGTTTTCTACATTGGAAACTCTATTGGCAGAATGTGAGACGTGATAAGGCGCTAGGCGAGGAAAAAAAACGGGTACTCGAAAATCGTAAGGAGGCCTTGAAAAGTATTGTCATTTTGGCGCGAGGTTTTCTTGCGGAGCAGGTGAGTGCAACTGAAGTGAGTATTCGAATAAGTGTTTTGTTAGAAGCGTTAGCATTGCCGGATAAAGAGAAAGAGGACTTTGTGTCGTTCTATAAGTTAGCTGAAGCGACTTCCCATATCCCCATTTTGGCGGCATGGAAGGCTTTGTCGAAAAAAGAACAGCGTCAGTTTGATAAAGAGCGAATGAAGCATGAAGAGCAATACCACGATTTTATAGTCGCGGGTGCAGAGCGAGTGCTATCAAAGGAATCTGATTTTTTCGCTCATATTGAAACCTTGTAACAAAAGGGTGTTGTGCTAAAAAAGCCGCTATTGCTAGCGGCCTTTTTTTATTTTTTTTGTAGGAGAACACCGCATTCTCTGTGGTCGGTATAAGGGAACTGGTCAAAAAGAGCAAACTTCGTAATGTTGTGTGTTTTCGAAAAGTGCTCAATATTATTTTTGAGTGTTTCTGGATTACAGGAAATATAGAGAATGTTATCAAACCTTGCTGCAAGGGCTTCTGTGTCGGGGTCTAGGCCAGCTCTTGGTGGATCAACAAAAATGGTTGAAAAATTATAGCCTTCTAACGCTATCTCTTTTAATCGCCGAAAGGGGCGTTCCTTATTAAGTGCTTGTGTAAACTCTTCGCTAGACATTCGCACAATTTCAATATTGTTACAGTCGTTCTTTTCTATGTTGTATTTAGCAGAATTTACGGAGGTTTTGGATATTTCTGTGGCCAATACTTTGTTGAATTGACGTGACAGCGGAAGAGTGAAGTTGCCGTTACCGCAGTAAAGTTCTAATAGATCGCCGGAAAGCGCTTCGACCGCATTAGAGGCCCAATTTAACATTTTGTTGCAAACATCAGCGTTGGGCTGCGTGAAACTGTTTTCAACTTGCTGATAGTGATAGGCAGAACCGTTGACAGTGAACGTTTCGCTAACAGCATCACGATTGATCACTATTTTTTGTTTTCGGCTACGGCCAATAATTCCGCAGTCAAACGTTGAGGCCAATTGCTCGGCTTTTTCTTGCCATTCACCTGATAATGGGCGGTGGTATATGAGCGATATTAGTGCTTCACCCGTAGTTGATGTAAGGAATTCGGCTTGAAAGAGCTTACGCTTTAAATGTTCACATTGATTTATTTGATCTAGCAGCAATGGCATCAATCGATTTATAGTTGTAGAGCCAATCGTAAAATCTTGAATAATAAAAGGTTTATTGGATACGCCCTTTTGATGCATAGCATAGTTTGCAAGACCTGATTCTTTATCGTGCCAAATTTTGAATTCTGCACGCATACGGAAATGGCTGCTGGGCGACGAAAAAACCTCAAGCTGAGGCGGGTTAAAAACTGAAAACTCTTGCTGGGTTAAGGCTGATTTTACATCGAGTTGTTTTTCATAGTCCGCTTCTAATGCGGCGCCGGTATGTTGCATGTTTAGTACCAACTACTAACGGGTGTGTGGTTCACACAGAGCTCCACGAGCTGTGTGTGATCAATTTCGGTAAAGGGCATTGCCGCCTTTAAAGTGTCTTTACGTTTATCATTAAGGGCAAGCCACCGAAAGCTAAGGTTCTGGCGAATAATGGGTTCCAGCTCATAAGGCATATTGTCGGTTAAGTTCATCAAAACTATGCGGTCGTCGCTGTGAAGGCTGCCCTTTAAAAGTGCGAGGGGCTCTGCTTGGTGTTTAGCGGTACGTTCACAATTTATAATGTGTAGCATAAAGTTTTGGCACTCTTAAAAGTGTATTACTTGCTCGGCTTCTCTTAGTATTGAGTGAAAGCGTGAGCGTTCGACAAGAGGGCTCTTGCCTGATACATACTCAACAATGTTTTCACCGAAATTTTCGGTCAACGTTATGCTGGCGCTAGTGATTTTTTGTTGAAAGGCTATATCGTAACGAATAGGTAAAGTGCTAATCACATAGAGCCTTAAAGGCTGATCAAAAATTTTGGCAGTTACCGCGAAATCGAAGGCGGCTTGTATATCTTCGTTACAGGTGTTCTGGCTAATGGTTATAACCGTGCTCGCCCTTTCGGGCAAGGTATCATCGCTCATAATGTATTCTCACGTACACCAAAAGTGACGGTTCTATCGGCAGAAGCGCTAGCTGCAACTAGCTGCGCCATTCCGGCAACACTAGCGAATTCAAGAGACTGGTCCGTAGTTTGAGGCCGGTATGTCTGGAGGGCATTTATACACGCGACAGCGTCCAAACAGTGCTGAAGAATTAATTGCTGCCAGTGCTTTGCTAAAGGCGCTTCTGCTGAAAGTACAAGGTTACGCACACCCTCCCCGAAAAAAAATAATTGAGATACCGTGTGCTTATTTTTTAGGACGGCCTCTGCAAAGAGCAAGGCTTGTTGTGCCGTTGCTGACTCGGGAGCTGCATTGATGGCAATTACAAAGTTCACAAGGGGCGCTCGTTTTGGGGAGAGATGAGGCATTGTCGCCAGAGTATAATTGGTGAGCCTACAAACAAAAACGGCCCCGCATTGCGGAGCCGTGATTAAGACCTATAAGCCTTAGTCGTCACTACCGCCGAGGAAACTCAGCAATATGGTGAATATATTGTATAAACTCACGTAAAGGGTAACGGTTGCGGAGATGTAATTAGTTTCGCCGCCGTGGATGATGTTGCTGGTTTGCCACATAATTAAAAGCGATGACAAAACCAAAAACATACAGCTAACCGCGAGGCTCAGGCCGCTAATATCTAAAAAGGCCGACGCTAACATAGCGACAAAAGCAACTATAAAGCCGGTCATCATAAAGCCAGTGATAAAGCTCATGTCTTTGCGAGTTACGAGCACATAACCAGATAAACCGAAGAATATAAGCGCGGTACCGCCTAACGCCATAATAACGGGTTCAATGCCGGACATACTTATATAGTGAGTTAATATTGGGCCGAGCGTTAAACCCATATAACCGGTAAGGGCAAAGACCCAAAACAAGCCAGCGGCACTATTTTTGGTTTTCTCAACGGCAAACAGTAACCCGATGTAAGGGAGAAGCATAAAAAGCCCTAAATACGGAAAACCGATAGCCATAGAGATTGTGGCGGTAACGGCACTGAAGGCAATAGTCATGCCCAATAGCGCGTAGGTGTTACGTAATACTTTACCCACCTCAAGGGATGAAAGGCCCGCGGGGGATTGTGTATAAAGCTCTTGCATTATCCAACTCCAATTTTGATGAATTACCGAATATGATACAAACCCCTCTAAAAATAGCAAGAGGGGGGTATGCTGTTCTTTACTTCGGCATTTTAGTCTATATAACGTTCCGGATGTACAAACTATTTATGGGGGTTAATCGACGTTTTTAAAGGTTTTGTATAATACGTACTTAAGTGTGAGGTATTAACCGCACTTGGAATTACCGCAGCTTAAGCAGGTCATGCAGCCATCCATAAGAATCATTGCCTTGGTATAGCACTTCATACACAGCTGCGCGCTTTCAGGAAACTCACCTTCCGCGGACTTGGTGCCTTTTTCCGTTTCATATTCTTCACGTTTCTCAGCCAAAATCTGCTTTTGAATCGCGGAAAGCTCTTCGTCGACAAGCATGCCAATCATTTTCAAATGAGACTCAATGGCCATACCAATTTCGGCTACCAAGGAAGGCATAAAACGACCGCCAGATTTAAAGTACCCACCCTGGGGGTCGAAAACGGCTTTTAACTCTTCTGCTAAAAAGGTGACGTCGCCACCTTTACGGAAAACCGCTGAGATTACACGAGTCAGTGCAACAACCCATTGAAAGTGATCCATATTCTTAGAGTTGATAAAAATTTCAAACGGCCGTCGAGCTTCATGGTCGGTGCCGGGGTTTAAAATAATATCGTTGATAGTGATATAGAGTGCATGGTCAGAAAGCGGCGTTTTAATTTTGTAGGTAGAGCCCAATAGCATTTCCGGGCGGCCAACGTTTTCATGCATGTGTTCGATTTCGGGCTCTACTACTGGTTCTACTGCTGGCGCCACACTCGTTACTGCTGGCGCTCTTTCTGGTAATTCTTTTTGAATAGAATAACCTGTTATTTTTTTATCTATTTTTACAATACTCATGGTCTTAATCCTAAAGTTTACCGTAGTAGCCTTCTTTCATTGCGTCGTATAGGTTAGCGGCGGTGTGTTGTTCACCGTCGTATTCAACCATCTCATTGCCCTTTAACGCTATGCTACTGCCATCGTCCAACTTAAAGTTGTAGGTCGTGTTAGCGAGGTCTTCTTCTTTGACGAGTACGCCTTGGAAGGCTTCTGGGTTGAAGCGGAAGGTAGTACAACCTTTTAGGCCTTTTTCGTGCGCGTAGAGGTAGATATCTTTAAAGTCGTCGTAAGGAATGTCGGTGGGTACGTTAATGGTCTTCGAGATAGAGGAATCTACCCATTTTTGTGCGGCGGCTTGTACATCAACGTGTTGATTCGGTGAAATGCTGTCGGCGCTTACAAAATAATCCGGTAAATTATTGGGGGTCGCGTCACTATCAATTAAGTGGCGATAGGCGAGTAATTCGTACGAGTACACGTCTATTTTTTCTTTCGTCTTGCGGCCTTCGCGAATTACATTACGTGCGTAATGATGAGCGAAGCTCGGTTCAATACCATTGCTCGCATTATTGGCAAGGGACAAGGAGATAGTGCCCGTTGGCGCAATAGATGAGTGATGGGTGAAGCGGCTGCCGAACTCAACAATTTGGTCGATTAACTCGGGGGCTTCTTCGGCTATATTTTGCATATAGCGGCTGTAACGGCTTAGTAGAACGCGTCCGGTAACCTTATCGCCGGCGTTGTAACCGTCTTCGGCCATTTCTGGACGTTGTTCCAGCATTGCTATAGTAACGTCGAATATTTGGTCTAAAACGGGCGCCATACCTTTTTCTTTTGCGAGTTCAATACCCTGTTGCCAGCCCGTTATCGCAAGTTCGCGGCTTACTTGCTCGGTGAAGGCAATAGAGGCTGAACTGCCATATTTAATACCAAGTAGCGCCAAGGTAGAGCCTAAACCCAAAAAGCCCATACCGTGACGACGCTTATTGGTAATCTCGGCTTGTTGCTCAGGTAGCGCGAGGCCGTTAATTTCTACAACGTTATCCAGCATGCGCGTGAAAATACTGACGACTTTACGGTAACGCTCCCAATTAAAACGGGCTTCGTCCGTAAAGGCATTTTCAACAAATAAGGTTAGGTTAACCGAACCCAATAAGCAGCTGCCATAAGGCGGCAGTGGCTGCTCACCACAAGGGTTCGTTGCTCTTATATCTTCACAAAACCAATTGTTATTCTGGTGGTTAACTTTGTCGATCAAAATGAAACCGGGTTCGGCATAATCGTATGTGGAGGTCATTATTTGATTCCACAGCCTTTGAGCCGGTATTTTTTTGTAGACACGACACGCGGTAAGGCCCGCATCGTTGGTAATGTATTTAATACTGTTGGGGACTTTGCGCCAAACCACTTGATCAGGGTCTTGCGTGTCGATAGGGGTGTGGTCTAGATCGGTTTGAGACAGTGGGAATGAAAACGCCCAATCCGTATTGTTTTTAACCGCATTGATAAAGTCGTCGGTAATCAACAGGCTTAAGTTAAACTGGCGCAGCTTGCCATCTTCACGTTTTGCACGAACAAATTCAGGCACGTCTGGATGATGAACATCAAAGGTGGCCATTTGCGCGCCGCGTCGGCCACCAGCCGATGATACGGTAAAGCACATCTTGTCGAATATATCCATAAACGACAACGGGCCCGACGTATACGCACCTGCGCCGGAGACATAAGCGCCTTTAGGGCGTAGCGTAGAAAATTCGTAACCAATGCCGCAGCCCGCTTTAAGTGTTAGGCCGGCTTCTAAGTTCTTCTGCAAAATTCCTTTCATGGAATCTTGAATAGTGCCCGAAACGGTGCAGTTAATAGTGGATGTGGCAGGTTTGTATTCATTTGCACCGGCATTGGAAATAATGCGCCCAGCAGGAATTGCGCCGTTCTCCAAAGCCCATAAAAATTGCTCTTGCCAATATTTTTTACGTTTTGGCTCTTGGTCGGCTAAGGCCTTCGCTACGCGCATGCGGGTGGCGCCTACATCGTCATCGACGGGCACTCCGTGTCCGTCTTTAAGGCGATATTTCTTGTCCCAGATATCTTCTGAGGCCGCTTGAAGCGGTGGAGAGGTGTTTTTTTGATTGTGATTTGTACTATCTGAAAGACTATTTGTAGTGGTATTGGTCATTCCCGATCCCAATATGTAGTGTTTTTAAGGTGGCTGGTATTGAAGCGCGTATTTAAGCTCAGCTCGTTGACCTGCGTCAATCGAAATTATAACGTCGTGCGAACAGAATCATTTTGGCATCATAGTACGCTGAGTCTACATGGCGTATAAAATGAGTTTAGAAGTGAGGAAAAAACGTGAAATAGCGGTAAGTGGCCGGTAACTAGAGGTGGTTTTTTTGTAGGTAGCGCTGAAGCGTATCTTTTTGAGAGGGTGTAAATTTCAACCCAAGGAGCGTGCGTCTGTACAAAATATCATCAGCCTCGTTCGCCCATTCCATTGTGGTTAAATAATCGACTTCTTGTTGGTAGAGCTGATGCCCGAAATGCTGGCCGAGCGACTCCACTGACTGTTTGTTGCCGAGGATATGCGTAGCAAGGCTCCCGTAGTTTTCTGCTAGCCGTTTCAGCAGAGGTGTGGGGATGTTGGGGTAATCGGTGTTTAGAGTTGCAATGAAGTGGTCTATACAACGGCCATCTGAATCTGTTGATGAAGGTCCGAAGTTGCCTCCGGGCAGTATTTCATCCTTAAAGGCAGAGTTTATTTTTTTGCCGGTGAAAGGGTAGAGTATGTCGAGTGCTTGTCGAGCCACTTTGCGGTGCAAGGCAATGTCGACCCCAAAAATATTAAGCAGAACCGCTGCGCCGCCGGGGTTATCTAAATCATGCAAGGGCGTGGTCATGGGGGTTTCGTCGTTAGAGCACGGGTCTGCGATTAGTGCCATTTTAGATTTTCGCTGATAAATAAAATGTGCTGGTTCGAGAACGGCCTGTGGGGCGTGCGGTACTACGGCGTTGTTCCAGGTATCAATAAACCCTTGTCTTAATTCGACGCATTCGGCATAACCGTGCTGATCACATTTTCGTGGCCCGAAGGCAAAAATACCCTCGGCAACGGGGTAAACGTAATAGGCTTGTTTGCTTAGGCCTTGTAGCTTTAGAACGCTTACGGTAGCGACTTCTATGCCAGGGTTGCGAAAGAAAAATTGTGTGCGATGCTCTTCTTTCGCTTTGCAACGTGTTTTCACCCGTAAAATATCTTCAAGTAGCTCATTTGCCCACCAGCCGCTGCAATTCACCAACAGTGTGGTTTGAATCTCAAGGTGGCTTTGTGCTTCTCTTTGAAGCGTCAATTGCCAACAAGTCGATTGGCGTTGGGCGGCAATAAGGGTGTGTTTTGTCAGTATTTCTGCGCCATATGCTTGTGCTTGCAACGCTTTTGAGAGGATAAGCCGAGAGGGCTTTATACGTGCGGCAATACTTTGTGTTTTGGCCGAATGCGCGGGTTTACACAGCGATGACAGTGTTCTATCACGCATCGCCTGGAAATACTGCTCGATGAGCCCGAAGCCTTTGTCTTTTAGGGGGGCGCCGTTTGGCCCTACCACGGGCAGCAGGTCTATCAAATGAGGTGCGAAGCGCCTTAGCCGTTCAAGCTCATCCAGCATGCTGTTTAACTGAAAGTAGTCGAGTGCCGAAAGGTGTTGAAGGTGTGTGCCCGCAAGTGTAACGGGTGGTGCAGAGCCGCTAGAACCAAGGTCGTGGCTGTGTATTAGGAGAGTACTTAGCCCTCTATTGGCGGCTTCGGCAGCAATGCTAACGCCGTTGATACCGCCGCCAATTACCGTTATATCGACTTTTTTCATGATTTCCACCCGCCGAGTTATACCGAAATATTAGCGCTGTATTGCTAATAGTTCTAACTTTCCACGTAAAAATTACGACGGCAGGTAGCCGATTGGCTGCGATAATAGCCAGTGTCTACGGTAGCTTTTTGCCGAATATGTTATTCATCATCGCGGTTATTTCAGCAAACTCGTCGTTAATATTATGCTCCAATTCATCGAAATTGGAATTGATATCGCGGCCACTAATCATATCGCCGTCTCGCTCCATAGAGCGTAAAAAGCTTTCAAAACCTTTGCCTGCATGAAAGTAGCCGCCTTTAGCCAATACATAGCGTGCCACTAAATTACTGCAATCGCGGCATTGGACAAAGACTTTTTGGGTTTCGTCACGAACGAGTACGTTACGCAAATTCCGTGATGCGCAGTTTTGACATTTTTGAACTTTAACTTCCATTACATCTCCCATGACGAATCCTCTGAAGCATAAGATACCTCCGTTGTACCATCTACGGAGGTATCAGCATACTGTGATATGTTTATTTATTGTTATACGCCCATCACTGACAGTATAAAACGCCAGTACATGGGGCCTAGCAGCGCGACACAGGCATAGCCTATAAGCGTTATAAGACCGCCAGTTATTATCATATCTTTACTTTTAATTGCTCTGGAGCTGAACGCAATAGCGTTCGGAGGGGTGCTCACAGGAAGCGCCATCGCCATTGAGCACATTAGTGCTAAAGCAATAACCAGTGACAGGATGTACTCGTTCTCAAAGGGCAAATTCATTACCAGTGGAATAACGAGACCTGCCGTTGCGGTATTACTCATAACCGTAGACATTATACCTGCTACTGCTGCAGTGATCATAAGCAAAATAGCGGGTGATCCGTTTAGCGGCAGTGCATGGATAATAACTTCGCCTAAGCCTGTAATTTTAAGGGCAACACCCAGCGCAAGCCCGCCCGAGACCATATAAAGCACATCCCATGGCAAATCTCTAAAATCTTTGGTGTCGAGTAAGCCAAACCAAAAGCACACAATAATAGGGAAGAGGCCAACAGTACCGGTTGCGAGCCCTAGCGCGCTAGCGAAAAACCAACCCAGTGCGGTGGTAGCAAACACGGCAATAGCGGCCCAATGTTTAAATCCAAAGGTGCCAGTATGGCGCTCGGGCACCTCTAAACGTAAATTTCCTGCTGGGAATAGGCGTAACAGCATCTGCCATAAAAGGAATAAAAAGAGCACCAAAAAGGGTGCCGTCAATGCCATCCATTTAGCAAAAGTAACGGTATAGCCGTGCTCCGTGAGGTAAGTAAGCGCAATAGCATTGGGGGGGGTGCCTATTGGCGTGCCTATACCACCCAAGTTACAGGCGAAGGGTATGCACAGCACTAAGGCTTTTCTGAATGGGTTGGCTTCGGGGATTTTTTTGATCAGCGGGAAAACCATGGTTAGCATCATCGCTGTGGTAGCCGTATTACTAATCCACATGGATAAAAATGAGCAAGCCAAAATAATGCCCAGCAACGTCATGGAAGGTAGGCCCTTGGTTTTACGTAGAATAGCCTGAGCAAATCGAATGTCGAGCCCGTATTTTTGCATCAAGCTAGATAAAACAAAGCCGCCTAAAAACAAAAGAATGATGTTGGAGAAAAAAGGGCTAAAAAATACGCTGCTCTTAAACGCGGTTTCACTCACCGCATTAAGAGAGGGTAATAACCATACTATTTCTAAGCCTAATATGAGGAACGAGACAACAAAAAGTGAAACCCATTCACTAACCCACAGTACCGCGGCAACAACTAATATAGCGGCGGTAATTTCTTGTGCGTGAGTGAGGTTTGTTTTGGGAATACCAAAGAGCTCGATAAAGATAATTGCCGCAAATAATAAAACGGTTGCTGCCAAACTGCGTTTATTGGCGGTGGACATAGTATCTCCTATAGAGAGCGGGCAAAAATGCAGAATAAAAATGTAGGGTTATATGCGTAGGGGAAAATACGCCATGCCGCCATTGTATAGCGCTTCTCGGTTAGCAGGGTTTAGAATTCAATAATGATTGACCTAGGGCAACAAGCCATTACTTCAGGGCTTTATTGCCCACTATTACCTTGCTTGAACAAGCACCCACGGTGAAACCACAACGGCCCAAACTAACGTATCATTTTCGTACCACAAAGAGGCCTCTTCATCCGTTACAGGCTGAACCTCGTGGGAGTTCATCCACGCTTTGATTTGCGTGGCGTCATCTTGGTTAAAAGCGGTTGCAACCGATAACAGATCAATAGAGGGTGCAACAGCAATGGCATGACCAGCAGCAAAAAAACGCTGTAACTCACGCCATGGGATGGTTGCCGTCTCGCTGTTAAGTTTGGCTTTCAGAACGTCGGGGTCGGTAGTGTCTAGCATTTACTGTAATGACCTTAAAATGGTTAATGGCGGCTGATGAGTTACTTTTCTCGTGGACAGCCAACCAATTATACCAATGAGTAGTGCGCCAGAAATAGGCCCTAAGAACATGATTAGCAGGCTTGGTTCAAAGGTTAGCTGAAAGACCTTGGTTTGCAAAAAATACAACGATAACTGAGCACCAAAAGCACCCAGTAAACCGGCCATAAAACCTAAGCTGCTAAACTCTATAATCAATACTTGGCTCACTAATCGTCGCTTCGCGCCGAGCGTTCTTAGAATGGCGCTTTCTTGAAAGCGAATATCTAGCGTTGCCTGCACACTGGTAATAAGCACCAAAATACCCGCTACCAGCACCAGTAAAAGAATAAACTCAATCGCTATAGAGACTTGCCCAATAATATTTTGAACTTGGCGAATCATCTGGTCGAGTTCAATCACAGACGCGGTAGGTACTTTACGGGTGAGTGAGTTGACAAAGATTTTTTGATCCTTGGGTAAATGGAAGCTCGTCATCCAGTTTGTGGCAGTGTTGTCCAGTAACGGTTGATTGAATATCATGTAAAAATTGGGGTTCATTGAATCCCATTGAACCGATCGTATACTGCCGAGCGTAGCGATTACCTGTTGGCCAGTAATACTGAAGGTAAGGCTATCCCCAACCTTAAGGCCAATGCCTTTTGCGTATTCTTCCTCTGCCGATACGACAATACTGGTGTCGGTTTCAGAATGCCAGCTTCCCGCAACAACTGTGTTATCGCCTCCTAGCGCGGTTGCCCACGTTAGATTAAGCTCTCGCTCATAATTCATATGGGATTCGGTTTGTTCCACGCGCGGGGCAATAGAATCGCCATTTACTTCTGTTAAGCGGCCTCGCATCATCGGGTAAAACTGGCTGTACTGAATATTACTTTCGTCGAACAAGTGCTTAACAACGGGTTTGTCATCGTTAAAAATATTAAAAATAAAGTGGTTGGGGGTGTCTTCGGGAATTTGTTTTTGCCACTGATAAATAAGGCTTGTACGCGTATCAATGAGTATGAGTAACAGCATTATTAAGGTTGAAAAAATTACGATTTGAATCGCATTAAAACCTTGGTGCCGCTTTAAATTAGCAATACCCAACCGCCACGCATTACTAAAATGGGCACTTACCCACTTTCCTAGTGTGAGTATGAGCCAAGCTAATAGGCTACCCCCCGCTAACGTAATGAGCCCGCCAATCGCAATTACGCCGGTAATCATTAAATCTTGGCTATACGCCAGTACAAGCGCGTTAATACTCACAAAACCGATAAGCGCCGCAATGCGCGGGTCAATGATACCGCTGCTACTGTCTTGCCTTAACACCGCTGCTGGAGCGACATGACGCAATGAGAGTAAAGGGGGGGCCGCAAATGCGAACAGCGTAACGAAACCGGCGAGGGCGCCCGTAATAAATGACTGTGCAGAGGCCGCCACAAGCCCAGAGGGCAATACAGCGCTTAGTAACTGCAAAATTATCCAGTGCAACAGCCAGCCGATAATGCTGCCTACCAATACGCTCGAGGCACCCAATACTAGCAATACGGTTAAGTAGCGCTTGGTTATCTGAGCAGGTGTTTGGCCAAAGGTTTTTAATAGCGCGACATTGGTCGACTGTCGTATGGCGTAGCGTCTGGCTGCGAGCGCAATGGCTACGCCGCTTAACAGAACACTCAAACTGCCAGCAAGCAGCAGAAACTTTTCGGCGCGTTGTAGCGCATCACCAACGTTTCGGTTGCCGTCTTGCACGCCCACCCAATGGGTGTGACTATCGAGGCTCTCTACAAGGTACTCTTTAAGTGCTTTTAAGGAAGGTGCCGAGCCTTTCAGCAGCAGAGTGTGGTTAACACGGCTACCCACTTGCACTGCGCCAGTCGCCTGAATATCGTTGTAATGCATGATAGCGCGAGGCGCCACACCAAAAAAAGATTGCGGGCTATCAGGCTCTTTTACGAGCACGGCCGATACCGTAAAGTGCGCATCCCCAATTGTCACTTGCGCACCGGGTGAAATCTCCAATGCCGAAAACAGGCGCGGGGCAAGCCATATTTCACCTTGCGCTGGCCCTCGGGTAACCGTATAGCTTTCACCAAAAGGCGCGTTTGCCAAAGTAACGGCACCCTTAAGGGGGTATTGCTGTGTGGCCGCTTTTACCGAAACTAATTGCATTCCGGTGTCAGAAAAGGCCATTGCACGAAAAGACGCCAGCAACGCGGTTTCTAAATCTAAATGTTGTGCCTGATCAGTTATTTCATCTTTAATAGGCAAAGTGCTGCGCACTTGTGCATCGGCAGCGAGAAATTCGGTTGCTTCATCTAAAATCGAATTCTGAATACGGCTGGTGAACAGGCTAATGCTTGTGACCGTGGCCGTGGCTAAAATAAGTGAAAATATTAAAATATTGAGTTCGCCAGCGCGTAAATCCCGCCATAGCAACTTAAAAATAGATGTCATAAGGTGCAATCCAGTTGTCCGGATTCCATTCGAAACTGCTTTTCACAGCGTCCTGCGAGATGTTGGTCGTGCGTTACCAGTACCAGCGTTGTGCCCGCTTCTTTATTCATCGTAAAAAGAAGGTCGGCTATCGCATTACCGGTTTCGGAATCGAGGTTGCCCGTAGGCTCGTCGGCGAACAATACGGGTGCTTCAGACGCAAAAGCACGTGCTAGCGCAACTCGCTGCTGTTCGCCGCCAGACAATTGCCGAGGGTAGTGGTGTTCGCGTTTGCTTAAACCCACGCGCTCAAGATAGCTTTTCGCCTTATCTTCAATATTATCGAGGTTGGCAACCTCCAGCGGCAGCATCACGTTCTCTAGGGCCGTTAAACTACCGAGTAGTTGAAAGTTCTGGAAAACAAACGAAACAAGCTTGGCGCGCACGCCCGCACGCTCTTCTTCCGTTAGTTGTGTTATATCCGTATTGTCGAGAAGTACCTCCCCTGCGCTAGGAATATCTAAGCCTGCTAGCATACCAAGGAGAGTTGACTTACCCGAACCCGACGCGCCTACAATCGCAACAGATTCACCATGCTTGATTTCTAGATTAATACCTTTGAGTATATCGAGGTGGCCATCAAATACAGGGACACGGTGATGAAGATTATGTGTTTTGATCATACTGCATTGCCTTTGCTGAAAGCTTTTACGAACGAGAGAGTTTACCAATAATGATTGTGATCCGTTTATTCAACTGCAACCGCTATTTAAATGTCATTATCCACCTATTAATAGTGGCGTGTATGAGTGCCACAATAAATGTAGCGGCTGCGCCATCGTCTAAACCTTTATTGATCGTTGGAGACAGCCTAAGTGCCGCTTACAACTTAGCCGAAGAACAAGGCTGGGTACATTTACTGCAGCAACGGCTAAAAACCGACGAGCAATATCGAGGCCTCTACACCGTAGTGAACGCCTCTGCGGGAGGAGCAACCAGCGCCGCTGCACTGCAACGCTTGCCTGCACTTCTTAAGCTACACCAGCCGGCCATTGTTGTGCTCGAAATGGGCGCTAACGACGGCCTGCAAGGAAAGCCCATTGCCTATATTACGCAGAACCTGCGAGAACTGATTATTTTAAGTCAGCAAGCTGGAGCAAAAGTTGTCTTGACGGGCATTCGTATCCCTCCCAATTTTGGCAAGCGCTATACCGAACCGTTCTTTAACCAATACAGCGCGTTAGCTGTTGAATATAGCCTGCCCTTAGTGCCTTTCCTTCTAGCGGGGGTGGCGGGAGACTCGTCTCTAATGCAGGCAGATCGTTTACACCCTACCGCAGAAGCCCAACCGATAGTGCTGGATAATGTGTGGCCAATATTAAAAGAGGTATTGTGACGATAGGGTAGTGATAACGGTATACATTCTGTACAACGGCTAAGCCTTTGACTTAATTCACTAAAATTTCGTACAAGCCCTTGCCACAACGGCAATCCCATGTATAATTCCGATCCTTCCGGTGGGCTGGCTGAGTGGTCGAAAGCGGCGGTCTTGAAAACCGTTGAGTGTAATAGCTCCTGGGGTTCGAATCCCTAGCCCACCGCCAATTAAACCCGCGTAATGCGGGGCTTTCAGGGCATAATGGATTGAAACGGAACTAGAATGGGACTGTTTTGGGTCTGAAAGTGAAAAAAGGCTACCGAGAGGTAGCCTTTTTTTTGCTCTGCAAAAGGAAAGGCTATGTCACCCGAAAATGAGAGTATAGAGGGGCACGTTTTTGGCGCTGCCAGTAATGTATTGTTATGGGTGTTCGCCGTGCCTGAGCATGTTGTTGGTGCGGCAATATGGGCAACGTATTCCGTGCTCCAAAATACTTCTGGTGACGATATCGAGCCAAACCCCAACGGCTTATTGGCTAATTCTGCAACGCTCACCGGCTGGTCTTCACGAATAAATCGGCCGTAATGTTTGCGAAGCATTGCTTCAGAAGTGTGGGCCACGTGGGCAATTATCCCATTTATGGGTATTCCTATCGTTAGCATTTGGCTAATAAACGTGTGTCGGCATTGGCTGGGGCCGTGATATCGAACCACAGCCGCGTTTAAATGATTAGCCCACCATTCCCCCCCATTTGGCTCGCATATAATTACGTGCCCAGCGCTCCTAACCCACATACGCCAAGCCACTGACTTGTCTTTTTTAATGCACAACCAAATATCCGCATAGCGCCCAAACGTAAGTTCGGCCAGCCGGGAAGATTCAGGGAAGTGCTTGGAATAGTCGAACGTGCACGGCTTAATTTTGTGCTGAACTGTAGCCACTACATTTTGGGCGTAGGTTACGTTTTCTGGAGTATTGCCCAGCCCCAGCCCCAGCGGCTCGCGGCATTTCTCGCCATTGTAATTAAAATAAATGCGCAACTTACCGCCGCGCCTTTCTACGCCATTTTGCCAAATGGCCTCCCGCGTTGGCACCACTTTTTATTGTTTGTTTATACAGCACCATCTAAACCGTGCCGCGCGGGCAAACCCTTAAGCAGGCATGGGTAATTGTTTAGAGCCGGCATTGTTCAGTAGCAGCTTGTCAGGCAAAGCCATGCCGATAGAATGGCTTACTGCACTATATTGAAAGCTGCACACCCGTGCTTAGGCAAGGGTAAGGGCTTGTGGCCGAAGTGGGGCGCTTTCTACAGACCAAAATAATCAGACGACAAATAATCGGACACCCATGTTAACGCTCAAGGTTCGAATCCTGTGTGTTTTTCAGCAATTTTTATAGCACGTTTTAGCGTTTCGATTTTATCTTTTCTCTCGTGGTATTCTTTTTCCAGTCGTTCGAAAATCGGTAAATATTTATCGCCATATCGCGCTACAATTTTTGCAGCTTGATGATAAGCCTTTTTTATTTGCGACAAGCTTAATTGATCACTCATGCAACCCTCTCTGGTGATAGAGGTGCGGGCATTTAATCCATTCATGCAAATCTTTCAGGTAGAACGCTTCACGAATGCGTTTGCCTGTTAAAGATAGTGTTCTGGGTTTTGGGAAAGTGCCGCAGTCAATGCGCCCTAGTATTTCTTGTTTGGGAATACCGCATAGGCGAGCGGCAAGCTTGAGAGGGATAAGTGCATTGCTCTGAATCATAAGCGCCGCTGTTACCTGCGCTTAAAAGTCCGCCTTAATGCTTTTGCCATTTAATATCTGATCCATGGGGCTTTCCTTTTCAAAGGAAGCGGTAACAGCCATATGCTGCATCGCTTCCTTGCACCCATGTTTGAAAATTAGTTACGCGCCTGCTGTTAACAGATAGTCGCTTTCTCAGAATTAAGCCACGCAGCTACTAATAGCATACGCTGTGTATCTGAATTATTCGTTAACTGAGAGGCCGTTTATTTTGTGGTATCAATCTTAAAGTCTTCCTGAAGCTTACCCCAATGCGTTCTAAGCCCATCTTTGTGGGCATCCTCCATCGGTAGTGCTTTGAGTGCTTCAGGCCAAAGCTCCCTTGCCTTACTCAGCGTATCATCCAAATGTGGCTTTATTGCTCGCCATGGAATACCTGACTTATCAGCCCATGACTGAAAGTGCGCCATGGTGACTGTATACCACTCCTTCGTTTTACCAAGATTGAGCGCGTACTGGGTTTCGTTTTCGATATAGACGTTGGTTGTGACGATATCGTAAGCAGGAGACAGCCGTGGCGTGATCTTATCGGGGTATAGAAAGCTCCAGTTCTTGAGATGTGCATCGCCATTGGCCAAGAGAATATTCACCAGTAATCGCCTTGCGAACTGTTGAGCGTCGGCAAGCCCGTCGCCAGAAAAGCCATAAATGACTTTGCCGATATTCTCGTAATTAGCCGAAGTGTATTTTTCGTGCGGGTACTTCGCCAGAATTTGTGCGAAGTCTTCCATGTGAATACGTTGATCGTCTTCACGATCAAATCGCTTGATGGCAAAGGCTTGCTTCTCATCGGGTAAGTTAATTTGTGGCAGGTTATCGAGCTTATCCAGCTCGACAAGTTTGATCTCAGGGATATCAACGCCAACGAGCCCCGCCAGCGACATGGCCGTATATTCGTTCAGTGGTACGAACTTATGCTTGGTTGAGGGCGTTTTGATGATCCAGTCACCCAGCACATCACCCTTGGACAAATTATAGCGCCCATCCTTTTCCTTCATGGAAAACTTCATTTGCACGCCAGCCAAGGAAAACTTATTTTCTCTTCCCTTTTTATGGAGAGCATCTTTGTCGAATTTTACGGCCTTGGCTTTTCCATGCGTGTTCAATACCCTGTCTAATAAATGGTCGGGAACATCTTCAGGCTCCATCGGCGTGGCTTCGATAGCCCCCGGCAAATCTTCGCCAAGGTACGAGAGAATGTGAAATTCATTATCAACGTGCACCTTCAGGCCTTGTGCGATCAGCTCACGTAATGAGCCCTCTGGCAGTAAGTTTGAAAGTACAGGATGCAATCGTTGATTCCGTGCCCATGGCTCGGCCATGAGCTTGTCCGCATTCGGAAACTTGGGGTGCGTAATCAGGCTGAATGCCGGACGTTCAGGATTGTTTTTAAACGTATCTGCAATGCTCAATACATTGCGGCCATTCTTAAACCCTGCGAGATAGCCGATCAAAACGCCGTGAATGGAGAGCTGTAATACATTCACTTCATCATTTGTATCTGTGCTCATTCGTTTTCTCCCAGCAACCCTTGCCATGGATCATCGGTTAGAGACTTATTCTTTTCTTTGCCCGTCTGGCTTGGCTTGGTTGGCGCCCCAGTTGATGACCCAGTGGGTGACAAAGCCTCGTCGGCCAATACAGCCAGCACAGCATTTAGCTTTTCTTGGGGGATAAGCAGCAACTCGCTCTTAAGCCCCTTGGCGATTAACTCAAGGGTATCGAGCCGAGGATTTCCTTTGGATTCCAGTCGCTGATATTGTTGGCGCGATATACCGACGCGCAACAGCATATCGTGCTGCTTGAGTGCCAGTACTATACGGCGTTTTTTGATCTGTTCGAGTAGTGAATTCACGATGAAACTCATATGTTGCTATTTATCTATAAGAAACATATTAGTTTCTTTTTTGCATATTGGCAATATATAAGTTGCTTTAAGGTGTTCTGGTTGGCTTTGCCGATTTGAAGCATACTGATTTCGGAATGATGGCTACAGCAGAGGATGTGGGTATATTCTTGAGGGCATTAAACGATGGTTCATTGCTAGATGAATATGAACAGGCTATTTACTCCTCTGTCTATGTGTATGGGCATACCGGCTTGTTACCGGGGTATTATAGTATCGCTCGTTACCATGAGGGCATTGATGCAGTCGTTATTCAGTTTGTTAATACATCAAAAAATAATCAAATAATCGGACACCCATGTTAATGCCGGAGTTTACATTTTTTACCGTCATACCTTACTCGTAAATGGTTTTATCAACGGGGCTGCACAGCCCTCGTTCATGAACACCAATAACATGCGTATATATTTGGGTAGTCGACAAATCTGAATGCCCCATTAATTCCTGAATATTTCGAATGTCAGCGCCACTTTGTAAAAGTTGTGTTGCAAATGAATGACGAAAAGTATGGCACCCTGATTTTTTATAAACATGGGCCGCCTGGATCGCGAGTTTAACTTTTCTCTGTATTTGTTTTTCACCAATGTGATGACGCCTAATGGTCCCTCCACGAGGATCAACGGCTGTATTCTTTGCAGGAAAAACATATTGCCATGCGGGGTTGCGCGCTGCACACGGGTATTTCTTTTCTAAAGCATCGGGAAGATAGACTTCGCCAAAGCCTTCGCCGATATCCTTATTATGTAATGCCAAAGCATATTGTATTTGTACTTTAAGAGTATCTAGACTGACTTCAGGTAATATTGTTCTACGCCATTTTCTTCCTTTACCCTCCCTAACGACGATACAATTATTTTCGAAGTCTACGTCTTGAATTCTTAATCGAGCACATTCCATTACGCGTAGGCCAGAGCCATACATAAGCAATGCCGCCAATTTGTAAACGCCCTGCAACTGATTAATAACCGCCATTGCCTCACGATGGCTAAAAACTGTAGGCAACGTTTGTGGCGTGACGCTCGGAACAAACTGAAGCGTGCCCAATTGAATATTAAAAAATTGATGGTACATAAAGACCAAAGCATTAAGTGCGGTTTTCTGAGTGTTGACGGAAACATTACGGTCAACTGCAAGATAACTCAAAAAGGCGTCGACCTGCTCAGCGCCAAGATCTTTGGGGTGAGCTCTATTGTGAAAATGAATGAAATGTTTAATCCAGCTGCAATAGGTTTTTTCAGTGCTGTAGGCGAGCTGCTTACTGCGAATATGGCTCCGCAGTTGATCCATAAATCTAACGGGTTTTTGCGGTAGGTTTGGTCGTATATCATCCATGGTAAATTGCGCTCATACTGCTGTTTATATATACAGCTTACAGTCGTGGTCGCACGTTTTCCAGCAGTAGTTTTGCTGTTATGTCCTCAATACAAGGGACTTAAATATATTTCCTATTGAAATCAATGGGTTAGCGGCGCAAAATTATCTTAATATACCGACATAAGGTTCCATATCACGGCTGGCGTCGTAAACCGTTCTCCTCTGAGACCTTGACGGGACGGGGCGTTGCGAGTAATTTGTTGCGTTATCGAAAATAAATATACCGACATGGGGATATGACGCCTTATGTCGTAGATACAACTGTTATGTTTAAGGCAGGTATGGAAACAATTGATCTAATAAAATCTGATTTAATCCGTTTGAGGGATTCGCTTAAGTCAAAGCCTGAAGCAGAGTTAAAGGTTTATGAAAAAGAGCCATTGAAAAAAGAATACGATGTTTTTGGCAAAAAATATCCTTTGGTTATTTATAGTGAAATGGATCAGGATGGCACGTTAAACGTAATCGTTGAGGCAACCAAATATCACTTGTTTGGATCTTCAACTAGCTATTCAGAGGGTTTCAAAATTCAGGGTGGAACAATCATTGATCTAACCGAGCAGGAACTATGGGAGTTCGATTAAAACATAACAAACAAATCATGGCGCAGCAAAGCTGCTGGGACCTCCGTTCCGTCGCTTCGCTCCTCCACTACGGCCCCATATTTGGGCGTTAGCTTCCCTAAAGGAATCAAAAAATTAATGTTATTACGTTATATTTATGCACTTATATTATCTATGTTATCACTCACCATTAAGGCTGAGGAAATTTCGGAATATAGAATAAGTGGTACGGAAATAGTAACAATCAGTTCAGGTATTAATAAACAAGATTATGAATTATATATAAAGCTACCTCGTAACTATTCACAGACGAAAAAAAATTATCCCGTTGCAATTTTAAGTGATACTGGATTTTCTTTTCCTATCGCTAGTGGTGTAGTTGGCCTTATGGGAGGCAGAGATATTGAAGATCTCATTCTAGTAGGTATATCATATTCAAAAGGGAGTTCTTCCGAAATTAGTCGGACTAGAGATTACACGCCAACTTTCGCTCCAGGTGAAAAAGGAGCACATTCCTTAGAAGCTCAAAAATATTCGGGTAAAGCATTCCAGTACTTGGAGTTTTTGGAGAAGGAGGTTTTTCCTTTAATATCTCAAAAATACCGTATTGATGTGGATAATAAAATCTATATAGGCCACTCTTTTGGAGGGCTTTTGGGAGCTTACACCCTTTTGGTTAAACCAGAACTATTTCAGAAATATATTATAGGTAGTCCGTCATTATGGTATGACGAAGGAGCTATTTTCCGTCTAGAAGAGGCGTATGCAAAAAAGAACAAAGCGATGAATGCAACTGTCTTTATGTATATTGGTAGCGAAGAAAATAAAAACAACCATAAAAGCATGGTTGATGATGTCTTGCTTTTCGAAAAAATACTTAAAAATAGGCAATATAAGGGATTAACGTTTAACGCCTATGTATTGGATGGAGAAACACATTTTAGTGTGTTTTCTCTGCTTTTAACAGACGGCTTAAAAAAAGCAATACCAAAGGGCTAAAAACAGAGGCTAACAAGCGTGTCATGTCGGAACTCCATTCCAGCGCTTCGCGCTTCCACTCCGTCCGCATACACGGGCGTTATGCAACATGAGAAATTGAACATGGAGTTAACTTGTCACTGCGGTAACGTAAAAATTGAAGTCTCGAAACCTGATCAAGTAACTCAGTGCAATTGCTCTATCTGTAGCAGATACATGAGCCTTTGGGGCTACTACCAACCAGATGAGCCCAAAATCGAAATTGGGAAGAGGGGCGTAGAGGCATATTCCTGGGGTGATCATGAACTTGATTTTATTCGCTGTGGTCATTGCGGTTGTGTCACTCATTATGAAACTAAAACAGGACAACCCAATCCAAAAACTGCCATAAATTTTGGTTTGGCTAGGCAGCAAGTATCAGACGTACCAATTAGATATTTTAATGGGGCACAAGAGCTATAAATGCATAACAAGTTTGTCAACAGGACATTTTTTATTACGCTCCGTTTTGCGGTGGCTTCGCCACTTTACCGCAAAACTCCACTTCACAAAAAATGCCCGTTACAAAGGCGTTATGTTTGCGGCTGAATAAAGGAGAGGTCTAGGTGGAGCGAGGTAGCCTATTATCGCTCATTGCTGCGTGCTTATTTAGCTTCTATGTGGCCACCGATCTGATTCCTAAGTCACCCGGATGGTGGGCAATAGAATACGATTCGTGGCGACGGCATGCAGTGATGAACACTCGTACTGAGATACAAGAAGGGAATGAATGGTTTTTGTACGTGGACACCTTTCAATTAGAAATAATTAAAAACTCGGAGTTGGATGGTTGGTTTATTGGTTGGGTAATTGCATTTGGAATAATGCTTTGCTATTGGGAAGTGTTTTTTTACCCTCTATTTGGCCTATATAAGTAAAAACATAACCAAGTTAGCCAACCTCGCCCGTAAACGGGCTGGACCTCCGTTCCGGTGTTTGTTTATGTGCTTTAACGCTGACGCTAGCACAACACAAACACCTACACTACGGCCGTTGCTAACGGCGTTATGTGTAGCTAATAATGAAGAAAGTTTTTATCTATAAGTTTCGCGGTACTTATTCTGGGGGGTCAGACTATGACTACCATGCACCAGTCGCAGGGCATACGCATAGCTGTTTGATCTTTATTGCTCAAGAATCCGCTGAAATTGATACATTATCAGCAAGAAATGAAATCGGCCGTTTTGGATTTGTAGATTTGGAAAGTGTTGATGGGAAGCGAATGAGCGTAGAATCACTTAATACTCAAATGTATCAAGGGTTTTCGGGTTTTTACGAAGAAGCGCTTCGCGAAGGTAGCTCTCTTGTATATTACCCCAACACATAACAAAGCTGTCATAAGGACATTTTTTGCTTCGCTTCGTTTTGGGGTGGCTTCGCCACTATACCCCAAAACTCCACTACACAAAAAATGCCTCATACAGCGGCGTTACTTGTCTATTAAAAAAAGTTTGGTGTGTAGTTAAGTTTCAGTAGGGTGTTCCTAAATTCGTTACCCTCCATCAAGTTTAGGTAAGCCACCTTTGGTCGCTTACAACGTGCTTCGTAAAAGGTAGATTTGGTAATCCGGTAAAGCTTCGTTGCAAAAAGCGCAACCAAGCTTTACCTGGCAAAGGGAGTTTGCGGCTTATTCCTCCCGGTTGTTCCTTTCTGTTGGTTGCCATAATCACTTGTTGTTTTGGGTCAATTTTATGCCTTCTGTTTTGGCTATCCCACGGTTATAGTTGGGTCTAACCAAAGCTTCAGGCTTTTTAAAAAAATACAGCAATTGGCGTAGCAGCGTAGTTAAAAGTGAGTAGGTGTTTGGTACAAGTAACAAATCGCTGCACACGGACGCATATTGCTACGCTCGTTTTTATGTATGTCGCGGTGCTCCATTTTACATAAAAACGCTCTCCGCAATATGCGCCGGTGAGCTCGGCGTTATGGCTAAGGTTAAACGATAGGAGAGTGAGCTTGGGGAAAAGAATTCTAATTTATATCGCTGTAATTCCAACTCTGCTATTTTTCATTCAGTCTGCGATGATTTCTTACATGCTTGTTTCTGGTTCTGTCAGGCCGGGTGATAGGATGTATGGAGATTTAATCGCTCCAAGCTATCTAGTTTCAAGTTTAGGTACAATAGTGAGCTTACTGGTGCTCTTGCTTCTAGTTTTTGCCAATCACAAGGTTAATAATGTTGGTTCAAGTACATAGCCATAACAAACAAATCAATTCGACCTCCGCAAGCTGTCTTCTTTTTTGCGGAGCAAAAAAGCAGCCATCTCGCTCCGGCGAATTATTTGGGCGTTAGGCAACCCACAAGGAGAGAGTTCAGTGTTTCGAATAATGGGGTTTGTGGCGCTAATTCTCTTGGTATCTGCATGCACCAAAATTGATTTCAAATCCGAAGAGCTACAGCCGGTTCAATCAAATTTTTCGGATGGAGACCTAAACATTATCGTATTGACTGAGGGCACGCTCATATCTCGTGAAGCTAACGAAAATCTGCATAGTCGAGAATATGCTTTTCCACCACGCATATTGATTCATGTCTCAGCAAATATTAAGCACAAAGATTCTCCGTTCACGATTACGTCGGTATCATTACGTGATGAGAGTCAAGCTAATTTACTTTTACTTAAACCAGAGAACCTTGTCCTTCGCGACTCATGGTACAAAGATATTGATAAATACGAAACCTATGGCCACCTAAAGAATATGGGGGGCTTAAACACAGTAAGAGATATATTAATTACACCGTGGATTAGCGATATTGAGATAAACAAAGATTATGTTTTTAGTTTTAGCTACATCAATCTCGAAGGCATTGAGAAACTAATTAAAATTGACTATAAGGCTAAGCTAAATACTGAGAAGGGCTTCGTTCCATCAAAAACCTACTGGAATTCAATATAAATGCCTAACAAGTATAGCCACCTGACACAAATTGCAACGCGCCTTTTTGGTGTTCGCGTTGCTCACATTTTACCAAAAAGGCGCGTCACAATTTGTGCAGGTGCTATAGGCGTTAAAGGCTGTTCGTGGTTTTAGGGTTTTCCACCAACGAGTTAGCAGTGATCGTCCGCCTCTTTCAGTCCGTGTGTTTAACCGGTAAAGTGGCTTGTAATAAAGACCGCGTCAACGTGGCTCCAATGGAGGGTTTAGCGTGTTGTATCCATCTCAATCCATCCGTTCCCTGTGTTCCGTTTTGTCGTCAACTAATAATCAAGGGCAGTGCTTCGCATTTGTTTGTGCCGGGCTAAGTCCAGCACAATTAGCTAATACAGTGCTGCCCTTAACAAGTTTAGCCATGCGACGCCCAAAAGGCGGGCGCACATGCTAAAGGCGTTACATTTACCCATGAAAAAACATATTTCACTGTTAATACTGCTCTTTTCAAATTGCTCATTGTCATGTGATGATTTGGAGATCCCACAACGAATGGAGTGGTCTTCAAATAATGAAAAGATCGAATTGTTTATATCGGTTCCTGAGTATTACAAAGAGCATAAATATGTAAGTGGCACACTTACAAGTGGTAAAATACAAGTTGCCTTGAGCTTCACCAGAATAGATTATATTGGTTGGGTATCGACAACAGTTATTGGAAGCAAAGAATTCTTTAATGCAGCTAATTTGTCGGTAAATTACAAGAAACTTGGTAGCTACAATAAGGAAAGTAATAGTTTCTCGTTTGTTGGCTGCTATGCGGAGTACAATATCGAGCTAAAAATGTAACAAATCGCTGCACTCGGACGCATATTGCTACGCTCGTTTTTATGTATGTCGCGGTGCTCCATTTTACATAAAAACGCTCTCCGCAATATGCGCCGGTGAGCTCGGCGTTAGTGCTTAAAACCATGAATCAAATATCTCGGTCTATTTTAGCTTTTATCGTCTCGCCTATAGTGCCAATAGTTTTGCTAAGTATTTTTGTTTTAGGTATCGATAAATTTTTACAAGCTTTACCGTTAGTAGCTTTTTTTTCGTACCTAATTACGGTATTTGTAGCGCTTCCAATCTATGGGGTCATGCTATGGAAGCAATGGTTAAAATGGTGGCATTTCGCTATTCTAGGTGTGCTTCCGGCTTTGTCGTTAGATTTATTTGGATGGCTATCTAGCTTAGGTAGCGAAGGTAGTTTCATCACTGTGCGCCAGCATGGTATCGACCTTATTATTGAGGGTAAACGTACCTTGGCCGGCTATATTTACTTGGCTGCTAGGCTAATATTTTATTCATTAACAGGTATTGGTGCGGGTGTATTGTTCTGGTTTATCGCACATCGCGGGCATGCACTAACAAGGCCATTAAATTGACGGCTTTTCCGTCGCTTGTTTTGTGGTTTAACGCTACGCTACCACAAAACAACCAACTACAAAGCCGCAATTTATGGCGGCGTTAGGGCCACCATGAGATCAGCGATACTTTTAATTACAATGCTATGTTCGTGTAACCTCTATGCGGATATTGATTTAGCT
This sequence comes from Teredinibacter purpureus, assembly GCF_014217335.1. Classification (NCBI taxonomy): domain Bacteria; kingdom Pseudomonadati; phylum Pseudomonadota; class Gammaproteobacteria; order Cellvibrionales; family Cellvibrionaceae; genus Teredinibacter; species Teredinibacter purpureus. Next base: position 3,756,155 of record NZ_CP060092.1, on the reverse strand, counting down.
GAAATGCAAAAGTATGAGGAATTTGATAGCTGGATATACGAGGCATTTCCTTTTGGTAGCCCAGCAACAGAAGGTAAGATTATCGAGCTTGGTAAACTTATCGAATCTACTGAAGAAGAGTATTCTGTAGGGCATGCTGCCAATCCGTTGAAATCTGTAACTTATAGGTTCCCCGGCCTTGAGGTTTGTGCCATTGTTGAGCAAACAGAGACTAAAAAAGCCCATGTAACTCAAATAACTATAAGCTCAAGCAACTGGGTTCTTTCCAATGGTATTGCAATTGGCCAAAGCCTAAGTGTGCTATCCAAACTACCTGTTTCTCCGCATGAAGGTACTCTAAATTATTGCGGTGCCGCCAATTGTATTGAGTTTCAAGCAAAGGGTAATATTATTAATGCTATTAAAGTTAACCTATATGCCGACTAAAGCCCTAACAAGTTTGGCAAGCGGGACTGCTAAAAGCGTGGCTTCGCCACAACGCAGCCCCTTCCAAAGGCGTTAAATAGCTCGGCAACATACTATTTATACGGCGTGAAGATTTCAGTTTTAAACTTACATTTTTAGCTGTGTAGTGGTTTTAAATATAATGCTAGTTTCATAACGAAACAGTTCGTTTAGCTCTACCAGCATTAAACCGTGCAAACCACTCTAAAAGTCTGTTTTAGTATTTTAAGTTTTACTGGTTGCAAGCATATTTTAGTAACTCGTAAAAAGTGTTATTTTCGAGCGGGTAGTTTTAATGAAGAAAAAAGCAGAGCGGGGTAGTGGTGTAAAGTTTACCGGTCGTTCTTCTTAGGGTTTTCAGGTTTAGCGTTTACGGGTGTTCATGTAGCGTTGTTCGCCACTTTGGTAGCAAAGCTCCATTTGCGTTCCGCAACGCAGTGTTGGTGTTGTTTGGTGTATCGCCATTTAACAAGGCCATCATGCTGCGCCAGCAAGCTGGCTGGACAAATTTTCCGTTGTTTGTTTTGTGCTTTAACGCTACGCTAGCACAAAAAAACAACTCCAAATTTGCCGCATATGGCGGCGTTAAATAGCTCGGCAACATACTATTTATACGGCGTGAAGATTTCAGTTTTAAACTTACATTTTTAGCTGTGTAGTGGTTTTAAATATTATGCTAGTTTCATAACGAAACAGTTCGTTTAGCTCTACCAGCATTAAACCGTGCAAACCACTCTAAAAGTCTGTTTTAGTATTTTAAGTTTTACTGGTTGCAAGCATATTTTAGTAACTCGTAAAAAGTGTTATTTTCGAGCGGGTAGTTTTAATGAAGAAAAAAGCAGAGCGGGGTAGTGATGTAAAGTTTACCGGTCGTTCTTCTTAGAGTTTTCAGGTTTAGCGTTTACGGGTGTTCATGTAGCGTTGTTCGCCACTTTGGTAGCAAGGCTCCATTTGCGTTCCGCAACGCAGTGTTGGTGTTGTTTGGTGTATCGCCATTTAACAAGGCCATCATGCTGCGCCAGCAAGCTGGCTGGACAAATTTTCCGTTGTTTTTTTTGTGCTTTAACGCTACGCTAGCACAAAAAAAACAACTCCAAATTTGCCGCATATGGCGGCGTTACTTGTCTATTAAAAAAGTTTGGTGTGTAGTTAAGTTTCAGTAGGGTGTTCCTAAATTCGTTACCCTCCATCAAGTTTAGGTAAGCCACCTTTGGTCGCTTACAACGTGCTTCGAAAAAGGTAGATTTGGTAATCCGGTAAAGCTTCGTTGCAAAAAAGCGCATCCAAGCTTTACCTAGCAAAGGGAGTTTGCGGCTTATTCCTCCCGTTTGTTCCTTTCTGTTGGTTGCCATAATCACTTGTTGTTTTGGGTCAATTTTATGCCTTCTGTTTTGGCTATCCCACGGTTATAGTTGGGTCTAACCAAAGCTTCAGGCTTTTTAAAAAAATACAGCAATTGGCGTAGCAGCGTAGTTAAAAGTGAGTAGGTGTTTGGTACAAGTAACAAATCGCTGCACACGGACGCATATTGCTACGCTCGTTTTTATGTATGTCGCGGTGCTCCATTTTACATAAAAACGCTCTCCGCAATATGCGCCGGTGAGCTCGGCGTTAGGGTTCCTATGAGAAATCTCGTACTTTTTATTATTGTCCTAATTTCGGTTGCCGCCGAATGTGGCGCGGTGCATATGCATGGTGGTTGACGTATAAAGTAGAACCGAAGAGTATGAATTTCAAGAATATCGAGGCTACCGCTCTGAATTCTGACTTTAAGAAAATCTCAATCTTGAGCTGTAAACTGCCCGCTACGTTCTCGGCAGAAGAGTGCGCAGAAATTGATGGGAATAATCTAAGCTTGACTGTCGAAGGTGATTTTAACTCTGATGGCATTATTGAAATATGGCGTATTGGAGTGGCTAAATCAAAGCAAGGGCAATATTACAAAGTCCTTTTCGCAACTTCCAAAGATGGAAAGTTACTTCATTCCTTAAGTACGAAATACGACAGGCCGGGGTTTTCTGCTTTTCTGGTTAGAGGCGATGCCCTATCTTGGGTGATGTGTATGGAATGTGGGCACCTAGCTGACGTTGTTTGGTCGGGAGAAACGTTCATGCTAGATTGGGGCGAGGACTATGGGTAACCCTAACAATACGTGCCAGCTGACATTTTGGTCGGCGCTCCATTTTGTGTATGGCTTCGCCATGCTACACAAAACTCCACACCAACCAAAATGCAGCTGCACTCTGCGTTAAATAGCTCGGCAACATACTATTTATACGGCGTGAAGATTTCAGTTTTAAACTTACATTTTTAGCTGTGTAGTGGTTTTAAATATTATGCTAGTTTCATAACGAAACAGTTCGTTTAGCTCTACCAGCATTAAATCGTGCAAACCACTCTAAAAGTCTGTTTTAGTATTTTAAGTTTTACTGGTTGCAAGCATATTTTAGTAACTCGTAAAAAGTGTTATTTTCGAGCGGGTAGTTTTAATGAAGAAAAAAGCAGAGCGGGGTAGTGATGTAAAGTTTACCGGTCGTTCTTCTTAGAGTTTTCAGGTTTAGCGTTTACGGGTGTTCATGTAGCGTTGTTCGCCACTTTGGTAGCAAGGCTCCATTTGCGTTCCGCAACGCAGTGTTGGTGTTGTTTGGTGTATCGCCATTTAACAAGGCCATCATGCTGCGCCAGCAAGCTGGCTGGACAAATTTTCCGTTGTTTGTTTTGTGCTTTAACGCTACGCTAGCACAAAAAAACAACTCCAAATTTTCCGCATATGGCGGCGTTACTTGTCTATTAAAAAAAGTTTGGTGTGTAGTTAAGTTTCAGTAGGGTGTTCCTAAATTCGTTACCCTCCATCAAGTTTAGGTAAGCCACCTTTGGTCGCTTACAACGTGCTTCGTAAAAGGTAGATTTGGTAATCCGGTAAAGCTTCGTTGCAAAAAAGCGCAACCAAGCTTTACCTAGCAAAGGGAGTTTTCGGCTTATTCCTCCCGTTTGTTCCTTTCTGTTGGTTGCCATAATCACTTGTTGTTTTGGGTCAATTTTATGCCTTCTGTTTTGGCTATCCCACGGTTATAGTTGGGTCTAACCAAAGCTTCAGGCTTTTTAAACAAATACAGCAATTGGCGTAGCAGCGTAGTTAAAAGTGAGTAGGTGTTTGGTACAAGTAACAAATCGCTGCACACGGACGCATATTGCTACGCTCGTTTTTATGTATGTCGCGGTGCTCCATTTTACATAAAAACGCTCTCCGCAATATGCGCCGGTGAGCTCGGCGTTACAGGCTGTTTCAATTTAATTTGTAATGGTTTTAAAAACTCTGCCACTAGCAGAGAAATAGCATCAAGGAATGTGGTGGGTTTCTATCCCTTCAGTTCGTTCCGGTGCCACTAAATAATAAGCAGTATCGGCAGCCAAACCCGTTCAATGTAAGCTGCCAATAAGTGAGTGCAAGGAATCTTCAAATTCGGTATTCTTGCCCTTTGATAATTAACCAACGGCTTCGCATAGTGCTTCGTAGCAGGTAATCATGCAGCTGTTGTAACAAGTAAATCAATTTGACCTACGTAAACTGTCGTCTTTTTTGCGGGGCAAAAAAACCGCCAATTTACTGCGGCAAATTATTTAGGCGTTAGAAACGTCTAGGTCATAGTGAGAAATGGAAATTCGAGAATATAGAGACGAATTTAAGGAAGAGATCATATCGCTCATCCTAAATATTCAGAACAACGAGTTTAATATCCGTATAACCGAGTCAGACCAGCCGGATTTACAAAATATTGGCGCCTACTACCAGAAAGCGTCAGGTAATTTCTGGGTGGCAATTTTCGAGGGGAAGGTTGTAGGTACAATATCCATTCTAGATGTTGGTGATAAAATCGGCGCTTTGCGAAAGATGTTTGTCGCATCAGAGTTCCGTGGCAAAGAAAAGGCAGTTTCATGCAATCTGCTTCAAACCGCTTTAAATTGGTGCGCACTGAAAGGCTATAGCCGAATTTTCCTTGGTACAACTGACAAGTTTATAGCGGCACACAGATTCTACGAAAAATCGGGGTTTAAAGAAGTGACTAAACTCGATCTACCACCGGCTTTTCCTGTAATGCATGTAGATTCAAAGTTTTATGCGTACAGTTTCTAACAAGGCATTCAACGTGACGTTTTCGTCGTCGCTCGTTTTGTGCTTGTTAGCACAAAACAAACAACAACAAAAACGCCCGTTAATGCGGCGTTAGCGGTGTTTTGGGCTGGGATATATGAATAAAGTAATATTTCTTTTTAGCATGTTTTTTAGTTTGGGATGCTTTTCAGCGGAAGAATATTCACAGACACGATGTGACCTGTCTGAAAATGGTGTGTTGATTATACAATTTGCGAGAGGTGAAGTTAGCAGAAGGATTTCACTAGCCCCATCAAGGAACATCATGACTTTTCGTGGTAGTACTCTGAGTGACATGAAATGGACAAAAAAACTCGATGCAGTTGAATATTTTACTTATGATGATAGCTCTGTTCTTTTGGCGTTATTCAAAGATGGCAGGAAGTTTAGTTTCGGGAAGATTGATTCGCCATGTAAAAAAACTGTAGAAAATATTCTTGGGGCTTTATTTGAGAGTCCTGAGTCCACAGCTAACAAGTAAAGGCAAGGCGACGCCAAAAAGCGGCGCGCTTGCTTTAGGCGTTAGAAAACGGAAAAGTCTAATATGAGCAAGCAGAAGGTTACTTGTGAAAAATGCTCTAGGAAAACTCCCAGAAATATGTACAACAAATGCATATATTGTGGCGAAGCCTATAAAGAAGAATATCATTTCTCTCAAAGTGAAAAAGACGAAAAATTGGTTGAGATTGAGGAGGCGAATGCCGCACAAGAAAGGCAGTTAGATGATTACCGAAAAAAGGAGAAGGAGAAAGAAGTGGCTCGCAGAAAAATTGAAAATACTACTCACCACAATGGTGGACTGTTTTAGTGTGATGTATAAATAAGGGAAAAATTCTAACAAGGCCAGTCAATCTGACCTCCGTAAACTGTCTTCTTTTTTGCAAAAAGACGCAAAAAAGCAGCCAATTCACTCCGGCAGTTGCTGGCGGCGTTAGGATATTTCTATCTATCAATCTAGGGGATTTATGAAAAACTTATATTTCACAATTTTTGTTTTATGTTTGTCTGGATGCGCAACTGCATATGGTAAATATGGTTTCTCAGGTGGCTATAAAGATAAGCAGTTAGATGATGGGTCTATTGAAGTTTCGTATCAGGGAAACGGTACTACTTCTCCAGAAACAGTCGAGCTATATTGGGAAAAACGAGCCGCAGAATTATGCCCAAGTGGATATGATATCGTTTCAAAAGAAAATGGTGGTCACAGTAGTTATTACCCAGTGCAAGTATTTCACCCCTTAACTGAGGGTGTTATTAAGTGCCTTGGTGATGGTTAACAGTGCAATCCTAACAAGCCGCTGTAGAAGGACAGTTTTTCCGCCGCTTAAATTTATGGCGAAAAGACTGCCATAAATCAATCAGCTCCAAAACTGCCTCTAAGCGGGGCGTTATGTGTATACGAGCAGAGTATGAAGAGTTTCTATCGGAAATCGCTAAAATGGAACCGGAGAGTAACTGAGAGTAAAGCATTCAAAATGTTTTTTCTCCTGACCATCTTGTTTGGTTTGGTAGGTGTTTTATTCTTGGGGTTCAATTTTATTGTGTATGTCATCGTTCCAGCGATCTCTTTGCTTTTTGTAATAATCGGGGGCGGGCAGTTATTTATTGCGTTTGGTTGTCTTAGCAAAAGGGCAGTTTTAGAGGCAATCTTTCCCATATTGTTTGGTGGGTTTCTTATATGGGTTGGGCTAATAACAGTGTATGCCGTACTTGGCGGGCATTACACATAACCAAACGCTGCACGCGGACCCATTTTTCTACGCTCATTTGTGTAGTCGCTGCGCTCCATAATACACAAATGCTCTCCACAAAATGGGCCGGTGAGCTAGGCGTTACTTGTCTATTAAAAAAAGTTTGGTGTGTAGTTAAGTTTCAGTAGGGTGTTCCTAAATTCGTTACCCTCCATCAAGTTTAGGTAAGCCACCTTTGGTCGCTTACAACGTGCTTCGTAAAAGGTAGATTTGGTAATCCGGTAAAGCTTCGTTGCAAAAAAGTGCAACCAAGCTTTACCTAGCAAAGGGGGTTTGCGGCTTATTCCTCCCGTTTGTTCCTTTCTGTTGGTTGCCATAATCACTTGTTGTTTTGGGTCAATTTTATGCCTTCTGTTTTGGCTATCCCACGGTTATAGTTGGGTCTAACCAAAGCTTCAGGCTTTTTAAAAAAAATACAGCAATTGGCGTAGCAGCGTAGTTAAAAGTGAGTAGGTGTTTGGTACAAGTAACAAATCGCTGCACACGGACGCATATTGCTACGCTCGTTTTTATGTATGTCGCGGTGCTCCATTTTACATAAAAACGCTCTCCGCAATATGCGCCGGTGAGCTCGGCGTTAAACACCAAGAGATAGTCATGAGAACATTTTCTGAAAAATATCTTGGCGGAAGTAAGGTTCACGAAGATAGATACAAAATAGATGTCATAGTACTAGAAAAATATATGGCGTTTTCTACTGAAATATTGAGATTGGCGTTATTGGGAATAGCTGTATATGGGTTTTTAGTATCTAACATCGTGCTGGAAATCGGGGAGAGCGGTCTGTTAGCTCTCAATGCCAATATGAGCTCGGTAGTTTTTCTTTTTTTGGGTCCAATTGCTTTTTTACTTTCTTCCTTGGCGGCTCTTGCGCACAGGTTTTACTCATCTGATTGCCTAGCGCACTATGTGCGGATACTACGCCTTAGTGAGGCTGAGGGTAATGAAAAATTGAAAACAGAGAAAGATAGCCTAGAAAAAGATGGGAAGCGTTGCAAGAACCTAATTATTGCTTTATGCATCTTTTTAGTTCTCGGTGCTTTCTTAGCTGTTTGTTCATTTGGTATTGTCCTAAACGGGGGAGTACATGTTTAACAAGGTTAGCCAACCTCGCCCGCAAGCGGGCTGGACCTCCGTTCCGGTATTTTTATGCGTTTATCGCTACGCTAACGCACAAAAACACCTACACTACGGCCGTTGCTAACGGCGTTAGATGAGAACACGTCCAATGAATATATATCGAATCATTACGGCTACCTTCATGGCGCTATTTCTGGTGTCGTGTGATATCGACGGTGATGGATATATTTTTAAGTCCTCCCCAAATACACATATCGCAGACGAAAATCTCCGTAATGAATTTAAGACGGAACTCGAGAATAGCAATATCGAATTTTCAACCAAGTTAATGGATGGTGGAAAGGAGTTTGTTTTCTGGTCTAAGGCTGTTGATTCTCAAGTTCAAGCTATTAAGGAATCCGTGGTTGGTAATATTCCTCCACGAGGAAGGTCAATTAGTATTTCACCTGAAAAGCATTTGCACCCAATCGCAGAAAGTTTTGAAAAGGCTGGAATTCCTTTCCGTTGGGAAAGATATTACGGGCAGCTATATCTAGTTTGGTCTCCCGAGCACACTGAGAAAGTTGTCTCTTTAAATGACGGAGAGTACTCTCGCCTTATAATCGGTGGTTAAGAATCATCTAACAAGGCCATGCAGCACAGCCACTGCGTGGCTTGGACAGCCTAGTCGTTGCTCGTTTTGTGCATGGCTACGCCATTTTCACACAAAACAATCAACAACTAGTCTGCCGCTGATGGCAGCGTTAGCACTCAAAACATATGAATTATCGAGTTACTTTAAGCAGTTACAAAGAAGATAAATATTATCCCAAAGTTGTTGGTGTCGTTTCCGAAATACTTGAGTGTGAGCGAGTAGTAAAAACAATTGATGTATTTCACAAGATCGGTGTATTGTCCGAAGAAAATATCAAAAAGTGGAACGCTGGGCAGGTGGGCTATCTAGAGACTGTGATCGAATGCAATCTAAGCAAAGCAAATCGAATTATGGCTGTACTTGGTTTTCATTCACATGATCTCAATCTAGCAAAGTCCACTAATTTTGTAAAACGTAAAGGTCAGTATTTACGCTTCACAAAGTCAGGGGCTAAAAAAATGGAGGAATGCTATGCTCGGCAGTATAGTATCGTTGGCAAAAAGTGCTAACAAGGCCAGTCAATCTGACCTCCGTAAACTGTCTTCTTTTTTGCAAAAATACGCAAAAAAGCAGCCAATTCACTCCGGCAGTTGCTGGCGGCGTTAAATAGCTCGGCAACATACTATTTATACGGCGTGAAGATTTCAGTTTTAAACTTACATTTTTAGCTGTGTAGTGGTTTTAAATATAATGCTAGTTTCATAACGAAACAGTTCGTTTAGCTCTACCAGCATTAAACCGTGCAAACCACTCTAAAAGTCTGTTTTAGTATTTTAAGTTTTACTGGTTGCAAGCATATTTTAGTAACTCGTAAAAAGTGTTATTTTCGAGCGGGTAGTTTTAATGAAGAAAAAAGCAGAGCGGGGTAGTGGTGTAAAGTTTACCGGTCGTTCTTCTTAGGGTTTTCAGGTTTAGCGTTTACGGGTGTTCATGTAGCGTTGTTCGCCACTTTGGTAGCAAAGCTCTATTTGCGTTCCGCAACGCAGTGTTGGTGTTGTTTGGTGTATCGCCATTTAACAAGGCCATCATGCTGCGCCAGCAAGCTGGCTGGACAAATTTTCCGTTGTTTGTTTTGTGCTTTAACGCTACGCTAGCACAAAAAAACAACTCCAAATTTGCCGCATATGGCGGCGTTACTTGTCTATTAAAAAAAGTTTGGTGTGTAGTTAAGTTTCAGTAGGGTGTTCCTAAATTCGTTACCCTCCATCAAGTTTAGGTAAGCCACCTTTGGTCGCTTACAACGTGCTTCGTAAAAGGTAGATTTGGTAATCCGGTAAAGCTTCGTTGCAAAAAAGTGCAACCAAGCTTTACCTAGAAAAGGGAGTTTGCGGCTTGTTCCTTTCTGTTGGTTGCCATAATCACTTGTTGTTTTGGGTCAATTTTATGCCTTCTGTTTTGGCTATCCCACGGTTATAGTTGGGTCTAACCAAAGCTTCAGGCTTTTTAAAAAAATACAGCAATTGGCGTAGCAGCGTAGTTAAAAGTGAGTAGGTGTTTGGTACAAGTAACAAATCGCTGCACACGGACGCATATTGCTACGCTCGTTTTTATGTATGTCGCGGTGCTCCATTTTACATAAAAACGCTCTCCGCAATATGCGCCGGTGAGCTCGGCGTTAGTGCTTAAAACCATGAATCAAATATCTCGGTCTATTTTAGCTTTTATCGTCTCGCCTATAGTGCCAATAGTTTTGCTAAGTATTTTTGTTTTAGGTATCGATAAATTTTTACAAGCTTTACCGTTAGTAGCTTTTTTTTCGTACCTAATTACGGTATTTGTAGCGCTTCCAATCTATGGGGTCATGCTATGGAAGCAATGGTTAAAATGGTGGCATTTCGCTATTCTAGGTGTGCTTCCGGCTTTGTCGTTAGATTTATTTGGATGGCTATCTAGCTTAGGTAGCGAAGGTGGTTTCATCACTGTGCGCCAGCATGGTATCGACCTTATTATTGAGGGTAAACGTACCTTGGCCGGCTATATTAACTTGGCTGCTAGGCTAATATTTTATTCATTAACAGGTATTGGTGCGGGTGTATTGTTCTGGTTTATCGCACATCGCGGGCATGCACTAACAAGGCCATTAAATTGACGGCTTTTCCGTCGCTTGTTTTGTGGTTTAACGCTACGCTACCACAAAACAACCAACTACAAAGCCGCAATTTATGGCGGCGTTACATTCACAAACTGGGTTGTAGAAAATTTTAAATGAAAATAGCGCTTTCACTAATTCTGATTGTGGTCAGTATTTCAGCTAGAGCTAATACGCTGGAAGACTTCTATTATCAGCTCCCCATTTTTATTTGCTATGACGATGTGTATCTTGGGTGCAGAAACGGAGAAACCATTGAGGCGTGTACAAAAGGTTTGGTGCAACACCGAGAGCCTTGCGTAAAAAACAGGAACATTGATTCGATGGAGGTTTTAACCGAGGCTATGGGTTGTATGGTGTTAAAGCACTCAGACGTCGAAACTATAGAAGAATTCGAAGCTAAGTGTAATGGAGGTATGAATATCAATATTACCAAAGCGAAGGAAAAAGTCGAAAAAGCTGATCATGACTGGGTGCTCGAATTATTAAAATGAATGTAACAAAACAATCAACCGGACTTCGCTAAGCGTGGTTCGCTTTGCTCACAATACCACGCTTAGCTTCGCTCGGTTATTGTGGCGTTATGGCTAGTCAGCCTTACGGAAATTTATGAAGCAAAATAGCTCAATAAAAATTGCGTACTGGAGAGGAGTGCTTGTTGCACCGCTAGCGGTACTTCCCGCTACTCTATTCTGGACACTTTTTTCAGCCGTTGCGCAGTTCACTTTTCAAAGCTCAATTGATGCTGTAATTACCGGATTATTTATTAGTTTATGGGGTATTTGCATCGCATATATAGTTACAGCCACGTTTGGGAGCTTAAGTTGGTATCTGCTGTGGCGTTTTGAAAGGCTTTCATTATCTTCGCTACTAATAGCTTCTATCATTCCTTCTGCTATAACAGTTCTAATTACTAAAGACATCGTTTTTTCATTAATGGTCGCATATTATTCGTTGGCAGTTGCCTTTTCGGTATGGCTTGTTGGTCTTCGTCATGTCAAGGCCATAACAAAGCCATCAAAATGACGGCTTTTCCGTCGCTTATTTTGTGGCTTAACGCTACGCTACCACAAAATAATCAACTACAAAGCCGCAATTTATGGCGGCGTTAGCACTCAAAACATATGAATTATCGAGTTACTTTAAGCAATTACAAAGAAGATAAATATTATCCCAAAGTTGTTGGTGTCGTTTCCGAAATACTTGAGTGTGAGCGAGTAGTAAAAACAATTGATGTATTTCACAAGATCGGTGTATTGTCCGAAGAAAATATCAAAAAGTGGAATGCTGGGCAGGTGGGCTATCTAGAGACTGTGATCGAATGCAATCTAAGCAAAGCAAATCGAATTATGGCTGTACTTGGTTTTCATTCACATGATCTCAATCTAGCAAAGTCCACTAATTTTGTAAAACGTAAAGGTCAGTATTTACGCTTCACAAAGTCAGGGGCTAAAAAAATGGAGGAATGCTATGCTCGGCAGTATAGTATCGTTGGCAAAAAGTGCTAACAAGGCCAGTCAATCTGACCTCCGTAAACTGTCTTCTTTTTTGCAAAAAGACGCAAAAAAGCAGCCAATTCACTCCGGCAGTTGCTGGCGGCGTTAGAAAGTTGCACGAGGAAGAATGAACTTTAAGCGAGCTACATTTTATCTTGAGGTTACAATATCGCTACCGTTGCTGTCTTTTTGTGTGTTTAATATTTACTTGTACTTCAGCTGCCCGGAAAATCACTTTGAATGCGGGGGCTGGGAATATCTATTTATTATGTATTTTTCGCCAATAGGATTTTGTATTCTATTAGCCGCTGTAATATTGGGTAAGTCATCGAGCTGGAGGTCGCAATGGTTGCTGGTGGCGCCAGTTTTTTGGGTCGTGTATTGGTATTTCGTGCTATAAAATAGAGGTCTGCGCGGGCAATTCTAACAAGGTTGTAAACAAAGACGCGCCAGACAACGCTTAAATTTGTAAGCGGAATTCAAGTGCATTTTTCCGTAACAAGTTCGTCAATTGCGCGCTTGTTACAACGACGTTATGTATTAAATTAGTCGAGAATATGATTAGCATTTTAGTTTTTTTAGGGGTTGCGGGGATAAATGAGTTTTGGTTTTTCCCAGCCTTCAAAATTAAAGGGAAAGTATTGAAACTTGGGCTTACTATAGCTCCCAGCGCTGTATTACTTTATGGCTTGGTATACTTTTTAGAATTACCACTAGCGTCTTTACGTTATGGTGTAGCTCTAGAAGAAACGAACGACAGTAATCTTACATTACCTGCATTATTGATTTTGATTACTATAGGGGTATTTCTATGCTTTGTTGGTGTGCTTATTTCGAAAAAAAATACATAACAAGGTTATCAACCCGACCTCCACTGCGCTGCTTTGTTTACGCTTAAACGCTACGCTAGCGCAAACAAATCAACTCCGTTCCGGCGGGTTATAACGGCGTTAGCTTTCTGGGAGATCTGATGAAATTTCTAGTCAAATACAAGCCTCATTCAGATTTAGAAAATATGGTTCGATATCAGTTGAATTTAGTAAGGAGAAAAGCTGCGTCAGATAATCAATCGGGACTCGGGTTAGATATGCAGGCCTGCATAATATCCCAAGCTTTTCTTGCAGAGGCTCTAATTAATATGGCTGGGTACGGAATATTTCGAGAAAAGTTTAGGGAAAGAGATAGCTATATTAAAAAGCGCTCAAAGGTTCTAAGTCAGCTAGATATTGGACATATAGCTGATCTGCACTGCGTTCTGGATTCTCTTCAAGAGACCAGGGATGTACTTGCACATGCGAAGCCTTCATCTTACGAGTGTGAGCCGAAAACGGAGGAAGACGAATTCTCCGTTTTTTGCCAGCCCTTTGATGCCTATCTAAACATTAAATTTTTGGAAAAAGCGAATACCGCACTAGATGGTCTTTGGGCTGCTATGGCTAATAACAAGCTCATTGATGAGTATGGTATAACTACTACTGCGGTAGAATTAAGCTAACAAGTGTAGTCACCTGACACAAATTGCTACGCGCCTTATTGTGTTTTCGCTACGCTCAATGTTACACAAACGGCACTCCACAATTTGTGCAGGTGCTACAGGCGTTAAATTTATGAAGCAGATAATCACTATTCTTTTATTTTTTGTATGCTCCAACTCTTATTCAGGTGGGGAATATTACGATGGATTACTTTTAGAATACGTAGAGCCATTCGAAGAAGGCAGTGAATTTCATCTCACTCTGAATTTCACGGGCGAAGGTATTGGAAAAAATTGCAATTCTATCCTCGTTAAAGGGATATATGATCAAGAGTACTGGTCTGGGTATAAGCGGCCAATGTCTTTGTCGGGTCACGCAGAAGCGATGGAGTATTTATCTGGTCAGGTAGGGAGTAAGATTAAGTTTGGTCAAATTGGGCGCGGGCTAAAGAAATTACATGGCTGTACTTATTTAAGTCGAGGGCTATTTCTAGAGCAGCATGGTAAAGAACCTGTTGTGTTCTCCGTGCATGAAAAAATTTAACAAGTCGTGCCAGACGGACAGTTTGCTACGTGGCTTGTTTTGTGTAAATCGCTACGCTACACAAAAAGCCACTCCACAAACTGCCGCTGCACTTGGCGTTATACGTAAACCATGAATCGAAATATTAAAAGGTATCAAGGTATTATCTACGTGGTCGTGATTTCTGCTATCGTGGTTGCTTTAAGATTCCACGATGTACGTGGTTCATACTTTCCGGAGTCATTTAACTTCGAACAAGCTAATGGTGTCATTCTTGAGTCTGAAATAAAGAAAGGTTTCAAGCCTGCGTATAGGTTTCATATTGTTTATGAATACGAGATAGCAGGAGAAAAATATAAGTCTTCGAGGGTTGGCTTTGGCTTTAAGGGTAGTCGCTATAAGGATTCAGTTGAAGAAATACTTAGTAAGTATCCTGTAGGTAGTCAGACAAGTGTCTATTATAGCCGTTCAAATTATAGATTTTCAGTTCTTAATCCAGAAATGAACGATCGTAAAGGCTTTAACCTACTGATCTTGGTCTTTTTAGTGTGTTTTTCTGGAGCAGTTTACCTTGCAAAGAAAAACGTATAACAATCAGTTCAACCCGACCTCCACTGCGTTGCTCGTTTTGTGCTTTTTCGCTACGCTCGCACAAAACAATCAACTCCGTTTCGGCGGGTTAACTGGGCGTTACAGGCTGTTTCAATTTAATTTGTAATGGTTTTAAAAACTCTGCCACTAGCAGAGAAATAGCATCAAGGAATGTGCTGGGTTTCTATCCCTTCAGTTCGTTCCGGTGCCACTAAATAATAAGCAGTATCGGCAGCCAAACCCGTTCAATGTAAGCTGCCAATAAGTGAGTGCAAGGAATCTTCAAGTTCGGTATTCTTGCCCTTTAATAATTAACCAACGGCTTCGCATAGTGCTTCGTAGCAGGTAATCATGCAGCTATTGTAACAAGTAAATCAATTTGACCTACGTAAACTGTCGTCTTTTTTGCGGGGCAAAAAAACCGCCAATTTACTGAGGCAAATTATTTAGGCGTTCTGTGTAACAAGGATTTTGGTTTGAAATATATAGCAGTATGTTTTTTCCTTTGTTTAAATTCACTTGAGTGCAAGGCGGAAAGTATTGGGTACATGAGTATAGAGCTATTATATGATTCAAAATCTGTAGATGAGTGTAAATTTCTTGGTGATATGATTGGCTCTAAAACGAATGTTTCATTGTCTTCCCATGAAGGTGAAGCAATTGTTCTTGGTCTTCTAAATGGCTGGCGTCACGAAGCCTATTTGTCTGGTGCAAATGTACTAAATATAGAGAGGGTATACTTACAGGAAGGCCAAGAGTATAACTCTGAAATGAACGGTTTTTATCGTACATCTGCACATGATCAAAACAGAGTCATTCTATATCCTAAGGCATACATATGTGCCAAGTAACACAGAACAAGGCCAGTCAATCTGACCTCCGTAAACTGTCTTCTTTTTTGCAAAAAGACGCAAAAAACCAGCCAATTTACTCCGGCAGTTGCTGGCGGCGTTAAGTTCCATCAGTTGGAAGAGAAAATGAAGAAAATACATGCAGTAATTGCAAGCCTTAGGATAGATGGATTAACTAAATATTTTTTCATAAATTGCGGAGTGTTGTTCGTCATTCTAAATCTTAAGGCTTTGTATTGGCCTTCGGAAAAAGAGATTCTTAGTGGTTTTTATGGGCAATTGTTCCTCGCCTTGGTTCTTGCGATATCCGCCACGTATTTTTCAGGAAATAAATCAGAATCAAGCGGCTCAGGTGAAGGGAGTGATGCAAAAACTTAACAAGGCAATCTTGCCTCGTTCGCTTCGCTCACTGGACCTCCGTTTCGGCGCTTCGCGCCTACACTTCAGCCGCAAATTGCAACGTTAGCTTCTACGCGAAAATTCGAGTAAATATGAAGAAAAATATCTACATATCATTAAGTTTTATTTTGGTTTTAGTTGCATTTAGTGGCGGTGTTTATTACGGATTTCATGCCGGCGTAGAAAACTATTCCCACCTAGAGAAAGTACTGTCATCTAACATTGATGTGCTTCGAGCGAAAGACTTGAAGGGTGGTAGTGAGAAGGAGTTAAAATATATTTACTGGGAGTATGAAATGTCCATAAGCGAGGCTATAGACTCATATAATTGGTATCGTAGCTCAGGAGATCATTTGTTCTCGAAGGTGTTTTTGTCCAGTCACCTCGATCACTTGGAAAAATCAATTGAAAACATAGCAAGTTATCGTAGTTTAAATCCTGTCGAATCTGAAACAGAATCGCTCCTTTGTAAACTTCCTGAGTCTGAAACCGATAAAGAATACTGTTTAAAACGGCTAGAAGAGCGGCAAGAAACAGTTAGAAAGTATGAGAAAAAAAGCTAACAAGTTGCTGCACGCTGACACATACTGCTACGCTCGTTTTTGTGTCTGTCGCTACGCTCCATTTTACACAAAAACGCTCTCCGCAGTATGTGCAGGTGAGCAAGACGTTACTTGTCTATTAAAAAAAGTTTGGTGTGTAGTTAAGTTTCAGTAGGGTGTTCCTAAATTCGTTACCCTCCATCAAGTTTAGGTAAGCCACCTTTGGTCGCTTACAACGTGCTTCGTAAAAGGTAGATTTGGTAATCCGGTAAAGCTTCGTTGCAAAAAAGCGCAACCAAGCTTTACCTAGCAAAGGGAGTTTTCGGCTTATTCCTCCCGTTTGTTCCTTTCTGTTGGTTGCCATAATCACTTGTTGTTTTGGGTCAATTTTATGCCTTCTGTTTTGGCTATCCCACGGTTATAGTTGGGTCTAACCAAAGCTTCAGGCTTTTTAAAAAAATACAGCAATTGGCGTAGCAGCGTAGTTAAAAGTGAGTAGGTGTTTGGTACAAGTAACAAATCGCTGCACACGGACGCATATTGCTACGCTCGTTTTTATGTATGTCGCGGTGCTCCATTTTACATAAAAACGCTCTCCGCAATATGCGCCGGTGAGCTCGGCGTTAGTTTTTCAGGAAGGTTATGGCAAAAATTAATCTACTTATTACTTTATACTTAGTATGTCCCTTAGCTTTTGGAGAAGTTGAGTTTAGTTGTAGTCCAAAAGAGGTATCAAACGGAGATGTTTTAAATTTCTCGATTTCTGTTCCTCATGGGGGATATTTTGGGGTAAAAACTCCTGACGATAATTGGATGTTTATAGTTTATCCTGCTCCTGATGAGGATTTTCCATCTCTTTACCATGCAGAAAAATTTAAGAATATTAGTAGCTTTGAGATCAGTGTTAATAATGCCGTTGCAGCCCCCGTCAAATGGACGCCAGTTAGAAAGAATATAAAAATATTTGGTGAGCCGGGAGTATATATCTTCATGCATAGTTTTAACCTTGAATCTGAAGGATATGGAATTGATGAATGTAAAGTTCTCTACAAAGAAAACTAACAAGCCAAGCCAGCAGGACTTATTTTGCTGTCGCTTCGCTCCAAAACGCAAAATAAGCCTCTGCTTGGGGCGTTATGAGTATGGAAGCATGAAATGAATTGCGAAGATTTCGTCAAAAATTATAAAGGTTATCAAAACATGGAAGGAGAAATTCTATCTTCATGCTTTGATCACGTAAGAGATTGTGAATCGTGCAGTGATGTTATGACAGCAGTTCAACTCAAGATTGATGGTGTTGATCTTGAGAGATACCCATGTGTACATATGGCAAAATATGCTACTTTCAAATGTGATAAGCACTCAGATTCAATCGAGTGTGATGACGTAATAATTTTATATAGCCCTAAATTTGATGAGTACGCAATTAACGATCCTAGGCCTGCTCGAACACCAATTAGAAATTGCCCTTGGTGTGGTACTAAATTACCTAATAAGAGCGAGCTTTGGTTTAGTGAATTAGAGAAACTAGGTTATGACGACCCGTTTGATCAAGATATTCCAGAGCAATATAAATCCGACGCTTGGTATAAACACTCATAACAAGTGCATCTTGCCGGATTTGGGTAAACTGCCACCTGTTTTGCAAAAAAACGCAAAACAGCCGCCACTTCACCCAAACCGCAAATGCAGGCGTTAAATGTACACAAGGAATTAGCATTGAGTAGGCGTCAATATATTGCAGGAGCATTTGTAGTACCCTTATTGCCAGTTTTCCTAATCTTCTCTCTTGGTGAATTTTTGGGGATTAGCTCTGCTCCAATAAGCTATGCAGTTCTATTTTTGTCATCGTCACTTGGGGCATTCTTATATAAGCAGTATAAAAGTAGCTGGGAGCTTGTAATAGTATATTTTGCCATAGCTTTTGCTTTCAGTTGGTTTTCATTAATTTGGACGGCATGCTATGTGTTTAGTGATTGCATCTAGCCCAACATTTAACAAGTTTATCAACGAACGCCTTCGGCTGGACGCGCTTACAGCGCGCCCGTTATAAAGGCGTTACAAGGCAAAATGAATCGAGCATCGTTGTATCCAATCAGTGGGTTTTTAATAGCCCCGCCTATAGGTGCACTAATATGGGTTGTGCTATATGGCGGTATTGGTGAAATTTTTGGTGGGATATCTGCTTGGGCAGTTATTGTAAGTTGGGTTATTTCCGCAATTGTTGGTATACCTATATATTTACTTCTTAAAGCTAAAGGTTGTATTAACTTTCGTTCTTTAACTTTAGGCGGTGCATTAATTTCAGCCGCTCCTTGGCTACTATTTAGTTTTCCGGGCGGCACGACTCGTAGTGTTGTGGGGCAAACAATAATCATTGAAAATGGCAGCTACACTACAGCAGGCCTTTTGTACCAATTAAAGTTTCTGCTGGGTTTTGGCTTTTGTGGTGCAGTTTCAGGCTTAGTCTTTTGGCTCATAGTACGGCAGCTTGTAACAAGGCCATCAAATTGACGGCTTTTCCGTCGCTTTTTTTGTGGCTTAACGCTACGCTGCCACAAAACAATCAACTACAAAGCCGCAATTTATGGCGGCGTTATAGCTACACAATATGAAATATAAATTACTGGCATCGTTAAATATTGTAGTTGCACTAATTTCTTGGCCATTACTTTTTCAGGCTCTCGTATTTGGTATGCGTGCTGCTGACCAACCTGCCACGTTGGCACAGAATGTTTTCTTTGCAGTGCCAATAATAATGTTTTCAAGTTCAATTTGGCTGTCTGGGTTTCTTTTTACAAAAACACCAAGGTTAGCGTTGGCAAGCTCGATTATATCCGCAATAGTAATAGGAGCTAATATTTATGCTGTTGCTACAATGTAAAAGCCCCAGGTTATCAACTGAAGTGCAATGAAAGTGATTAACGAACATAGACTGCCTCCGGTGTTTCCATATTTAAACATTTTCTAGGTCGTCGGTTAAGTTTCATTGCAATTTTATCGCAATCCTTTTGAGTTATGCTCTTCATTGATTCTCCTTTAGGTAAATATTGTCGTATGAGACCGTTGGTATTTTCGTTTAACCCTCTTTCCCATGAGTGGTAGGGGTTGGCAAAGTAAAATGTTGAGTTAGTGACGTCTTCAATTTTTTTGTATTGATGAAACTCGGTACCGTTATCAGCGGTAATTGTTTTTACCTGATTAACCTGTTTTTTGATTAGCTGAATAACTTTTCGATTTAACTCGTCAGTCGTACGGTTCCTAATTTTGCCAATGATCGTGTATTTACTTTTTCGATCAACTAACGTGACAATTGAATGTTGATCGCGTGAACCATGAACGGTATCAATTTCGAAATGACCGATTCGGCTCTTATTTTCTGCCCCTAGAGGTCGCTCAGAGATATGGGCCTTATTGGCTAAAACGCCTCTAGAGTCAGGGCTTCTATATCTTTTTCGGCGTTTCTTGCTTGATTGACGTAAGTGCTTATAGAGATCCCCTGAATAAAACATGTTGTACCAAATATAGCGATAAATGGTCGAATGGCTGATCGATAATATATTGCACTTCTTAAGCCACAAGGAAACTTGTTCTGGGCTCCAATCGAGGCGTATTAAGGCGATGACCATCTGAAGCTCGGTATCATTGAATTGCCATTTACGACGAGACTCCCTCCGTATTCGAGAGGTACGTTTTACTGCTCGCGCTGCGCAGTATTTACCGTCTGGGCGACGATTTCGTTTTAACTCTCTGGAGATCGTGCAAGGATCGCGGCCTAAGGCCCGTGCAATATAGGCTTGAGATTTACGTTGCTTTAAATAGGCCGCTATAGTATATCTTTCATCAGTGGTGAGCTGGTGGTACATCATGAGGTCCCTCTTCTTGCCGGTCGAGAAAAACCATGAGTATCCCAGTTCACCCTATATAAAGGAAGATGCAGGCGCGTTGCACTTACTTTGCGAATTCGGCAGCTATAACAAGGCCAGCCACGGCGATGCCAATAAGCAATGGCCTAAAAAACAGGCCATCACTCATTGGCACGCGTGCTGGCGGCGTTAGGGCTCGCTAGGAAATCAAAATGATATCGCCTTTTAAACATATTGATTCGAATATGAGCTCGAAAGAATTCGAAATTGCGGTTTGTAACTGGGTGAATTTTTGTGGAAAAGACCTCAAAAATATCGAAGTCCTGCATGATCAAAAAATTTCGGCGCACGATGGTACTTACCAAATAGATGTGCTTGCTACATTCAATGCATTTGAAGATGCGGAGTTTAAAGTTCTTGTAGAATGTAAGAAACACGGACGAAAAATTGAAAGATCATATGTACAAGAATTACATGGGAAATTACAGTCCCTAGGGGCGCAAAAGGCTATATTGTGCTCAACCACTGGGTTTCAATCCGGCGCGTTAGAGTACGCAAAAGCACACAAAATAGCTTTGGTTTTAATTTCTTCGGAAGGTGCGAGGTATGAGACCCGGATGTTAACAGTAGAAGACTTACATAACCCTATTGGAGCTAGTGATGAAACTACCGCTTGGCTGGTGGAGCAAGCAGGTGAGAACAAGGCCACGGTTACTCGTCTCAATTTATTTACTGATAGCTTCAGTATGTTTATTCAAGGTCAGCCCTAACAAACAAAGTCAGCCGACGCAAAAAGCGCGCGGCTGCTTTGGGCGTTAAAGGCTGTTCGTGGTTTTAGGGTTTTCCACCAACGAGTTAGCAGTGATCGTCCGCCTCTTTCAGTCCGTGTGTTTAACCGGTAAAGTGGCTTGTAATAAAGACCGCGTCAACGTGGCACCAATGGAGGGTTTAGCGTGTTGTATCCATCTCAATCCATCCGTTCCCTGTGTTCCGTTTTGTCGTCAACTAATAATCAAGGGCAGTGCTTCGCATTTGTTTGTGCCGGGCTAAGTCCAGCACAATTAGCTAATACAGTGCTGCCCTTAACAAGTTTAGCCATGCGACGCCCAAAAGGCGGGCGCACATGCTAAAGGCGTTATGCGTCTTAACGGCTGGTAGAGTAGGGCTTGGAATTCATTGGTGTTGTTTACTGTAAAAGTCTCATCTGGTTTCGAAGAGTTTACGTGCATCCTCCGTTTACTTTAGCAATCAGCACAACAGCGTCAAAACGCTACCAGTATTCTAGTCTTCACGTTTATAGTTTTTTGGTTTTTCTTGTATTCGTAGTTGTAACTCTATTTTCGACGGGTACTTGGCTCAGATGTAAAGCTAGGTTAATCTCAATGGTTGTTGGTAGTGGCTTTGGGTTTTAAGTCTAAATCAAAGCTATTTTTACTAAATTTATGGCTTTGTTGTGTGTGGTGAACGGGGTGTTTTGTATATATAGAAAGTCGCATAACAAAGCTATCGTAGGGACATTTATTGCTACGCTCCGTTTTGGGGTGGCTACGCCACTTTACCCCAAAACTCCACTCCACAATAAATGCCCCACATAGCGGCGTTACGTGTCTTGGCAAAGTATGGAGTAATAGAATTGGAACAAAACGTAGAAACATGGCCTCCTTGCCAAGCATTTTATATAGAAAGCATGTTATCTATTACTTCCTCTGCGATTGATTCTACTGAGAAATTGGCAATAATTTTCAATCCAAACGAGGATTTGTCAGATTTACAACATGAAGAAATATTAGATTGGGTCCAAAATATCGTAACTCAGGCTGCCGCTTTGTCTCGCTACTTTTGGGCTGTTAAAAAGAAAGAAAAAATCCACAAACAACGTTCTCAGTATCTTCGTCGTGTATTTGGCATATCTGAAGAAAGCGCGATAAAGAATCGTGACTTAAGAAATCTAATTGAGCACTTTGATGAAAACCTAGATGTTTTTGTTAGCAAGCCAGTTGTAGGTACTATCTTGCCAAACTATGTGGGCGAGGAGCAAGACACTCAAGGTGTCCCACTGCATGTATTTCGTGCTTTCTACAATAGAATTGGAGTATTTGAAGTTCTGGGACATCGCTTTGAGCTACAGCCAATCGTAGATGAAATATACGAAATCCATAGAAAATTGGTTTCGTTTTCTGAGTCGGGGTATGTTTTTCGCAATGCAGTATAAAAACGTAACAAGTCAATCAATGTCGCCCCTGCGGGGCTGGACCTCCAAACCGCTGCGCGGTTTTCCGGCCCATTATTGAGGCGTTAACTCTATCTTGAACCAGAACATTTGAAGCTATGATACCAACAACGAAAATATCGCATACTATTTTAGAGTTTGGGAAATCGCTTATATTGAGCTTGCCTCGCGATCACTCTAAAGAGGAGCTAGAAGCAGCTATGAAAATAGTTGTGACTGCTTGGAATTCTGTAGTTATGGATTCGTGGGAAAATTGCAATAAATATGAGAGCATGCTTCTCGAACAAATGAAATTGGGGCCAAAGGTCGGGTTGGTAGAAGTTAAGCGCCTCATAAAGAGAAAGAAGGCGAAATTTGCATCGGACCCTAGGGGAGTTGGCAATCATTGGGTTACAGAGAGAGACGGTGAATTCATTTTTGGCTGCGACGCCAGACTTAATGTCGAAAATTCGATAGCTGAAAATGTGTCCCATTAATAGGGTGCCCGAGTTAACAAGGCAATCAATTTGACCGCCAAAGCTCCGCACTTTTTTGTGTATAGCTTCGCTATTCTACACAAAAAACTACTCCGCTTCGGCGGCAAATTATTGCGGCGTTAGATGAGAACACGTCCAATGAATATATATCGAATCATTACGGCTACCTTCATGGCGCTATTTCTGGTGTCGTGTGATATCGACGGTGATGGATATATTTTTAAGTCCTCCCCAAATACACATATCGCAGACGAAAATCTCCGTAATGAATTTAAGACGGAACTCGAGAATAGCAATATCGAATTTTCAACCAAGTTAATGGATGGTGGAAAGGAGTTTGTTTTCTGGTCTAAGGCTGTTGATTCTCAAGTTCAAGCTATTAAGGAATCCGTGGTTGGTAATATTCCTCCACGAGGAAGGTCAATTAGTATTTCACCTGAAAAGCATTTGCACCCAATCGCAGAAAGTTTTGAAAAGGCTGGAATTCCTTTCCGTTGGGAAAGATATTACGGGCAGCTATATCTAGTTTGGTCTCCCGAGCACACTGAGAAAGTTGTCTCTTTAAATGACGGAGAGTACTCTCGCCTTATAATCGGTGGTTAAGAATCATCTAACAAGGCCATGCAGCACAGCCACTGCGTGGCTTGGACAGCCTAGTCGTTGCTCGTTTTGTGCATGGCTACGCCATTTTTACACAAAACAATCAACAACTAGTCTGCCGCTGATGGCAGCGTTAAGCTCTAATGAGTATGAACGAACTACCGAATTTACTAAATGATACATGGAGATTCTTTCGGGCCAATATATGGGGCTTATGGAAAGTTTTATTTCCCATAATAGTTCCGGTATCAATAATTAGTACAGCGTTATCAGAATACCTTCCGTCTGATGGGGTAGTTTCTTGGGTTGTGCTTGGCGTTGTTATATTTCTTTATCCAATTATCCAAGCTGCGATGATATTTTATATCTCCTCGGTATTAACTGGAGAAGCTCTACCGAGAGGTGTTTGCTACCGTCTTGGCGCTAAATATTGGGCACCTTTGTTTGGGCTTTATATCTTGGGTGCTCTAGCTATGTGCGGAGGGTTTTTTCTTCTTATAATTCCTGGATTAATCGTATTTTCACGTATAATGTTTTCTGAGTTCTACTGTTTGCTTTATGAGCAAAGCCCAGTGGAAGCGTTTGAATCTAGCTGGCATCAAACTAGAGATTATCAATGGCTGCTTTTAGTAGGGGTGCTCTTGATTGCGGTAGCCACATCGATACCAGTATGGCTATTAGAAAAGGTAGTAGAATCAACAGGCGCTATTGGATCTATCTTCGCAGTTGTTATTGGCGTTATTGAATATATGTTGGGATGTCTAATTACTATATTTGGATACAGGGTGTTTTCGTTACACCTAGAAAAGCTTAACAAACAAAGCCAGCAGGACTCGCCTGACGGCTCGCCTCTGCTTTGAGCGTTATGGCGGGTTTAAATGATTTAGTTGTCGTTCCAGAATTTTTATTAAATTGAGAGTTCGCAGTTTAGTAAGTGCAATCGTGGAGAAAGAATAAATAGTTTCACTCGGCACAAGAATGTAGTGAAGTGGTTACAATAAAAAGTATTGGAACAAGGTGAGTCTAAAACTGTTCGTTCTTTGGCTCACCGTTTGGGATTCCACTGCGAAATAGAAAATGGGTGGTTCGCATCTTCAAGGCTCCATCAAGAAAGTGCGAATTGTAAGAATAGTAGTTTATACGGGTTGGGTTTTTAATAGGCTAAAGTTCCGCGTTTGCTCCACAACGAGCGCTGTAGAGAATAAGTGCCACCCAGCCCATAACAAAACGCTGCACTCGGACGCATATTGCTACGCTCGTTTTTATGTATGTCGCGGTGCTCCATTTTACATAAAAACGCTCTCCGCAATATGCGCCGGTGAGCTCGGCGTTAAGGCCCACATGCCCGAAGAATTCGAATTTCTAATTAAAGCATTATTCGTCGTCATTGGAATCGGCGGTGCTTTATATTCAGCTTACGCAACCATAATGGCAAAAATCTCATGTGGTTGGGTTCCTGTTACTGGAAAAATCACCTCTCATGAAATGGACGAGAGTAGAGATAGTGACGGTGATTCTATGTATAAAGCTAAAGTCGAATATGCTTATGAATATCGAGGTCGCAGATATAACGGAAAACGAATTGCCTTCGGGTTTTCGTCGTGGAATATTCGGTCGCTTGTATCTAAGGCTTATAGTGAAGCTATATCTGAATATCCAGCGGTGAAAGTTTACGTAAATGGAAATTCACCAAAAATATCTAGCATTTTAGTTGGCATTCGAAGCTTCCATATAGCCAACATATTGTTTTTTAATTTTTGGAATATTATTGTATACAAAGCCTTAACAAGTTTGTCCATTTGACGTTTTGGTCTACGCTCCGTTTTGGGGTGGCTTCGCCACTTTACCCCAAAACTCCACTACAACCAAAACGCAAATGACAAAGGCGTTACGTTTCTAGGGAGGCTCAGTGCTACGGAATTTAATTCTATATGCTGGAATGGTATTGATTGCTAGTTCTGTATGGTATTTGGTTCATACTCTATTTGGCGGTGATGAGGCATGCTTTGACACTTTGGAACCAAATGATAGCCCGATAGGGTGCTCTACTGGGCTGCAACTATTTGTTCAGGCTCTAATCGCATTTTGGGTTTCATTTGTTATTTTGTTAACACCAATTATAATCACAAAGTTATTAAGAAAGTCTCAAAAATATGGAATTAATTTTTCGGCTATGTTTTGGGCTGTTGTGGTAGTACTTCTAGGCTTTTGGCACACGATGAATATCCTAGATGAATACGGATTTCAGCATAGTTTCCAAATGGGTATTGGAGAAATCTCTCTTCCCTATTTATTAGCAATTTTATTCTTTTGGTTTGTGGAGAGTAGGTTAAAAAACGTAACAAGGGTGTCAATTTGACCTCGTTACGCTTCGCTTCACTCGGCAAATTACACCGGCGTTAAGTGTCACCAAATTATGAAGCATGAACTCTGGGTTGAAGAAGATGAGGGATCACAGACGTTTTGTCTGGCAGGTGTTCATGGGGATGGAGCAAGAAAATTATTGGATGAAGATGCAACACTTGTTTGGGTTTGTGAGGCTGACTCTCATTTTGACGCAATGACTAAATACTACAAATATATGAAGTGGGGCGAATACAAATCTGATTATCCCGATCAAGACAAAGAGTCATATCAACGTCGTGGTTGGGAATGATAGATGACTAAACTCTTCTCTTCATATTGGGCAATACCCTTGTTAACCGCAGTGCTTGTGGTTTTTGCTTTTATTTCGGTGTACTTGCAATTATTTCCAGTTCCATATTATTTAGGGTTGGCGCTACCTTATATGCTTCTAGTTAACGTTATTACTCTTTTTTATCAGGCGGTATTTCATCGTGAAATTATATTAAAATCAATTTTTATTAGTATAGCTTCCTTGGGGTTAGGCTTTCTGTGGTTTATACAAACGGCTTAGCATTAGCACTTAACAAAGCTGTCAACCTGACCCAAATTACTACGCGATTTTGTGCAATGCGCTGCGCACATTCTCGCACAAAACTGCTCCATAATTTGGGCAGGTTACAGCGGCGTTACAGGCTGTTTCAATTTAATTTGTAATGGTTTTAAAAACTCTGCCACTAGCAGAGAAATAGCATCAAGGAATGTGCTGGGTTTCTATCCCTTCAGTTCGTTCCGGTGCCACTAAATAATAAGCAGTATCGGCAGCCAAACCCGTTCAATGTAAGCTGCCAATAAGTGAGTGCAAGGAATCTTCAAATTCGGTATTCTTGCCCTTTGATAATTAACCAACGGCTTCGCATAGTGCTTCGTAGCAGGTAATCATGCAGCTGTTGTAACAAGTAAATCAATTTGACCTACGTAAACTGTCGTCTTTTTTGCGGGGCAAAAAAACCGCCAATTTACTGCGGCAAATTATTTAGGCGTTAAATGCCCGTAATTGCGAAGTCCAAGGCATTGATAATTTGTTCTCTAAAATGTGAAAGAGAGCCAACGGGGTCGCTTAAGATATTTGCTGGAACGGAAGAGATTTGTGGTGTTAATAGAAGAAGCTGTTCGTCTTCAAAGGAAATTTCTGGTGTAAGGTTTGTCATTGCCTCATTTTTAAATGAAACAGCATAGCCCAAGGGGATAACTATCCGAGTTGCAATTTCCGAAATGTAGGGGCTTTGAATATCAAGCAGGTACGGGTAGTGCTTCTTGCTCTGCTTGCTGGGGTTACGGTATACATCAAATTGAGCCATTAAAAAGCCCTGTATTCGTCAGCAAAACAGCCATTCTCCTCTACGAAGGAGTTGTATACTTTAATGGCTGCTTTGTTCTTTTTTGCCCATTTAGCGGCTTCGGCTTGAGCCAACTGATGCTTTAAGGCTTGTTCTAATGTGGCTGAAAGGTTTATGTTTAAGGCGCGCGTTTTTGCCAGCAAGTCACTATTTACAGTGAGGTTTGTAGGCTTTTTGGGGGCTTCGGTATCGTACAGGGGTTCCATATAAACACCTCGTTTATGCGTATATCTATGCGCATAGTAAAGCATTTAACAAGGGTGTCAACCTGACGCCCAAAGCTACGCTGGTTTTGTTGCATGGCCTATGGCCATTTTTGCACAAAACCAGCTCCACTTCGGGCGCAGGTTACACCAGCGTTAGCAAGCCAAATGAACAAATATATTGCAATCATATTAATGCTTATGACCAGTGAGGCCTATTCAAATCATGAGCCGTGGATTGAAGACGAATATTTCTTCTACAAGCAGGGAGAGGTTCGGAGTTACACCTTTACGCCTAAAAGGTTTGTAAGGCCAGAAATCGTTATTTATGATTCTGATTGTATTCTCCCCAAGGATCTTTTTCTAGCAAATAGAGATGGCACCAAGGTAGATAAATTGAATTGGGAAGTGCTTATAGAGGTTCTCCGGAAGGAGAAAATAATTGAAAGCCAAAACCTAAAACTTAGAGCCGGTTTTTTGGGCGATGAAAAGTGCTATAATTCCTTGTCGTTTAACCAGCTGAAATCTATCTCTTGGAAACTCTTTCCAAAAAAAGTTACTGTAAGGTTAACGGTACACTCAATAGATAGTCGATTTAGTCAGCCGGACGAACGATTGTCATTCGGGATCAGGCATAGTCCTGTACCATGAGATTGCTAACAAGAAAATGCACCTGACAAAATTAAGCATCGCCTTGGTTGTAGTCAGGCGGTAAACTGGAACAAAAACTATTATCAATGCCTTTTCACTGCTTAATTTTTCAGGTGATTTTGGCGTTAAAGGCTGTTCGTGGTTTTAGGGTTTTCCACCAACGAGTTAGCAGTGATCGTCCGCCTCTTTCAGTCCGTGTGTTTAACCGGTAAAGTGGCTTGTAATAAAGACCGCGTCAACGTGGCTCCAATGGAGGGTTTAGCGTGTTGTATCCATCTCAATCCATCCGTTCCCTGTGTTCCGTTTTGTCGTCAACTAATAATCAAGGGCAGTGCTTCGCATTTGTTTGTGCCGGGCTAAGTCCAGCACAATTAGCTAATACAGTGCTGCCCTTAACAAGTTTAGCCATGCGACGCCCAAAAGGCGGGCGCACATGCTAAAGGCGTTAAAGGCTGTTCGTGGTTTTAGGGTTTTCCACCAACGAGTTAGCAGTGATCGTCCGCCTCTTTCAGTCCGTGTGTTTAACCGGTAAAGTGGCTTGTAATAAAGACCGCGTCAACGTGGCACCAATGGAGGGTTTAGCGTGTTGTATCCATCTCAATCCATCCGTTCCCTGTGTTCCGTTTTGTCGTCAACTAATAATCAAGGGCAGTGCTTCGCATTTGTTTGTGCCGGGCTAAGTCCAGCACAATTAGCTAATACAGTGCTGCCCTTAACAAGTTTAGCCATGCGACGCCCAAAAGGCGGGCGCACATGCTAAAGGCGTTAAATTTATGAAGCAGATAATCACTATTCTTTTATTTTTTGTATGCTCCAACTCTTATTCAGGTGGGGAA
The DNA here is from genome assembly GCF_014217335.1 of Teredinibacter purpureus. Lineage (NCBI taxonomy): Bacteria > Pseudomonadati > Pseudomonadota > Gammaproteobacteria > Cellvibrionales > Cellvibrionaceae > Teredinibacter > Teredinibacter purpureus. The sequence goes on along the minus strand of NZ_CP060092.1, from coordinate 3,727,523 downwards.
TATTACGATGGATTACTTTTAGAATACGTAGAGCCATTCGAAGAAGGCAGTGAATTTCATCTCACTCTGAATTTCACGGGCGAAGGTATTGGAAAAAATTGCAATTCTATCCTCGTTAAAGGGATATATGATCAAGAGTACTGGTCTGGGTATAAGCGGCCAATGTCTTTGTCGGGTCACGCAGAAGCGATGGAGTATTTATCTGGTCAGGTAGGGAGTAAGATTAAGTTTGGTCAAATTGGGCGCGGGCTAAAGAAATTACATGGCTGTACTTATTTAAGTCGAGGGCTATTTCTAGAGCAGCATGGTAAAGAACCTGTTGTGTTCTCCGTGCATGAAAAAATTTAACAAGTCGTGCCAGACGGACAGTTTGCTACGTGGCTTGTTTTGTGTAAATCGCTACGCTACACAAAAAGCCACTCCACAAACTGCCGCTGCACTTGGCGTTATAAGCCCTAGAGGGATAAAATGAAAAATAAAATATTTGAATCAATTAATATTTTCGCGACGGGGATGTCTGCTGCAGACTGGGCATGGCGGTTAGTCACTATCGCTATAATTGGTGGTAGTGGCACTTTGACTGGTTTCTTTGCTTCTGAGTCACCACTATTTAAAGAGCTGGGGATATTGGTTTGGGTCGCTATTGGTCTAATTGGCGCTATCAGTGTTTCTCTAATATTTTATCTAGTAAAAGCTGCACAAAATCAATCTGCAATGGCTGAATACACCCACTCAGTTAGCCAACCCAAAAACAGAGTCAACCCTCTTCAAGAAAGCTTTAAAGACCAAATTATCCCTATTGAAGAACTGAGGGTACCCGGTATACAGGTTCACGAAAATAAGCACTTTACCAGATGTAAGTTTGTTGGCCCCGCAGCAATTGCGATAATGGGTTGTCGTATGATAAATACTGGTTTTATTGACGGGGGCGATATTATCCCTCTTCCAGAGAACACCCTTATAACAGGTATTATCGTTCTTAAAAATTGTACGATTGAAGGCTGCGAGTTTTTCAGAACTACCATGATGATAAATGAGCATGATGCAAAGCACATCGCAGATTCTGTACCAGGAATTAAAGTTGCAGGCTTATAACAAGGCCATCAATTTGACCGCCTTACGCTGCGCTTCAGTCGGCAAATTATGGCAGCGTTAGCTTCTACGCGAAAATTCGAGTAAATATGAAGAAAAATATCTACATATCATTAAGTTTTATTTTGGTTGCATTTAGTGGCGGTGTTTATTACGGATTTCATGCCGGCGTAGAAAACTATTCCCACCTAGAGAAAGTACTGTCATCTAACATTGATGTGCTTCGAGCGAAAGACTTGAAGGGTGGTAGTGAGAAGGAGTTAAAATATATTTACTGGGAGTATGAAATGTCCATAAGCGAGGCTATAGACTCATATAATTGGTATCGTAGCTCAGGAGATCATTTGTTCTCGAAGGTGTTTTTGTCCAGTCACCTCGATCACTTGGAAAAATCAATTGAAAACATAGCAAGTTATCGTAGTTTAAATCCTGTCGAATCTGAAACAGAATCGCTCCTTTGTAAACTTCCTGAGTCTGAAACCGATAAAGAATACTGTTTAAAACGGCTAGAAGAGCGGCAAGAAACAGTTAGAAAGTATGAGAAAAAAAGCTAACAAGTTGCTGCACGCTGACACATACTGCTACGCTCGTTTTTGTGTCTGTCGCTACGCTCCATTTTACACAAAAACGCTCTCCGCAGTATGTGCAGGTGAGCAAGACGTTATATGCTTTTATGAACAAGATTATCTCTACGCTATTTATCCTGTATCTCGTTTTTGACTTTGTGCATGGATATTACTTGGACTCTGTAAATATTATGTTTCTATCAGAAGCAGAGTCGTTGCACTTAGGGCTGTTAGGTTTTGCGCGAACCGCATCACTATACCTCGGGTTTTTGCTGATCACGATAAAGCTATTTGGCCCAGTGAGAGAATCGTCGTCGAAAAAATCGGTTACTATCTTTTCGATGTGCGTTTTTGCAGGGTTTATGTATTGCCTAAGCTTTACGTATTTAAACTTCGTTGTATTGGATGCTAAGTTAGAGCGTCCATCTATTTTAAAATCGCATCCTGATTTTCTCGAAACTTATGAAAAATATCTTAGCTCTGGTAGGGCAGCCAAAGAAAAAATTGAAGGTGTGACCATGCAAATGGCATCGACGATCTATATTGATGAGGGGATTATCGTAGATGTCTTAGATGACAATGACCGAAGGGTTAAATACGTTCCTACGAAATACGATAGTGAGACGAGGCGAGAAACCACACGGGCATATGATTTAATAGAGTGGTCTAATTCTGCCATTAGGGAATCAATGATACTTAGTTGGTCTTTTTTTCTATTTACGATCTGTTGTACAATTTTTGTGTACTATTGGAGAGTGGCATATAACAAAGTATTCAAGAGGGACGCCGCAAGCGGCGCCCCTTAATACGACGTTACTTGTTTATTAAAAAAAGTTTGGTGTGTAGTTAAGTTTCAGTAGGGTGTTCCTAAATTCGTTACCCTCCATCAAGTTTAGGTAAGCCACCTTTGGTCGCTTACAACGTGCTTCGAAAAAGGTAGATTTGGTAATCCGGTAAATCTTCGTTGCAAAAAAGCGCAACCAAACTTTACCTAGCAAAGGGAGTTTGCGGCTTATTCCTCCCGTTTGTTCCTTTCTGTTGGTTGCCATAATCACTTGTTGTTTTGGGTCAATTTTATGCCTTCTGTTTTGGCTATCCCACGGTTATAGTTGGGTCTAACCAAAGCTTCAGGCTTTTTAAACAAATACAGCAATTGGCGTGGCAGCGTAGTTAAAAGTGAGTAGGTGTTTGGTACAAGTAACAAATCGCTGCACACGGACGCATATTGCTACGCTCGTTTTTATGTATGTCGCGGTGCTCCATTTTACATAAAAACGCTCTCCGCAATATGCGCCGGTGAGCTCGGCGTTAAATAGCTCGGCAACATACTATTTATACGGCGTGAAGATTTCAGTTTTAAACTTACATTTTTAGCTGTGTAGTGGTTTTAAATATTATGCTAGTTTCATAACGAAACAGTTCGTTTAGCTCTACCAGCATTAAACCGTGCAAACCACTCTAAAAGTCTGTTTTAGTATTTTAAGTTTTACTGGTTGCAAGCATATTTTAGTAACTCGTAAAAAGTGTTATTTTCGAGCGGGTAGTTTTAATGAAGAAAAAAGCAGAGCGGGGTAGTGATGTAAAGTTTACCGGTCGTTCTTCTTAGAGTTTTCAGGTTTAGCGTTTACGGGTGTTCATGTAGCGTTGTTCGCCACTTTGGTAGCAAGGCTCCATTTGCGTTCCGCAACGCAGTGTTGGTGTTGTTTGGTGTATCGCCATTTAACAAGGCCATCATGCTGCGCCAGCAAGCTGGCTGGACAAATTTTCCGTTGTTTTTTTTGTGCTTTAACGCTACGCTAGCACAAAAAAAACAACTCCAAATTTGCCGCATATGGCGGCGTTAGAAAACGGAAAAGTCTAATATGAGCAAGCAGAAGGTTACTTGTGAAAAATGCTCTAGGAAAACTCCCAGAAATATGTACAACAAATGCATATATTGTGGCGAAGCCTATAAAGAAGAATATCATTTCTCTCAAAGTGAAAAAGACGAAAAATTGGTTGAGCTTGAGGAGGCGAATGCCGCACAAGAAAGGCAGTTAGATGATTACCGAAAAAAGGAGAAGGAGAAAGAAGTGGCTCGCAGAAAAATTGCAAATACTACTCACCACAATGGTGGACTGTTTTAGTGTGATGTATAAATAAGGGAAAAATTCTAACAAGGCCAGTCAATCTGACCTCCGTAAACTGTCTTCTTTTTTGCAAAAAGACGCAAAAAAGCAGCCAATTCACTCCGGCAGTTGCTGGCGGCGTTAGGGTGCTATAGCAATATGTATAAATGCCCAAGTTGTAATGAAAACTGTATAAGTAGTTGGCAAAAATATTGGGCAACTAGGTTCAGCCCTGCTAAGTGCCCAAGTTGTGGTAGTAAATGTTATATTCCAATTAAATATGGAATGATGGTTTATCTCTACTTACTTGTTCCGTCTGCCATAATATGGGGTAGCGTTATAGGGTTTAAATCAGGTATTCCGTTGCTATTATTTATACCTTTAATTTGCTGGGTGCATTATTTTTATATTACTAGGTCAAAACTACTGTGCAAGTAAATCAAAACCCTAACAAGTTTGTCCAGTTGACGTTTTGGTCTTCGCTTCTTTTTGTGCATGGCCTTCGGCCATTTTTGCACAAAAATACACTACAACCAAAACGCAACTGACAAAGGCGTTAAATTTAAGAGCGAGCTATGAGCTGGAGAAAGGATCTTAAATCTCAGCCCAAAAAAGGGCGATATTTCCCGATTCGATTTGGTGATGCTGTTCGCCTTCTTAAAGAATATGGATTAGAGCAGTTTGACGGTAATCGGCTTGCAATAAGAATGGAGAACGTAGATGGTGAATTTGAAAACGGTAGGCTTCTCATTGATATAATGCCAGAAGAAGATTTAGCCATATATTCATTACCGGAAGAGATCGCAGTGGGTATTTCTGAGCGCGCAACGATTCTAGCTTTCAGAGAGCTAGCTAAAGTACAAAAGCGAATCAATAATTTTGATAGCAGCAAATACTCTTACTATTGCGCTTATCTAAAAGGGCTGTCTGAAATCGTTCTAACTAGAAAAGACATATCAAAACAAAAAGGTAAATACCGAAGCGAATCAAAGTTTTCAAATGCATTTAAAGCCAAGAAGGTCAGTCGTGATGAGACGGTTCTTAGTACTATCAACATTTAACAAACGGCTCAAACCGACCTCCACTGCGTTGCTCGTTTTGTGCTTTTTCGCTACGCTCGCACAAAACAACCAACTCCGTTTCGGCGGCTTAGCCGGGCGTTATGGCGGGTTTAAATAATTTGTAAATCGTTCCAGAATACTGTCCAATTTGAGAACTCGCAGTTTAGTAAGTGCAAACGTCGAGAAAGAACAAATAGTTTCACTCGGCACAAGAATGTAGTGAAGTGGTTACAATAGAAAGTATTGGAGCAAGGTGAGTCTAAAACTGTTCGTTCTTTGGCTCACCGTTTGGGATTCCACTGCGAAATAAAAAATGGGTGGTTCGCATCTTCAAGGCTCCATCAAGAAAATGCGAATTGTTAGAATAGTAGTTTATACTGGTTGGGTTTTTAATAGGCTAAAGTTCCGCGTTCGCTCCACAAAGAGCGCTGTAGAAAGTAAGTGCCACCCAGCTCATAACAAATCGCTGCACTCGGACGCATATTGCTACGCTCGTTTTTATGTATGTCGCGGTGCTCCATTTTACATAAAAACGCTCTCCGCAATATGCGCCGGTGAGCTCGGCGTTATGGCGGGTTTAAATGATTTAGTTGTCGTTCCAGAATTTTTATTAAATTGAGAGTTCGCAGTTTAGTAAGTGCAATCGTGGAGAAAGAATAAATAGTTTCACTCGGCACAAGAATGTAGTGAAGTGGTTACAATAAAAAGTATTGGAACAAGGTGAGTCTAAAACTGTTCGTTCTTTGGCTCACCGTTTGGGATTCCACTGCGAAATAGAAAATGGGTGGTTCGCATCTTCAAGGCTCCATCAAGAAAGTGCGAATTGTAAGAATAGTAGTTTATACGGGTTGGGTTTTTAATAGGCTAAAGTTCCGCGTTTGCTCCACAACGAGCGCTGTAGAGAATAAGTGCCACCCAGCCCCCAGGTTATCAACTGAAGTGCAATGAAAGTGATTAACGAACATAGACTGCCTCCGGTGTTTCCATATTTAAACATTTTCTAGGTCGTCGGTTAAGTTTCATTGCAATTTTATCGCAATCCTTTTGAGTTATGCTCTTCATTGATTCTCCTTTAGGTAAATATTGTCGTATGAGACCGTTGGTATTTTCGTTTAACCCTCTTTCCCATGAGTGGTAGGGGTTGGCAAAGTAAAATGTTGAGTTAGTGACGTCTTCAATTTTTTTGTATTGATGAAACTCGGTACCGTTATCAGCGGTAATTGTTTTTACCTGATTAACCTGTTTTTTGATTAGCTGAATAACTTTTCGATTTAACTCGTCAGTCGTACGGTTCCTAATTTTGCCAATGATCGTGTATTTACTTTTTCGATCAACTAACGTGACAATTGAATGTTGATCGCGTGAACCATGAACGGTATCAATTTCGAAATGACCGATTCGGCTCTTATTTTCTGCCCCTAGAGGTCGCTCAGAGATATGGGCCTTATTGGCTAAAACGCCTCTAGAGTCAGGGCTTCTATATCTTTTTCGGCGTTTCTTGCTTGATTGACGTAAGTGCTTATAGAGATCCCCTGAATAAAACATGTTGTACCAAATATAGCGATAAATGGTCGAATGGCTGATCGATAATATATTGCACTTCTTAAGCCACAAGGAAACTTGTTCTGGGCTCCAATCGAGGCGTATTAAGGCGATGACCATCTGAAGCTCGGTATCATTGAATTGCCATTTACGACGAGACTCCCTCCGTATTCGAGAGGTACGTTTTACTGCTCGCGCTGCGCAGTATTTACCGTCTGGGCGACGATTTCGTTTTAACTCTCTGGAGATCGTGCAAGGATCGCGGCCTAAGGCCCGTGCAATATAGGCTTGAGATTTACGTTGCTTTAAATAGGCCGCTATAGTATATCTTTCATCAGTGGTGAGCTGGTGGTACATCATGAGGTCCCTCTTCTTGCCGGTCGAGAAAAACCATGAGTATCCCAGTTCACCCTATATAAAGGAAGATGCAGGCGCGTTGCACTTACTTTGCGAATTCGGCGCCCATAACAAAACGCTGCACTCGGACGCATATTGCTACGCTCGTTTTTATGTATGTCGCGGTGCTCCATTTTACATAAAAACGCTCTCCGCAATATGCGCCGGTGAGCTCGGCGTTAACTCTATCTTGAACCAGAACATTTGAAGCTATGATACCAACAACGAAAATATCGCATACTATTTTAGAGTTTGGGAAATCGCTTATATTGAGCTTGCCTCGCGATCACTCTAAAGAGGAGCTAGAAGCAGCTATGAAAATAGTTGTGACTGCTTGGAATTCTGTAGTTATGGATTCGTGGGAAAATTGCAATAAATATGAGAGCATGCTTCTCGAACAAATGAAATTGGGGCCAAAGGTCGGGTTGGTAGAAGTTAAGCGCCTCATAAAGAGAAAGAAGGCGAAATTTGCATCGGACCCTAGGGGAGTTGGCAATCATTGGGTTACAGAGAGAGACGGTGAATTCATTTTTGGCTGCGACGCCAGACTTAATGTCAAAAATTCGATAGCTGAAAATGTGTCCCATTAATAGGGTGCCCGAGTTAACAAGGCAATCAATTTGACCGCCAAAGCTCCGCACTTTTTTGTGTATAGCTTCGCTATTCTACACAAAAAACTACTCCGCTTCGGCGGCAAATTATTGCGGCGTTACTTGTCTATTAAAAAAAAGTTTGGTGTGTAGTTAAGTTTCAGTAGGGTGTTCCTAAATTCGTTACCCTCCATCAAGTTTAGGTAAGCCACCTTTGGTCGCTTACAACGTGCTTCGTAAAAGGTAGATTTGGTAATCCGGTAAAGCTTCGTTGCAAAAAATCGCAACCAAACTTTACCTAGCAAAGGGAGTTTGCGGCTTATTCCTCCCGTTTGTTCCTTTCTGTTGGTTGCCATAATCACTTGTTGTTTTGGGTCAATTTTATGCCTTCTGTTTTGGCTATCCCACGGTTATAGTTGGGTCTAACCAAAGCTTCAGGCTTTTTAAACAAATACAGCAATTGGCGTAGCAGCGTAGTTAAAAGTGAGTAGGTGTTTGGTACAAGTAACAAATCGCTGCACACGGACGCATATTGCTACGCTCGTTTTTATGTATGTCGCGGTGCTCCATTTTACATAAAAACGCTCTCCGCAATATGCGCCGGTGAGCTCGGCGTTAAGTGTCACCAAATTATGAAGCATGAACTCTGGGTTGAAGAAGATGAGGGATCACAGACGTTTTGTCTGGCAGGTGTTCATGGGGATGGAGCAAGAAAATTATTGGATGAAGATGCAACACTTGTTTGGGTTTGTGAGGCTGACTCTCATTTTGACGCAATGACTAAATACTACAAATATATGAAGTGGGGCGAATACAAATCTGATTATCCCGATCAAGACAAAGAGTCATATCAACGTCGTGGTTGGGAATGATAGATGACTAAACTCTTCTCTTCATATTGGGCAATACCCTTGTTAACCGCAGTGCTTGTGGTTTTTGCTTTTATTTCGGTGTACTTGCAATTATTTCCAGTTCCATATTATTTAGGGTTGGCGCTACCTTATATGCTTCTAGTTAACGTTATTACTCTTTTTTATCAGGCGGTATTTCATCGTGAAATTATATTAAAATCAATTTTTATTAGTATAGCTTCCTTGGGGTTAGGCTTTCTGTGGTTTATACAAACGGCTTAGCATTAGCACTTAACAAAGCTGTCAACCTGACCCAAATTACTACGCGATTTTGTGCAATGCGCTGCGCACATTCTCGCACAAAACTGCTCCATAATTTGGGCAGGTTACAGCGGCGTTATGGCGGGTTTAAATGATTTAGTTGTCGTTCCAGAATTTTTATTAAATTGAGAGTTCGCAGTTTAGTAAGTGCAATCGTGGAGAAAGAATAAATAGTTTCACTCGGCACAAGAATGTAGTGAAGTGGTTACAATAAAAAGTATTGGAACAAGGTGAGTCTAAAACTGTTCGTTCTTTGGCTCACCGTTTGGGATTCCACTGCGAAATAGAAAATGGGTGGTTCGCATCTTCAAGGCTCCATCAAGAAAGTGCGAATTGTAAGAATAGTAGTTTATACGGGTTGGGTTTTTAATAGGCTAAAGTTCCGCGTTTGCTCCACAACGAGCGCTGTAGAGAATAAGTGCCACCCAGCCCATAACAAAACGCTGCACTCGGACGCATATTGCTACGCTCGTTTTTATGTATGTCGCGGTGCTCCATTTTACATAAAAACGCTCTCCGCAATATGCGCCGGTGAGCTCGGCGTTAAGTGCCCTCAGGAATCGAGTTATGAAATATATTTTCATCATAGTGGTAGCTTCACTTGTTACACCTACCTTTGCAGGCTCGTTCTCAGCAAAGTGCCAGAATTTTACTGGAGAGCACATTAATTACGTTAGCGGTAAAGCTGAACCCATCACTTTGAACGATGGCACTATTTACGAGTTCTCATACTCTCATGCAGGATTGGGTAGCTTGAGGTACGTTATAGATGGCACTGGTGTCATTGAACCGAAAAGAGAAGATCGCTGGCACAATCTAGAATTGATAGGGCAAACTAGCAGTTACGTTTCTGCAGTTAGCATCGAGGGTGCAGAGCAAATACAATTTAACTTGTACCCACATTTAGAAAGTGCTCAAATTATCTGGGTAACGCAACCAACAAATACTAAACCAGAGCCTGCTATATTGTTGCTTAAAGCAAGCTGTAAGCATCTAAATGAGTAAAGCACTTAACAAGTTTGTCAACAGGACATTTTTTGCTGCGCTCCGTTTTGCGGTGGCTTCGCCACTTTACCGCATAACTCCACTACACAAAAAATGCCTGTTACAAAGGCGTTAGGGCCTAGAGCTACCCACGAAAAGTAGACACCTCATTCCCACCTAATGAGGTATTAATTATGACTAAAAAAACTAAGAACAAATACAACCATTACACCGAAGATTTTCGTAGGGAGGCCGTTCGACGCTCAGAAGGGCCTGACACCTCAGCTGCTGAAGTGGCGAGAGAGTTGGGTATTCACCCCGGTCAAATCTATAATTGGCGACGTCAATATAAGCGACTATCCGAAAAACAATTTAATGGTGTGAATGGTGTGGATTACTCAAAGCCTGAAAGCGAGACTGTACGCGAGCTGCAGCGGACAATAAGCGACCTGAAAGAAGAGAACGAATTCCTAAAAAAAGCGACGGCATACTTCAGCAAGCCAAGCTGGTGAGGTATGCCTACATGGAGTCGCTTCGTGGTCAATTCCCAATAATCAAGATGGCGGGGTGGTTAGCTGTCAGCAGATCAGGTTATTACAAATGGCGCGAACGAGAGCCTAGTTTCGAGTATGAGTATCGAGAAATGCTGCGCAAGGCTATCAGTGAGACTTTTGAGGAGTTTAAGGCACGATACGGTGCGCCTAGATTAATCTATGAGCTGCATGAAAAAGGCTTCGCTTGCTCAGTTAATCATGTTGCTAAAATTATGCAGGAAGAGGGTCTAAAGGCCCGTAACGGCAAACGCTTCAAGTATGGTCATCAAGGTTCAGGGGATAATAACTTCGCTGAAAACGTATTGGATCGCGACTTTGAGGCCACTAAGCCAAATGAAAAGTGGGTGTCGGACATTACCTATATACCGGTTAAGAACGGTCACGTTTACTTGGCGGTGATCATGGACTTGTTCTCCCGCAAGATCATTGGCTGGTCATTGGATAAAACAATGACCACGGATTTGATTTTAGATGCACTTAACATGGCCACCTCAAGTCGGGGATGCGAGCAAGGGTTGTTGCTTCACTCAGATCAGGGAGTGCAGTATCGATCCGGAGAATATGTCCTAGCGATGCACGATGCTGATATAACTCCCAGCATGAGCCGAAAGGGTAACTGTTGGGATAATGCGGCAATGGAATCCTTCTTCTCACGTCTGAAAGTAGAGGAAGTGTTTGGTCAATCGTACATAGGCTTAAATGACGCGTATTCAAGTGTGTTCGAATATATTGAATTGTTTTACAATCGCGTACGACGCCACTCTGCGAATGACTATATAAGCCCTGCAGAGTTTGAAGAAATTTATTACCAAGAGTGCGCCTAATATGGTGTCTACTTTTTGTGGGTAAGACCAGGCCAATATGAAATTAAGCATTACAATTCTTTTCTTCGTGTGTTTTTTGGCAGGCTGTATTCCGCCTAGTGCAATGCTCAAGACTCAGAGTTTACAGGAAGTTGAAGCTGGCTTTGTTGCAGATAGTGATTCGGGTAAACTATTTCTTTCGAATGAGGATGTGGATATTGCCGCAGAGGAAATTACTCAGGTTCTAAGAGAGTTTGATTTCGAGCGTACTAATCAGAGTGTATCTTTTGGGCTGTTACCAGCAACCGGACATACCCAAAACCTTGGCTTTAAGTTGGGCGAAAATATTTACGTTCAAGCCTATGTTGAAATTTCTAAATCGAGCGTGAAAGTTGTATTCAGAGAGATGGAGTTAGAGCACGGTAAAAATAACTTCCTTACAGACGAGAAGGAGCGGCAAAGTGTAAAATCGGCCACAGCGGCCGTTACGCAATATTTAAAGTCCAAAATAGGAACGCGGAGCATTAGAGTATTAACTTATGAAAATCCGCCAAAGCCCTAACAAATGTGTCATAAGGACATTTTTTACTTCGCTTCGTTTTGGGGTGGCTGCGCCACTGTACCCCAAAACTACACTACATAAAAAATGCCTCATACACAGGCGTTACTTGTCTATTAAAAAAAGTTTGGTGTGTAGTTAAGTTTCAGTAGGGTGTTCCTAAATTCGTTACCCTCCATCAAGTTTAGGTAAGCCACCTTTGGTCGCTTACAACGTGCTTTGTAAAAGGTAGATTTGGTAATCCGGTAAAGCTTCGTTGCAAAAAAGCGCAACCAAGCTTTACCTAGCAAAGGGAGTTTGCGGCTTATTCCTCCCGTTTGTTCCTTTCTGTTGGTTGCCATAATCACTTGTTGTTTTGGGTCAATTTTATGCCTTCTGTTTTGGCTATCCCACGGTTATAGTTGGGTCTAACCAAAGCTTCAGGCTTTTTAAAAAAATACAGCAATTGGCGTAGCAGCGTAGTTAAAAGTGAGTAGGTGTTTGGTACAAGTAACAAATCGCTGCACACGGACGCATATTGCTACGCTCGTTTTTATGTATGTCGCGGTGCTCCATTTTACATAAAAACGCTCTCCGCAATATGCGCCGGTGAGCTCGGCGTTAGTGCGACAAGGAAGCTTGTCCCATCTTGCGGGGTGAAAGTCCCTGTCGGGTAAGAGTTAGCCGCTCACCCGTATCGAGTCTTGCGCGCTGCGCGGAGATTAAGGATTGCTGATACCTTTCCGGAAAACGTTATTTATTTTTAAAGTTTTCAATTAATCGAACAAACAGTGTGAAGCGTAGACAGAGAATTATGTAGGCCACAGGGGATTCGTGTCCCTGAAGTGTTGGTATCGCTCCGTAAATGTGTTGTTCTAATTGGCAAGGCCTGTAACGCTGTCGAAGCCCACGCAAAGCAATCGTAAAGGCAAGATTGTGGCGAATTAGCGGAGTTATAAAGCCGTGGCATGTATAAAGAGATGAGGCAGGAACTTGTGAGATCCAAGGTTGCTCCCGCAGGAGGTGGGTAGGGCTGCCGAGTAAAACACGAAGCGAACGATGGCACTTTGGAAGTCGGATTAGCCCATGGTAGTAATGATGAAAAAAAACAGTACGTGTTTTCTTAATAAGCATTACGACGGGGCTGACAGTAATATCACGGATTGTAACAGATACATAGGCCGGACAAAGTAGGGCTGGAACCACTATGACAACCGAATTGCAATCCATAGCATTTAAAGCACAGACTCACCCTAAGCATCAGTTTCAGAATCTTTATGGAAAGCTTGATTCTGATTTACTGATACAAAGCTGGGGTCAAATCAATAAGAAGTCAGCGGCTGGTATCGATGGAATAACATCATCTGATTACCTACCAAGGCTCTCTGAAAATATCACATGTTTACAGAACAGTTTGAAACAGAAAACGTATCGAGCTAGCGATGTTAAACGCGTACTGATACCAAAATCAAACGGAAAACTAAGACCGCTGGGCTTGCCGACACTGGATGATAAAATAGTTCAACAAGGCGTCAGTCAGATATTATCAGCTATCTGGGAAAACGACTTTTTACGGAGCAGTTATGGTTATCGTCCTGTAAAAAGTGCCCACCAAGCGGTGCATAGTTTGAACCTTAATCTTCAGTTTGGTGGTTATGGGTATATCGTCGAAGCCGATATCAAAGGTTTCTTCGATAACATGAACCATAACTGGCTAATGAAGATGTTAAAGGAAAGGGTTAACGATAAAGCGCTACTCAAATTAATAGGTCAGTGGTTAAAAGCAAGAATTAAGACGCCGGAAGGGTATTACATTAAGTCCACTAAGGGAACACCCCAAGGGTGGGGTAATCAGTCCAGTACTGGCAAATATATACTTGCACTACGCCTTAGATCTTTGGTTCGAGAAGCGTGTTAAGCCAACACTAAAAGGTAAGGCGATGTTAATTCGTTATGCCGATGATTTTGTGGTTGCCTTCCAATATCGCGATGAAGCACGTGCGTTTTATCAGCGTTTACCTGAAAGATTAAGAGAGTTTGATCTTGAAGTAGCACCTGAGAAAACGCACATAAAGCGATTTAGTCGATTCCACCCAAGTAGAACCCGAAAATTTCAGTTTCTAGGTTTTGAATTTTTCTGGGGTGCCGATAGGAATGGTGAGCCAAGGCTGAAACGTCAAACGGCTGCAAAGAAACACAAGGCGTTGATGACTGATATTTATTGCTGGATTAAGAACAATCGATCCAAGCGGTTAAATATTTTAATGCCTATGCTTAGGCGTAAACTCATTGGCGTTAAAAATTACTTTGCGCTGCCAGGCAACGGCCGTAGCGTGTCGAGCCTATATAATCATGTATTACATTGCTTATATAAATGGCTTAACCGTCGCAGTCAGAAGCGGAGTTTTAGCTGGAATGGTTTTAAGGACATGTTAAGATATTTTCAGATCCAACCTATGCGTGTGTCGAAGCGATACATTACAGTAGATTGGTATTGAGGGTTCGTGATTTACACGAGCAACGATATTATTGAAGAGCCGGATGCGGTAATTCCGCACGTCCGGATCTGTATGGGGGCGGTTCGGGTAACTGGCCGTTCTACCATGACTAGCGTGTAAAACACAGTGTAATTACAGGCCGCCGCTACCAAAGTTCGGCACACTGGCAAGTAAATGTGAGCAAGTACTCACGGTAAAGCATAAGGGAAGTGCATCATACAAACCCTCCCTTATCAGCATCAGAGCTATTCTTTCAGGTTCAAGGCAGGCGGCTCTGAGATATCGCGCAAGATTCCCACTGGTTTGCGGGGTTCTGGCGCAACAAACCCTATACAAAGTCCGCCTTATCGGGTAGTTTTAGTCCTAGTGTATTAGGTAGCTACCTACAAATTAACTTAGCAGTGGTAAACAAGCCGTTGCCATAACAATAGGTTCTTGGCGAGGTTTTTTCCGTTCTTTCTTTTGTGCTGAAGGCACAAAAGAAAGCACTCCAAAAACCCGCCAAAACCAGACGTTGAACTAAACCGCTGCGCGGTAGCTGGCGCCCCTTTCTTCTTCCTGCTTAAAATTTAACCTTTTGCACTCTCCGGTCCAAACTTATCTTATCCTGCCAAATCCTGGCGGGCAATTGGAGATAAGTAATGGATACCCAGACCCGTAAAATGACCCCGCTTCGCCAATCGATGATTGACATCATGACAGTCAGGAATTTGGCAGAAAACACGAAAGAATGTTACTTGTATGGAGTAACAAGTTTGGCGACATATTATGCCCGCTCACCAGACTTGTTGAGCGAAGATGACGTACAAAACTATATTCTTCACTTGGTAAGAGACAAAAAGCTATCCCCGAGTTCCTGCCGGTTACAGTTTCAAGGTATACGTTTTTTGTTCGAGCACGTTCTAAAAACCCCAGCCATCACACTTGTAGTGGCATACTAATTTTGACCACCGAATTAGAGGCGATATTATAGTCATCTTTAAAGAAGGGTAGCAATATGCCAAAACATTACAAACCTGCATTCAGGCAGGAAGTTGCAGAGCTTGTTGTTGATAGGGGTTATTCTATACGAGAAGCCTCTGAGGCGATGTGTAGTGGCACACTGAATCTGGCCACCTATTTAGAGGTGATATTATAATCGCCCTTAACGAAGGTAGCATCATGCCAAAACATTTTAAACCCGCATTCAGACAGGAAGTTGCAGAACTGGTTCTTGATCAAGGATATTCCATCCGAGAAGCCGCTGAGGCGATGGGTGTTGGTAAGTCCACCGTTGATAAGTGGTCACGTTCATTAAACAACGAACGCCAAGGAGAACCGCCAGAGAGTACCCCAATATCTGAAGAGCAAGTCAAAATTAAAGCGTTGGAGCGAGAAATCCAGCGGCTTAAAACGGAGAAAGAAATTTTAAAAAAGGCTACCGCTCTCTTGATGACGGACGAACTAAGCGTTTCGCGTTGATAGACAAGCTTCAAGAGAGCTACTCAGTCCAAATACTCTGCCAAGTTTTTGGTGTGCATCGTAGCAGTTATCAGTACTGGAAAAAGGCATCAACTAGAATCCGTCCTGAAGAGCTGAGAGTAGATGCAGAAGTGAAAGAGGCGTTTGAATTAAGCGGAGGCTCTGCTGGAGCAAGAACCGTGGCGACTGTTGTCACCAAAGGCGGTTATGATTTAAGTCGTTACAAGGCATCTAAGGCCATGAAACGTCTAGAGTTGGAGAGCTGTCAGCTCCCGAAGCATAAATATAAGCCTGCAAAGAAGAGCCATAAGAAAATAAAGAATCACTTGAGGCGAGAGTTTAGCCCTGTGAGGCCTAATCAAGTTTGGTGTGGTGATGTGACCTATCTTTGGATAGGAGATAGATGGCTTTATTTGGCCACTGTATTAGATCTATATGGCCGTAAGATTGTTGGGTATGCGCTATCGTTTTCACCTGACTGTGAATTAACCAAACAAGCACTAGCCAATGCATTTGAGTTGCGAGGCCGGCCTTCAGGTTTAATGTTTCACTCAGATCAAGGGTGTCATTATACAAGCTTAGAGTTCAGTCAGTTGCTTTTGTCCTATAAAATTAAGCAGAGTATGAGCCGTCGAGGAAATTGTTGGGATAACGCACCTATGGAAAGATTCTTCAGAAGTTTGAAAGTTGAGAATTTGCCTAAGGTGGGATACAAAAATGAAGCTGTAGCCTGCGAGTCTGTGCGGAACTACATTTTCAAATATTACAATTCGGTGAGACCTCACAGTCACAATCTTGGAATGTCACCGAACGAAAAAGAAGCGTATTATTGGGAAACCTCTAATCGGCTGGCCAAAAAAGGTTGACCACTGTTCTGGTCAAGTAAAACCGGACACCTATTTTTTATAAATTCCCTGCTAACGCGCTTCACTTGTTGACTGCAGAATGGAAGTGTCGAACCTGCTCTATTCGAGCAGAACCGACTCTTCCATTTTGCAGCACATACTTGGATTCTTCGTATTTTATTGGCGATAAATCTTCATTCGCCGAATGAAAACGATGTACATTGTAGTAGCGCATATATTTGCCCACGTCAGTCTTCATGTGCGCTCTTGTCGGCTGCGCAATCTTAAATATCCAATCGTGTTTAAGGCTTCCGAAGAAGCGTTCAACAACCGCATTATCCCAACAGGCACCAACGTCTCCCATACTCGCCCGCATATCGTAAGCCGCTAGAAGTTTTCGATAGCGCTTACTGGTATATTGTGAGCCTCTATCGCTATGAAAAACTAAGCCTTTAGGCGGCTGTCTTAGGTTGTAGGCCTTTATCAGGGCCTTGCTCACTAAATTAGTTGTCATGCGCTTATCAATGTACCAACCAACAATTCGACGCGAGTACAAATCCATAATAATCGCCAAATACATCCAACCTTCGCCGGTCTTCAGGTAAGTGACATCGCCCGCCCAAATTTGATCCGGCCCCACTGGGTTAAAATTCTGATTCAGCAAGTTGTCGGCTACGGCATCCGAGGTTTTGCGTTTGGTTGTCACTTTATAGGCGGTTCGCTGAGTGACCCTTAAGCCAAGCTTGCGCATCAAGTTACGAACCC
Source organism: Teredinibacter purpureus (assembly GCF_014217335.1). Taxonomy (NCBI): domain Bacteria; kingdom Pseudomonadati; phylum Pseudomonadota; class Gammaproteobacteria; order Cellvibrionales; family Cellvibrionaceae; genus Teredinibacter; species Teredinibacter purpureus. Next base: position 3,710,548 of record NZ_CP060092.1, on the reverse strand, counting down.
GATAACGACCAATCTGAAAGCCTTCTTCGCGTAATTTCTTCATCATCTCGCGACTACCCAGGCTATTGCGACTCTGCTCGAAAAGCCACTTCATCCTACGGTGTAGGTGCAAGGTATCGCTTGTTATCACTGTGCCTGGGCGCTTAAGCCAATCGTAATAGGACGTTTTCCCAACGCCCATCACGCGACACAACATAACTACAGGAAAGCGAGGTGATTCAGTCTGAATGAAATCGTACTTTACTTCATTTCTTTCGCAAAGAAGGCACTGGCCTTTTTTAAAATCTCTTTCTCCATGCGCAGCTCTTTGTTTTCCTTGCGCAAGCGCTTAAGCTCGACTCTCTCATCCTCGGCCAGCACTTCACCTGCCTCACTAGACTCCACCTTTTCTTTCCATTTGTAGAGCATGTTGGTTGCGATACCCAACGATTTAGCGGCCTCAGGAACGGAATAGCCTTGTTCTCGAACAAGCGCAACGGCCTCCTCCTTAAACTCTTTCGGGTACTGCTTGTAAGTACGCTTCTGACTCATAATGACACCTTAATTGTTGACTAATATTGTCTCTCATTAAAGTGTCCGGTGCTATTAGACCACTACACACTACACGCAAATACAGTAATGGCAGTAAACAGTTCTCGTTGAAACTTGAATAACAGCGCGCACTATTATAGGATCATGCAAAAAACATAACATGGTTAGCTTTAGCGGAAGGAGTCCATTACTTGCAGTAATGTTGTGTAGGAGTAGGAAGAAGTAGGACACTTCTTAAGGGAAGTGTATGCTAGCTGGTTTATGAAAAGAATTGGCTGTTAGTAGTTTTCTATCTCTTATCATGAAATAACCATCCCCCAGCCTAATCTAACTCTTCATTAATAAGAAATGGAGCGGAGACGGCTTGGCATGACATTGGGGATATTGAAAGGTAGTGGTCAACAAATGGACTATCAAAATCTTTTTAGGAAGCGGTTTGTACGAAACTATAGGCGTAGGCTCTATGGCGATGTATTAGTGTCTCCAAATAAAGCTCAAAAAATAATTTCGTTGATCATCTTGTGTGTGACAGTTGGTGTTGTTGTGTTCGCTTGTAAAGGGACATACACAAAAAAAGAGACAGTGGTGGGTTGGCTTATCACGGCTGAGGGCTCTTCGGGCATTTACCCCAAGGGTGTTGGCGTTGTAACCAAGGTATATGTGGTTGAGGGACAGTACGTAGAAAAAGGTGCGCAGCTGCTTGAGATTGAAGAAGATCAATTTCTGCGAGGGAAAGAGGATGCTGTGCAGGCGGTACAATCTGAGTATCTAAAACAGATAGATGCCTTGGAGGCAAGCATCGCACGATATACTGCTGTTTCGCGCGAAGAAGAAGCTCGTTTGACAGCGGAGCTGGCCTTCAAAAAGAGGAGTTTGAAGTTGTTAGAAGGCCAAGTTGTAACTCGTGAGGGAATATTATCCTTTGCGATCTTGGAAGTTAAAAGGCAGCGAGCGCTGCGTAGCTCAAATAATTCATCGGATAAGCAGGTTGAAGGAGCTGAAAGAGCCAAATTGGAAGTGGAAGCACATTATCAAGATGTGGTTCGCGCAGTGGAGTCTCAAAAAAATGAGATAAGCTCACTCGAATCAAAGTTAAGAATATTGCCAACGGAAAGGTTGAATAGGTTGGCTCAGTATGAAAGCCAGAAAGGTGAGTTAGAGCAGGAGCTGATAGTCTATAGGGGGCAAAGGTCAAGGGTGACTGTGGCACCATTAAGTGGCGTTGTTTCCAATCTACAAGTGCATGAAGGGTTGCAGATTAATCCTGCAAGTGCAAAGCCCCTGATGACACTTGTTTCGAAGGAAAATGAACTGTATGCGACGCTTTTGGTGCCAATAAGAGCTATTGGAATGATAGAAGAGTTAAATAAAGTTCATTTGAGGTATGACCCATTCCCATACCAAAAATTTGGAGGGTTTCCTGGCGAAATTGACAGTATTTCAGAATCACCAATAATGCCATACGAATTAATTGACCCTCCAGTGCAAGTTAGTGAGCCAGTTTATCTTGTTAGAGTGAAAAATATAGGGCAAGAAGTTGGAATGGCAGGGGTAAGCTATAAGCTCAGAGCAGGAATGACATTCAAGGCGGATGTGGAGCTCGAAGAGCGAAAAATAGTTGAGTGGATATTCGAGCCATTTTTTGGCCTAAAAAATAGGCTTTGATTATGAGTGATAAAAATTGATCAACGATATAACGGCGCGACTTAGTTTTGGGTCGAAGAAAAAAGTACCGCTAATATTACAGGCAGAAACTACAGAGTGTGGGTTGGCCTGTATTGCGATGGTGGCTGGATACTATGGCTTAGAAACAGACTTGGTTAGCTTAAGGAAAAAGTTTTCCGTTTCGAGTAAAGGAGCGACACTCAAGCAACTGATTGCTTCTGCTGAAGCGTTAAATATGTCATCTCGAGCAGTGAGATGTGAGATTGAGGACCTTTCATCGGTTAAGTTACCATGCATCGTGCATTGGGGAATGAAACATTTTGCTGTATTGACAGACATCAAAAAGAACAAGTTTTGCCTGACAGATCCAGCCATGGGGCCGCGTGAGATTAGCAGAGAGGAATTCGACTTAGATTTTACCGGTGTTATTCTAGAGTTGTTTCCATCGGTTGATTTTAAACCAAGGTCTGAAGCAGCAAAGTTATCCCTAACTGATTTTTGGTCAAACAGTAGTGGTTTATTCAAAAGCCTTATATATGTGGCTGGCCTATCCCTACTACTACAGTTATTGGCGCTATTGTCGCCGCTTTACATGCAGTATGTTGTTGATGATGTGTTAGTAAGGAATGACTTGAACCTGTTGACTGTCTTGGCTATCGGCTTTGGCATATTGACGTTGGTTAATGTATCTGTGCAGGCATTCCGAAGTTTTGTGGAGCTGAGGATGACGACGTTACTTAGCTCACAAATGACGGCAAACCTATTTAGGCATCTAATTAGGTTGCCCGTAGACTACTATTCGAAGAGACATATGGGGGATATCGTATCTAGGTTTGGCTCCATAGGTCAGGTACAAAATATATTGACTCATGGCGTAGTGTCCGTACTTGTTGACGGTATACTTGCAGTTTTAACACTCACAGCAATGATCGTGTACAGCAGTTTTTTGAGTTTTATAGTTGTAATATTTCTTTTGTGCTACTTGGGATTTAGGTTGGCAGTGTACAGGCCATTTAGAAATTTAAGTGAGGCCGAAATTGTTGCTGCAGCATCCGAGAGTAGTCATTTGATGGAGAGTATCCGTGCTGCTCAAACCATTAAGATATTCCAGAGAGAAAATGATCGGAAGAATGAGTGGCAAAATAAATTTGTAAATAGGTTAAATAAACAAATTGAACTGTCAAGGTGGGGCATAAGTTTTGGTGCAGTAAGTGGGCTCTTATTTGGGTTGGAGCATATATTGGTTTTGTACTTCGCTGCACAACAAGTCATAGATAGTGTGTTAACACTTGGCATGCTATATGCCTTTATGAGTTACAAAGATCATTTCGTCCGTTCAATGAATGCTTTGATTGAAAGGGTGATCGAATTCAAAATGATCGGTCTGCATCTGACAAGATTGGCAGATATCACGCTGACTGAATGTGAAGAGGATACCTCCAGCTCTGAGGAGCGGAGCTTGCAAGAAATAAATGGAAGAATTGAAGTTAAAGGGTTGTCCTATCGCTATGCAGAGTTCGAGCCTTGGGTTTTTAAGGATGTAAGTTTTTCAATAGAGGCCGGTGAAACTGTGGCAATCACTGGGCCTAGTGGCTGTGGCAAGTCTACATTGATTAAATGTTTGATGGGGCTAGTTAAGCCTACTGAGGGTGAGATATTGATTGATGGAATGCCTGTCGGTTACTTGAATAATTATCGCAGTCAAATATCCTCAGTAATGCAAGAAGATCAGCTTTTGAGTGGGGATTTGATAGACAATATTTCATGTTTTGTTGAAGCTCCAGATATGGAAAGGGTTGTTGAATGTGCAATGTTAGCATGCATTTATGACGAAATTAACAAAATGCCAATGCAGTTGAATACTTTGGTTGGTGAAATGGGAACCAGCTTTAGTGGGGGCCAGAAGCAGAGGATAGTATTGGCAAGAGCCCTGTATCGGAATCCGAGGATCCTATTCATGGATGAGGCAACCAGTCATCTTGATGTTGAAAATGAAGCAATGATTAGCAGTAATATCAAAGCTTTGGATATTACTAGAGTTCTGGTTGCACATAGGCTGGAAACAGTCGAATCTGCGGGAAGGCAGATAAAATTAGACTCCTTATCTAAGGAATAACCCTTAACAAAAATAGGACCTTTAATATGCGTAAATTAGACAAATGTGAATTGAAAAGTATTGTTAGTTTGGAATTCTCTCCTCTGAGAGAATTGTCAGATGAAGAAATACAATGTGTGGCTGGGGGTGACTGGTCCTTCAGCTTTAATTTTAATTGGGGTGGGCCAACATTGAGTGGTGGCGCTAGTGGTTCTGGAGGGGACGGAAGTTCGAGCTCTAGCTCGAGTTCTAGCTCGAGTTCAAGCTCTAGCTCATCGGGTGGGGCGTAATTAATTATGAAGGGAGGCTTCCCCCCTTCATTTTAAACCACACATCAATGAGAATGAGTTTATTTTATAAGGAGCGTTTTTATGAGAAAACTTGACGAAACTGAACTAAAGAGTATCGTGAGTTTGGAATTTTCGCCTTTGCGAGAACTATCAGATGCAGAGATCGAGAGTATTGCAGGAGGGGGGTGGTCATTTACTATAGATTTTCGGTGGACTGCACCAAGTCTTGGGGTTGACTTCTCAGTGTCGCAGACTGATTCCGGTTCTAGCTCTAGCTCTAGTTCTAGCTCTAGTTCTAGCTCTAGTTCTAGCTCAGGCGGCGCTTAATTTCTTGTTTGAGTAGAGAATAAAATGGGCCTTAATAAGGCCCAGCTTTAAGAATTGATAGAACGGTCTGAGGACGTTAGTGTGAATGAGAGTATGGTTGCAGCGGGCAAAAATGAACGGGTTATTATAAGCTCCACTGGTACGTTAGGAGACATTTACCCATTTATAGGCTTAGGAGTGGAATTAAAAGCCCTGGGTTACGAAATCGACTTTATTACGAATGACAGCTTTAAAACAGCAGTCGAAGATGAGGAGCTAAATTTTATTTCAAATGGGCCTGCAGAAGAGTATCAGAGAACCCGCTCCGAGTTATTTTCAGAAGATAAAAGACACGATTGTGATCTGTACTATCAAATACCCGCTATGGAGCGAACATATAAATACCTGATAGATACCTATGATAGGGGCTCAAAGCTGTTAATTATTACAACGGATGAAGCTAACGGTGCGTCGGCTGCTTCGGAAGAGATGGGCTGGCCAATAGTGAAAGTGAACATTATACCTCAGGCTATATTTTCTATAGAAAACCCTCCTGCACCTTATTGCTGGGAATTTAAACGTTTTCCTGCACCAGTTCGTAGACTGTTCAGGGCGGTTAAATACAGGCATGGGTCATATCAGCATGGGGCTAGGAAGGACATCATTATTAATTACATTAATGGGATTCGAAAGGCAAATGGTATGCCTAAGTTTGTTCCCGGCAGGCCCATGACGAATAAGGTTCTTGAACTTGGGCTTTTCCCAGAGTGGTATAGTTTCAGGTCTAAGGATTGGTCAAAAGACATTAAGTTAGTTGGCTTCCCATGCTGGGTGCCATCAACGGACATAGACGATGGCGTAGTAGATGACTTTATAAGAAAGAACGGAAAGCCGATCTTGTTTACTGTAGGGACAGGAGTGTCCAAAGCTGAATTCTTAATTGATATTGCGAAAGATATCTGTGAAGAGCTTGAGATGCCGTGCTTGTTTGTTGGGGGGCGTGCAAAGAGGGAGATTGAAGAAGATAGAGGGTTTTTGTACTTACCTTATGTAAATTTTGATCGACTTATGCCTAAATGCTTGGCGCTGGTGCATCACGGTGGGATAGGAACGCTATCTCAAGCAATTAAGTCCAGAATTCCCCAGCTTATTATCCCATTTCAGGCAGATCAGCCAGACAATGCGCTTAGAGTCAAAAAGTTGGGGGTTGGAGATTTCGTTTTTCCTCATTGCGTTGTTGAGCCTGATATAGTGATTCCCATGATCAGGGAGCTGGTTAAAGAAGCCGAAAAAAATAACAATTTGGCGGCCTTTTCAGCAGAAATTGGGAGGTCTCAACCCTTACAAAAAGCAGGAAGTATCATTGATGGGTATCTTCGGGAACAAAATGGGGTGGTTACAGCATGAATTTATTCAAAATGTTTCCTATGAAGGGTGATGTAATTCCATTTGTTAAAGCTGACAGTACAGGGGGGGATGGGTTGGCATGTGCCTCTATGCTCTGTATTTACTACAAGATTGAAACGTCACCGGAAAAAATAAAGAGAAAGTTCCCCAGTTTTAGTAATAAGATGAATATGGAAAATCTAGTAGAATTATTCAGTTTCTACAAGAAGCCACATACTGCATACCAGTGTGATGTATCAGAGTTGAGCGCTGTGGAAGTTCCGGCGATTTTATACTGGGAGAATTGTCGATTTGTGGTTTTAGCAAAAAAGGAGAAAAGTGAGCGGGGTGAGAGTTATATCGTCTTTGATCCATCAACAAAGAAAAGACGATATCCCTCCGAAGAATTGGAAATATATTTTTCGGGCGTTATATTGGTGGCGGATTAAGGTTACGCCATGAAAAAATTGCTATTCATTTCTCCATATTTACCTCTTATGTCAGGTTCTGGGGGGGTAATGCGAACTTATCAGATTTATGAAGAGTTGAAAGTTTCATTTGAAGTAGACTTCATGTTGGCCGATCCGGCCACTAGGAACGTAAAAGATATAGGGCCATTTAAGCGTGAGAATAATTTTCTAGGGACGGTCCTTGAAAATTGTTGGAAGCCACTAAAGGTTTGGGCAAGGCCCGGCTTGCATGAAAAGGTGAAGGAGGCGTTAGCTGGTTCGACATATGACTATGTTTTTGTCAGGTACTATTCGACGGCGTACTGGCTAGGCTTGATCGGTTTAGAAAAATTGATTCTCGATTGTGATGATTGTCTGAGTGAAACAAACGGACAAGCTGTGCAGATGTTATCAAGAAAGCCGGTGAGGAGATCGATATTTAGATGCATATGTCACCTGATTAACCTTAGGTATGTTAAAGATTTGAGCCGTTGCAAGGCTGTTCTATTTGCAAAAAAAAGTGGTGCGATTAAATGGAGTGAGAATTATTACGAGTGCCCTAATAAAATTTTCCCGGTGAGTGGCATTGATTCATCTTTCCAAGACACAAAAGATCGATGTTTGACTGTTTTATTTATAGGGATGTTGGGTTATTACCCAAATTATCATGGGCTCGACCATTTTATACGACATGTTTGGAAGCGTGTCTGTGATGAAGTAGGCTGTGACGTTAAGCTTAAGATCGTAGGGGCAGGGCTTCCCGAGGAGTATGCGTGCGCATGGAGGAGCGATACAAGTATTGAGCTTTGTGGGTATGTCGAGGACATAAATAGAGCATACGAAGGGGTGGATTTATCAGTTGTTCCCATGTATCAGGGTAGCGGAACACATATAAAGGTAATAGAATCTCTATTGAGGGGTGTGCCAACAGTGGTAACTCCTTTGGCTCATAGAGGGTTTGAATGTTCACTTGCTGACGGTGAAAGCCTGCTTGTGGCTAAAGATGATGATGAATTTAGAGGGAAAGTTGTACGAATGCTGATGGACAAGGCCTTCGCTACTGATATAGCAGAAAATGGAAAGAGATCTGTTGAAAATAAGTTTCTATATTCTCCAGGTAATATGAAAGTCGTTGAAATGATGGGGCTAGAAATATGAGGGTATTGAGGTGTCTTATGATGACTTTAAATCAAGATGGAAGAAATAGAGTTATCAAAACCTCTCTATTCGCTGTGTTTATACTAGCAGGTTTTTCGTGTGCTCAAGGTTCGGAGGGTGAGAAATTGGATATAAAGCTTGTTGGTGAGATTAGTGCGAATACATATGATGCTTTTAAAATTGAGCTGGAGAAAAGCCCAAAAGCTCAGCAAGTTACAGTTTCAAGTCAAGGCGGTTCGGCGCTTGTTGCAATGGCAATAGGGAGGTTGATTAAAAACAGGAAAATGAGGGTAAAAGTTGAGGGTTATTGTGTATCTTCCTGTGCAAATTATATTTTTATAGCGGGTGAAGATAAAGTCATCACGCGAAACTCACTCGTGGTATTTCATGGTGGTCTACAGCAGGAGGGCTTGCTCGACCAAACGCTATCAGGGACGTATGAGCAGTCAGCCAAATCGAATGCATATAATGACCAGGATACGCCACAATATATTATGGATTTATTCGGTTTGGAGAAATCAGATAGCTTGGAGGAAGAGCTCAACGCACTAGTGAAAATAGAGCAGGAATATTTTGAGGAAATGGGCGTGAGCAATGAGCTCCCAACATACGGGCAGAAAGGGGACTATAAAGAGATATGCGACTCGGGGATGTATTTTGGGTTTTATTATGACCTTGACTCGTTAAAGAATATGGGGGTTAAAAATGTCTCTGTGGAAGGGGGTCGATGGGAGCCTGATGAAAATATGCATTTTGATAAAGTATATCATGTAAATTTCCCTTGAAGAACGATAAATGGATATAGAAAAAAAGCGATATGAGGCGGTGATTAAATCTGCTTCAACAAATGATCAGTGTTTATTTACCGTTGTTATTCCAACTCACAATAGGCCAGCACTTCTTAGGAGAGCTCTTAGGAGCGTTAGGAGCCAAAATTTTTCGGGTTTAGAGGTCATAGTTATTAATGATGGATCTACGGATGAGTATAATTTAGGAGAGGACGAGTGCAGGGGGGTAAGATATCTCAGGAATGATCATGCTGGGGGTGTTTCGTATGCACGAAATCAAGCCATTGAAAGAGCGAGCGGTGAGTGGATAGTTTTTCTGGATGATGATGATGTTTTGGCTGATAGGTATCTGAAAACCCTCGAAAAATATATAGTGAGAAGTCCTGATGTTGGACTGTTATGGTCCGATGTGGAAATTCGCTCAGTAGGCAAGGATGGGGAGGTTGAGAGCCTGAAAAGGGTGTGGCCGAGGGCATATGTTGATGATGAGCACCTTAAATCAACGGCGTTATCGATAGGTGCAAGTTTTGGGCTCGCGATAAAGAAGGAGTTTTTTCTGAGGTATGGGGGTTTTGACCTAAGTTTTAGTGTTTGTGAAGATGTTGAGTTGATCGCTCGACTACTTAGTAAAGATATAAAAGTACAGCCTGTTAGTCGCGTCGGTGTTGTAAAGTATGAAGATCACAGTGATAGGTTGTCCGGAAATTTAGCGATATATTCCGAGACTGGGGTTTATGAAAGGCTAATAGGCAAACATAAAGATTTTTTTAAGAATAACCCTGCATGTACAAAACATATGCTTAGGTGGGCCCTTCAGGTGCATGGGCAATCCAAAAATGTTAAGGGAGAAATTAATGCAATAAAAAATCTATGGGTTATTGGGGATAAGATGCATTGCATTAAATATACTATTTCTGCATCGTTCTTAAGGGTTCTTGGATTGCCAAAATATGCCAGATTTTAGAATGATGAATCATGGCCTGTATCTATGTATGTTTGGGATGGCAGGTATTCAATGTCTCCGTTTTAAGAGGGTATGTCATGGCTTTCGAATTACACCATGTTTAATTGATTTCTTTCAAGCTGTTTAAGTTGTTCGAGTTGGTTTGCTGTCTAGCTTATGATCTACTAGAAGGCATTGTAGGGCTTTATGAAATTGATGAAAATTGTTCGGAAATATAACTACGTTCCCGTTGAGGTTAGCAGGGTAAGGTTTCCTAATTTAGTTTGGAAGTCGGACTCTATAAGGGAAACGGATAAAGAGTTTGTAAATAAATATTCAGTTATTATTCCCGAATCTGAGTTTTTTTCGGAAGTTGATATTGATGCTGACTCTGAAGGAAGTGCTTTCGCTGATAGATACGGCGGTTATGGGGGGGCATCGAATGGTGGAGGAGCTCGTTGTGTCAATCTAGATGGGAGGCAAATAAAAGGAGTTGGTGCTAACAAGCTGTTAGGGAAGTCCGTTATTAATAGTTGGTATTCACATGGAACACTTAATATCGTGGATGCTGTGTGTGAAGTAATATACTCGAATATTTTGAGTGAAATACTCCCTTGTGGTGTGGTTGAATGCCATGGTTTGGTATTGCTTGCCAAGGAGTCTAGTTTTTATGGAGAAGATATTACAAGTATAAGCGATGCTGAGAGGTGCTGGGGGGCGCTTATTGTCAGAGACGAGTGCGTCAGGCCTGCGCATTTTCTTAGGGCAAGAAATTATATCCCTCTCGATGAATGGAAGTGGCAGTTACAGAGTGATGTAGTAAGAGTGAGAGGCATCTCAAAAGCGGTAGATAATGAGCTCGGAGACAGGCTGAAATTTGTTGAGCATCTATCAAAAGTTGTGCGTGCACAAGCTAATCAATTTGCATTTGCAAAAGCAGCAAGGATAATACATGGCTCTACTACTTCGTCGAATTTAACTGTGGATGGAGCATGGATAGATTTTGCGGCGACCACTTTTCTTCCCACTGGTAAGAACTTCCAGACAGGTACCAATCAGGAACCCTTCCAAGATGAATGGAGAAATGTAGAAGACATTGTTGTTGAGTATGCGGATACACATACTAAATTTAATAACTATGACATACATATAGACCCCTTGTTGACTTACTATAACGAGGCCATGGATTTCTATTTTCATAAGCACAGCGCTTACGTTTTAGGGGTCTCTTATGAGAAATGGCCGGAGTATAATGTAAACAATGACGCAGATGTCGTATCTAGAGTCATGCATGACATCATTCATTTGAATAAAGAAGCAATCGTTGGAAGTCCTGATGGTTATTATGATGATCCGATGTTATCACTACTGTTTGCAGTGTACGGAAGTTGTCTTAGCATTAAGGTTAGTAAGCGAGGATTGCAAGAGTATCTTGATGATAACGACAGGGTCGAAGAGCTTTGCGAGAGTTTCCTAAGATTGAGCAAGGATGTATTTGCTGAGGCTCCTGATGGGACCGTAAGCAGAGACCTGATACGTGCAGTTATTGTATCGTATAGGCAGACAATCTGTTCCTCATTTTTCTACAGGGGAAGACTGCGCCGTCAACTCTCAGAAACTCTTCACTTAGCTGATTCACATTATTATTCTTCTTATATCGAGACGGCACTGGCTGTTGGTGAGTTCTGCTATGAAGCTCCAGGAAGTGAACGGGTGTATTTATTTTCCTCTGGGGAATTGAGTGTCTCGTATTGTACCTCATCGGGAAAGTTTTGTATTTGTGATGCAGTTGGGGAAGAAAATTATTTTTACACATACTCTGAATGCTATGTAGAGATTTGTAAAATTGATAAGAAGCAATTTGAGGTGGGAGGTTTTAATTTTTTAGTATTGTTTGATCAGCTTTGTCTGGTTCTGTCATGATGGCAAAGAGGAGATCTGAGTGTCTGGCTTAGGGAGTGTTAGAGATACCATATGCGTTGTCGATGATTTAAGGTCAAGGTCAGGGTTTGACAATCTTAATCATAATCGAAGGCGCAGCGTGATGTTTTCAATTGAGGCTGGCACGTTTTTGTTGATGAAAGCATCAGATGGTCAGGTAATAGGGTATGTATCCTGGGTGAATGTTACACGAGAGTCCTTTTTGAGGCTGAATCGGATAGGAAGAATGCCCTATCATTGGCATGAGTGGAATGAAGGGTTGATATGCTTGATATCGGATGTCTGCATTTCAGGGGAGCATAGAAATTTCGGATCTAGGCTGTTTAGGCAATTTATTAAGGGTAAAAAGGTAGTTGCCTATAGGCGTCGTCGAGCTGTTATTGCGGTAAAAAGGAAGGGTGTTTTTGTCCGCCTAAATACTCATTAATGATCCTTTCAGTAGGGATGTGCTCTGCTCGTGAATTGCCATATCGGCATGACCGATTTTATGTTTATTGATTCGATGATGGTGTTGCTAGAATTTACAGATAAAATATAGTACGGAATATGGAGGCGAGTATGAATACTAAGCCTGTGCAAAAAGTGATTATTGCAGGTGGTGGGACCGCAGGGTGGATGGCTGCAATGGCCTTATCCAAAGTGGCTGGTAAGGTGATTGATATTACATTGATTGAATCAAGTGAAATCGGCACGGTCGGGGTTGGTGAGGCAACGATACCAACGATGATTGACTTTCATAATATCATGGGGATTGATGAGCAGGAGTTCATGAAATTGACTAATGCAACGTTTAAGCTTGGTATTAATTTTGTGAATTGGAAAGAGGTTGGCCAAAGTTACTTTCATTCATTTGGACGTGTAGGGCAAGATACTTGGCTGGGAACATTTAACCAATATTGGAAGCATGGAGCAGATAATGGATACGCCGGAAAATTGGAAGATTACTCTCTAGAAACTTGTGCTGCCCGGCAGGGGAAGTTTGGGTTTCCAAAAGGAAAAAGAATTGGATACTCCTATCATATAGACGCATCAGCTTATGCCGGATTTTTGAAAGTTATTGCTGAAAATTTTGGCGTTAAGCATATAAACTCGAAAATCAGTGATATCCAATGTGACTCTGAGACTGGACATATTAAGAGCCTAAAGCTACAGGATGGAGCAGTTCTAGAGGCAGATTTATATATAGATTGCACAGGTTTTAGATCGCTTCTAATGCAGAAAACACTTCAGACTGGTTATGAGGATTGGTCAAAATGGCTTCCTTGTAATAAGGCTGTTGCTATACAAACCGATGACACCTCAATTTTTTCACCATATACAGATGTTACTGCCCGGGAGGCAGGTTGGCAGTGGAGAATCCCACTCCAAAGTAGGACTGGAAACGGCCATGTTTACTGTGATCGTTATATGGATGATGAAACGGCTTTAAAGATATTGCGATCCAACATGACTGGGAATGAGTTAACTGAGCCGAATGTTTTAAGTTTCACTACGGGTCGATCGAAGTTGTACTGGAATAAAAATTGTATTGCACTGGGTCTTTCAGGAGGTTTTGTGGAACCTTTGGAGTCTACAAGTATACATATGATATCTAGGGGAATATTGAGATTGTTACAAGTATTTCCATTTGCTGGTATTAATAAATATGATGTGGATGCATATAATGAATCTTTAAAAAGGGAAACGGACTGTGTTAGAAATTTCATTATCGCACATTACAAATTGACCAACAGAAATGATAGTGATTTTTGGGAGTATTGTAGGAGTATGGATATTCCAACTGAATTGCATGATCGCATAGAACGCTATAGAGAGGTGGGTCGAGTATCAGCACTTGAGGATAGAAATGAGCTATTTAAAGAGGCATCTTGGATTCAGGTTCTTTCCGGACAGGGAGTTGAGCAGATGACACATTGTCGTGTGGCTGAGTTGATGCGTGAGAACGTGAATATGGCACAGTTGGGTATGATGAGGCAGTCAATTGAACAAACTCTGAGTGAGCTTCCGCTGCATAGAGATTTTGTAACCGAGTATTGTGATGTGGAAAGTTGAGGTGAAAAACTCATGTAGGACTTCCCTCTAATATAAGGAATCTAGAGTGCTGTAGCTTGCAAGCTCTTGATTTTCATTGATGGCGCCCCCGAGATTATTTTTGTGTATGGATATAGTAACGACAATATTTGATGATGAAGCAGAGTTTAGACTTTTGAGGTTGCAGGCTAAGTCTTATACTCTGGTTGACCCTGAAAGTGTGAACACAGTATTCATAATCTATAACGATAAGCACTTTGATGTATTTACAAATAAAAAACTGCCAGTGTTAGTTAACGATTATCCTGAAGCGTTTAGGGGGAAGCTGGAGTTTGTAGATAGTGAAGTTTTCGGGATAGATCGCTTGACACCTGGCTGGTTGAGTCAGCAGCAGATCAAACTTGCTGTCTCCACGATAGTGAAAAGTGAATGTTATCTTGTCCTTGATGCTAAAAATCATTTTATTAGAAAGGTAACAAAAGGTTCATTTTTGAGTCAAGAAGATGCTGGAAAGCCGTACCTCTATCTTGGAGACTCAGGATCTATGATCTCTTGTTACCTGAATTGCCTTAAATATTTCAAAGCAGAGAATCAATTTACTGATATTAAAAGGATGCCTGTAACAATCACACCTTTCATATTTATTTCTAAGTATGTCACTTTGTTGCTGAGGAAGATTTCATTAAGAAGCTTTAGAAATCTTCACCTATTGGCCTCTCATATCGCTACACATAAGGGATTTTCAAAAAAACATTGGATTGCTGAATCTCTGTTGTTATTGTTCTCGCGAGATGGTTATGATAGCTGTACAGAGTTCTACTTGTACACAGCCTTTTTGGTCAGTCAGAAAAATTTAGATGATCACTTCGAAATTCCAGTGAATATCTCTGGCTTTTGCGTATTTTCACAAAATCCAGAGGATCATTATTGGAATTCATTGGATGGTAAACTTATAGCGCTAGAAGATACAAATATCAAAGTCTTTGGGCTTCACAGAGAGGTTTTACGATATTTAAATGACGGATATAGAAATAACCTTATAACGCTATATTCAACCTTTTATGATGAGCTTATTGTTGAATATATTCGCAAAGAAATATTGCCTCTTGATGTGACAAAGTAGGCACAATAGCCATTCCCCAATTTTGAGTAATTTTTGGAAGTCTAAATCAATGTTAACGCGCCTTTTCGAAAATGTCTTTTCACGTAGGAAAGCCAATGTTGCCGAGAAATATTTTAAAGGGTTTCCCTTTGTATTCTCAAAGATAGATACAGCCGGCGGGCAATCGGTTAGTCATATTTATGCAAGCCCTAGAATTGACGCCCTTAATGTGGGTGCCCTTGCATTGAAGCTAGGATCTCGGTGCTGGTCCTTGGATACCGATTGCCTTAAAGCGGTTTATATGGAAGTTGATGATCTTTCATTCCTTATTTTTCAACCTAGATCTTTAGGCCTTTCTGAGAGAGAGGATTTGATCGACAGTCTAGATCAGTCAATTGATTCAATTCTAAGTATTCAGTTAAAGGATCGAGCAAGAGAGTTGAGCCTAACCCGTTTAGAGAATATGGATCATGGTGTGTTTAGTGCGATCATTCTTTTGTATCATCACATAGTTGGGATGACCTGCAATATATCAGTCGAAGCACTGAATGAAAGAAAGACAGTTAATACACATCTGAAAATGCTTGGAAACTATCGTAAGTTGTCTGACTCTGAGCCAGTGGATGTAGCCACGCATGTAGAGAACTTTTCAACTATGTACTTTATTGAAATCTATGCGATAGGGAAATTGTTTCAGGATAGTGATGGGTTGACTTTGCATGATGTGGCAACGAATACTGCTCACTTTCCTGTTCTAGTAAATTCTTTGAATATAGCTGAAGGGTTAAAGACTAATATTGCTAGAATCGAGTGCTCAGATCTATGTCTAGAGCTTCCACATCGTACGATTGATCTGTTATCAAAGACTTGCGAGATTGATTTAAGTGAAATTAAGCTGAGCCGCTTAGATTTGTTTAATGTGAACCCTTCAGAGATCGATTCAGACATTGTTACAGCCAATGATATTCTCGAGCATTT
Organism: Teredinibacter purpureus; assembly: GCF_014217335.1. Taxonomy (NCBI): domain Bacteria; kingdom Pseudomonadati; phylum Pseudomonadota; class Gammaproteobacteria; order Cellvibrionales; family Cellvibrionaceae; genus Teredinibacter; species Teredinibacter purpureus. The sequence goes on along the minus strand of NZ_CP060092.1, from coordinate 3,694,885 downwards.
CAACGATGAAGATTCATTACAAATTTTTAAAAGGCTGTGGTCTATTACTAAATCAATGCTCATTGTCCATGTGCCTTTTGAGGCTGAGCCTCATAGAGAGTATGGCCATTTAACTACGTTTAATAAGGATAAGTTGACGGACTGGGCAAATTGCTTGGATCGTTGCACTAATGTCACTAGTATTGTGCGGGGTCTTTTCGCGGGTAGGGTACCACCCTTATATTTCGACCAGTTCCTTTTTCTACGTAAGGATGCTGAGTAGGATCATCTGCAAGCATCATGTAAAAGATAAGAACAGTTTCTATTTTCATCTTCTCTTGTCTGTTAAAAAGTTTCTGGAATTTTCCTCAATTTTGTTAATTTACGTAGTCTGTCCTTATGTTTACCGTCGTTATTCCAACATTAGATAGACCATCCTACCTAGTCAGGGCTATAAGAAGTGTATTGGCTCAAGAGGTGCGAGGTGTTGAAATTATTGTTGTCGATGATTGTTCCGCTGAGTCCTATGATGAGATCCTGTCTGAGTTTGAGACTGAGGTGATCTACATCAGACACGCCTCCACCCAAGGTGTCTCTAATACTCGTAATACTGGATTGTTAGCGGCAAAAAATGAATGGGTCGCTTTCTTGGATGATGATGATGAGTTTCGGCCAGGTTATTTGGAGTATATGGCTTCAAATATAGAAGCATCTAGTTATTCGAATACATTCTTTTGGTGTGGTGTTGAATTTGTTCAATCAAATATCAATGCTGATCAACGAAGGTTGTATAGGACTTACCCTGATGTCTATGAGAGCTCATTTGAGGCAACTAGAGACGCTCTTTCGATAGGAGCTAGTTTTGGCTTTCTCATTCGGCGTGATGATCTTATTGCGGCTGGTATGTTTAACCATTCATACAAGGTTGCTGAGGACACCGAGCTTATGGTTCGTCTATTAAGTCGTGGAATGAATCCAGTATCAGTGAGTTTTATTGGTATAGTAAAGTACGAAGACCATATTAGTCGCCTGGCTTCAAGTTTTGAAATATATTCAGACCTTAATGTTTATGAGAGGATATTTATGGAACACTCGCACTTTTTCAGTTCCAATCCTTTGCAATATTGCATAATGATGCGGTGGGCATTAAGGCTTCATATTGAGTTCTCAAACTATCCCTCTGCTAAAGGTATTTTGTGGAGTATGTTTAAATTGGGATTTTTCCACGATTATCTCAGTGGATCTGTAAAGTTATATAAAAAACGAATGGTGGGACTGTTAGTAAAGGCCTAGCCAGTATGAGGAGGAGCTTAGGTTCTTCACCATAATTATTAGCTTGATGGTAAGCGCCAAACCAACCACACCTTATCGAGACCTCAATAACCCGATATTCTAATGCCTCCCATAACACCGAAGGAGGCATCATGAGAAAATACCGTAAATACGATTGGCCAAAGCTAATTGTAGATTTTGAGGCTAGCGATAAAACCCAAACTCAATTTTGCAAGGAGCGTGACATAAACTCACGCTATTTCAATCAACAGCTACATAAACACCGCAACCAAGATAAAACCAAGTTCATCGAGTTGGAGGTCGAGCCGCAGCAAACGGCCACCGCAAAAACCAGCCTAATAATCGTCGTAGGTCGATGTAAAATCGAATGCCCTACCAGCATGCAGTTACAGTCTTTTACGACTCTAGTGCACAGTCTCGCATGATTAAGTGGTCAAACTCCATCAACGTTTATTTGCATCGAGACCCTGTGGACTTCAGAAAAGCCATTAACGGTCTATCGTTGATCGTATCAGATGATATGGCGTTATCGCCTTTTGACCGCGCCATTTTCGTTTTCTGTAATAAGCGCCGCTCTCAGCTCAAAGTACTTTATTGGGATGAAACAGGCTTCGTTCTCTGGCAAAAGCGCTTAGAGAAAGAGAAGTTTAAATGGCCAAAGCGCTCAAGTAGCGAAACCATAAAAATCGATAGTGAGCAATGGCATTGGCTATTACGCGGGTTCGATATCACACAAATAAAACCTCATAAGCAGCTCATCTATAGTGCTGTAGGATAGGTATTTTGGTATAATCCACAGCCATGAATGACGTGGCGAAGCTAGAAAAAGAAAATGAATTATTGCGAGAAGAGCTTGCAAGGCGTGATGTGCAAGTAGAATCGTTAAAGGAACAAATCCGTCTTTTTCTTCATAAAAAATTTTCCGCTTCCAGCGAAAAAATATCACCAGATCAACTCGGCCTCTTTAACGAGGCTGAATCTCTCGCCGAAGATGTATCCACTGAGGATGAATCGGTAACAACAACCGTAAAATCGCACGAGCGAAAATGCAAGCCGCGCGTCAGCATTCCTGATGAGCTCCCTAGGGAAGATATTATTCACGACCTTCCCGAAGAAGATAAAGTCTGCCCTCATGACGGAACAGAACTTGAGGTTATCGGTAGCGATGACCTTGAGCAATTAGATATTATTCCAGCTCAAATAAAAGTCATTCGTCATCGTCGACTCAAATACGCTTGCCCTTGCTGCGAAGGCCACATAAAAACAGCCGCGCGCTCAGTGAAACTCCCGATCGAGAAGAGCATTGCAAGTCCAGGGCTTCTAGCTTACATTGCGACGCAAAAATATTGCGATGCATTGCCACTTTATCGCCAAAGTGAGATGTTTAAGCGGATCGGCATTGAACTAGATCGTACAAACCTGGCGAATTGGATGGTTAAAGTCGGTGATCTTGTTCAGCCACTGATTGATTCATTGCAAAGTTACTTACAGCAAAAAGAATTATTACATCTGGATGAAACCACGCTGCAAGTTTTAGATGAGCCGGGAAAGAAAGCGCAAAGTAAAAGTTATCTATGGCTAATGGCAAGCTTCGGAGATCAACCGGTGCTCCTTTATCATTACTCACCTTCGCGATCACAAGAAACACCCAATGCGTTTTTATCCAATCAAACAAAAGCCATAATGGTCGACGGTTACGATGGCTATCAGCCTGCTTGTAATAGTTATGACATAGTACGCTTAGGTTGCTGGGCGCATGCACGCCGAAAGTTTATAGAAGCCCAAAAGGCTCAACTGAAGAAAAAAACAGGAAAAGCAGACGTAGCAATAAACTATATACAAAAACTTTATCAAATCGAATCTAGAACTAAACATGATCCCCCGGATAAGCGCTTTGAAATCAGGCAAAAGGAGGCCAAACCAACCCTGGAAAAACTAAGAAAATGGTTGGATAAAAGTTTATTAACGGTGCCGCCGAAAACAGCTTTGGGTAAAGCTCTTGTGTATCTCGCTAATCAATGGAATAGGCTTACCAATTACGTTGAAGACGGCTCGTACCCGATTGATAATAATGCAGCTGAGCGTTCAATACGCCCATTTACGATCGGCAGGAAAAACTGGCTCTTTGCAAAAAGTCAGGCTGGCGCACGTGCCAGTGCAAATATCTATAGTCTGGTAGAAACGGCAAAGGCGAACGGGTTGAATCCCTATGAATACTTGCGCCATGTGTTTGAAACGTTGCCAAACCTAAGTAGTGATAACACTATGGGTTCTTTGCTACCCTGGAATGTAGCGCTTGATTAACCTGGGGTTGGTTTGGCGCTTACGCTTGATGTTATGATGTCTCCTTGGTTAGAGGATCTAAGATTATTAGACTCTCCATTGAAAGGATCTAGGCAATGAGGGCAATGACCTCAAGCTATTTGGCTTCAGTGATTCACGTATTTATGCCTAGGTTGTATGAAAAGAAGGGCGACGGATTTGTGAATTTTTGAAGAGTGTCCGATAGAGCGTGATCTTGAAAAATGCAACTGCTCTTAGGACATATGTTGAAATGGCATTCCTTACTGTAAGGAGTGTAAATATATAATCAGTATTCTCTCAGGTATCGACGGTTACTATTATAAAATTGATGATCATACCCTTGTTGTTTGATGCAGTTGTTGGAGTTTCCCTAGGTGTCTACTTCGCGGTAAAAGGTATGACTTTCATTTTCCCATAGAAGCGCTGCCTCTTGATGAGTGCTAATTAAGGATTTTAGTATGCGAAAATTAAATCAGAATGAACTAAAAAGTATTGTCAGCTTGGAATTTAGCCCGTTAAGAGAGTTGTCTGAGGTTGAAATTCAGTCTGTCGCTGGGGGAGATTGGTCCTTTAGTTACTATTTTAATTTCAGCTGGAGCGGACCTTCAGTTAATGGATCTGTATCTGGGTCTGATCCTGGTTCCAGCTCTAGCTCCAGCTCCAGCTCTAGTTCTAGCTCTAGTTCTAGCTCTAGTAGTTCCAGCTCTTCGGGGGGGGCTTAAGTTATTAGCAGAGTGGGGGTATGTTTACCCCCCTTTATTATATGTCACTAACACGTAAGCGTTCATTCCAGCCCGTTCTACCCTCCATTGCTGCAAACAATTACTTTGCACACCTCATTAACTTTTCTGAGGTGAATAACCATGGCCAAACACAGATCTCCCCGCCTATCTGAATCAGAGTGGCAGACCCTATATGAGAGGTATGAATCCTCTGACCTGACCATGACAGATTTTTGCAAGAAACAAAAGATTTCTTATGCAAATTTCCGTCGTAGGAGGAAGATCCATAATTAGCTTTGGCCAATCGTATTTACGGTATTTTCTCATGATGCCTCCTTCGGTGTTATGGGAGGCATTAGAATATCGGGTTATTGAGGTCTCGATAAGGTGTGGTTGGTTTGGCGCTTACAATTTTATGCCTTCTGTTTTGGCTATCCCACGGTTATAGTTGGGTCTAACCAAAGCTTCAGGCTTTTTAAAAAAATACAGCAATTGGCGTAGCAGCGTAGTTAAAAGTGAGTAGGTGTTTGGTACACCCAGGTTATCAACTGAAGTGCAATGAAAGTGATTAACGAACATAGATGTTAACGCCAATGTAAAAATGACCCACTAACGCCAAATGAAAATTGACCCACCTGAGGCACTATAGCCGCCGGATTAATAGCTAGGCGGTGACATGATTACTCAGGAGATATTAGTGGATATTCACGTATTACATAGGCAAGGGCTTGGCATTCGCGCGATTGCAAAAAAGCTCAACCTTTCCAGAAATACCGTGCGAAGCTACCTTCGTGCACCAGCTAAAACACCAACATATTCGGAGCGAGAGCAGCGCCCTTCGATCCTAGATCCTTACAAGCCGTATTTGCTCGAACGTATTGAGGCAGCTAAGCCGCACTGGATACCTGCGACTGTTTTGCATAGAGAGATTCGTGAACGAGGGTACACGGGTGGCGTATCAACGATTAAGGTGTTTGTTCATGCGTTCAAACCCTCGGTTAATGACCCAGTCGTGCGATTCGAAACCGAACCTGGCGAGCAAATGCAGGTCGACTTTACGATCATTCGCCGAGGCCGAAATGCGCTTAAAGCCTTTGTCGCTACAATGGGGTTTAGCCGAGGCACTTACGTAAAGTTCTCTAGTTCTGAAAACCAGCAAGATTGGCTTGAAGGCATCAAGGGTGCGCTAGAATACTTTGGTGGTGTACCAAAGGAGATACTCTTCGATAACGCCAAGTCCATCATGATTCAGCGCGATGCGTACGGCAACGGTAAGCACCAATGGAATGCTCAATGACTAGATCAGGCAAACACCTATGGTTACCGACCTCGGGCTTGCCGACCGTACAGAGCTAAAACCAAAGGTAAGGTTGAACGCTTCAACTCTTATCTTAAGCAGTGTTTTGTCACACCGTTGTCTGCCACATTAAAGCAAGCTGGCCTGACTCTGAATGTTGAGGCCGCAAATGCCCATATAGGCACTTGGCTAAATGACGTAGCTCATCAGCGGACGCACGGCACAACTAATGTTAAACCCCAAATACGTATGGATAAAGAGCTGCAATATCTACAGCCGCTGCCATCTGAATACAAGACAGTAGATTCACCGGTTATTACAACTATACGACCACTTCCGGTAGAAAGCTTCCAGCACCCGCTGGACGTCTACGATCAACTGCTTGAGGTGGCTCAATGAACATTCAACACGAACGCATACGCAGTGCTTGCACGCAGCTAAAGTTGGAATCAATGGCCAGAGAGTGGTCGGCGCTAGCCGATAAAGCCAGCTCAACTGAGCAAACCCTAGCAGACTTCTTTGAGCAATTACTGCGCACCGAGCTAGATGCAAAAGCTGAACGTACGCAAGCGACATTACTAAAGTTTGCTGGTTTGCCAGCCCAAAAGCGCATAGAAGATTACGACTTCAAGTTTGCCTCAGGAGCCCCCAAAAAACAGATTCAGGAACTTGCTGGATTAGGTTTTTTAGAGCGGACAGAGAATGTGGTGTTACTTGGTCCAAGTGGTGTAGGAAAGAGCCATCTTGCAATCGCTTTGGCCTATAAAGCCATTTTGACGGGTCACAAAACGCGCTTTATAACCGCTGCCGACTTAATGTTGCAGCTTTCCACAGCAAAAGCGCAAGGCCGACTTGATGGTTATCTTAAGCGAAATATTATTGGGCCGAAATTAATGATCATTGATGAGATTGGCTATCTACCCTTTGGGCGAGAGGAGGCGAATTTATTCTTCAATGTCATAGCAAAACGTTACGAAAAAGGCAGCATTATCGTCACCAGCAATCTGCCGTTCTCACAATGGTCAAATGCCTTTGCTGACGATACAACACTAACCGCAGCACTACTCGATCGGCTACTGCATCACGCACACATTGTACAAATATCGGGAGAAAGCTATCGGCTGAAAAACAAAAAGCATGCGGGCATCGCCCCGCCACAATCGATCAATAATTAAACGGGGTGGGTCAGTTTTACTTTGGCGATAATCGGTAAAAGTGGGTCAGTTTTAAGCTGGCGTTGACACTTATATAAATGGCTTAACCGTCGCAGTCAGAAGCGGAGTTTTAGCTGGAATGGTTTTAAGGACATGTTAAGATATTTTCAGATCCAACCTATGCGTGTGTCGAAGCGATACATTACAGTAGATTGGTATTGAGGGTTCGTGATTTACACGAGCAACGATATTATTGAAGAGCCGGATGCGGTAATTCCGCACGTCCGGATCTGTATGGGGGCGGTTCGGGTAACTGGCCGTTCTACCATGACTAGCTCAAATCTATGAAGATTATCTCTGTTCTCTTATTTTGTGTTTTGTTGTCGGGTTGTTATCCGGTATACAAAACATTACAGCCAAGATCGAACATTTTGGTTGTAGATGAATTCGGTGTGCCATTACAAGGAGCTACCGTTGTATTGGTGTCGAATGCATATCCATACGGTAATGAGAAAACTCGAATGGAGGTCGTGACAAACTATAAAGGTGAGGCTCGTTTTCCTAGCTCTAAGGAGTGGAGGATGGAAGTTATGGTTATGCACGGTATGGAAGTATATTATTGGAACTGGTGCGTCACCAAAAAAGGGTATACAACATACGTTACACACGATGGTAGCTCTAAAGATTTTGATCGTAAACCTACTGTAAAGTTAAGCAAGGGGTCTACGACAAAGTGTCCAGTCAAGCTTTACTAGTACGCTATAACAAATAAGGATATGTCGCGCTTGCCGCGACATATCTCATTGTTGAACAAGCCCGTGGTCGAGCTCTTTATTAGTAAATAAGTCGATAGGAGGTGTTTGTAATAGTGCCGGTTTTTGTCGGCACTATTTTTGTTGGGCGAACAGAGTCCTCACCCAGTAGGTGATTAAAAATCACTGCGTCATCGTGTAGTGGTTCTCCTATTTAAATGGCTTTTTTGTTACTTTATTCGTGCGCTAGCTTGGGGATGGTTTAAGCCAGTGCCTACCTATTACATTCATTATTGAGTGACACTTGGGGCACATCATTCGCTTTTTCATTTGAGGCTCTTTCTGTGTGGTGTTCTCAATATCCACTTTTAGTATCCACTGAACAATGCGCAATATACGCTTGGCGTTTCCATGTAAGAAACCGTAGTCGCGCGCTCGCCTAAACCCTTTGGGTAATACGTGTTGAAGCAAAAGATACAAAAAATCTTCGCCCAGTAGCGTGCGGGTTTTTCTTATCTTTGTTTTGCTATCGATGTATTGAAACGTAATGTGGGTGCCGTCGTCGGCAACGATATTGGTGTTGGCGATTACTCCGCGGTATAAGTACCGCGATAAGTATTGCAGCGCCTCTTTACCTCGTCCGACCTTAGTGCACTGAACAATCCATTTCTTAGGTGATTTATGAGGTGGTAGCCCCGCATCATTGAGTGCCTTTAAAAAGACTCCTCGGAATACCTTGGCGAGGGCTCGGCCGTTAAATAGGTATTTGCCTTTTAGCTTGCGCCATTCCTTTCGGCGGCGGTGCAGGCCACCACCAGGAATGACAATATGAACGTGAGGGTGGTAGTCGAGGCGTCGTGAGTGAGTATGCAATACTGCGCACATGCCCAGTTCTGCCTCAAAGCCTCGCTTATTTAGCCCGAATGTCTTTAGAGTCTTCGTCGCCGATTCGAGTAAAAGCCTGTATACCGTTTTACGATGGGCTTTTGATAGGGCTCTTAACTCGCTTGGCAACGTAAAGGTCGCCATGTAGTAATCTACGGGCAGCTGTTTTTGTAATTGCCGTTCAAGCCAGTCTTGAGTGCTGCCATATTGGCATTGATTACAGGCCCTATGCCCGCATGATTGCGGAATGTTTTGGCTGTAGGGGCAAGAAGAACAGGTTGTGCCTAGTTCGCCATACTGCCCTTTACGACAACCGGTTATGGCGTTCAAGGCCGACCATTGATCTTTGTTAATCTTGGATCTATAGCGAGACTCAAAACGGGTTCGATACTTTTCAGTGATAGCTTGTAGGGTGTGCGCTGGCGTACTCATGCTTGGCCCCACAAAATACGCAGCTTGTTCATGAGTGCGTTGATGCGTTTGCCCGCATTAACGTCTGTGTGATTGGATAGCTGTGTATACAACGCTGTAGTCTTTGGGCATTCGTGTCCCATTTCATGCTGAATAGAGCGTAGGCCTACACCGGCTTCTGTCAATAGCGTACCGTAGCAGTGCCGCAAGCTATGAATGGTGATCGCTTTACTAATACCTACGTCTTTTACAATGGCCTTAAAAGACTTCTGAAGACCGCCTCGGTCCATGGCGGCTGTTGCTGTATGCCGCTCCTGAGCGTCGCGTCCACGCGGAAATAGGAACCTAGGGTGGCGGTGTGTTGCCCAGTAAGCGCGTAAGGTCTGTAGTGTTGACTGCGGCAAGGTGACGTAGCGATCTTTCTTACCTTTAGCGCATCGAACGTGAATCTTCATACGCTCACTATCAATATCGCCAACCTGAAGGTTCAGGGCTTCAGCAAGACGAAGCCCCATACTAAACGAAGTAAAGATAAAGGCCTGAAAGCGTAACTCCCGGGTACCATTCAGTAGGCGTTCGAGTTCTTTTAGCGTTAACACATCGGGAAGGGTTTTGACTTTAGGTGGCCGAACAATCTCGACCCAGTTCCACTCTTTTTTGAGTACGTACTTATAGAAGAATTGGAGGCCATTGCGATCGACTTTGACGGTAGACCATGAGTGGGTGCGAACAAGGGATTCGAAATAGGCTTCGAAGTGTTCTTGGGTAAGGGTATCAGGCGGGCAGTCGAAAAACGCTGTAATACGCCTAAGGGCGCGAGAATAAACATCGATAGTTGTATCGGCTTTGCCTTGCCGTTTCAATGCGCTAACATGCTTGCGGTACAGTGAATCGAATCGTTTTTGCTGTGTTTTGTTCATTAGATATTCCTCTCGTTAACGAGCGGGCTTGCTCGGAGAGGAATTATCTAATACATAAGGATTTTAACTTTGCCGCGTAGCGGCTTCGTTCAACAAGGCGTTGCAGCATCGTTCCGCTTCGCTCCACTGGACAGCTTTTAAGTCGCGTCTTTGTGGTTTTGCTGCGCAAAAGTATTCCACAAAGCCGCAACTTAAAAGCTGCCGCTGAACTTAACGTTAGGCAATAATCAGGAATTCGATAATGTATCAAAATATGTGCAAGGTTTTTTGCTTTACGTTATTGGCAGTAGTAAGTGCGCTCGCCATTTCAGAGGTGGAAATATTGCAACCTGAATCATGGTCATTCCCTGAGGTGGTCGAATCAGCGAGAAAAATATGTCCCAAAAATTTGGAAGGTATAACATTCAACGAGTCCGGTCTGGCATATACATCTGAACAAGTTTCTAAATTGGATTTTTCAAGAATGCCTCCCGAAAAACTGCAGAACTATGCGGACATAGTCACGCATGCTTACCCCGATGCTGTCGGGGCGCAGTTACCATGTAATTGCTCCAATATACCACTTGAAAGCCTTAACGAAACTGCGATTGCCGGTATAGCACATGTTTCGATCAATGCTAAAAATGAAAAAGTACGCAAATGTGCAAAAGCATGTCTAATTATAATCCAGGGAAACCTACAGGATTCGGAATAGAAATGCCCAGGTTATCAACTGAAGTGCAATGAAAGCGATTAGCGAACATAGCCAGGTCGACATTTTTTCCGGCGCTCGTTTTTATGCCGGGCGCTACGCTGGCATAAAAACAATCACCTATAAAAATGCGCCTGCTATGGGCGTTAGTTCAAGGAAAGCTAGTGCGTAATTCGAAAATCGATCTTTTGAGATTCATTGGTCTATCAATGATTATATTTTCTCATGTTGGTTCATATGGAGTTCTCTTTCAGATTCGTAATTTTGATGTTCCTTTAATGGTTTTAGTTTCAGGTATGTCGTTCGGTTTGAGTTATAAGGTTAATGATAAATATTTAAATTACCTATGGAAGCGGGTGAAAAGGTTAATATTTCCTGTATGGATATTTTTAACAATATATTTTATTTCATTGTTAATGCTAGACCCGAAAAGCTTAGATCTAAATTTACATAAAGTTATAACATCATATTTACTTATTAGTGGTATCGGCTATGTTTGGATTATAAAAGTATTTGTTTTGGTGGCAATGATTTCCCCGCTTATTTTTAAACTTCATGAAAAAATTAGTTCGCATAAAAAATATTTTATTTTGTTGTTTTTGGTTTTTATTATTTATGAACTCCTTAGGTATTTATCTTTACCGTATATCCAAAAAGGAGCAGGAAAAACCATGTCGTATGTAACACATTATATTGTTCCTTATGGGGTAGTGTTTGCTGTCGGCTTGCGCATACCATTGCTTAAAGACGTACAAATAAGATACATTTCAATTGTAAGCTTTCTCCTTTTTGCTGTGCCAGCTGTAGGGTTGTATTTGTTTTATGGCCATTTTGTACCTACTCAAAACTATAAATACCCACCATCTATTTATTATTTTTCATATTCTTTATTCGTGTCCTGTACGTTGTGGTATTACTCAAAAGAAATTGAAGGTGTTTTTTCAAAAATAAAAATAGAAAAGGTTGTAACTTTTATGGCGAATAATTCAATTTGGATTTATCTATGGCATATTCCGATCGTTAAATATTTTAATGCTCATTTTTTAATTAAATATATTGTTGTTATGTTGCTAGCTACTTTACTTGCTTTCATACAGGTCTACTTTGTTAAAAAAATTATTACGAATATTGCAAGTGAGTCCTCGAAAAAAAATATAAAAATATTATTCACCGGCTAATGGTATATAACGAATTTATCAGCGAACGCTACTTCGTGGTTGGACAGCCTAAAACGTGGCTTCGCCACAGGCTGCCCGTTATAAAGACGTTTGGCAATACCGTCGAACTAAACAGGAGATTAAAATGACAGTTAGAAATGGAAGTTGTGGATGCGGCGAATTAAAATATTCTGTCGAAGATGAGCCGGTGAATGCAGTATTTTGTTATTGCAAAGAGTGCCAAATTCATACTGGCTCAGATAAATGGTTTGGCGCATGGTTCCCGAAAGACAAGTTCAAAATTACGGCAGGAAGCCCATCAATCTATACACGTAAAGGCGATTCGGGCAAAGATATGAGCCACATGTTTTGCTCTCATTGCGGGGTAATGGTAGCGGCGGAAGTTACAGTCGGTAATTTTTATTCTGTCGGGGTCTCAACGCTTCATCAAGTGAGTGGTCTTGCACCGTCAATGGCAATTTATACTGCGTCAGCCCCTTCATGGGCCGTTTATCCTGAGGGTGTTCCAAAATTCGATATTTTGCCTCCCGGTATGGGCTCTTAAATGCCTAATAATCGCATTAAAAAACGCTCCACTTCGTTACGCTGGGCGCGCCTTTTGTGTGGGCGTTAGTGCGACAAGGAAGCTTGTCCCATCTTGCGGGGTGAAAGTCCCTGTCGGGTAAGACTTAGCCGCTCACCCGTATCGAGTCTTGCGCGCTGCGCGGAGATTAAGGATTGCTGATACCTTTCCGGAAAACGTTATTTATTTTTAAAGTTTTCAATTAATCGAACAAACAGTGTGAAGCGTAGACAGAGAATTATGTAGGCCACAGGGGATTCGTGTCCCTGAAGTGTTGGTATCGCTCCGTAAATGTGTTGTTCTAATTGGCAAGGCCTGTAACGCTGTCGAAGCCCACGCAAAGCAATCGTAAAGGCAAGATTGTCGCGAATTAGCGGAGTTATAAAACCGTGGCATGTATAAAGAGATGAGGGAGGAACTTGTGAGATCCAAGGTTGCTCCCGCAGGAGGTGGGTAGTGTAGGTAAGTTTGTGGCAAAAGAGCATCTTAAGTTTAGTGTTAATGTGTCAAGAAAACGGTTAGTGTTCTGTTTAAATACTGTGTATAAATTGGGTTTTCAAGAGGTTACCGTTAATGCCCGCCAAACTATCTTCTTGTATTGTCGATGACTTTATTGCACCACCTTGTTATGGTGAAATTCGTATCTTGTATGAAGATACGGAAATATTACTTATAGAAAAACCTAGTGGCCTGTTAAGCCTATCGGGTAAAAACCCTCGTAATAAAGATTCAGTGCATTACCGATTAGTGCAGGGGTGCTTAAAGGGAGAGGGGGTAGAGCAAGAGGTTCGTGGGTTTCCCTCGGCAACTTTAGCGCACCGATTAGATTTTGGCACTTCGGGTATTATGCTTATAGCATTGAACAAGAACGCAAATAGTAATATAACTAAACAGTTTCAAGCGCGTACCGTGAGGAAAGAATATATCGCTATGCTAGAAGGCTGGTTGGTGAGTGACAACGGTAAAATTGAATATCCTATTGCTAAAGACAAAGAAAATTTTCCCTTACAAAAAATATGTTTCGATACAGGAAAACCTGCCTGTAGTGAATACCAAGTGTTAGAGCGTCTAGATAAGCCTGCACGTTGTCGAGTGAAATTTACGCCATTAACGGGGCGCACCCATCAGTTGCGAATACATAGCCTTAAAGTTGGTCGGCCTATACTGGGCTGCGATTTGTATAAGAATAATGTTAGTGAGAAAATGGCCAATCGGTTATTGCTGCATGCCAGCGAGCTGGATTTTGACCATCCAAGGGGTGGTGCTCGAATAAAAGGTAGAAGCGCTTGCCCTTTTTAAGTGAGAGGGGTTGTGTTTTTAATGGTCCCTTTGCCGGGCTAGATCACAAGAGTAGGCTTGGCCGGTTTAATGAGATGGAAACATGAGTTCTAGCGAGCGGTGAAAAAAGTTGCGCACCGCTTTCAATGGATGAAGGTGAGCGTTGTAATGATGTAGGCTGTAGAGGTGTGCGCTGGATTATGTGTCTAGGTTTGAACGCGTAGCTATATGCGCTTTAGCTTGAGGGCACCATATAGGCAAAGAAGATGTTGTAGTCGTTATACGATGCGATGTCTTTATCAAATGAAATAGAAACGTAATTGGCAATAGGTGTTGCGAAGGGGATAATATTCATTATCCGTATGTAACTGCAATTAATAGAGCCGCCAATAAGGCTGTGTTCAATCTAGGAGAGGTAAACGAATCGGCTGGGAAGGTCTGTTTTCAGTATTACGTTGTATTCATAAAAAGGGAGGTGAAACCACGGTTGACGTGATGGGCAACTCTGGTTTGTGCGTCGAAAAATAGGGGGCTAATTACAGTTCTCCTTAACGGTGTCGAGCGTCCAGTGGTAGGCTTGGCGTAACATGTGGACGCAACAAGAAAATTATCATAAACGCAATAACAACTGAGGTTGGGTTGGTTGCTGGTATCGATGTTGTTGGTGATAGCCTAGGGAAGGGGTGTATTCAATATTAAAAAATCGTTTAAAGATAAAATATTTGTTCCTGCTATTCTGAATATATTTTTAATGTTACGCGTCGTTAATGATGATGACTTATAGGCTAGAGGGATTTCACGCGGCCTAGATTGTCAATGAACAATACTCGCATATTTTTATGGGAATGGGTTTAGAATATACAATTATTTACATAACAAATGTCAGTTAGCGCAAGAAGTACTAACGAAAAAAACCAAGCAGGCTATTGCTTTAAATGGTGAGTATTTAATTCTGGGGTCGGAGCCTGATGTTGTGATAGAGGTATTTTAAGGGTTCATAAACCCTATAAAAATCACTCTCAAATAGCGGGGTCAGTCCACTTATGCCACGCTTATTTGAATATGTCACGTAGCTTTATTTTACGCCAAATTATTTCCGTAATATTTCTCGGCGTGGTACGGTCAGTTTTTTTACGTTTGTAGAGCGAGAAAACTAGTCTCCCTTCGCCTCTCTTCGCTATATTTGACGCTTTTGGCTGGCAGAGCGTTATGATCAGGCTATTGTTGGTAGCGTACTGACTTGTATTGAATAGGCAGTATTGAAGTGTTGGGAATCTTCTTCTCGCTGATAGAATTGGTGATTTGCGAGAGCTTGGGTGATGGTGAGGAGCTTAAGAATATCAATGTTCGTAATAATGGGCGAGGTTAATACTGTTTTATGAATAACGTGAAAAAGCTTGGGTATAGCGATTGGTTTGAGACGCGCGCGGATGGCGAAAAAATTGCAGATCATGAGGTGGCACGGATTGTGTCTGTGCATAAAGATAGCTATACGGTGACGAAAGGAGAGGGGGCGATATTTGCTGAGCTGTCAGGAAACCTTCTTTATTCTTCAGAATCGGCTAGCGATCTTCCGACCACGGGTGATTGGGTGTATGCCGATTTTTACGATGACGCGACTCATGCGATTATCGTCGGTGTTTTGCCACGAAAAACACTTTTAAAAAGGAAGGCGGCGGGAAAGCTTGTTGATTTCCAACTGATTGCGGCCAATATTGATGTTGCTTTTATTATCCAGTCTTTGAATGATAATTTCAATCTACGGCGGTTGGAACGTTATTTGGTTATGGTGAATGAAGGCGGGATTACGCCGGTTATTTTGCTCAGCAAATGCGATCTTACATCTAAAGAAGACGCGGGCGAATGTAAGCAAAAAATCGCGGCTATTGCTCCTAACATTGCGGTTATTGAATTTAGCAATTTAAGCCGAGACAATATCGATTGTATTATGGGTTCGTTAGAGAGCGAATCTACTTATTGCTTATTAGGCTCCTCTGGTGTGGGTAAAACTACTTTGCTTAACTGTATTCTCGGTAGTACTACATTCCAAACTCAGCCGGTAAGTAATATACAAAGCAAAGGCCGACACACAACGACTAGCCGTCAATTAGTTCGTTTAGACTGTGGCGCTATGATTATAGACACTCCAGGCATGCGAGAGATGGGCGGTATGTTTGTCGAGGAGGGGCTGGATGCGACGTTCTCGGATATATTGGCGCTTGCTGAAATGTGTAAATTTTCTAATTGCTCCCATAATAATGAGAAGGGCTGTGCAATATTGGCGGCCATAAAGGCTGGGGAGCTTTCCGAGCAGCGTTATAGAAATCATCTAAAGATGAAAAAAGAGTCAGAATTTAACGAAATGTCTTATTCAGAAAAAAGAAAGAAGGATAAGGCTTTTGGAAAGCTTATAAAAGCTACGATGAAAAATAAGAAACGATAATTTTTTTGTTTGAAATCTATGTGTATAGCCTGTGTGCTAGGTGACGTGAATGAACGAGTAATGGGCCCTCTATTTTCACGTGAGAGTGGTGAAATATAGCGGGCCTTTGGTGTTCGTATATCTGTTGGGCGGTTTTTGGTTTTGATTGGCGAGCGTTTGGCGCCCGTTAAAGAAGTGTGACTCCATAGCCCACTAGATACGCCAGTATAAGGTGGGGCGCGTAGCGTAGATAGCTGAAAAAAGTAATCTCTTTAACTTTACTCATAGCCACTATGCCAGCTGCCGAACCAATCACTAAGATAGAACCCCCAACTCCCACCGCATATACCAGTGACAGCCATTGTTTGGTGGTAAGAATAGGTTCTGCTTTCAGCAGTGCTGCGGTGAGCGGTACGTTGTCTAGCAGTGACGATAGGCCGCCCATTAGTGCGCTGGAAATATTGGGGTTCATCGATAAATAGATTTTTGTTAGCCATGTTAATATACCAACTTCTTTTAGCGCGCCCACAATCAGTAAAATACCTAAGAAAAATAGCAGCGTATCGAACTGAATTTTGCGAATGTATTCCATTAGATGGATTTCGCTATCAAAGTGGTTTGCTACACCGCCGAGCATAAACAGCATGGACAAGCCGGTTAAGAATGTGAGTACGGGTGGCACTGAGTAGAATAGGCTGAGCCCCATAGTTGCGGTGATGGTACCGAAAAAGAGTACGGCTATAGCAATATCGAGTTTGCGTATAGGTTGTATTTTTGTGTCTGCTTCCACGGCTTTATTTGGATGGAGGAGAAACATTACCATCAAAGCAAATACCCCGCACAAGCTGGGAACAATTAAAGTTAATAGTTCGGAAATACTCACGTGACCGTTGCTGAATATCATAAGTGTGGTGACATCGCCGGTTATTAGGATAACGCCACCAGAATTAACGGCGTATACCGAGAGCACGCAAAGCCGCACTTTTTCTCTAGTGGTAAGTTTAAAGCTTTGTACAACGGCTATAGATACGAGTGTGGCGGTAATGTTGTCGCACAGCATGGATAACACTAACGAGAACACCGTTATAAAAATTGTAAGGCTGCGTAGCGATGTGGAATTGGGTAGAACCCGAAGTACTAGCCCGCTAATGAGGCCGCGCGCATTTAGGTAGGCTACAAATGTCATGGTGGACATTAGAAATAGCCATAGCGTGGCGATGTCGAGCAGGTTTTCGTTGAGTGCGTGATTAATTGCGATTAAATCGCCGGTGTTGTTTGCGTGTATAAATAGGCACATCCAGCTAACACAGCCGAGGAGTAGGGTGCTCTTGGCTTTGTTTAGGTGAATAACCTCTTCTAAGGCTATGGCCAGCATCGCGGTTGCCGCGAGAAACAGAATCAGTACAGTCATTACATCGAGTTTTGGAGGGGTTGCTGAGGCGGCGTATTAATCCAGTTTAAGGTGGGATTAGCAAGTGCTTTTTACCTTGTTTTATGAGTGTCTGGCACTTTTCAGACCATTGTTTGATTTACATGCTAGCGTAGTTTAGAGGATTTTCGTGGCAGGTTAGAGAGGAGTACATAAGAATACGCTGTTCTGTTTTATGCCGTTAATGGTTCCCATTTTATTGTGGAGAATTTTGTAGTTTTAATAAAAAAAGGCCAACCTTTTTAGGGGTTGGCCTTTTTGTTTGTAGAGCCTAGGGTGAACGCCGAGGTGTCTACTGACTAGGTTTGGCTAATGTCTACTCGGACTCTAGCGTGTTTCTACTCTGACGTGGGTCGTTAGTAGGGCGAGCCAAATCACGCGGTTTGCTTTGAACCTTGGCTGGAGCGGAGGTATCGAGTGGACGACCCATTTGTGCAGATGCACTTACATTGGTCACTAAGGTATTTTGTACGGGTTTAGGCGCATAACGCGGGTCGTTAGAGGACCTTGAGAACGACCGTGGCTGCGAAGGTGCCGGTGTATCGGCTTTCGCGGGTGAGGCCTTCGGTGGTTCCTCTGCAGATTGCGTTTCTTCCTTAGCTTGCGGCACGCTTTCTTCTGGAGCGGCTTCTACGCCAACGGTTTCTTCTATGGCTGCCTTTGGCTCTTCGGCTGCAAGCTGAGGTTTTTCGTGTTCAGCGTTTTCTTCTACGGGCGAACTTTCGATCTTGGTCTCAGGTTCGACGGCAATGACAGCTGGAGCTGGAGGTACCACTGCAGAAGTGTCTTGAGCTTCTGCAGTGGGAGTCTCTTCACGAGCCTGTTCGCTTTGCGCTTGTGCTGTGTTGTCTTTGGCCGTGCTGTTTTCTTGCGTAACAGCTGCTACTACGGGTGTCGCTGGTGCTTCTGCTTTTTCCGTTACTGTGGTATCGGGGGTTAATTGTTCGGCAGGTGCACTATTGGATTGGTCTGTACCTTCCTGTGTTTGCGCTTGAGTTGTGTTGTTTTCATCACGGCGGTTGCGGTTGCGGTTTCGATTACGGCTGCGACGAGGGCGGGTATTACCTTCGCTGTTGGCCGAGCGCTCTTCTGTGGATGCTGTTTCGGTAGCTGCAGGCGTGCTTACAGCCTCTAGCTCGTCTATTTCCGGTGGTTGCGTTAAACCTGCTTCTACTTCAGGTAATGGCCCGCGCTGGCGTTGCTGAGGGCGACCGCGACGGTTGGAAGGTCGCTTGTTGGGGCGGTCAGCACCATTGGTTTTATCGTCATCCGCTTTTGCTTGTGGTTTTGTTTCTTGTGTAGCGGGCTTGTTGATATCTTCATCGCTGCGAGTGTTGCGGCGATTGCGATTTTGTTGATCGCGTCGTGCGCCGTCGCGCTGATTGCGGTTGGCGTCGCGATTTTCGTTGTCGCGTTTATTGTCTCTATCACCACGATTATCTCGGTCGCCACGGCTGTCTCTATCACCACGATTATCTCGGTCGCCACGGCTGTCTCTATCGCCACGAGTGTTTCGACGATTGCGGTTGCGATTAGCGTTTCCACGTTTCTGGTGGGTGCGAGGTTTGCCTTTGTTTGTTTCAGTGCTTGGCTTTGGTTCGCTGGCAAAGAGCTCTTTTAAGGTTTTAAGTATCTTGCTAATGAGCCCTGGTTCTGCTGGTTTTGCTTTCTGGGCAGGTGTTGGTGCCGGTTGAGTAGGTACCGCGAGCTGAACGGCAGGCTTTGGCATGCTCACAGGGATGGCTTTGGATTCGACAGGTTCGGCATTTTCTTCGTTGCCGAGATCTACCTGATAGCTGATGCTGTCAGTGGTGGTGTCATCATCGCGTAAGCGCTGTACGTCGTAATGCGGTGTTACCATTTCGGTGTTAGGCAAAATGGTGACGCGCGTTTCGTGTCGTTGTTCAATGTCCGAGATCGTTGTACGTTTTTCGTTGAGTAGGTAGGTGGCAACACTTACCGGTACGATCGCACGAATAACGGCGCTGCGTTCTTTCTGGGCCTCTTCTTCTACTAAGCGTAGTATGGAGAGAGCGATGTTTTTGGTGCCACGGATGGTACCTTGCCCACTACAACGAGGGCATACTTTTGACGTTGTTTCACCGAGTGAAGGGCGTAAACGCTGTCGAGACATCTCGAGTAAGCCAAAACGGGAAATTCTGCCTACTTGTACGCGGGCTCGGTCCATATTCAAGGCTTCACGCATACGGGTTTCTACTGCGCGCTGGTTGCGAACAGGCTGCATATCGATAAAATCGATAACGACGAGGCCACCCATATCTCGCAAACGTAATTGGCGAGCAATTTCATCGGCGGCTTCTAGGTTTGTTTGCACGGCGGTTTCTTCAATATCGCCACCCTTGGTTGCCCGAGAGGAGTTGATGTCGATACTAATTAAAGCTTCTGTAACATCAATAACAATTGAGCCGCCAGAAGGAAGTTTAACTTCACGTTCAAACGCTGTTTCAATTTGGCCTTCTATCTGAAAACGATTAAAAAGCGGTACAGGCTCTTCATACATCTTTACCTTGCTACGGTAATTCGGCATTACTTGCTGTACAAACGTGGTTGCTAGATCAAAGGCTTCTTTGTTGTCGACGATTACTTCGCCGATATCTGGGCGCAGATAATCACGAATAGCGCGAATAATGACGTTGCTTTCTTGAAATAGAAATTCTGGTGCTTTGGATTCGTCAGCGGCTTTTTTAATGTTGCCCCAAAGCTGTGTGAGGTAGCCCATATCCCATTGCAGTTCTTCAGCAGAGCGACCAACACCGGCAGTACGCACGATGATGCCCATGCCTTCTGGGATGTCGATTTGGCTGAGCGCGTCTTTGAGCTCGGAGCGATCATCGCCATCAATACGGCGAGAAATACCGCCAGCGCGCGGGTTGTTTGGCATAAGAACCAAGTATCGGCCCGCTATGCTTATGAAGGTGGTGAGTGCTGCACCTTTATTGCCGCGCTCTTCTTTATCGACCTGAACGATAACTTCCATGCCTTCTTTAAGCACATCTTTAATGCGGATGCGGCCTTCGATATCGCGTGGCTGTTTCGTAAAGTATTCGCGGGATATCTCTTTTAAAGGAAGAAATCCGTTACGGCCGCCGTCGTATTCAACAAAAGCCGCTTCTAAAGATGGTTCGATTCGAGTGATTTTGCCTTTGTAAATATTGGCTTTTTTCTGTTCTCTATGTCGATTTTCGATATCCAGATCGTATAACCATTGGCCATCCACTAACGCTACGCGCAGCTCTTCAGGCTGAGTAGCATTGATTAGCATTCTTTTCATGTAATTGTGTCTCGATGTTACGCTGCAATTATCGGAGGCACTGCGGAGGGAGACAAAAGGATACAGCTGGGGCGCTTAACCGGATGAAAGAATATACAGAATTGCTCTACAGCCCTTAAATAGGGGGCGGCAGCCTAATTTCGTTCAGCAAATATCTAGAAAGCGAATGGAGTACTCGCTTCTAAAATACGCCGGAGACGTTAGGTTATCTGTAACTGCAATAGAATAGAGCCCAGAGCATTGGCGCGCTTGGCGCTGCTGCGGTTTATGTAGGGCTAAAGTGAGATCCATTTATTGCTCAATGTCATCCTGTAATCGTTATAAGCAAAGCGGTTTATGTATACGCCATGTTTTGCATTAAACGACCACTTAGTTATGTGCTTCAGTGGCGATGGTTAGCGTGGGGCGGTAGAGTTATTGAGCCTATTAAAGGGCGTACCAATAACACCTTTATATTATGTGGCGCCGACTAGTTCGGAGCGGTATAAGTTGTATACAACCTATCTCAAGTAACCCGCTGTGTCGGTATGGGAGCAGCACTTTCATTCGTATAACGTTGAGCGGAGCCATTGTGTTGTGTTTCGGCTCTCAGCGCAGCTGCCGCTGATAATATAAGGAACTCTACCGGCTTCGCTTGCCGATCCGTTTGTTTCTTAGCAATGCACGATAATGTTCGCGCTATAGTTGCAAATTAGCCCAAGCCATAATTGGCTGGAGCACCATAATAAAATTCTTGGCTCGGCCCCGAATAAATAGTTGTATTAAAGGGAGTCACGAGTTTATTTTTGGAGAACGAATGGTCTATTGGGTTGACAAACAACTCAGACACTTTCAGCTCAGCCGACAGGAATATAGCACTGTTATGCAAACCTTTCAATTTATGGGCGCCTCCGTGTTAGGAACTGCTTTCATTTGGGACATAATGTGGCCACTTGTGCCTATTTTATAGCTTGGTATCATGGCCGCCCTCACATCACTCTCCGGTTCGTATAATTTATGACCTCTAACGTTCAGTTGCACACCATTACCGAAGCCAACGAGGGCCAGAGATTGGATAACTTTCTCCTTGGCCACTTGAAGGGCGTGCCTAAATCGATGATTTATCGGATTATTCGCAAGGGTGAGGTACGGGTTAATAAAGGCAGGGCAAAACCGGAACGAAAGTTGGTTTTAGGTGATATCGTTCGAATTCCGCCGGTTCGGGAAGCGGAGGGTAAGGTGCCCGTTAAGGCGAGTAGTGGGCTACGGCAACTATTAACCGATTCTATTCTTTATGAGGATAAGGCGTTGATGGTCGTTAATAAACCGTCGGGCCTTGCCGTGCATGGTGGTAGCGGCATTAGCCTGGGCTTGATCGAGTCTTTGAGGCAAATGGTGCCTGAGAATAGTTTTTTGGAGTTGGTGCATCGTTTAGACCGAGATACCTCAGGATGTGTACTGGTGGCAAAGAAACGCTCCATGCTGGTGTATTTACAAGACCTCTTTCGGGGCGAAAAGAAGATAGATAAGCGTTATATGGCGCTCGTAAAGGGGCGTTGGCCGAATAGAGGAAAGGTGGTTGATGCACCCTTGCAAAAAAATGAGCTGCAAAGTGGTGAGCGAGTAGTAAGGGTGAGCTTGGAAGGGAAGGCGTCTAAAACGGAGTTCGAGGTTGTCCAGCGTTTTGAAGAGTCAACATTGATAGAAGCAAGGCCCATTACCGGACGTACTCATCAGATTCGTGTGCATGCATTACACAAGGGGCACCCACTCGTTGGGGATGAAAAATACGGGGATGAAGATTTTAACCGGCAAATGAAATCGGCTGGGAGTAAGCGTCTATTTTTGCACGCTGCGTCCCTATCGTTTCCATTGCCTGAAGGCGCTGGCCGTTTACAGGTGAAAGCGCCGCTACCTTCAGAGTTGCAAACTGTACTTAATAATTTGGAGTAGATGTGCTGTATATTTTTGATTGGGATGGAACAATTAGCGATTCTGCTGCGAAAATTGTCCGTTGTATGCGGTCGGCGACTGACGCCGTTGGTTTGGGCGAGAAAAGTGATGATGCCATAAAGAACATAATAGGGTTAGGTTTGCCGGAAGCCATTCGTTCGCTGTACCCGAGCATTACCGCACAGCAATTGGACGATGTTAGAACGGGTTATTCGGCTTTTTTTGTGGATGCCGACAGTACGCCTTCACCTTTTTTTAAGGGGGCGATGGAGACGATGCAGGCGCTTGCTAATGACGGCCATACTCTAACTGTGGCGACAGGTAAGAGTCGCCGAGGGTTGGATAGAGTACTAAAAAAATTGGACTTGGATAAATTCTTTCATGGTAGTCGTTGTGCTGACGAAACCGCCTCAAAACCCAACCCCCAAATGTTGTTGGAACTATTGAATGAATTCAACTGTGATGTAAATAATGCGGTGATGATAGGCGATACAGAATACGATATGGCGATGGCTGAAGCGATTGATATGCCGCGTATAGCGGTAAGTTTTGGTGCTCATCATATTGACCGTTTGAAACCTTATAGCCCGGTGATGTGTATCGATGATTTTTCTCGTATTTTGGAGTGGCAAGGCAATTGAATGAGCATTGTGATGTGCTAGTAGCTGACTATTCGAATACTTGTCATCAGGCGGCTATTGCAGATCTGATGCAGGGCTATTCTGGTGATTTGATGGGAGGAGGGAGCGCTTTGCCTAGGGAGCATTGCGCGAAAATAAGTAAAGCTCTTGAGACGTTTGGTCACGCTGTTACGGTATTGGCTTTCTCAAAGGAGAGCAGTAATTTGCCCTTAGGCATTGCAACGTCTATTACGTCTTTTTCTACTTTTTATTTAAAACCTGTTTTAAATTTACATGATGTTTATGTCGTACCTGCCGCGCGAAAGTTAGGTGTCGGTAAGGCCTTATTAGAGGCAACGACCGCCGTTGCTCTGCGATCGGGTTGCTGTAAGTTAACCTTGGAGGTGCTGACCCATAATACACCGGCTAAACGTTTGTATGAAAAGTTTGGTTTTCAGCCCTATCAATTGGCAGGCGAGGCGGGCACCGCCGAGTTTTGGGAGAAATCTCTAGCCGCGCTTTAGTGGTTTATCGTTTATTGCCCGCTCTGGGTTACAGAACGGGCGCGCCGGTCGCTATACCCAAATTTGCTTACTCAATGAATGGCTCGCTATTCTGGTTTTATTGGTTGTGCAGGCTTTGATTGCTTGAAAAAAGCATTTTATTGTCGTGTAATTGGTGGGTTATGACGTCATTAGTCTGGTTTATCAATAGAAAAATTTAAAGGTGAATAATATGAAAAGTACTACCATTATGCAGCGTGTGGTTGGGAGTGTTCGCTTAAGCTTTTGGGTGGGCATCCTGATGTTGGTATTGCCCCACTCGGTGAATGCGCAGACAGCTTTGAACCCGAATTTTTTCTATTACGTGAATGGCAGTATGATGGGTGAGTGGGGATTGTCTGTTTCGGACCCAGCAGATTGGTCGGGCGAAAAGGCCATTGATTTTAAGGCGAAGTCTAAGGGTGGAAAGGTCGAGGTGTTACCGACGGCGTATGTCCGAGATGATGATGCCGTGCAAGTTATTTGGAATCGTACGAAGAAAAAAGGATAGTTTTCAGTTTCGGGAAAGGCTATTAATCTTTCGGCCGTAGAAAATGCAGCAGCAATTGTATTTGACCTGAAAATTGATAAAACACCTAGTAAAGCGGTGAGCGTTGGTATGGATTGCGGGTATCCTTGTAGAGCTGAATTTGAGATTGGTGCAACTTTACGGAAATCTCCGAAGAAGAAATGGTTTTCTATGCCTATTCCATTAAATTGTTTTAAGAGCGATGATTTCGACTTGTCAAAGATAAGCTCACCTCTTTCCATCTCAACGGAGGGGAAGATGACCCTAAGCATTGCTAATATACGAATAGAGCGGTTGCCTGAGGGCGAACAGGGGTGTGCTGAATAGGTATAAAGTCGTCATGTTAAGTGTTTCGTGAATGCCGGCGTCTAGCCGGCATTTTTGTATGTCAGTTTGGTTTGTTAAATGTCTATTTGGTTGTGCCTGATGATGGTTGGGCATCGCTTCCCGCATTATTTATTGTCATTCCCGCTTAAGCTTATCTAATGGTAGAGGATACCTTTCGTAATGAGCGCCATTGTAAAATCAGAATTTATAATATTAATATATTTCCGTAATTTCTTTTGCCAATAAGCAGAAGAATTGCGTCATAAACTGGTGTTGTAGGTGCTGATTTGGCACTCGAATTCATATCGAAGGCTTTGTAATTCCGTTAACATATTCGACGCTGTTTAGGGAAGGGTTTGTAAAATAAGTCGAAATTTCGCTAGTCTAAAAATTTTGATTTGCAAATTAATAATAACAATAATTTTTGTTTTTTATTTCCCCTCTTTTTGTTTTCAGCGTGTGAGCCCCTTTAAATCCATCTAATAAAAATAAAATGGATGCCGTTTGATTGCTGAGCGTGGTAAGTGTGTTGCTTCCTTGCTTTGTAGGTTTTAGTCAAAAGGCTGGTTCTGCGGGCCGGCTTGAGAAGCGTTCTTTTACTTGTTCAAATTCCGGTTCTTTATTCAAGTTCCATAGTGGATCTAATCATTAATATCATGTTTTCGAAAATAATCATTCGATACCCTCAGAGGACGAAAAATGAAAATAACAAACCTGTTTAAACCCTTGCGAACGGCAAGTGCTGCATTGGCGTTTATTTTGTCGCCGAGTGTGCTTGCAGATGTTTCGTGTGAAGTCACCTATTTTAATCAGTGGAGTAGTGGCTATCAGGCGAATGTTACTGTTACGAATAGCGGTTCATCCGTGAGTAGTTGGAGTATTGCCCTTAATTTTGATGCTTCACCTCAAGTGAGTAATAGCTGGAATGCTAACCTAAGCACGTCTGGTAACACTGTTACTGCGACGAATATAAGTTGGAACGGTAGTTTGGGTGACGGCCAGTCAGCTAGTTTTGGGTTCCAAGGGGGCGGTAACGGTAACCTGTCCATTCCTGGTTGCGTGGGCGACTCAACGGGTTCTAGTTCTTCTAGCAGCTCGTCTAGCTCAAGTGTCTCTAGTTCATCTAGCTCTAGCGTGTCTAGTTCGTCAAGTTCTAGCGTGTCTAGTTCGTCAAGTTCTAGTGTATCGAGCTCCTCGTCAAGCAGCCAGTGTTCTGGTGAAGAGTCTTGTCAGTGGTATGGCGATGGCGAATGGCCTTTGTGTCAAAATCAAGATAGTGGTTGGGGCTGGGAAAACAATAGTAGCTGTATAGGTCGCTCTACCTGTGAGGGACAGGGCGGTACGGAAGGCGGAATAATCTCGTCTTGCCCAAGCAGCTCTAGCAGTACGTCTAGCTCTACTAGCTCCTCTACGAGTAGTTCTTCTAGTTCTACTAGTAGCTCCACGAGCAGTTCAACAAGCAGCTCAACGAGTTCAAGCTCGTCGTCAACGGCTGGTGGTAATGCGCTATTCCGTGTGGATGATTCCGGCAATATTACAAAGAACGGAGAAATTTTCCCTGTTCAGTGTGGTAGCTGGTTTGGTTTAGAGGGTCGTCATGAGCCTTCAGATGATGAGACGAACCCAAGTGGCGCCCCAATGGAACTCTATGTGGGTAACACCTTTTGGGCAGACGATAACTCTCGTACTATCCAGCAAACAATGGATGAGATTACGGCGCGCGGTATTAACGTTGTACGCTTCCCGATTGCACCGCAAACACTTGATCCTAATGATCCTCAAGGCTCCGGTGATGCCTTAAAGAATCATGAATCGGTTCTCGTGGATAATGCTCGACTAGCAATGGAAGAGTTTATTATTCAGGCGGACGAGAATGGCATTGAAATTATGCTTGATATCCACTCTTGCTCTAACTACGTAGGGTGGAGAGCCGGTCGTTTGGATGCTCGTCCTCCGTATGTGGATGCTGATCGTGATAACTATGACTTCGTTCGCGAAGATTCCTCTTGTGCTGCAAGTGGTAACCCTAGTTCTGTGACGAATGCACAGGCTTATGGTGAAGCGGCTTGGTTGGATACGTTGCGCGAGCTAGCCGGTTTATCGGAAGAGTTAGGTGTTGATAATATTATTGGTATCGATATTTTCAACGAGCCTTGGGATTACACGTGGGATGAGTGGAAGACGCTAACGGAAAATGCGTACCAAGCGATTAACGGTGTGAACCCTAATATTCTTCTATTTGTTCAGGGTATATCCGCATCTGCTGGAAACCAGGATGGTAATCCAGATGATAAGATTGACGTGCCGCATGGTGAAGAGTTTTCTAACCCTAACTGGGGCGAAAACTTATTTGAAGCCGGCGATAACCCAATCGATATCCCTAAAGAGCAGCTAGTGTTCTCTCCACATACTTACGGGCCTTCAGTGTTTGTTCAGCGTATGTTTATGGATCCGTCCGAGCCCGAGTGTGAAGGTTTGGAAGGTGATGAAGCTGGCGATAACGGCTGTAGTATTGTGATAAACGCCGATCTTCTTGAGCAGGGCTGGGAAGAGCACTTTGGTTATCTGCGCGATATGGGTTATGCCATGGTCGTAGGTGAGTGGGGTGGCAATATGGATTGGCCAAATAAGGCTAGCATCCGTGATCAAGACCGTTGGGATCATATCTCTCCAGGGATTGACCAAGAGTGGCAGAATGCTTTTGTGAACTATATGTCGCGTAAAAACATTCAGAGCTGTTACTGGTCGATTAACCCAGAGTCAGGCGATACTGGTGGGCTATATGAGCATGCCTATGATCCTCGTGACAATGAGTCTGGATGGGGCGAGTGGGGCGGCTTCGATGAGCGCAAGTGGAGCTTGCTCGATATGCTATAGCGGTCAAACACCCACTGCTTAACACGTTAAGCGGTTGGTGTTTTTTCTGTAAAGTCAAGCCTCGTAATGGAGGTTTGGCTTTGTTATGTTTTTTGCCTGTAGCACTTTAGGGTTAGCGGTTTGTCCATAACGTATATTTCTGGCGTCCCAGTTCTTTTTCGTATTGTCTGATAAAAAGCTTCCCTTACGCTTAAAGTATTAGGGGGTAAAAACGTTGTCCACACTTTTATTAATTTTCACATCACTTAGCTGTATACCTAAAAAATAGCGTAATAGGTGTCACCTAATAATCAAACAAAGTAAAAATACATGCAGTTAATACTTTAATAGAATAAGTAGCATATATCATAACAATCTTCTGTGTATTTAGTCCTTTTTCCGCCATCAATTTCTACCACCCCCTATTTGATTCGGTTAACATATTTGTTGCCAGTGAGAGGTGTGAGCCGAATAAAATAATAAATCGGTCAGCCGTAATCTGTTCTGTGGCATTGCATGAGGTGAATATAAATGTAAGCCAAAAGTTCAGGTTTTTATGCTCTCATTTTTCGGCAAGCAAATACCAATAATTTCCTAATAATAATAATCTTGGAAATCGGTTTGTAATAAAAAAGAAATTTCAATGTTGTTTTTTTATGGCTTAGACCTATGAAGTCGGCCGATGCTATTGATGCGGTAAAAATTTATCAGTTTTTTGCTGCTTATCAAAAGCTACAAATCATCCCGATCAATATGATTCCAGTGGGTATTGTGTTTTGCGAAAAACAATCATTCGAACCCTTGAAGGACGAAAAATGAAAATAAATAATCTATTTAGACCTTTGCGAACGGCCAGCGCCGCGCTGGCGGTAGTTATGTCGCCATTGGCTCTTGCTGATATTTCGTGTGAAGTAACTTATCTTAATCAGTGGACAAGTGGTTACCAGGCTAACGTTGAAGTAACCAATACTGGTTCTTCTGTAAGCAGCTGGGCAATCAATGTAGAATTTGATGCGGCTCCGCAAGTAACTAATAGCTGGAATGCCGATTTAAGCGCTTCAGGCAATACTCTTTCTGCATCCAATATTAGCTGGAACGGTAATTTAGGTGATGGGCAAACTGTAAGCTTCGGTTTTCAGGGTAGCTCTAACGGAAGCATTTCTGTTTTAGGTTGTTCTGCTGATGGCGTTTCGCCAACTGCTGAGCCAACTGCTGAGCCAACTGCTGAGCCAACTGCTGAGCCAACTGCTGAGCCAACTGCTGAGCCAACTGCTGAGCCAACTGCTGAGCCAACTGCTGAGCCGACTGCTGAGCCGACTGCTGAGCCAACTGCTGAGCCGACTGCTGAGCCGACTGCTGAGCCGACTGCTGTGCCCACTAATGATCCAGGTCAGTGTGTTGAAGTTTGTCAGTGGTATAGCGAAAGCACTTATCCTATTTGTGAAAACTCAACTGGATGGGGCTGGGAAAATAACGCTAGCTGTATTGGTCGTAGCACCTGTGAAAGCCAAAACGGCGGTTCAGGTGGTGTAGTGTCAGATTGTGGTGGCACTCCAGAGCCTACTGCAGTACCAACTGCTGAGCCAACGTCTACGCCAAGCGGCGAGCCTACTCCAGTGCCAACGGCTACTCCTTCTGGCGAACCTGGTGATAATGCTTTGTTCCGTGTAAACGACAGTGGCCAGATCACTAAGAACGGTGAAGTATTCCCTGTTCAGTGTGGTAGCTGGTTTGGTCTAGAGGGTCGTCATGAGCCAAATGATGATGACACTAACCCAGGCGGAGCACCTATGGAATTGTACGTAGGTAACATGTCTTGGGCCGATGATCATTCACGTGATATTCAGCAGACTATGGACGAAATTACTGAGCGCGGTATTAACGTGATTCGTTTCCCTGTTGTACCTCAGACTTTGGATCCAAGTGATTCACAGGGTACTGGCAGCGTTCTGAAGAACCACGAATCTGTTCGTCAAGATAATGCTCGTCAAGCAATGGAAGATTTCATTGTTCAAGCTGATGAGAACAATCTTGAAGTAATGCTCGATGTTCACTCTTGTTCAAACTACGTTGGCTGGCGTGCGGGCCGTATAGATGCACGTCCTCCGTATGCGGATGCTGATCGCGATAACTATGACTTTACTCGTGAAGAGTGGTCTTGTGCTGCTAGCGGTAACCCCGATACAGTAACGGATATTCAGGCTTACAATACTCAAATTTGGCTTGATAACTTGCGTGAACTTGCTGGTTTATCTACGCAGTTAAATGTTGATAACATCATTGGTATCGATATTTTCAACGAGCCATGGGATTACACTTGGGAAGAGTGGAAAACCTTGACTGAGCAAGCTTATCAAGCAATCAACGAAGTTAACCCTAACTTGTTGATCTTCGTTCAGGGTATTTCAGCTAACGCTGGTGCTCAGGATGGAACTCCAGACTCTAAGACACCTGTTCCACACGGTGACGAGTTCAGTAACCCGAACTGGGGTGAGAACTTATTTGAAGCTGGCGACAACATTCCAGACGTACCTAAGTCTCAGATTGTTTACTCTCCTCACACCTACGGCCCATCTGTATTCGTACAGCGTATGTTTATGGATCCAGCTGATCCAGCATGTGAAGGTCTTGAAGGTGACGAAGCTGGCGATGCTGGTTGTGCTATTGTGATTGACGGTGAAACGTTGCGCCCAGGTTGGGAAGAGCATTTCGGTTACCTGAAAGATCAAGGTTACGCGATTGTTGTTGGTGAGTTTGGTGGACACTTGAACTGGCCAGACGGATCTAGCGAACGTGATATGGATCGTTGGAGCCACATCACAGATAGCCCAGATCAGCAGTGGCAGCAAGAGTTTATCGGTTACATGGCTGAGCGTAATATCGAAGCATGTTACTGGTCAATTAACCCAGAGTCTGGCGACACTGGTGGCTTGTATGAGCACGCTTATCACCCAACCGATAATTCTGGCGGATGGGGAACTTGGCTTGGTTTCGACGAAACTAAGTGGAGCTTGTTGGATGTTCTTTGGGACTAATGGCAACGCTCTAAGGGAGGGTTTCCTCTCTTAACATAAAAAAACCCGAGGCTTCGCGGCCTCGGGTTTTTTTATGTCTGTTGTTATGGTTTGAATGCAGGTATTCGGCAGTATGTTGCGCTAGAGTCCGAGTGTTGTTTCTAAGTTTTCTTTTTCTTCACTTATCGTCATCCATTCGGTTTCAATATTTTCTTCTTCTTTTTTAAGCTCGCCTTGTTGTTTGAGGAGTTCGGCGAGCAGGTTATTTTTTTCGGCGTATAGCGCCGGGTCGGCTAGTTGAGTTTCAATCTCGGCCAATGCCTTAGTAGTTTTGGCTAGCTTTTTTTCGAGTTGATTGAGCTTTTTCGTGAAAGGCGTGAGTTGCTGTCGAATGGCGGCCTGTTGTTGCCTAAGTTCTTTTTTCTCTTGTTTTGATGAAATGCTGTGTGTTGCTTCTTCATTAGAGGGTTCTTCTCGATCGTTATTCAGTAGCCATTGCTGGTAATCGTCGAGCGTTCCATCGAAGTTGGCCGCTTTACCTTGGTCGACCAATATAAAATCATCTACGGTGGTGCGTAGCAGGTGGCGGTCGTGCGATACGATAACTAGGCCGCCTTCCCAAGCTTGTAGGGCGAGTGTTAAGGCGTGCCTCATGTCTAAATCGAGGTGGTTGGTGGGTTCGTCGAGCAATAATAGGTTGGGTTTTTGCCATGCCAGTACGGCGAGCGCGAGCCTGGCTTTTTCTCCTCCAGAGAAATGTTCGATAACCTCAAATGCTCTATCGCCCTGAAAGCCAAAACCGCCAAGAAAATTGCGGATTTCCTGTTCGCTTGCCTTGGGTGTTAGGCGCTGGAGGTGCAGCGCGGAGGACGCGTGTAAATCTAAGGCCTCTAGCTGGTGTTGTGCAAAGTACCCGCATTTTAAGTGTGTGCCCTCATGTATCGTGCCGGCTATGGGCGGTAACGCGCCCGCAAGGGTTTTCATTAAAGAGCTTTTGCCTGCTCCATTGTGGCCCAGTAGTCCTATACGGCTGCTGGCGAGAAGGCTGAGTTCCACATTGTTTACGATGGTGTTGGATTCGTAGCCAATGTTTACGCGGTCGAGCGTGAGCATTGTTTGTGGAAGCTTGTCGGGTGTTGGGAAGCTAAATGAAAACGGCGAGTCAACATGCGCCGGCGCTATTTTCTCCATGCGCTCCAGCTCTTTAAGGCGGCTTTGTGCCTGCTTGGCTTTGGTAGCCTTGGCGCGGAAACGCCGCACAAAGTTTTCAATTTCGGCGATGCGGACTTGCTGTTTTTCAAACTCGGCGGATTGTTGGGCGAGCCTTTCGGAGCGCTGTCGTTCGAAGGATGAGTAGTTACCGGTGTAGGTGTTTAGCTTTTGGTGTTCGATATGCACAATGCTGTCTGCGAGATTGTCGAGAAAATCACGATCGTGTGAAATGATCAGTAGTGTGCCCTTATAGTTTTTAAGCCACTGCTCCAGCCATAGTGTGGCATCTAGGTCTAAGTGGTTGGTTGGTTCGTCTAGCAGTAATAAGTCTGAGCGACACATTAATGCGCGCGCGAGGTTTAACCGAATTCGCCAGCCACCGGAAAAATCCTTAACGGTTTTCTGGCTGTCTTCGGTTTTAAATCCTAGCCCGTGAAGCAGTCGTTCGGCACGTGTGTTAGCCGTGTAGCCATCGATTATTTCGAGTTGCTGGTAGAGTTGGGCGAGCTTTGCTCCGTCGTGTACGCTGTTTTCAATATCAGATTCAAGTTTGCGCAGGGGGCGGTCGCCATCAATAATATAGTCGATGGCTTTGCGGTCGGTCGCTAATATTTCTTGCGCCATATGCGCTAACTGCCATTCGGAAGGTATTTGAATATTGCCGGCGTCTTCTGCTAGCTCACGGAGCAGTAGTTTAAATAGTGTGGATTTACCGCTGCCATTAGCACCGACAACGCCCCATTTTTGACCGGGGAAAATTGTTAGGTCGGTATTGTCGAGTAAGAACTTTTGGCCCAGTTGAAGGCTGACTTTCTGCAGTTGAATCATAAGGGTATCGTGTTGCGAATCGTGTTCGTTTGGGTGTGTTTATAGAGGGCTTGCGCCAAACTGATTTAAAAAGCTTGTTAAGCGAATGAGCGGTAGGCCTATTAATGCTGATGGGTCATCGCTACGGATGTAGTCGAATAAGCTAATGCCGAGCCCTTCGCACTTGAAGCTGCCTGCGCAATCGAGAGGTTGCTCTTTCTCTATATATGTATTTATTTGCTGGCGGGTGAGCGAGCGGAACTTTACTTCGGTGGTGGTTGTGTCTGCAAGCGTAGTTTTTGAGTCGCTATCGTAAAGCGCAAGAGCCGTATAAAACATGACCACATTGCCTTGGCAGTGAGATAGTTGCTCTTGTGCGCTTGTTACGTTGCCAGGCTTCCCTAATAGTCGACCATTACAGCTTGCCGTTTGATCTGACCCGATAAAAAGGGCTCTTATGTTCTCATGTGTAGAGACGGCTTTCGCTTTGGCGATGGCGAGTCGCTCCGCAAGCTGGCTAGGGGGTTCGTTTATGAGGGCTGTTTCATCTATGTCGGGTGAGATGCACGTAAAATGCATGCCAAGCTGCTGGAGCTGTTGTTGTCGGTAGGGCGAGCTTGAGGCTAGGATAATGCGTTTTTCGGTCGCGACCGATTGGTTTGGTGTGGTTGTCATGAGCATATCCGTTAGTCGTGCGCTGTTTTCGGGGAAAATGTCTTTGAATTCAAGGTTTTCTTTGACATGGAATAGTCAATTCCCTATCATCGCGCGCTTATGTCAGAGGGTGCCCTTATCAAACAGCTTCCTAAGCTGGTCGACCCCAGAAAACTTGCCCATATGAACGTTAAGTTGGTGGGCATTGTACCTGAGGAAAGCCTACCACGCTTGCGGGATGCGTCATTCAAACTTGAGGCTACGGCTGATGGATATGGCGCAATGGCGGCCGAACTTGAATTCTTTCGGGATGATCAAGGGCGGCGATTGTTGTCTGGGCAAGTGTCATCAAGGGTGCGTTTGGAGTGCCAGCGTTGCCTTGAAGCCCTTGAACTTAATATTGAAGCAGATGTGAATCTCGCTGTAGTGTTTGATGAAGATCAGGCGCAGAGGTTGCCGAGCAATCTGGAGCCTTGGATTATCGTTACTGATGGTCGAGCCGATTTGCATGCTGTGTTAGAAGATGAGTTGTTGTTGGCTTTGCCTGCTTCCGCTCTACACGATTTCGAGTGTATCGATGCCAGTCGTTTTTCGGTTGGTGACGAAACAGAAGAAGCCCAGGCTTCAGATAGCGATGAAGATAACCCCTTCAATGTACTCGCTAGCTTGAAGCAGGATATGAAAAATACTGATAATGGTTAGTCCACAGGCAACGGCTACACTGAAAAGTGCGTCAGTTTGATGTGTTACCAGGAGTAAATTATGGCAGTTCAGAAGAGCAAAAAAACTCGTTCCAAGCGCGGTATGCGTCGTTCACACGATGCTTTGACTGGCCCAACGTTGTCCGTCGATCCTACATCAGGTGAAAAGCACCTTCGTCACCATGTGACGGCAGATGGTTTTTACCGTGGTCGTAAAGTGATTGATATAGCTGACGCTGAGTAAGTTTGTCGCGACCTATACATATTTCGATTGATGCGATGGGCGGGGACCAAGGTTCCCGCCTTGTCGTTGATGCTACGCTCGCATTTCTACAATTTCATCCCGATGTCGTCGTTACGTTGGTTGGTGATGAGTGTTTTCTAAAGCAATCCCTCCCCGAATCCCTCCACGCGGACATTTTGTCTCGTGTGTTTTTCCTGCACGCTGAAGATACTATCGCAATGGCTGAAAAAGCCGGTGATGCACTGCGCTCAAAGCAGTCCTCCTCTATGTGGAGGGCTGTAGCCCTAGTTGCAGAGGGCCATGCTGACGCGTGTGTCAGCGGCGGTAATACCGGTGCGCTAATGGCTATTGGTTGTAAGTTGATCGGTACCTTTGATGGTGTTCGTCGCCCAGCCATATGTAAACTTATACCGACCTATAGTGGCACTAGTTTGTTGCTGGATTTGGGCGCGAACATTAATTGCTCTGCCGAGCAGTTAGAGCAATTTGGCGTTATGGGTAGCGCATTGGCGCAACTTGGAGGGGTGCAACGTCCGTCTGTTGCGCTGTTAAATATTGGCACTGAGCGCAGTAAGGGCAGTAGTACTATCCAAGCGGCGGCCGAGGCGTTAAGAGCGCGAGACGATATTGCGTTTGCGGGGTTTATTGAGGGAAATGATCTCTATTCCGGAAAGGTTGATGTCGTAGTCTGTGACGGTCTTGTCGGAAATGTTGCGCTGAAGGTAAGTGAGGGCGTGGTTAATCTCGTTATGGCGAGTTTGGCTGAAACGTTTCGAGCAAGCATAGGTCGGCGATTGTTGGGTTGGGCGTTGCGCCCAATACTGTCTAATTGGCGAAAGTCATTTAATCCTACTCGGTACAATGGCGCTGCTTTCTTGGGGCTAAGGCGAACACTGGTCAAGAGCCATGGCGCAGCCGACAAAGAGGGCTTCGAGCAAGCTTTAAATGCTGCGGTTGGTCAGGTGGTCGCGCGTATCCCTGAGCGTATTGAGGCCTGTCTAGAGCGTAGGTAATATTTCTTTTAGTTCTTTATTATTCTTTAGGTTTTAAATTATGAGTAAAAGCGAACAGCTTGCTTTTGTATTTCCTGGTCAGGGTTCTCAAAAAATTGGAATGTTATCGGAAATTGCAGAGGCTTACCCGCTTGTCAAAGATACGTTTGATGAGGCTGCTGCGGTGTTGGGGTATGATTTGTGGTCGTTGGTGCAGTCCGGTTCTCAAGAAGAGCTGAATATGACAGAAGTTACCCAGCCTGCGTTGTTGGTTTCGAGTGTTGCTCTTTGGCGTGTGTGGTTGCAGCAGGGCGGTGTCAAGCCTGCTTGGCTGGCCGGGCATAGCTTGGGGGAGTGGTCGGCTCTGGTTGCCGCTGGGGTTATTGCGTTTGCAGACGCGATCAGGCTTGTTAGGGCGCGAGGTCAATATATGCAGGAAGCTGTTCCTGCTGGCGTAGGTGCAATGGCAGCCATTATTGGGCTAAGTGATGAATTAGTCGAGCAGGCGTGTGTTAGCGCGAGTAGCGACGGTGAAATTGTGTCACCTGTTAATTATAACTCTCCTGGGCAGCTCGTTATTGCGGGCCATAAAGCCGCTGTCGAGCAGGCGATGGGGCTTTGCAAAGAATCGGGTGCTAAGCGTGCATTACCGCTTCCCGTTAGCGCCCCTTTTCATACAGCATTAATGAAGCCTGCAGCAGAGCGGCTCGCCGGAGAGATTGAGAATACCGTTTTTTCTGTGCCGGAAATTCCGGTGGTGCATAACGTCAATGCGCAGGCAGAGTCAGATCCGGAAAAAATTAAAGCGCTAATGATTGAGCAAATTTATTCTGCGGTTCGTTGGGTTGAGTGCGTTCAGTTTTTAGTTGGGGAAGGGGTGAATGGTTCTGTAGAGTGTGGCCCTGGGAGTGTTCTATCCGGGTTGAACAGGCGAATTCATAAAGGGTTACAGACCTTTAATACTGACACAATTGCGAAGCTGGAACCCAGTCTCGCGGAGCTAAAATAACAGGGGGATTAAGAATATGTCGTTTGATGGAAGAATAGCTTTAGTTACAGGCGCAAGTCGTGGAATAGGTGCTTCAATAGCCGATACTTTGGGCGCTGCTGGCGCGGTTGTTATTGGTACTGCGACCTCGGAATCTGGTGCGCAGGCGATTAGTGCGCGTTTTGCTGAAAAAGGCATAGTAGGTGCGGGCATGTCATTGAATGTTACGGACGCAGATTCAGTTAGTGCCTTGCTTAAAGCGGTGGTAGAGCAGTACGGTACGCCTCAAATTTTGGTGAATAACGCGGGAATTACGAAAGACAATTTGTTGATGCGCATGAGCGAAGAGGAATGGTTCGATGTGATCAACACTAACTTAAGTGCTATTTATCGCTTAAGTAAGGCATGCTTACGCGGCATGATGAAGGCTCGCTGGGGCCGCATTGTGAATATCAGTTCAATTGTTGGTCAGATGGGTAACGCTGGCCAGTCGAATTATGCCGCGACAAAAGCCGGTGTTTCGGGTTTTGCGCGCTCTTTAGCGAAAGAAGTAGGGTCGCGTAATATTACCGTTAACTCTGTGGCGCCAGGTTTTATTGATACCGATATGACCAAATCTCTCTCGGATGATCAAAAAGCGACCATGCTGGGTGCTATACCGATGGCTCGCTTAGGGCAGCCAGAAGAGATCGCAAATGTAGTAAAGTTTCTGTGTAGTGATGATGCAGGCTACGTAACCGGCGAAACATTACATGTTAACGGCGGCATGTATATGTGCTAAGTGGCTGATATTTAAAGATATTTTTACTATTTGTTAATAAATTTGTATTGATGCGTTACAACGCAGAGAAAATCGCGTTAAAATGCGCGGCACGTGTAAGCCGGAACATTAAATTCTGCTGTTGTATTGCGTTTGTTACGGCTTGAATAGTTCATTTAAGGCTTCACTGAAAGGTTATCATTAGGAGTTAATTAAGATTATGAGTAGCAGCATTGAAGAACGCGTAAAAAAAATTGTCGCGGAACAACTTGGCGTTAAAGAAGAAGAAGTGAAAAACGAAGCATCTTTCGTCGAAGATCTGGGTGCTGATTCCCTAGATACCGTTGAGCTTGTTATGGCTCTCGAAGAGGAGTTTGAAACTGAAATTCCTGACGAGGAAGCGGAGAAGATCACCACTGTTCAGTTGGCGATAAATTACATCAACGAAAACTTGGCTTAATTAGCCTGTCTTCGATTGACCCTATACACAAAAGCCGTATCTATCTTGCATAGTACGGCTTTTGTTGTTTCTGGTACTTTTATTTTTGAGTGAGAGGCGGCCCATAGTGTTGGGTTAACCGTGTAAGAATTTGGAGGAATATGTGAGTCGCAAAAGAGTTGTCGTTACCGGTTTGGGTATGGTTACTTCGGTTGGTCACAATGTAGATGAAACTTGGCAGGCAATACTGGCGGGTACGAGTGGCATAAGGCCTATTACTTCATTTGATGTTTCAGCGTTCTCAACACAAATTAGTGGCTCTGTTAAAGATTTGGATCTTTCGCCCTATATGGATGCGAAAGAAGCACGAAAACAAGATCCATTTATCCGCTTTGGTATGGTGGCTGGTATTCAGGCCGTGGAAGATTCCGGTATTATCGTGACGGATGAAAACGCGTCCCGCATTGGCTGTGTAATTGGTTCTGGGATAGGCGGTTTAGGTTCAATTGAAGAAACGGCTTTGATAATCAAAGAGCGTGGGCCGCGTCGTGTGTCTCCGTTTTTTGTTCCGGGTGCCATTATCAATATGATCGCGGGTAATCTATCGATTCGCTATGGGTTTAAAGGATTGAATTTAGCCGTAACGACGGCCTGTACAACCGGTACTCATAGTATTGGTCTTGCGGCCCGCGAAATCATGTACGGAAGTGCGGATGTTATGGTGGCGGGTGGCTCTGAAATGGCCACAACGTCTGTTGGTATTGGTGGCTTTGGAGCTGCTCGAGCATTATCGAAGCGCAACGATGATCCTCAACGTGCGAGTCGCCCATGGGACCGAGGTCGAGATGGCTTTGTGTTGGGTGATGGAGCAGGAATGTTAGTGCTTGAAGAATACGAGCACGCAAAAAAACGTGGTGCAAAAATTTACGCTGAGCTATGTGGCTTTGGTACAAGTGGTGATGCTTTTCATATTACCTCTCCCTCCGGTGAAGGCGCTGAACTTTCAATGCGTAACGCGTTAAATGACGCGGGTGTAAACCCCGATGCTGTCGATTATATTAATGCCCATGGCACGTCAACTCCTGCTGGAGATGCCGCGGAGTGTGGAGCAGTAAAAGGCGTATTTGGTTCTCATGCGCATTCACTTGCCGTTAGTTCAACGAAGTCGATGATAGGCCACTTGTTAGGTGCTGCAGGTGCAGTTGAGGCTATTTTTTGCATCTTGTCGATACGAGATCAAATTGCGCCACCCACTATCAATCTAGATGACCCTGACGAAGGGTGTGATTTGAATTTCGTGCCGCATACGGCTCAGGAAATGAAAATAGACACTGCAGTGAGTAATTCATTTGGCTTTGGTGGGACAAATGGCACGCTGCTGTTTAAAAAACTATAAATTATTAACACGGTGAGTAATAGTTCTGTGGCAAGCGTTATTTTATTGAACGGTAAGTTAGTGGATGACGCTTGTATTTCGGTCTCCAGTAGAGCGTTTCAGTATGGCGATGGAGTATTTGAAACCATTCGCGTTGTTCTCGGTAAAACGCCACTGTTAGCCCGTCATATAGATCGTCTCGTGGCCGCAGCTTCTAAATTAAATCTTGTATTTGATGAACATCAGTTCATGTTACACATGGCACAGCTCAAAGAGCTGTGGGGTGAAAATGAGCCTGTTAATGGAACGTTAAAAATTGTTTTGTCGCGAGCAACCGGTGGTCGTGGCTGCTATACCCATAATATAACGCGAACGGAAACGCTCATTCATTTCAGTCAAAATACTGATCTTGAGGGCTGGATGCAGCCTGCAGTCCAGCTTAAAGTTGCCGAGGGTCGGTTGACTTGTAATGCCTCATTGGCAGAATTAAAGCATCTCAATCGGTTAGACTATATTGTTGCGGCTGGTAATTGCGTTGTAAATCACAATGAAGAGCTTTTGTTTTTGAATACTGCTGATCATGTTGTTGAATGTATGCACCACAATGTTTTTTGGCTGAAAGATGGCGGTCTCTATACTGCAAGTGTTTCAACGTCGGGCGTTGCGGGTGTTATGCGGAATTTAATCATCACTTTTTGCGAGGAGCAGTTAGGTACCTCAGTACAAGTAGGTGAGTATTCCCTTTCTGAATTGATCGATGCGGATGAAATATTTCTTACTAATGCTTTGAGGGGCGTTGTGCCCGTGGCTATGTTGGAATCTTCTCACTATATTGATTTTTCTTTTGCACAGATGGTAGCCGAGTGTCTTCCTTATGGCACGTTGCCTGAGTAATCATTTTTTAAATGGGTGGAGTTGGGTGCTGAAGAGGTGTGCAGTGTACGTAAGTAGGTTTGGCCGTATTCATAAAGCGAGAATAGCGAGTGGAAGCTAGAATTATGGATGTTAGCCCTATACGAGTTGTTTTGGCCTTGGCGTTGTGGGTTTTGCTCATGATGGGGGCTTCTAGTTATTATGTATGGAATTGGCTACGTACGCCGCAGAATATTGTACTGCAGGACAACGTCTATATTATTGAGCGCGGTTCAACGCTACATGGCGTCGCTAAAGACTTAAATAAAAAAGGTTTAATTCGATGGCCTCGTCTTTGGGTGTTCTATGCTCAACTACAAAATCTATCTAAAATAAAGGCTGGGGAGTATCAGCTTGCTCAGCGAGAATCACCTCTGTCACTCTTGTCTCGTTTTCAAACGGGCGAGCTATTGCAGTACCACATTACGCTCGTTGAAGGGCGCACTCTGACCGATTTTATTACAACATTGCATCGTCATCAAAAATTGAGTAAGACGCTGGTTGATAAAAATTATGCGAAAATCGTAGCGGAACTTGGCTTGTCAATTGAGCATCCAGAAGGTTATTTTTTCCCTGATACGTATCAATTTGTTCGTGGTGACACCGATAAAGACATCTTGCTACGTGCTCATTTAAGAATGAACGAGGTGCTGCACCAGGAGTGGATAAACAGAGCTGAGGGGCTACCGTATAAAACGGCCTACGAAGCGTTAATCATGGCGTCGATAGTAGAAAAAGAAACCGGCGCGGTATTTGAACGTAAAGAAATAGCCGGTGTGTTTGTCCGTAGGCTCCAAAAAAATATGCGTTTGCAAACAGACCCAACGGTCATTTATGGAATGGGTGAGCTGTACGACGGAAACATTCGGAAAAAAGATTTAAGAACACCTACACCTTATAACACTTACACTATGCATGGTTTGCCGCCTACGCCAATTGCAATGCCGGGCAAAGAAGCGATAAGAGCAGCTTTGCATCCCGCTTCGGGAAATAACTTGTTTTTCGTCGCAAAGGGCGATGGCACCCACTATTTTTCAGCAACGTTAGATGAGCATGAAAACGCAGTTCAAAAATATCAGAAAAGTCGTAGAAGTAATTATCGTTCATCTCCCGTAGAGTTGAGACTAGAAGAATAAAAGGGTGTAACACATGGCGGTAGGTAAGTTTATTACGGTAGAGGGAACGGAAGGGGTTGGTAAATCAACCAATATCGCGTTTATTCAGTCGCACCTCGAAAAGCAAGGTATCGAGCTGGTTATTTCCAGAGAACCTGGAGGCACACCACTGGCCGAACAAATTAGAGGTTTGTTACTTGCAAAAAGATCTGAGCCATTTGATGCTACCGCTGAATTACTAATGGTTTTCGCCGCACGAGCTCAACACCTTAATACGATAATATTGCCGGCTCTAAATGCAGGAAAGTGGGTGTTGTGTGATAGATTTACCGATGCTACCTATGCCTATCAGGGGGCTGGTAGAGGGCTGTCCTTGGCGACAATTGCGACATTAGAGTCTCTTGTGCAGGGTGATTGGCAACCCGATTTAACCGTGTTATTGGATATTGATGTAGAGACTGGTTTGCAGCGTGCAACGGCTAGAGCCGCTTTAGATCGTTTTGAATCTGAGAAAATTGAGTTTTTTGAACGTGTGCGTGCGGGTTACAAGGCGCGGCTTAATGCGCGACCAGAAAAATTTATACTTATTGATGCCGGTAGACCACTGCGTGACGTTCAGGCGAATATCGCAATCCAATTATCGGGCGTGCTAGCGTCTTGGCGAGACAAGTACACCGTTAAAAATCAATAGTACCGTAAATTTTGTGTTAGAAATTGGGTTCACAAATAAGGTTTAGCGCCTTTTTACTGAGAGGCTGTTCGAATTCAAGTTGAGTGGCATGCAGTAGTAGTCTGCTTGATGCGGCAATGGTGTCTGGACAGCCGTAAAGTGGGTCACCAAGAATAACATGATGAATTTGTAGCATATGTACACGTAATTGATGGGACCGCCCGGTGTGCGGGTAGAGCGCTAAACGAGAACAGTTCTTCGCTGTATCGGTCGATAGAACATCAAAGTGTGTGAGAGATGGTTTACCGGTTAGCCAGTCAATTTTTTGTTTGGGCCTATTGTCCCAGTCGCAGATTAATTTAGAGCGTATTTCACCGCCTTTTACGGACATAATACCGTTTACAATGGCGGTATAGCGCTTTTTGATTTTTCGTTGTTCGAATATTTTTCCCATCGCGCGTTGAGCGTCATAGTGTTTAGCGAATATGACTAAGCCGGAGGTTCCCATATCAAGCCGGTGAACAACGCGAGCGTTTGGATATTCGCTTTTCAATTGGTCAAGCGCATTTTCCGGCGAAGAGAGACCTGGTACGGTTAGCAGCCCTGAGGGTTTGTTGATAACGATTAAATCATCATCTTGATACACAATTTCCATACGGTAAACATCAGCAAGCGAATTTGGCGCCGTATTCTAGCACGGGGATTTTCCGAAAAATGAGTAATATCAGCATGCCTCCCTTTCCTTGGCAGAATAGTGTCTGGCAGAGTTTTATTCGGCAGGTAGAGAATGGAGTATTGCCGCATGCATTGCTAGTTGGCGGGGGTGATGGCATTGGTGTAGAAAAGCTCGGCGCTGCTATGGCGCATTACCTTTTATGCCGCTCCCCTATGGAGGGTGTTGCGTGTGGCGGCTGTAAGGCGTGCTTACTTATCCGTGCGGGAAGCCATCCTGATTTGGTCGAAATTGAGGCTGAAGGGAAAGGCAAAGCGATTAAGGTGGATCAAATTCGATCGCTCACAGCGTTCGTATCCAAAACATCGCAGCAAGGCGGGCGTAAGCTAGTCATTATAAATCCCGCTGAATCGATGAATCTTAATGCGGCCAATAGTTTACTAAAGTGCTTAGAAGAGCCCGCCGGTGACACCGTACTAATATTGTTGAGTTTGGAGCCGAGCCGCTTGATGCCGACAATTCGCAGTCGTTGTAGCAAAGTATCCGTTTTGCCTCCAAGCAATGCAGACTCCATTGCTTGGTTGTCGGAATTAGGGGTTGAAGAGCCTCAAACCTTACTTGATGAGTGCGGGCAAGCGCCTTTGCTTGCGCTTGAGTGGTGGCATAATGATTACTTTCAGCAGCGAATTAAAATGTGCGAAAGTTTGGTGGCGTTAAGTGAGGGGGCTGTTTCTGTTGGCACGGTTGTGCAGAGCTGGTCATCCTATTCCGCGTTGGATGTCATTAATGCAACGCTTACATGGCTAGACCGATTGATTCGAGAGCGTGTCTCTAGCGATGGAAACGCTCAAAAGAGGGCGTCCGAGGTGTGGGCATCTTTACGCGATGCAACGGCGGCTATTCCAGAGACACTTCTTTTTAGGTTCCGTGAT
Organism: Teredinibacter purpureus; assembly: GCF_014217335.1. Taxonomy (NCBI): domain Bacteria; kingdom Pseudomonadati; phylum Pseudomonadota; class Gammaproteobacteria; order Cellvibrionales; family Cellvibrionaceae; genus Teredinibacter; species Teredinibacter purpureus. The sequence goes on along the minus strand of NZ_CP060092.1, from coordinate 3,652,022 downwards.
GCGCTTTGTCAGCGAAAAGCGCACATTCAAAGGAACAGTAACTTAAACTCAACACTGATTTTGGAAGAGCTGTTAATGGACTGGAAGGCAATGATTCGTCACTCTTCGCGGTTATTGCGGGTACCTACAGGTGATTGATGCCGTAATTGGCGTATTAAGGTAGGATTGGAAACCGAAAACGGCGTTACACGGGATGACCTTCGTGCTTGTGTCCGCTATTCTTAAAATTGCTAATAATGTCGATACACGAGTTAACTCTTTATGAAAGGATTAGGTGGCGCGGCCCGAAACGGGATACTTTCTCTAACCATTCGAGATAAGGCTGTTTTATATGCAGCGTATATGCCGTTTGTGGAGAATGGTGGCTTGTTTATACCAACCAATAAATCGTATACCCTCGGTGACGAAGTGTTTATGCTTTTAAGCTTAATGGATGAGCCTGAGAAAATACCGGTAGCGGGAAAAGTAATATGGATTACACCGCGAGGTGCACAAGGTAATCGTGCAGCGGGTATTGGCGTTCAATTTAGTGGTGAAGATGATATTGCCAATCAGAAAATAGAAACTTATCTTGCCGGTTCGTTAGATTCGGATAGGCCCACTCATACTATGTAGTTTGATGGAGGTGTGCAGCCTCCATTCCATCGTCTCTTTTTTCGTATTACCTCTAGGCTTTCTCTCCTCTCCGATAATTTACAAATAAAAGGTGCAATTTCGTAATGCTGGTGGACTCTCATTGTCATCTCGACAGACTTAATCTTGATTTATACCCCGATGGTTTGGCCGGTGCGGTAGAAGCGGCTAAATCTAGGGGCGTTAAGCAAATGCTGTGTGTGTGTATCAGCGAAGAAAATAGACAGCAGGTTGTTGAGATCGCTCAACAATTTGATGGAATCTTTGCATCAGTTGGTATCCACCCTTCGGATGTTATGGCGTCAGCGGTAGACGTTGATACGCTTTGCGAATGGTCGAAGGCTGATAAGGTCGTTGCTTTAGGCGAAACAGGTTTAGACTATTACTACAGTGCAGAGAAAGCGGATATTCAAAAGCTGAGTTTTGTTAATCACTTGAAGGCGGGCGCTAAAACGCAGTTGCCCGTAATTATTCATACGCGTGATGCACGTGAGGATACGATTAGCTTAATGAAAGAGCACGCTTGTGGCGAAGCAGCCGGGGTTATGCATTGTTTTACGGAAAGCTGGGAAATGGCCGAGCAGGCATTAGACCTTAATTTTTATATCTCGATATCGGGAATTGTTACTTTTAAAAATGCTGAAGCATTGCGTGACGTCACTCGAAAAATACCTCTCGATAGACTGCTGGTGGAGACTGATTCCCCTTATCTTGCGCCTGTACCATTTCGAGGCAAGCCAAACGAGCCTAAATACGTGCGAGAAGTCGCTGAATATATTGCCGAATTACGAGGGATTTCTCTCGAGAAACTGGCCAGCATCACCAGTGAAAATTTCAATAATCTTTTTTTAAAAAATATAGGGTAGGGTGCAGTCATGCAGCAACAATTGATCACAATGCTTGAATTGCAGGAAGCGATGAACAGTAAAGTGAACTTGAACTGGCGTACGGAAAATTTTGAGTGGTACCGAGCTATTTGGGTTGAATGTGCGGAACTGATGGACCACTTTGGGTGGAAATGGTGGAAAAAGCAATCACCTGACGTTGATCAAGTAATATTGGAATTAATCGATATTTGGCATTTTGGTCTCAGTATTCGGTTGCTGACTGAGGAGCCTAGTGCTACTGGTTACCAGCGTATAGCAAGTGCTATTGAAGCAGAGCTTAATAGTGCAACAGCAGGACAAAACTTTCGTGAAGATTTAGAGGCGTTCACTTTGGCGACGCTTCAGACCCATAATTTTTGCGTAACTGAGTTTTGCGCACTTTTCGCGCCGGTCGACCTTAATTTCGAACAGCTATTCAACAGGTATGTTGGTAAAAACGTACTTAATATGTTCAGGCAAGATTTTGGCTACCAAGACGGTTCCTACCTCAAAGTATGGAATGGAAAAGAAGATAATGAGCACTTAGTTGAAATACTCGCGAATTTAGACCCAAAAAATCCCAATTTTGGTGCGGTTTTATATCAAAAACTACAGGAACGCTATCCATCATAGATGTAAGTGCTATAGAGCAATGACATTTAGATTTATGCCACTATAATGCGGTTCAAAATCAGTAATTTTTAATTAACGGAGATATATCGTGAAAGCACCCGTTCGAGTTGCCGTTACCGGCGCTGCAGGCCAAATTAGTTATTCATTGTTGTTTAGAATTGCAGCAGGAGAAATGCTAGGTAAAGACCAGCCTGTTATTTTACAGATGCTAGAAATTACACCAGCGCTGGAAGCCCTAAAAGGCGTGGCAATGGAATTGGATGATTGTGCATTCCCGCTATTGCACGGGATGGTCTGTACCGATGACGCAAATGTTGCGTTCAAAGATGCTGAATACGCTTTACTGGTTGGCGCGCGCCCTCGAGGCCCAGGTATGGAGCGTAAAGACTTATTGGAAGCGAATGCGGCCATTTTTTCTGTGCAAGGCAAAGCGATCAATGATCACGCTTCACGCGATATCAAAGTACTCGTTGTTGGTAATCCAGCGAATACCAATGCACTTATTGCTCAGCGTAACGCTCCAGATATTAACCCTCGTCAGTTTACGGCAATGATGCGTCTTGATCATAATCGCGCGATGACTGCCTTAGGTCAAAAATTAGGCGAATCGATTAACGATATTAGCAAAATGACAATATGGGGTAATCACTCCTCAACACAGTATCCTGATCTGTTCCATGCGCTTGTTAACAATGAAGTGGCTATCGATAAAGTCGAGAAAAGCTGGTACGAAGAAAGCTTCATTCCAACCGTACAGCAGCGTGGGGCAGCTATTATCAAGGCCCGTGGGGCGTCTAGCGCAGCTTCTGCAGCCAATGCAGCAATATTCCATATACGAGATTGGGCTCTAGGTACCACCGACGGTGATTGGGTGAGCATGGGCGTATACAGCGATGGAAGCTACGGCATTGAAGAAGGGTTAATCTATTCTTTCCCCTGTACGTGTGAAGGCGGCGATTGGAAAATTGTGCAAGGTTTGAGTATTGATGAGTTTTCACAAGCTCGCATGATTGCATCTGAGGATGAATTGAAAGAAGAACGTGATGCAGTAAAGTCCCTATTGCCAGCGTAATAAATAGCGTTAGCGAAGCGCGGTACTATACCGCGCTTTTTTTTGCTTAAAATTTACCATTTTATAATTGGAGTCTAGGCATGGCCTTTCCTAAAGTTGGCAACAAAGCACCTGCATTTTCGTTGAAAAATCAAAATGGCGAGACGATAAAGTTATCAGATTATGCGGGAAAGAATAATGTAGTACTCTATTTTTACCCGAAGGCAATGACGCCAGGTTGCACGACACAAGCTTGCGGTATTAGAGATACTCAATCTGAATTTAAAGCAATCGATACCGTGGTGTTTGCGGTTAGCCCTGATCCGGTGGAGCGATTAAAACGGTTCGAAGACAAGCAGGGCCTCAATTTTGATCTTTTGTCAGACGAGGATTTAACTATTGCAGAAAAGTATGGTGTTTGGGGGCTTAAAAAGTTTATGGGGCGAGAGTTTATGGGTATTTTGCGTACGACTTTTATAATAGGGAAGGATGGTCGCCTAGCCTATATTATGGATAAGGTCAAAACGAAAAGTCACCATGATGATGTAATATCTTACATTTCAGAAAACTTGATTTAGCACTTATAATGCGGATCGCCTCGCAACGGCAGAGAGATTGAGGGGGCGTCCAGCGCTCATATACTTAAATTTTCCTACGCGCTTGCACACAGCTTACGGCAGTAATTCTCGAGAGAGAGACTTCTGCTGGGCCGTAGAGACGTGATTATCTTTATTTAAGGGTTACATCTTCTGTATAGTTAACATGTTAATTTAAAGGGGGTGAGGCACTTTTCAAAAGCGATCACCATTAATCGCTGTACTAATTACGTTTATTTAAATGATTATTTAAATACGCTATACAATACAAACGTTTGTTTGTATGACCGGTGTTTTCTTGCAATTCAGAGTGCGCAGTATTCGCAATTAGGCCTAAACGGCCCTATAAACTCTAAATGCTAATTTATGACGCAAAAAGCAGCTAGCTGGCGCAATTAGATCTGGCTTATCGATATGTTAAGAAATAGTTTATACATAGTTTGGATGTGTAAATAAATCCAACGAAAATTGATTGGAATAGTGGTATTTTTTACAGTGGTATGAGGTTCGACGATTGCCTGAGCCGTAAGACGATGTATCAAAGCTTAGAAAATCTAACTATCAGTAGTTATTTTAATAACAAAAAATTATAAAGAAATTTAACAACACAATAGGGTGAGTGATTTGAAGCTTTTATCAAGCAGTAGTTTCCATCAGAGCCTGCCAGGGACGCCGCTCGACTTAAATCAATACGATATGAATACAGCTTCTGACGGAGTAACATTTTTATATCGAGTACTAGCGAATAGCCATAATGTAGAATCTTATAATCGAGCCGTGTGTTTATTTTTACAAGCTGGAATTAAGCGATTTAACGTAGAGATTGGTTTGGTTACGCGTCCCGTTTCCTCGCAGGTATACGAGGTTGTTGCGTGCGCGGGAAATGACGAAAATTTTTTCGTAGGCCAGCATTTATCGCTAAATGGTACTTTTTGTGAAGATGTAATAGCAAAAAATGAGACTTATATCTGTCCAAAAGTACCTGATCACCGTGTGGAATCCCTATCTATGGCGTATAATAATACGCAAGTAGATGCGTACTTGGGCACTGTAGTTAATTCTACTCATGCTGAGCAAGCGGTGTTGTGTTTTCTAAAAACACAAAGCTTAGGGGTTCGTGAGAATGCTGGAAATTATTCTAGTGAAGGATACAGTTCTGAGGATGCAGCTTTTTTAGAGCTATTGGCAGAAGGAGTGGCCTTTATGACCGACCAACAATTAGCGCAAGCCCAACGTAAACTCACCGATCAGGCGATGTTTGCCCTCGGATCTGTAAAAACTCTCGACGAATACTTGGAGCAGGCTCGGTTGCCTGAAGTGTTTGGCGTTCCCGCACGTGTGGTAGAGGTATTGGAGCGTCGAATAAGTAGGGCGCCTTTAAGTATTGGCCATATTGCGGAAGAATTAAACTTGTCAAAGAGGACCTTGCAGCGACGCTTGCAGCAGCAAGATGTTAGCTTCGCAGACCTGAGAGACCAAGTAAGATTCCATTACTCGATCGACTACTTGATTAAGCAGCATCTGAGCATCGATAGTATTTCGGCATCGTTGGATTTTTCTGATCGTACGAGTTTTACTAACGCCTTCAAGCGTTGGACTGGCTTGTCTCCTAGTACGTTTAGGAAGCTGTTCAGAGACTACGTATAGACGGTTCTCTAGGCCCTAAGCACTGTAGTAGAGTGGTTTTATACCCTAGAGACCTTATATCGATAAGAATACAGCCAATGCTGCCGTGTTCTTCCTGAATTAGGAGCCCCGCTTCATTACGACGGGGGGCTCCTTTATCTGTACTGCCTCTAACCTCCCTTGTGTCTCGGAGCAGGTTGCTCTTGACTATATGCCAACTTCTTGTAGAGTTACCCGCCTTCTTTCTTAATTCAATTGATGGTTTTTTAGCTCATCAATTATTCTATAAGCGTCAAATGAGGTTAATTTTTCCATGGGATTTTTTATTGCAGATGCCGTAGCGCAAACTGAGGGTGCAGCCGCGCCTAACGCAGGTTTTATGAATTTTGTGTTGCTGGGTGGCTTGTTCCTGTTTATGTACTTTGTGATTATTCGCCCACAGCGTAAGCGACAGAAGGAACATACGTCACTTGTCGAGAGTTTGGGTAAAGGTGATGAGGTAGTTTTAACCAGTGGTATGCTGGGTAAAATTATAGAAGTGGATGAGCATTACGTAACCATTAATGCCACCAATAATGTAGACCTTAAGTTTCAAAAAGTATCGGTTCACGCCGTTTTGCCGAAGGGCACGATTAAGTCTATCTAGTCTTGGCTGATCTTTTATCAGGGGCTGTCTATTCAATATTGCGCCGGCCCCTGATTTCTCTTGTTTGTTTCCCTCTTTACCTTCAATCACTTTCACGGTAGCTTTGTTCTCATGCTGCCCTATACCCCCCCTAGAGTCTCCTTGGCTCAACTGCCTACCCCATTTCGTCCGTTGGATCGTATTTCACGCGCTATCGGGGGGCCTCGTATCTGGATAAAGCAAGATGATCGTACAGGCTCGGCCGATACAGGTAACAAGTTACGTAAGTTGGAGTTCGTTGTGGCTCAAGCGCTGTCAGAGGGTTGTGACACGCTTATTACATGTGGGGGTGTGCAATCTAATCACTGTCGAACAACGGCGTTGGTCGCTGCTCGCATGGGTTTAAAGGCCCACCTAATATTGCGGGGGGATCCTAGCGCGAGTATCGATGGTAATTTGTTGCTCGATCATTTGGCAGGCGCTGAGGTATCGATATACGATGATAAAGCCTTCGTTGGTGGTATAGAGTCTATTTTTGAACACTGGCGAATGCATTATGAAGGGCTTGGGCGTAAGGCGTATATTATTCCTATGGGTGCGAGCGACGAAGTGGGTTTGTGGGGATATTTGAACGCTGCTCAGGAGTTGCTAGCGGATTTTGAGAATAGCAGCGTAAAGCCTGATGCCATAGTGGTGGCGACAGGCTCTGGCGGAACGCAAGCCGGGCTAACACTGGGGTTTCATTTGTGCCATTCAAATGTCCCTGTTTTTGGCGTAGCGGTGTGTGATTCTGAAGCCTATTTTTTGGAAAAAGTGAGGCTTGATGTTCGCCGATGGGGGAAACGCTGGGGAGCGCAATTTAATGCGTCTTTGATTTCCGAGCTGCCTGACAGTTTGAATGTTCACACGTTGGATGGGTATATCGGTCCTGGATATGCTCGTGGTTACAAGGCGCTTTATGAAACCATCCAGTGGCTTGCTAGAGAGGAGGGGGTGGTTCTCGACCCAGTTTATACTGGAAAAGCTTTTTATGGTTTGATTAACGAGATTAAACAGGGCGTTTTCCACTCTATGAAAAATATTGTATTTGTCCATACGGGTGGAGTCTTTGGGTTGTTTCCACACAAAGATGAGCTCTTGGGGATGTAAATCATCATAATGTAATGTCGGCGCGATGCTTTTATTGGTTTATAGAGCTGCACGGATGACTTAGGGTAGACCATATGACGGATAAACAATCAGAAAAGCTTGTAATAGCCATTTCCTCGAGGGCTTTATTCGATCTGGATGAAAGTCATCAAGTTTTTGAAAGTGAAGGGTTGGAAGCGTATTCGAAGTATCAAATTGCGCATGAAGATGTTGTGTTACCGCCAGGCGATGCTTTTCCAATGGTAGAAAAAATGCTGCGTATTAATGAGCAGTTAGAGGGCGCTCCTCGTGTAGAGGTTATTTTGCTTTCCCGTAATAGTGCCGATACGGGACTGCGTGTGTTCAATTCAATCAATCATTATGGTTTGAATATTACACGAGCAGCATTTACGGGGGGAGAAAGCCCTTATCGGTACATTGCGCCATTCAGTGGACATTTGTTTTTGTCTACAGACGCACAAGACGTACGCCATGCTATAGAGCACGGTGTTGCGGCCGCTACATTGTTAACATCGTCTAAAAAAACGTCGGGTTTGGAGCAGTTGAGGTTTGCTTTTGATGGTGATGCGGTGCTTTTTTCGGACGAGGCAGAGCAAGTCTATAAGCGGCAGGGTTTAGATGCGTTTGCGAAGAGTGAGCGAGAGGCGGCCAAAACGCCTTTGAGTGGAGGGCCTTTTAAGTTGTTCTTGGCTGCACTGCATAGTTTGCAGAATGAGTTTAAAGGCCGAGAGTGCCCTATTCGAACGGCACTTGTAACAGCGCGATCTGCGCCTGCTCACGAGCGGGTAATCCGTACATTGAGGGCGTGGAATATTCGAATCGACGAATCTTTGTTTTTAGGTGGGCTGAGTAAAGGCGAGTTTTTAAAGGCGTACGGGGCAGACGTTTTTTTTGACGATCAGCCTGCGCACTGCCAGTCTGCACGTGACCACGTGGCGACGGGGCATGTTCCGCATGGTATTGCCAATGATGTGGATTAGAGTATTAATGAGCCCCGGCAAAGAACGCAAACTTAACGCCAATAATCAGCAATATGCTGGCGAGTATGGGCTGTAATATTGAGTTGGGCACCTTTACCGCAAGCTTGCTGCCAAGGTGTACGGCAGGTAAGGAGCCTATTAATAAGCCGAAAAGGAGCTGAAAATCTACGTTGTTGTTCCAGAGATGTCCGAGCCCAGCAATGAGGGTGAGGGGAACGGCGTGTGCGATATCGGTACCAACAACTTGAAGTGCGGGTAGCCGAGGGTAGAGCACTAACAAAAGTGCTGCGCAAAAGGCGCCGGCGCCGACAGATGATAAGGTGACGAACGTGCCCAACAGAATTCCAGCAAAAAAAGTTACGGGAGTGGCGTTTCGATGAAACCAGCCGCCTGCGCTATCGTTAGCTGAGTGGCCTTTTTGAAGTCTACTCTTAAAAAAGACAACGAAAGCCGTAAGGATTAACATAAAACCCAGGCTATGAGTTAATAGCGGGCCGTAATCTAGATCTTCCGGGATAGCAAAACGAATAATGAGCGTGGTAACTAATGATGCTGGAATGCTCCCTGCAGCGAGGGTGATAACGAGCTTCCAGCGCACCGTACCTTGCTTGTTGTGCGAGCGCATTGCGCTTGCCTTTGTCGCAGCGGCATAGAGTAGATCGGTTCCTATGGCTATTTTTTCGGGCACGCCCCACAGAATGAGTAGAGGGGTCATTAATGAACCTCCTCCTACGCCAGTGAGGCCAACCGCAAGCCCAACACCGGCGCCAGCGACTATATAAAATACTAAATCTATCATTTTGTCGGAAAAACGCTCAGCTATTGGCTAAATTACAAATACGGGTGGCAAATATACGTATTTATAACTATTCTTCAAAATAATATTTTCTTCTATTTTTATAATGAATTAACGTTTTGGGTGCTTTTTGATATAAAGCACTCTTTTCTGGCGACTCTTCACCTTAAAGTTCTGCCGCCAATTGGAGGGCATATGAAACTGCAGCAGCTGCGGTATATCTGGGAAGTAGCTCATCACGAGCTCAATGTATCGGCGACCGCCCAGAGTCTATACACATCACAACCAGGGATTAGTAAGCAGATACGGTTATTGGAGGATGAATTAGGCGTCGAGATATTTTCTCGTAGTGGTAAGCATCTAACCAGAATCACACCCGCAGGCGAGGCTATTCTGCGCACATCGGGTGAAATCCTACGGAAAGTCGAAAGCATAAAGCAGGTTGCGCAAGAATTTAGCAATGAGCGTAAGGGTAGTTTGTCGATTGCTACAACACATACGCAAGCGCGCTATGCCTTGCCTAATGTTATTTCGAAGTTTATTGATAAATACCCCGATGTTTCTCTGCATATGCATCAGGGTACTCCGATGCAAATTTCAGAAATGGCTGCTGACGGGTCCGTAGACTTTGCGATTGCAACTGAAGCCTTAGAATTGTTTAGCGATCTTATTATGTTGCCTTGTTATCGCTGGAATAGATGCATTTTGGTGCCTAAAAATCACCCACTTTGCCAGATTTCCTCGCTAACGTTAGAGGATGTCGCAAAACATCCCATAGTGACTTATGTCTTCGGGTTTACTGGACGCTCTAAACTCGACGAGGCCTTTATGGAGCGAGGGCTTGCACCTCGCGTCGTATTTACCGCGGCAGATGCAGACGTGATCAAAACCTATGTTCGACTTGGCTTGGGTATTGGGATTGTGGCAAAAATGGCCTACAACCCAGAGGAAGATAGTGACTTGGTTGCGCTAGACGCTAGCCATTTATTCCGTTCAAGTACAACGAAAATAGGGTTTCGTAGGGGAACCTTCTTGAGAGGCTTTATGTACGAGTTTATTGAGGAGTTCGCGCCCCATTTAACGAAAGAATTGGTGAGCGAGGCATTTAACCGCCACTCTAAAGTTGAGCTTGAAGAGCTGTTCTCTCATGTGGCGCTGCCTGAATACTAAAAGATAGCGTTCGGTTGTTCGTTAGTTGTCCAAACAAAAAGGCCGGAGCGGTTTAACGCTCCGGCCTTTTTTACGTATAAACGCAGTTCTATACCATAAAAATTTAGACGTTGTTATAGAAAATCTAAATCATCATTGTTGTCCATAATCTCTTTTAGCTCTTCACTTTCTTCTGTTTTCTGGTTAAGCACTTCTTTTACAAATTTCATGTACACGGTATATATCATGGGTTTTTTACCTTCCTCTTCGACAATGAAGAATGGAGCCCGATTAACATCGTATTGCTTAGCCAGTGTAATACCTTCGCTCAAGGGGTCGCGTTCATCGGCCACGGCTATAGCGTCAATACGCGATATTTGGCCGCTAGATTCAAGCTTATCTAACACGTCCCCGCATTTTCGGCAGGGTGAACCGTCGGCGAGAATTTTCTTAACGAGTGTAATTTTCATAGTTATTTCTGCTCTACTGGAGTGCGTTGCCAGAGGTGTTAAGGTTTTGCGCTATTGGTTGAATGTAAGCCACATTCTTTCTTGGTTGATTCTTCCCACCACCAGCGACCTTCACGCTCGTGTTGGCCCGGCCCAACAGGGCGGGTGCAGGGTTCACAGCCGATAGAAACATAACCTGCGTCATGTAACGCGTTATAAGGAACGTCGTTGGCGCGAATATAGTCCCAAACTTGCTGGGATGTCCAATTGACTAGCGGGTTAAACTTGGTTAGTTGCTCATTGGGGCGAGCAAATACCTTATCGTTTTGGATGACAGGTATGGATGCTCGTGTTCCGGGGCTTTGGTCTTTACGTTGTCCGGTAACCCATGCGTCGAGCTCTAAAAGCTTGGCTCGTAATGGGCCTACCTTACGAATACCACAGCATTCTTTGTGATCATCGTCATAGAAGCTGAACAACCCTTTACTGGCGACGAGCTTTTGTACTGAGTCAGCGTTAGGGAACAGGATATCCATTTTAATCGCGTAATGTTTGCGTACACGCTCCATAAATTGATAGGTCTCTGCATGTAGGCGGCCGGTATCGAGGCAAAAGACTTCAACGTTAGGCTTGATACGCGTGGCCATGTCAATTAGTACAATATCTTCAGCGCCGCTGAAAGAGATGGCCAAGTTATCATGTTGCGCTAGCGCGTATTCGAGCACCTCTTGCGGGGTTGATTGTTGGAGTTGGGCGTCGATATCGACTAGGTTTACAGTTTTGTTCATTATCTACACAGCCTGTGTTCAGCAAATGTTTTATGGTTGAGATTCAACTATGGAGTCCAGCGAAGCGGGCAAGAATACCAGAGCCGTAAAATGATTAAAAATAATCATGCACAATATGCTTATACTCCTTGTAATTCGCTGTAAGTAATGTAGATTTGCGCCTCAAATTACCCCAATAACGTCAATATGGTACGTTAATATTAGCCAATTATTAGCTAAAGGAGCTGATTGTGGAACTAGCTTGTCTCGACCTTGAAGGTGTACTTATTCCAGAGATCTGGATTGCATTTGCCGAAAAAACCGGTATTGAAGCCCTCAAGGCCACTACCCGCGATATTCCAGATTACGATGAACTCATGACTATGCGTTTGAAAGAGCTTGATAAAGCGGGTTTGGGTTTGAACGAAATTCAGGAAGTGATTTCTACGCTTAGCCCCTTACCGGGCGCCGCTGAGTTTTTAAATTGGCTTAGAGAGCGCTTTCAGGTAGTTATTTTATCGGATACTTTTTATGAGTTTGCGGGCCCCTTAATGGCGCAGTTAGGGTATCCCACCTTGTTTTGCCATAAGTTAACCGTGGACGATAATGGCAAAGTGATCGATTATAATCTTCGTCAGGCCAACCCGAAGCGCCAGTCAATTTGTGCCTTCAAGTCAATTTATTATCGCACGATAGCGGCGGGTGATTCCTACAATGATACTACGATGTTGGCTGAAGCCGATGCGGGTATATTATTTAGTGCGCCACAAAATGTTATTGACGAGTTCCCTCAATTTCCTGCGGTGCATACCTTCGACGATTTAAAGCAAGCGTTTATTAATGCTAGTATCCGTAAGTTAACGCTTTAATCTAGCGTTAACTCTTTATGCCTTTGAGGTAATGATGAGAGCGAAATGGCTTTTTATCCTTTAGAGCAGCTAAGCCGATTGCACGATGGTTACCAGAAAGCGTTTTCTGTTGATCGTTTAGAGTTGTTGTTGGTTCAGCAGGATGGAAAGCCTTTTATTCTTGAGAACCGTTGCCCTCACATGGACGTACCTTTAACGCATGCACAGTTACTGCCCAGCGGAAAAATTCGATGTCGTGCTCACGGTATAGAGTTTCAGTTGGAGAGTGGTCGAGCTGAGGGGCCGTTAGCCAGCCAATTGGACTGCTTAAAAAAATACCCCGTAATTTTTGACGGTGCCTTCGTTGGTGTTGAACTACCCTAAGGCTAGATAAGCAGCTGGCTCAAATTCGTATCCGTATGACTGCTGTAATTCCATAACGTATTAAATTTCTCATTAAGTGCTCTGCATTCAGCTGGCGCACAGTAATTGGCAAAGCCTGCCAATTCTTCTTCGTTATTAAAATAAACCAACTTGCGATCGTCCACAATAATGAACGCGTGCACTGTGCGATCATTATCTTTGTTGGCCACTTTAATTTCCGAACGCGAACTTAATCGTTGGCTGAGCAGAAGTAGCGGGTGGTTACCTCTATACAGCGTGGTTGGGTCTAGTACTAGAATACGAATTTTGGAATGTTGGCTACGTCGCGCGAGGTTAGAAAACGCCGAGACAATGGTGGGTGTTGCCCATAGATTGGGATAAAGTTGAGTGGTGTAAAGGGTTGCAGTACGTTTAGCGCCGCCGAGGATTTGGTTGATATGTTGATTGAATGATGAGAAATTTTCTAGGCGTAGAACCTTATCGCCATAAAGTGTCTCGTTAAGTGCGTTGCCCCATTTAAGGGTCATCACTTTATGTTCAAT